>DASWOV010000001.1:0-2779 GCA_036398595.1 Granulicella sp.
ACCCCGATCACCGCCGGCACAAACCCGTCCCCTGACTCTGCCTTCTCCGCCAGCACCTCGTGGACCCGCAGCGCAATCTCTACGTCGGCAACCACCACCTCCAGGCTAAGCATCGTCTCCCGGTCAAGCATCTCCTCGGACAGGATCACCGGTGTCAGCTCCAGGTGCAGCGACGCCCCCTCCACCAGTCGCCGGTTGATCGGGTCCTCGATCATCACCCCGATCTTGGTCTTCACCGGCGCTGTAGCCTGGCTTCCCTCGCTGCTCGCCTTCAACTCTTCTTCAAGCTCAGATAAAAAGTTCGGCTTCATGCCCGCATCTCTTCCCTTCACGTTTCGCTCCACGCCCCATCCGGATGGTAGTGCCCCTAACCGCTGCAGCGCGAGCACTACCGTCTATCTGATGCCAAAGCCCGCGCAGCTTTGCCTCGACCTCCTTGCCTGCTTTTCCCGCCACCAATACGCACGAAAGGACGGCCCGCAGGCCGCCCCTTTGTGTCGTCGTACTGAGCTGGAGTTAGCGTCCGACCTTCGTCTCGTCGTCTACCTTCAGGTTTTCGTTCCGCACCGTCTCATCGAAGTGCTCCGTCTCGGAAACCTCACGCTTGCCCAGACGAACCTCCTCGCGAACCACGGCCTGCTTCTCCACACTCGCCTGCTCTTCGCTCAGCGGAATGCGGATCTCCTGATTGGCAAACGCCTCATCACCTGCAACCGCCGCCTGTCCTGAGACCGGCACCCGCTCGATCACCAGCTCCTCGCGCGTCACCGGCACTTCGATCGTTCGTGTCTCGGTCGTGATCTCCTTACGGACTCGTACCTCACCCCGGCTCACACGATCTTTGTGAACTCGCAGGACCTCTCCATACAGCTTCAGGTTCTGCGCGCCCGTGAGCGTATCCGCCGCCATTGCCGACGTGCCGCCAGCGCTTGCCGTCGTATCTACAAAGCTCGCCGCATCCGTGCCAATGTCCGCGCCGTTGCGCTCCAGGATCTCCCGTGCCTCGGCAATCCGTTCCGCTGCAGAAACTGTCACCAGGTATCCCTGGTTGTTCCCGCTCAGCTTGTCGCGGAAGTAGCTGGCATGCTCGTTCGGAAGCGAAAGATCCGAAAGCGATCCATGCAGATCATCGCTGCCGTATGCAGACGTGCTGCCGCCCGCCGTCGTGATCTCACGCGTACCCAGCTCGCCCTCGTTCTGCTCGCCCGCGTAAGGCTCCGCGCCTTCGCCATCAAAGAAGTTCTTTATCTTGCCCCAGAACCCGCCGCCTTCATGCGCTGCTGTGTCCGCCGCGCCTGAGATCTTCGATCGCATCGCTGACCCTGCGTCTGCCAGTGATCCGCCAAGCGATCCCGTGTGCGATCCAGTCGTCGTCCCTGCTGAGCTCGCCGTTCCGTAATCGCCGTCCGTCTCTGACGTCGGCAGCGCCGTGCCGCTTGCTGCCAGACCAATCTGGCTCGACTTGAAGCCGGCAGCCTCTAACGCATCAATTGCCGTCTCTGCCTTGCTCTCCGTCTCGAAGTACCCCGCTACCGTTCCTGCCGTCTGTGTGCTCGCCATCGTTATTCCTTCCGTGCTGAGCAAACTCCGTCCTCCGCGTCAGATCGACACGTTGGGAGAGCTCGTTCTCTTGTTGAGGTTCGCCAACCTTACAGTCAGCGATCGAGGGGATTGGCGTGTGAGCCTTCGGGTCAGTACCTGCAACGCACACGCGTGGGGCTTTGCTGCCTACCCTGTTAGGACGACCTGGAGGCAGGACCACGCGATCCACCCGCCGCATACGCCTTCACCTCACTTCAAAACATTTTAGTAAGTCATCTGGCGTTCACAGAGAGACTCGCTGAACACCACGCACGGGCTGACGGGCAGCGATGGCCTGGCACCACTTGGCCCGCATAAATTCCACCTCTCCTGCATCGAAGTACAAGGAGAACACGATGACACAGCAGGGCTCGCCCGTTTGGTTTATCACTGGATGCTCGAAAGGTTTCGGCAAGGAGCTGGCGAAGTTGGTGCTCGCTCGCGGTTGGCGCGCGGTGGTCACAGCGCGCAAGGTGGAAGAGGTACACGAGCTGGTCGCCGGCCATGAGGCTAACGCGCTCGCACTCCCGCTCGATGTAACAGACCCAGCGCAGATCAAGGCCGCCGTCGAGCAGGCCGAAAAGCACTTCGGGCAGATCGACGTGCTCGTAAACAACGCCGGCTACGGCTATCTGGCAGCGGTTGAAGAAGGCGAGGACGAAGCCGTTCGGAAGATGTTCGAGACCAACTTCTTCGGCCTCGTAGATCTTACCAAGCAGGTGCTTCCCGGCATGCGTGCGCGGGGGAGCGGACACATCGTCAACTTCTCGTCCATCGGCGGCCTGGTCAGCTTCGGCGCCACCGGCTACTATCACGCCACCAAGTACGCCGTTGAAGGCATCTCGGAGTCACTCAGCATCGAGGTCAAGCCTCTCGGCATCAAGGTGATCGTGGTCGAGCCCGGCCCCTTCCGCACCGAGTGGTCCGGCCAGTCCATCCTCGAATCAAAGACCGTCATCCACGACTACGATGAGACCGCGGGCAAGCGTCGCCAGCAGACGCACGCAGGCAGCGGCAAGCAGGCCGGCGACCCCGTTCGCGCCGGCGAAGCCATCATCAAGGCCGTCGAATCAGACGATCCGCCGCTCCACCTCGTGCTGGGAAAGATCGCCCTCGATCTCGCCTACAAGAAACTCGAGACCGTGAAGCATGATCTCGATGCCTGGAAAGAGACCTCGGTCAGCGCCGACTTTCCCGA
>DASWOV010000002.1:0-98198 GCA_036398595.1 Granulicella sp.
GCGTCAGCTCGCGGCAGCACAGCTGCATGCTCTGCAGATGCAACTGGAACCGCACTTCCTCTTCAACACGCTCAATGCCATCACCACGTTGGTCGACCTCCGTCGTTGCGATGAGGCGTCGCAAATGCTTGCGCATCTCAACGTCATTCTGAAGACTACCTTGGCAGACACGGCCCCGCAGAAGGTCGTCTTGTCGCGAGAGTTGGAGATCGTCGACAACTATCTCGCCATCGAACAGGTGCGCTTTGCGGACAGGCTCCGGGTCGACATGAAGATCGACCAGGGAGCGTTGAGCGGCCTCGTCCCAAGCTTCCTTCTGCAACCGATCATCGAGAATGCCATCCGTCATGGCATTTCCCAGTGTGAGGAGAAAGGCATCATCGAAACATCCATTCGAAGAGAGGGTGCCACACTACGGATGCGCGTTTCCGACAGCGGTGGTAGCCCAAGAGCCTCTACGAGTGGCACCGGCATCGGTCTTCGCAATACGCGCGAACGCCTCGCTCACTTCTACAACGATCGTTTTGAGATGAAGGCCTTGCCGATGGAAGGCGGTGGCTTCGAAGTCGCCATCGCGATTCCGTTCGAACAATGAAACTACGAGTCCTCATCGCCGACGACGAACCGCTAGCGCGGGAGCGCTTGCGGTTTCTTCTAGCGAGTGACAACGACGTGGTTGTCGAGGCCGAATGCCGCACAGGGAAAGAAGTCATCACTACCCTCAAGCAGGGATCCTTCGACGTCCTATTTCTCGATATCCAGATGCCCGGACGTGATGGCTTCGATGTTATCGACCAAGTAGGCATCACAAACATGCCTGTCACGGTGTTTGTGACGGCGCACAATCAATATGCAATCCGGGCATTCGAAGTCAGCGCTCTCGATTATCTAACCAAGCCTGTCGAGCTGAATCGGCTTCAAGGAACCCTGGCACGTGTGCGAGAGAGAATCGCCTCTCGCACGGCTCTGCAGACGCGTGACCAGTGGATGTCCACACTTGCGGGCCTCCAACACCTACTGGCCCCGCAGGTGGAATACCCTTCGCGAATTCTCGTGTCGACAGGTACGGGTAAAGATTCGGTTGTGAATGTCGGAGACATTGACTGGATCGAGGCGCAGGACTATTACGCCTGTCTGCACGTCGGCCCGAAGAGCCATTTGCTCCGGCAAACCATCAAAGAGCTTGCGTCCACGCTTGACCCTAAGCTTTTTGTGCGCATCCACCGTTCGGCTATCGTGAATGTCACGCGCGTCACCGAAATCTTGAGAGAAGGCCGGTCTGAAGGATCGGTCATCCTTACCGACGGCCGACGTCTTCGTATGAGCAAGGTAGGCTGGCAGAACCTTCTCGCCGTCCACCATCGCTAATCTCCACGTCTCTCTTCCCACCGCCTTCACTACGTCTTATCGAGCACTCGATTGTCTATCGATTCCAGCAAAACCGCGAAGTGTCTGGCACGTCACACGCGCTTTAAGCTGCTTGAGCAGACGTTGTACTGATTCGCCATCTTCGTCCTGACAGTGTCAGTATCGCGGCCAATCAGAGTTTCTCGACGTTTGGTGTTTCCGGATTAGAGTAATTGATTGGGACCTGCGAATGGTACGAACCGGACGAGGACACAAAATGGACACACTGAGGACACAAAACCCTCGTCTTGGGTGGTTTTACAGGGATCTTAGCGGCGACTGAGGCCCTGTTTTGAGCTATTTAGCTCTGTTAAGTGTGGATTCACACGGTGGAAGTCGTAGGTTCGAATCCTGCTGTGCCCACCATATAAACCCAATAAAATCAATGACTCCTCTAGGCAGCCAGGCTAGCTAGGTTATGCGCCTGATGCGGCAAAGGCTATTGGCATATCGCATTGCTATAACACCTGACTCAACGTCGTGCCCGGTCAGAGGCATCACGCCTGACGTCAAGGATTGCAACAATGACCTGGTTCCACTAGTTCAAAGCTTGAGCAACAACTGCACATCAATTTTCTCGACCTTTTGTTCCCGCTCGCGTCCAATAGCTAAAGTACTATTGTGTCCATAAGAATCCCGAATCGACAGATACTAGGTTGCCCATGCAGACTCTCTGGAAACGTGCACACAACCTGATCTATCTCGGCATCCTGCAGGTCCTGCTTGTAGGGTTTGCGGTACATGGCATGCATCATCATGCCCGGATTCCTCGTCCCCATGCTCCGCATCGCTCGGCTCGTGCAGGCTCGCGTACGCGTACAGAAGAAGCATCCGCCAGTGAGAGCGCATGGGGCGATCGCTGGACTTCCGACCATGCATCGACTTTACCCAAGCAGGATCACCCGCGACTGAGTCTTGTATCTCCTGCGGCCCTGCCTGCTGTTCCTGTTCGTCTATCTCTCCCGGATGACTTCGTGCAGTTGCCTCGAGGCAACATTGCTGCATATGTACCGTTTTCCGAACTAAGTTCTATCTATCCTCGCGGTCCGCCTGCTCTCTTCTCCCTCCTCTAAATTCAGCTGTCAATTTGCGTCTTACTTGGGTTTCGGCAAGTTACCCTTGCAGATTCCGCTGTAATCGCATGAATGATTTTGTGTGCCCGCATGCGCGTGTCATGCAGACCGACGCATTCGTGTGCCTTCTTCGCGTCATAAGGAGAGCTCTATGGACTCTTTAGTACAGGGGTATGAACTTTTTCGCGCCGAAGTCTTTCCTCGGCAAAAGCTTTTATTTGAAAAGCTGGCTTCAGGGCAGCAGCCTGAAGCCCTCTTTCTCACCTGCTCCGATTCGCGCGTCGTTCCCGACATGATTCTGCAAACCCGCCCGGGAGATCTTTTTATCTGCCGTAATGCGGGCAATATCGTCCCGCCCTACGGCGAAATGCTTGGCGGTGTCTCGGCCACCATTGAGTACGCGGTCTGCGTTCTGAATGTGCCGCATATCATCATCTGCGGACACTCCGATTGCGGTGCGATGAAGGCCGTCACGCATGGAAATCATCTGGAGCACCTACCGAACGTTGCAGCCTGGCTGCGCTATACCGAATCGGCCAGACAACTCGCAGAACATTCGCTGCCCCTTCATGCGACGGAGCATGATCGCCTGCGCGCCATGACCCGCGCTAATGTTGTGCAACAGCTAAGCCACCTCAGAACCCACCCTTACATCGCTGCCCGTCTACAAAGCGGTCGACTGGTCCTGCACGGATGGACCTACGACATCGCAAGCGGCATGCTCGAGGCCTTCGATATCGAGCAACGGCGCTTCGTTTGCCTGGAACGGCACCGCATTCCCAAAGCGCTGGAACTACTCAAGCTGGAACTGTAACGGAGGAGATGAGCATGGCATTCAAAAACTGGGGAAAAGATTTTTCCGCTTCGCTCGTAGTGTTTCTTGTGGCGCTACCGCTCTGCATGGGTATCGCGATCGCCTCCGGCCTGCCTCCTGCAAAGGGCCTGATCACCGGCGTCCTTGGAGGCATCGTCGTGGGTACATTCGCCGGGTCGCCGCTGCAGGTCAGCGGCCCGGCCGCAGGACTGGCGGTCGTCGTCTTCGAGCTGGTGCAGAACTATGGCATCTCTGCTCTCGGTCCGATCCTGATGCTCGCTGGCCTCTTCCAGATCATCGCTGGATTATTGAAGCTGGGGCAGTGGTTTCGCGCTATCTCCCCGGCAGTGATCCATGGCATGCTCGCCGGCATCGGGCTGCTGATTGTTCTGCAGCAGTTCCATGTCATGCTGGACCACAAGCCCAGCAGCAGCGGACCGGCAAACTTCATCGGCATGTTCACCGCGGCCGCGCGGGATATTCTTCCTCTCGATGGCCGTGGAGAGGAGTTCGCTCTTTTGCTTGGACTGATTACGATCGCGGTCATGATGCTATGGCAGAGGTATCGTCCTGAAAAGCTCAGGCTGCTGCCGGGCGCATTGCTCGGCATTCTCGCCGCAACGACGGTTGCCCAGGTCTTCCATGTGCCCGTCAAGCGGGTCGATGTGCCTTCCAACCTGCTGACGGTAATTGATCTTCCCAGTATGGCGTTCTTCGGAAACGTGCCCTGGGGAGTGATACTGAGCAGCGCATTCGTCATGGCCTTTATCGCCAGCGCGGAGACTCTTCTCTCCGCTGCCGCCGTGGACCGCATGCAATCGCATGTCAAGACGAACTATGACCGCGAGCTTACCGCACAGGGTGTCGGCAATATGTTGTGCGGCCTGGCCGGAGCGTTGCCCATGACGGGCGTTATCGTCCGCAGCTCCGCCAATGTACAGGCAGGGGCCGAGACGAGGCGCTCTGCGATCCTGCACGGTGTATGGATTCTCCTCTTCATCACGCTCCTTCCCGGCCTGCTGCGGATGGTCCCCATCTCCAGCCTGGCCGGGGTCCTTGTCTACACCGGAGCCAGGCTGGTAAGTCTTGAAGAGATCAAAAAACTCGGCCGCTTCGGCCGCATTCCTCTGCTGATCTATGCTGCGACGCTGTTGACCATCGTTGCGAAGGATCTGTTGACCGGCGTTCTTGTGGGTGTGGGGCTCTCTGTGATCCAGCTCTTATGGAGAGCAACCCATGTGCAGGTCTATCTCGAGGACAACGAGCAGGGGGGAGGAAAGCGGCTTATCCTGGCAGGTGCTGCAACGTTCCTGCGCATCCCCAGAATCTCCGCGGCATTGGAGCAGGTGCCCGCCGGTTCCGTCGTGCACGTGGACATGTCCCGGTTACATCACGTCGATCATGCCTGCCTCGAGCTGCTGGAGCGTTGGATAGAAGATCACAGGGCGCAGGGAACCCTGATTGCCCTGGAGTGGGAACATCTGGAGCAGCGTTACTGGCAGCAGTCTCCGCAGCAACTTGAGGAGGTTTAACAGCGCCGAGTGGATCGGCAATAACAACGGGACTCCTAAAGGGAGTCCCGTTGGGCATTAACAGACATCCTGCACGGTGCCACATGCACCTCCACAGGTTTGGCGATAGGACTCGGAGTCATCGTCGGTCGGCAGCGAGCCCGCTAAGATATTGGACATACGCTGTCAGTCTCTCGGGGATAGCCCGATAGTAGACGTTGAGCCCCTCTTTACGCGACGTGATGAGTCCCAGATCCGACAGAACCTTCAAATGATGGGACAACGTAGCAGACGTAATGATCTGTTTTTCGAGAATCTCACCGCAATACAGCTCTTTATGATTGGCGATCTGCGTATAAATCGAGAGACGATTCGGATCTCCTAGGGCTCTGCCAATCTCCGCGACTTCCAACCCGCTGATCTTTTTCATACTTCAACAGATGTTCAACGAAAGAATTTGAATCAAACTATTTAGACGCTCATCGAAATAGTTACCGTCGAGTTTATCGTTGGAGAACATCGCTTATGTGGATTGTACGCCTGGCCCTCAACCGACCATATACCTTCTTTGTCGTATCGATCCTGATCGTGGTCCTGGGCATCTCCGCGCTTCTTACGACACCGACGGATATCTTCCCGAACATCGACATTCCCCAGGTGACGATCATCTGGACCTACTCCGGCCTTTCGCCAAAGGAGATGGAGGAGCGCGTCACCATCTTCAGCGAATTTGTTCTGGCGAACGTGAACGATATCAAGTCCGTCGATTCGCAGACCACGATTGGCGCTTCGGTCATTAAGGTATCGTTTCAGCCGCAGGTCCATATCGATACCGCAATCTCTCAGATTGGCGCGGCTGTGAACGCGATCCGGTTCCGCATGCCCCCAAGCATCAATCCGCCCTGGATTCTGCGGTTCAACGCTGACACTGTACCGATCATTCAGATGGCGCTTTCAAGCGACACCATCTCCGAATCGGAGATCTACAACTTCGGCTTATTCCGCGTCCGCCAGCAGATCTCCAAGGTGCCTGGAACCCTGTTGCCTGCCCCGTATGGCGGCGTTGCACGGCAGATCATGGTCGATCTCGATCAGAACGCTCTGCTGGCTAAGGGACTGACGCCCATCGATGTAACCAACGCGATCAACACGCAAAACCTGACGGTTCCCTCGGGCACGGCCAAGGTCGGCAACACGGAGTACACCGTCAGCACCAATGCGAGCCCGCTGGATGCCCTCGATCTCAACAATGTACCCATACGGCAGGTCAATGGCTCTATGGTCTACATGCGCGACGTGGCGCATGTCCGCGATGGATGGTCCGTCCAGCAAAATGTCGTTCGGGCGAACGGGAAACCTGCTGTCCTGCTCACCATTATGAAGGTGGGCGCGGTTTCGACACTGGATATCGTTGACCAGATCAAGAACTCTGTCCTTCCGGCGTCCAAGGCGATTGCGCCCAAGGGGCTTCAGATTGCGCAGTTGTTTGACCAGTCCACCTTTGTAAAGGCCTCGATCTTTGGAGTTCTCCGCGAAGGCGTCATTGCAGCGTCGTTGACCGCGCTCATGATTCTCCTCTTTCTCGGCAGTTGGCGAAGCACTCTCATTATCGCCATCTCCATCCCGCTGTCGATCCTCAGCTCGATCATCGTGTTGAGCGCGCTCGGCGAGACGATGAACACCATGACCCTCGGCGGTCTTGCGCTCGCCATCGGCATCCTTGTGGATGATGCAACGGTCACGATCGAAAACATTCACCGCCACATGGAGGGACAGCCTCTACGCGAGGCGGTGCTCATCGGCGCGTCTGAGATCGCAACGCCTACCTTTGTCTCGACACTTACGATCTGCATCGTCTTTGTCTCTGTCGTGTTTCTTACGGGACCCGCCAAGTACCTCTTTACGCCGATGGCGCTTGCCGTGGTCTTTGCCATGATGGCCTCGTATCTCCTGTCGCGCACACTTGTTCCTGTGCTCGTCAACTACTTGCTTGGAGCCGAGCATACCTTTGAAGGACATGCTGTCCATAACGATCCGAACCAGAATGCGCCCGGCTTCTTTCGGCGGATCAACACGAAGTTCAATGAAGCCTACGCCGTGTTTCAAAACCGCTACACTGCGGCGCTCGAAGCCTTTCTTCAGCATCGCCGACCGGCTCTCGCTGCTTCCATCGCTGTCATGCTGTCTGCGTTTGTCCTGCTTCCGTTCATCGGACGTGACTTCTTCCCGTCGGTGGATGCAGGACAGATCAAGCTGCATGTCCGTGTAAGGCCCGGCACCCGCATTGAATCCTCCAAGGTCTATATCAGCAAGGTTGAGCAGGAGATTCGGCAGACTATCCCAGCCAATGAGATCGACCTGGTAATGGATAACGTCGGTATTGCGCCTGATCCCTTCAACTACGCGTTTGGCGACGGTTCGAGCATCAGCAGTGCTGATGGTGAAGTCCTGATTTCGCTTAACGAAAACCACCATCCCACGCAGAGATATATCAAGAGCCTCCGCTCCACACTGCCGAAGAAGTTTCCTGATGCTACGTTCTTCTTTCAACCGGCGGATATGGTCACGCAGGTCCTCGACTTTGGACTGCCCGCGCCTGTCGATATTCAGGTTCAAGGTTATGATCCCGAGAACTACGAGGTCGCCCGCCGGATCAGAGAAAAGCTGGCTGGCGTTCCCGGCGCGGTCGATGTCCACATTCACCAGGTTGTGAACGGTCCTGACCTTCACCTCGATATCGACCGTGTGCGCGCAGGACAGTTTGGATTGACGGGTGCGGATGTAGCCAACAGCATCTACATCTCTCTCGGCTCAAGCGCCGCAGCGCAGCCTAACTTCTGGCTCGATCCAAAGATGGGAATTACCTATACGGTAGCAGCCCAGACACCGCAGTATCAGGTCAATTCGATCAATGCACTCGAAAATACTCCCGTCCCCATCCACACCGTGGAGAGTCGCACCGAGCTTCTGAGCAATATGTCGGCTCTGACGCCTTCGATCATGCCTGTGAACATCAACCATCACAACACGGCTCCGGTCTTCGACGTCTTTGCCAATGTTCAGGACAGCGATCTGGGCTCCATCGCACGCGACATCAACCGCATCGTGAAGGAAGAGAGTGCCCACCTTCCAGCCGGAACGACCATCGAGATTCGCGGCCAGGTAGAGAGTATGAATGAAGCCTTTGGCAGGCTCGGGCTTGGACTGGCGTTCGCGGCGATGCTCGTGTATCTCCTGATGGTAGTCAACTACCAGAGCTGGATCGATCCCTTCATCATCATCTGCGCTCTACCGGGAGCCTTCTGCGGTATTGTCTGGGCGCTCTTCCTTACCCAAACCACGTTCAGTGTTCCATCCCTGATGGGAGCAATCATGTCGATTGGTGTGGCCACTGCCAACTCGATCCTTCTCGTAACCTTCGCCAATCAGCTTCGTGACGAAGGGAGCACAGTGTTCCACGCGGCAATCACGGCAGGCTATACGCGCCTGCGGCCTATCCTCATGACTGCCTGCGCCATGATTATCGGTATGCTCCCGATGGCGCTCGGCATGGGAGAAGGTGGTGAGCAGAACGCTCCTCTGGCGCGTGCCGTCATCGGTGGCCTTAGCATGGCGACCTTTGCAACGCTTTTCTTTGTTCCTCTTATGTTCATCCTCATTCACGGAAATACTTCGAAACAGGAGGCCGCATGATCGATACGCAGCAGCAACATGATTTAGGGGAAGCACGCAACCAGACGCCGCGGCGAGGCCGTGCGATTGTTATCGGATGTGTGGTCTTTCTCGTTCTTCTTGCGATCGGCGCGATCCCCAAGATCGCAAGCCATCGAGAGGCCGTCGCGGCAACGCTGGAGGCTCCGGCCACGCATCCGATCGTCTCGATTATCCATCCTGTGCAGGGTGGTCCCACATCGGAGCTGATGCTGCCGGGGAACGTGGAGGCGCTTTATACCGCCTCCATCTATGCCCGCACGGAGGGTTACATCGACCGCCGCAACGTCGATATAGGCTCCAAGGTAAAGGCCGGTGAGGTTCTCGCTATCATCTCTTCGCCTGAAGTAGATCAGCAGCTCCTTCAGACGCGGGCTACACTCGCGCAATCGGAGGCGGCCCTGAAGCAAGCCAATGCGGCTCTTCAGCAGGCCAAGGCAAATGCCGAGCTTGCCCGTCTGACGAAAGAGCGCGATATGCCTCTGGGACAGGAGCAAGCCATCTCGCAGCAGATCGTCGATGAGGCGGTGCAGACCTACGATGCGCGTGTAGCCGATATGGCAGCAGCAGAAGCGAATATCGTGGCCGCGCAGGCAAACGTCACTGCAAACCGGGCCAACGTCGGTCGGCTCGAGCAGTTGCAGAGCTTCGAGCGCGTGGTGGCGCCATTCGACGGAGTCATCACGGCCCGCAATGTCGAACGCGGCGACCTCGTCACGACGGGCAACGCCTCTGCAGGCAGGCCGCTGTTTACGATCGCGCAGAGCAGCACACTTCGGATTCAGGTCGATGTGCCTCAGTCGGAGGCAGTCAATGTGAAGGACGGGGACAAGACGGTCGTCATCATCAAGGAACGGCTGGGACGTGACTACACCGGTACGGTTATCCGTAATGCGAACGCGCTCAATAGCGCCGCCCGAACCATGCTCACCGAGGTTCAGGTGGACAACAAGGATGGTTCCCTTCTCCCCGGAATGTATGCGCAGGTGAAGTTCGCGCTGACGGCACAGCGGCGCGCTCTCGTCATTCCGACGAGCGCGCTCGTTATCGACCAGTCTGGAATGCATGTCGTCACCGTCGAGAACAACCGGAAGGTCCACATGATGCCGGTGGTCATTGGCCGTGATATGGGCACAGAGATTGAGGTATTGAGCGGCATCAGCGCGTCGGATGTCCTCGTGTCCAATCCCAGCGACCTCCTGCGCGATGGCCAGGATGTTCAGGTGCAGGCGCAGTAAGGAAGAAGGGTTCAGAGATGTCTCCAGCTCGACGTATGAAACGGAGTGCCCTCTATATGGGTGGCGTGCTGTCCCTTGTTTCGGCACTGGGGATGGCCGGTTGCAAGGTCGGACCGAACTACAAAAGGCCGGTTGCTGATGTGCCCGCGAACTATAGCCAGGCGCAGGCCCCCGATATCGCTCCTGCCGCCGCCTCACACTCCCTCGGAGACGAACAATGGGCGGCGATCTTTCAGGATTCGGTGTTGCAGAAGCTGATTCAAGAGGCGCTTGCAAACAATCTTGATCTCCATGTTGCTGCCCAGCGTGTGCTCGAAGCGCAGGCGCAGTTGGGAATCACCCGTTCGCAGCAATATCCCTCGGTGAGCGGAAGCTTAGGTTACAACGCGCTGCAGATTCCGCAGTCCCTTGCCGGCAACAACAACGATGGAACACCCGCCAACTCCTTCTTCAGCGGTGGCGGGCCGAGCGCATCGGCGGCATGGAACCTTGATTTCTGGGGGCTGTATCGCCGACAGACCGAGGCGCAGCGTGCGGAGCTTCTTGCCAGCGAATGGGGCCAGCGTGCAACCGAAACGACACTGGTGCAGAGCGTCGCCGAAGCCTACTTTCAGCTTCGCAGCCTCGATGCGCAACGGGAGATCACCGAGCATACGATCCAGGCACGCACAGATTCCCTGAGGCTCACCCAGTCGCTCCAACGGCATGGAGCCGGATCGCTTGCCGATGTCCGCCAGGCAGAGGAGTTGCTTCATGGAGCTCAGGCCAACCTGCCTGAGTTGCGTCGACAAATCACCGTCGAAGAGAACACCCTCAGCACACTCCTCGGCCGAAATCCCGGAGAGATTAATCGTGGACTCTCGATCGATCAACAGCCGCATCCGCAAGAGGTTCCAGTAGGGATTCCATCCCAGCTACTTGAAAGACGCCCGGATATTCAACAGGCAGAGGCAAAGCTGATTGCCGCCAATGCTCGCATCGGGGTGGCACGCGCACAGTACTTTCCTCAGATCTCGCTTACCGCTATGGGTGGCGCCGGTAGCAACCAGTTGAATGCCATGTTCAACGGAGCCAACTCCTACTGGTATGCTTCGGGTGCCATTACCGAACCGATCTTCGATGCCGGACGCATCCGCAATAATTATCGTTACTCGAAGGCGCAGCAGGAGGAGATGGTCTTTGCCTATCGCAAAGCGATCCTGAATGCGCTGCAGGATGTCTCGAACTCGCTCGTCTCCTATAGCCGGACGCGGGAGCGGCGGCAGGAGCAGTACGAGCAGGTCAAGTCTGCAACCGATGCCGTACGGCTCGCCAAGATTCGCTACGCGGGAGGTAACACCAGCTATCTTGAGGTGTTGACCACGGATACAGATCTTTATGCCGCGCAGTTGTTGCTCACTCAAGCCCAGGAACAGGAGGCCCGCTCGCTTGTGCAGCTTTATTCTGCTTTGGGTGGAGGCTGGAAGTAGATTCCCCAGAATGCTCTTGCGGTAAAGTCTAAAAAGGTGGCAAGCAATCACCTAAACTTCTCGTGCGATTCGGGGAGCATGTGCGGAAGCTGAAGTTAAGGCAGACGACAGGTCTGTCCCAGAGGCCTTTGCGGATCACTGCGGATTGAATCGAACGCGGAAATCGCAATGTCGGCTTGGAAAACTTCAAGGTTCTAGCGAATGCACTCGATGTGACGCGGTCACAGCTGCTTGAGGGATTATGAGAATCCAACATGGCTAGAAAACCGGATTACGGGCGCGGCCCGAAGGCATTTCTCGAATACGCGCGCTTCATCGTCGAGCATCCAAATTACAAAGGGATGCCGGATGTCTATATGGATAACGGGGACATTCAATGGGAAGCCCCGTCCAATCGGAAGTCCGGAAAGCACAAGGACACCCACCATAAGCGACGCGCCTGGTGGAGGGAAAAAGCGGTCAAGGTCAGCATCGCTCCGGACTCTCTTCATTGGATTAGTCGAACGGCGAAATTCATCCATCCGACGAAGAAAAAACCGTGCAAGAACTGTGGGCGGGTCATGGATATTCGCTACGCTTATCCGTCGGCCACACTGCTTGGTCGTATTAAGAAGCTCGATTTCATCGATGAGAGTTTTCCAGTCGATCCGCTCGAACACATCACCAGCCTTGTTACGCGGCTGGTCGAACAATTCGGGGATCACGCATTTGAGAGCCTGCCGTTATTGCTTAAAACTTCAACGGTGAAGACGCCTGTTTTACCCAATGAGTTACAGAGGTGGCTCCTCTGGATCGAAGAAAAATATATGCCGCAGGAGCCTTCCACGTTGAGTCCGGGAGCCATGTCGAATGCACCGGACAGACTGGAGGGATTTCATTCATTCAATCTCTGCTGCCGGAGCAAGACCGATCCTGGTCGAAGCAAGGAAAATCTTCAGTCATATACCACCGACCGGAGAGTATTCGAGTATTGGGTCGAAGGGGATTGGGTGGCAGCGGATCGGCTCATGGGATTAGTCCGCAGCGACAAAGCCCTGAAAGAGGAGTCGTGCGTCAACGGCCATCCTGGGCCATGCGCCGCCGATCACATCGGGCCTATCTCCCTGGGCTTTGTGCATAGGCCGGAGTTTCAGCTTCTCTGTCGTATGTGCAATAGCGCGAAGAACAACAGGATGTTGGTCAGCGATGTCCGGCATTTGATCGCGGCTGAAAAGAGGGGTGAACAGGTCGCATCCTGGTATTGTCAGGCGCTGTGGAACAAGCGCAAAGACAGTGTTAAAGATGAGGAAACGGCGCTAAGGCTTAGTAAACTTCTGCGGGACAACCGTCACACGCTGATGCGGGTCCTGGAGCGCATTGCCGCTGCGGGCCATTACACATTCCTGGCGACATTTCTTGGCCTGGAATGCGCGAAATATGATGTTGCGTTCGTGAACTTTCGCGCCATGAAGCACATCACGCGATTCGACGAAATGATTCATTCGGAGAGAACAACGAAATACGCGGGCGAGCAACAGGCTCGTCGTCTGCGTGTGGCCTTCGATGCGCTAAAGGATTACTTCGGCAAAGAGAACCGGAATGCGTATGTTATTATGAGCAGCGAAATCGAGAGACTCATCAGGACCTCTATATGCTCGCTTGATGAAACAGGAAAGGACATTCAGCGACTCGATAAGGACCTCGATGCCGCATTATCGTCCGAGATCGCTTCGGATGAGGCTCTGCGCGAGGTCGCAACAAAAGTGCCATCAGCGAAGGAAGAGCCCACTGCATTCAAGAGCGCTCGCGCCGCTCTGCGGGCAGCCATGGACCTTGTCGCGGTGGAACTCTCCCAACTATGGGATGATGAGCGGTATGTGAGAGCGATCCTGGGCGAGGACGAAGCAATCTAAGCCGTTTGTGCCGAATACTCCTCTTGAGCAACGGTAGCGAGGTATTTCCCGGCTGAAATATCCCCGCGCATGAATTGCTGGTATAGAGACTGCGGCGCGCTAACGTAGTTCTTAGCGGAGCCGTCTTCCCCCGGAGCCAGCAGAGGAAGATCGGAAAGAGCCTCGCTAACACTGATCGCCGGGGACAATGCGCTGAACAGGGTGACCTGGGCCTCCAATTTTGTGACGGGCGGCGGGGCCAACATAGGCTGCGAAGAGCCGACAAGTATCACGCGCGTTCGTCTCTGAGGAACTCCATATTCCTCGGCCTTCAGCTTCCATGCAGACAGAGATTTCGCTTCTGTCAGCAGTTCACCGCGCACCATTTCAAAAACTTTGCCGCGTTCCATATTCAGAAGGCCGGTCACGTTCTCAAACACAAAGGCCGTGGGTTTCACCTTCCTCAAAATCTTCTTATATTGACGGAACAGCCAATTCCTCTCGTCGTCCATCGATCTCCGATTTCCGGCGGTCGAGAACCCTTGGCATGGAGGTCCACCTAATACCAAGAGCGGGAGTTTTGGGTTTCGCCGTTCGCTACATGCCGCGATGATCTTGTCGAAGACGGATGCATCCCGGATGTCTCCCGGGACGACGTTCCGGTCGATGTTCGCCTGATACGTTGCGAGGTAGGCCGCTTCAATATCGTTGGCGATGATTGGTTCCCAGCCCGCCCATACGAAGCCTAACGCCAGCCCCCCCGCGCCGCTGAAGAGGTCGATGAATTGTCCCGCCTTCGGAAAGCGAGAGGCGATCTGGTAGGCGAGCAAGGGGGGGACGGCATTACCAATCTGCTGATTTATCGAGCTTTTACTCCCGTGAAACACAAAGGAGTCCGGGAAGGACTGCAAACGGGCAGCTTCGCGCTGCGACAGAACCCGGTGCTGCCGGTCGTCATAATGGAGATGGCATCCATTGCCGGGCCTGCTGAAATACGTGTTGATGGTATATGAGGGCGCATCGGGATGAAGCCTCCCATAGTACGTCGAGCGGCTGCCTTCTCCGGCGGCATAACTTTCCCGAATTTGCTGAAGTCGCTGCGACGGCACATGGTGTGGGATATTTTTCCAGTTCCCGCCGGGTGGGACGGCGCGCGCAATCATAAGGTCCAGTTCGCTGAGCCTGGCGGAATAGTGGTTGGGAATCTTCACATCCTGCGGGGGCATTGTCCGTACCGCTTTTATGCCGTCCCATTCGGACATATTCAAAAGTTCATTTGCCTCCGCTTCGTCGATCTTGGCAAAGGAGTGCAACAGCTCCTTCATATCATCGCGTTGCAGGCCGTACAGTTGCGCGATCTCGATTTCAAGGAGATTCACGGCTTGAAGATCGTCTGCTTCTACGCGATCCACAAGCGCCGCCAGGGCGCTTACAGCACTCTGGTCGTCAAGGTTGGGAATATGCACATTCCTTACCGAACCGAGAGAAATATGTGCGGTGGCAAGGCGGCTACGCACCTGGGCTTCAAACACAAGCGAGTTCATGACCGCTAAGAGTGCCTTAAGCCTAGTTAGATTGTCGTCACGGAAGTAAGCCACATTCAACGAATTGCCTGTCACGAACCCAGGCGGGATGATCGCTACGTGCATCCTTCTCTTTTGGTTAGGGCGTGCAACATCTCTCCATGCGACCCGGTAGCAATCTGCCGACTTCGGAATTTGCGGCCCGCGAGGACTCACGAAGTGCGTGGGCTGCTCAGAGAGGCCAAATCGCTTCACCATTCTTCCCTTGAGAAAGAGATAGTCGCCTTTCTTGCTCAAATATTGCTCATAACCCGTTTCATCAAGTTCACGCCCAGCCCATAATCCGTCCAGTTCCTGGCTCTCAAGATCACGGAATCTGGGAAGATGCCGCCATTTGGCTTGCATCTTGACAGCGGCCAACCCGAACTGAAGAGGCACGATAAAGCCGCCTTCATTCAGCTTGCTCCACTCGTCGGAGGATATTCTCAGAGATTTTCTGGCGAGATCTTTGCCGTAAGTGGACAGAACGGGAGCGGTACCATTCTGCGCTGCGCGGGACGCAACAATGGTAATGTTCGACTGGTCCACGTCCTCGAACAGGCGGGCTTCAGCCGCATAAAAAGCAAGATCATGGACACAATGCTCAGATAACGCCCATTTGCGTATTTTGCCAAAGAGTTGGTCGGCCAGGAACGAAGCGGGAGATACGATGCCCGCGACACCGTTCGCCGCTAGCAGCCGCAGAGACGCTTCAACGCCGCATCGAGCGAGATTAGTTCCCCACCCCGAGAATCTTTTCAGGGGGGTGGACAAGGGATACAGGGCGCGTAACTGAGCGTCGTGTTCCTTCAGTAGATGGATATATTTTTCGGTTTCAGCTTGAGACAGACCCGCGAGTTCTCTCCTGTCGGGCTTTAATACTTCCCAAGGCGGGTTGGTGATGCAGAGGTCAAATTGTCCAAAAAATTCAGGCGCACGGGAGAATGAATCCCCAACGCGGGCCGTTACCTGGGCTTTGATCTTCAAGCGTTTGGCGGCGCGCCTGATCCTCTCCCTGGCTACGTTGAGCGGCGCTTCTTCGCAATCCCAAATCTCTATATCCCATTTTGTGACAGGATAGGCGAGAGCAGCTTTCTCGATGAGAAGCACAACTAGACGACCATCACCGCAAAACGGCTCTATGAGCCTGACTGTATCCGTTCCGGGTTTCCATGCCTGGAGGATGGCGTCAACAAGGTGATCGGCAATCAGGGCTGGCGTATAGAAGCGCCCGGTAGCTCTCGTGAGGAGCCCCTTGGGATCGTCCTCACTTTCGAGGAGTCCGGATGTTCTCAGGTGCTTTAAATGGTCCATCTATTGCCCCGCTTGCTGGTGGCATCCTTTTTTAAATAACCTCCGCGGCTCACTGCGACACACCATCATCCTCCTTCGCCTGTGATGTTCGTGCCACTCGGCGCAATGGCAGCGGCATCTGTTCGGTGCGGTAGCGTGCGATGAATTCGAGGACACCCTGACGGCCAAGCCATGCGAGTGACACGTCGTATTTCTGCGCCATCTCGGTCAGTTCAACAAACTCGTTGTCCGTTAGGCTGACGGCGATACGATGCTTTGTCGTGGGCATGGAGGGTATGGCCTTCTGCTGCAAAGTGTATCAAGGTGTAACACCTTATGACACCCTGCAACCTCCATTATTCGCCTCTTTAGAGCCGTCTGCCATCAGGAAAGCACATATTTCCGTGGGAAATACGGTACAGAATTGCGTTCCGAGAGCGGAAAGAGCAAATAAGGCTCGCGCGGGTGTTACCGGCACGAGCGACACGCAGGGATGGCTTCTTTTGGCGATTGGCGTCGCGAAGAGCGAATTGGGCTTCAGTCCTGATACTTCTCGCGCAGCCGCGGGGTAAGTCGCAGCATAAGCTGCACTCGCTCGAACTCGTTCAGCCAGTCGGCGAGCGTGGCCTCGACCTCACTCTTCTCCGGAGGAAGAATCCCCGTCGGGCAGCTTGGCCCGAGCCGCTTCAGCGCCAGGGTGCGATAGCGGTTGAGCGTGCGGTCGCCCATCGTGGCACACCACAGACCGTCCTCCGAGAAAAACTGCACCACCGGCACGCGACTGCCGCCATTAATCCTCAGATCTTCCCGAAGCTCCGTGTTCATCGGACGCTCCATGAAGCGCAGGTCGATCTTCTCCGGATTCGCCTCGGCGATCCGCTGGAGCAGCGGGCCCTGCTCGACACAGTCTCCACACCAGATGCCGCTGTGGATCAGAACCTTCATCTCGCGCTGGAAGTTTGCTACAAGCTCCTGCTGCGAGGCGTCGATCCGGGCGATCTCGTACACCTGCGTCCAGCGACGCTGCTGCTCCTCGGTGCCGGTCGCAAGATATTGCGGATAGTGGAGCGCAGAGGCAAAGGTTTCGGGGAAGGTATTCACGGCAACTCCTTGGCGCAACTGCAGGGATGGCTTGTACACCGGACCGGCGGATATCCATGAGACGCCGCATCGCGGGAACCGGATGGAATTTATCTGCTGCCGCCGTCAACCCGGTAAAACCGCGGTAAACACCGAGCCGCTGCCGGGCTGGCTCACGACCTCCAGCCTGCCCCCGTGCGCCTCGACGATCGCCCGGCTGATCGCCAGCCCCATCCCCGTTCCGGGCGTGTGCTCCGCCTGCCCTCGGCCGCGGTAGAAGCGCTCGAAGATCAGCGCCTGCTCTGCAGGATCGATGCCGATGCCGTGGTCAGCAACGCTGATGCGTACACCGTTCTCGCAACGCTCCCCCGTGATCGTGATCGGTGTACCGGCTTTGGAATACTTCGCAGCGTTCTCAATCAGGTTGGTCAACACCTTCTGGAGAAACTCCGCGTCGCCGCGCACCTTCAGCTCCGGCGGCACGTGGAGGACCAACGCATGGTTCTCTTCGGCCCACGCGCACACCAGCCGGGAGTGTTCGATCAGGTCCGCGACGCCGACCTCGGCAAGCTCCATGTGGACCTGCTGTGCATCCAGTTGAGCCATCTCCAGCGCCTCCGCGATCAGCCGGTTCAGCCGGTCGCTCTCCTCGTCGATGACGACCAGCAGATCCTTCTGGCTCTCAGGATCGACGGACATACTCAGCAGTGTCGACACCGAGCCTTTGATCGCCGTAAGCGGTGTACGAAGCTCATGCGTGATGGAGTCGATCATGAGATTGCGCAGTCGCTCGCTCTCCTTTGCGGCCTCTCCGCGAGCAACGTTTTCCAGCGCCTGCACCCTGTCGATAGCGACGGAGATCAATCCTCCCACGGCCTCGGCCGCATTCGTCGTAAGCGATGTGCCGCGAACCAGGAGCAGTCCCCGCGGCCGCACGCCCGTCCGCAGAGGAATTTGTAACTCCTCCGCATCCTTTTGCGGAGCAGACAACCTGTTCGCGAGCTGTCGATAGTGCGGCAACTCGATGCCGGTAGCTCCATCGACGCCAGCCTGAAACAGTCGGTCACCCTCCAGCAGGTAGAGCGTGGCAGAGCTTGCAGCCAGAACGCTCGCAACCGCTGCCGGGGCGCGATTCAGCAGATCGCTGACGCTCTCCGTCTGCAACAATTCCCTGCTCAGGTGCAGCAGAACCTCCAACTCCCGCTGACGTGCACGGGCCTCAGCAGCCTCATCCTTTGCCTTGTCCGAGAGACGGCTAGCAAGGATCGCCGTCGCAAGAAAGGCGAACAGCGCAAGCCAGTTCTGCGGATCAGAAATGGTGTATGTCCTGATCGGAGGAAGGAAGTAGAAGTTGTAACAAGCCGTGGCAATGATGGCGACAAGCACCGCATATCGCATCCCCCACTCCGCGGCCAGCACAAGGATGTATAGCAGCAGCGTCAGTGCGACCGTGGTAGGGTTCACGTGAAGCCAGCGGTAGAAGACAAGTACAATTCCGGCGAGGGCACCGAAGGAAAGTGCCCAGTGCGCGACCTCTAGTGTGCGGCGCGAATTCATGAGGAGCATTCTACGATGGGGGAGATCAGGAAATCGCCCGAGGACTGGCTGCTGAGCAGCGAGCCGGAGAAGCAGCGCGGCCGGTTCAAGATCTTCCTCGGCTATGCGCCCGGCGTGGGAAAGACCTTTGCGATGCTGAGCGAAGGCATCCGCCGTCGCAGCCGCGGCGAGGACGTGATCATCGGCGTCGTCGAGACGCATGGCCGCGCGGGCACAGCGGAACTGGCGCAGAAGCTTGAGCAGATCCCACGTAAGGAGATCGACTACAAGGGAACGCTCTTCTCCGAGATGGACGTCGATGCCATCCTTGCCCGCATGCCGCAGGTTGCGCTGATCGACGAGCTGGCACACACCAACGTCGAAGGCAGCCGCTTTGCGAAGCGCTATGAGGACGTGTTCCTGCTGCTTGAAAACAACATTGATGTTCTGACCACGGTCAACATCCAGCACGTCGAAAGCCTCTCGCCCCGCGTACAGGCGATTACCGGCATCGCCGTGCGCGAAGAGATTCCGGACTGGGTGCTGGATCGCGCCGACGAGATCGTCATTAGCGACCTGACGCCCGAGGCGCTGGTAACGCGCATGCGCCGCGGCGACATCTATCCGCAGGAGCGCGTGGAGCGCTCGCTCGCCAACTTCTTCCGGCGCGGCAACCTGATCGCACTGCGCGAGATGGCGCTGCAGAAGGTCGCCCGCGCCGTCGATCGGACGCTGGACGAGTACGTGAAGCGCAAGCGGCTCGGCGCGCACTGGGCCGTCGCGGAGAAGGTCGCCGTCTGCATCAGCTCCAACGCGCAGGCGCGTGACCTGATCGCTCGCGGCGCCCGTCTCGCAGAGGCGCTGAATGGGGAATTCTACGTGCTACACGTAGCCAGCGAGCGGGACGAGATCCCCGAGCGCAAACGGCTGCTCGAGTCCAGCTACCAGTTCGCAAAGAACCTTGGAGCAACCCTCGTCCCTCTTACCGGCAAGAACACGGCACAGGCTACAGCACAGTATGTCCGCGAGCATCGCATTACGCAGGCCATCGTTGGGTGCTCCGCATTGCATGGCTTGCGGAGATACCTGTACTTCCTCGCCATCCAAAGGTTTATGTCCGAAGCTCCGAACGTCGATCTCCACATCGTGACGACCGGCGAGCACCGCTAGACAATCCCACGCGCCGAACACCTTTACGAACTCTTTATCCCGCGTACGCTTCAATGACTTTGGCGAGAGTGCACAGCGCTCTCGCACTGCCTGAGGCAGTTCGCAAAGGAGACGGCATGTTCGACGCAATTGCGGTTCTTTCGCTATGCGCCATGTTTGCGCTGGCGCTGGTCTACGTCCATGGCGTCGAGCGGCTGAAAGGACCTCGCTCATGGTGTTGAACTCGATCCTGCTGCTCATCTCGGCTGCGCTGCTTGTGTATCTCGTCTACGCGCTCCTCTACCCGGAGAAGTTTTGATGTCGCTCAACGGTTGGCTACAGATTCTCGTTTTCATCGCAGCCGTCCTGCTGCTTGCAAATCCCATGGGCATCTACCTGACAAACGTCTTTGAACGACGCAGGACGTTTCTCGATCCCCTGCTCGTCCCTTGCGAGCACCTTCTCTATCGCATCACCGGCATCAGGCCGGACGAGGAGATGCGCTGGACCGAATACACCGCCGTCATGCTCCTCTTTAGCGCGGCTACGTTGGCGCTCACGTACATCGTGGAGCGCATCCAGTACTGGTTGCCGCTCAATCCGCAGCATCTGGCAAACGTGGAGCCTGCGCTGGCTCTGAACACCGCCATCTCCTTCACGACGAATACGAACTGGCAGTCTTATGTGCCCGAGAGCACGATGAGCTACCTGACGCAGATGCTCGCTCTGGCAACCCATAACTTCTGGTCCGCCGCAGTAGGCATGGCGCTGGCCGTCGCCTTCATTCGCGGTATTGCACGGCGCGAGTCCCGGACGCTCGGCAACTTCTGGGTGGATCTCACGCGGGGCACATTCTGGGTACTATTGCCCATCTCCGCGATCCTCGCCATTGCCCTTGTGTCGCAGGGTGTCATCCAGAATCTTCGACCTTACGATATGGCCCACCTCGTAGAGCAGCAAACAATCACAGGCCCTGACGGCAAAACAACGACGGTAACGACACAGACCATCGCACAAGGTCCGGTAGCCTCGCAGGAGGCAATCAAGATGCTGGGCACCAACGGCGGCGGCTTCTTCAACGCAAACAGCGCGCACCCGTTTGAGAATCCCACCCCGTTCTCCAACTTCCTTGAGATGCTCGCTATCTTCCTACTGCCATCAGGGTTAGCAGTCATGCTGGGCCGCGCAGTAGGAACCCCAAGACACGGACTGGCTGTGCTCGCCGCGATGGTTGTGCTCTGGTTTGCAGGAACTCTCGCCTGCTACTGGGCCGAGTCACAGCCGAATCCCCTGCTGCATCGCGTCGACCAGCATGTCTCCGCAACTCAGGCCGGAGGCAACATGGAAGGCAAAGAGGTGCGCTTCGGCATCGCCAACTCCGCGCTTTTTGCGACCGTCACCACGGACGCAAGCTGCGGCGCTGTCAACGGCATGCACGACAGCTTCATGCCCCTGGGCGGTATGGTGCCCATGGCGAACATTCTTCTGGGAGAGGTCGTCTTTGGCGGTGTCGGCGCAGGGCTGTACGGCATGCTGGTCTTCGTCGTGATGGCCGTCTTCATCGCTGGCCTCATGGTGGGCCGCACGCCCGAGTACCTCGGCAAGAAGATCGAGGCTTACGACGTGCAGATGGCTATGCTTTACCTGCTCATCTTCCCTCTCATCATCCTCGGGTTCTCCTCGATCTCTGTCCTCATGCCTCATCTTGGCCTGAGTAGTCTTGCCAACCACGGTCCTCACGGCCTGAGCGAGATCCTGTACGCATACACTTCGGCCACCGGCAACAACGGCTCCGCCTTTGCCGGACTGAACGCGAACACTCCCTGGTACAACTACTCGCTCGGTGTAGCGATGTTCTTTGGCCGCTTCATGATGATCGTGCCCATGATGGCACTCGCCGGCAACCTCGCAGGCAAGAAGATCGTTCCCGCCTCCGCCGGAACCTTCCCGGTGACGACGCCGCTGTTCACCGTTCTTCTGACGGGCGTCATCATCATCGTCGGAGCGCTTACCTTCTTCCCTGCTCTCGCCCTCGGGCCTATTCTCGAGCACCTTCTTCTGCGCGCTGGAAGCGCATTCTGACACACATCAAGGATTCGTTATGTCCTCTCATGTAACTCGGCGCTCCTTGTTGGATAGCGCCATCGTTCGCCGCGCCTCCGTGGACTCCCTTGCCAAGCTTCACCCTCTGCGCATGATGAAAAACCCCGTCATGTTTGTGGTCGAGGCGGGCAGCATACTCACCACCATCTCGCTGCTCGTCGACATGGCAACGCACCGCGGTTCGTTCCGCTTCAATCTTCAGATCACACTCTGGCTCTGGTTCACACTGCTCTTTGCCAACTTTGCAGAGGCCATGGCCGAAGGGCGCGGCAAGGCGCAGGCCGATGCTCTGCGACAGGCAAAGTCGGAAACTACGGCCTATCGCGTTGTGAAGGAACAGATCCAGGAGGTGCCCAGCTCTAAGCTCCGCGTGGACGATGTAGTCCGAGTCACCGCCGGGCAGATCATTCCGGGAGACGGCGAGGTGATCGAAGGCGTCGCCTCTGTCGATGAATCCGCTATCACCGGCGAGTCGGCCCCAGTGATCCGCGAGGCTGGAGGCGACCGCTCTGCCGTCACTGGCGGAACACGTGTGCTCTCCGACGTCATCACCGTGCGCATCACCTCGAACCCGGGAGAAACCTTTCTGGATCGCATGATTGCTCTGGTAGAGGGCGCAGAACGGCAGAAGACTCCAAACGAGATCGCCCTCAACATCCTGCTCGCCGGGTTGACCATCATCTTTCTGCTCGCCGTCGTTGCGCTTCAACCGTTTGCGATCTACTCGGGCGCTCCGCAGTCGATGTTTGTTCTTATCTCGCTACTTGTGTGCCTGATTCCAACGACCATTGGCGGCCTGCTCTCGGCGATTGGCATCGCAGGCATGGACCGTCTTGTACAGCACAACGTGCTGGCCACCTCAGGGCGTGCCGTCGAAGCCGCGGGCGACGTGAATACATTGCTGCTCGACAAGACCGGCACGATCACCATCGGCAACCGACAGGCAGCAGCTTTCATTGCGGCTCCCGGCGTAAGCGAGGAATCGCTTGCAGATGCGGCGCAGCTCTCCTCGCTCGCCGATGAGACTCCGGAGGGACGCTCGATCGTTGTGCTGGCCAAAGAGAAATACAACCTTCGCGGACGCGAGCTAGGGCAGCTTCATGCCGAGTTCGTTCCCTTCTCCGCAACGACGCGCATGAGCGGCATCGAGGTGGAAGGACGCAGTATTCGCAAAGGCGCGGTAGACGCCATCGCCCTCTACCTTGAATCCCATCACTCCCAGCTTCCAGCAGAGGTGCGTGGCGCGGTCGAAACCATTGCGCGGAGCGGCGGCACACCATTGGTCGTCGCTGAGAATGGCCGCGCCCTCGGAGTCATCCATCTCAAGGACGTGGTCAAAGGCGGCATGAAGGAGCGCTTCGATCAGCTTCGCGCCATGGGCATTCGCACGGTCATGATTACAGGCGACAACCCACTCACCGCAGCAGCGATTGCACGCGAAGCCGGAGTCGACGACTTTCTTGCCGAGGCCAAGCCCAAGGACAAGATGGACCTGATCAAGCGCGAGCAAGCCGAGGGCAAGCTCGTTGCGATGACCGGAGACGGCACGAACGATGCGCCCGCACTGGCGCAGGCCGATGTAGGTGTAGCCATGAACTCCGGCACGCAGGCCGCGAAGGAGGCCGGCAACATGGTCGATCTGGACTCGAATCCGACCAAGCTGATCGAGATCGTAGCCATCGGCAAGCAACTGTTGATGACACGAGGCGCTCTGACGACGTTTTCCATCTCCAACGATGTCGCAAAGTACTTCGCCATCATTCCTGCCATGTTTGCAGGAGCATTCCCTGTCCTGAACACGTTGAACATCATGCACCTGCACAACGCCGAATCCGCAGTGCTTTCCGCCGTCATCTTCAATGCGCTGATTATTGTCGCACTGATCCCTCTGGCGCTTCGCGGAGTCAGTTATCGCCCTCTGTCGGCAGCAGCTTTGCTTCGTAGAAATCTGCTGATCTATGGCGCTGGCGGGCTTATTGTCCCCTTCATCGGCATCAAGCTCATAGATGTCATCATCACCGCGCTCCATCTTGCCTGAGGTTTACACATGAAGAAGCACATCGTTACCGCTTGCCTCTACACGCTCATCACTGCAATAGGGCTGGGACTGCTCTATCCGCTGGCCATCACGACAATCGCACATCTTGCGTTTCGTGAGAAGGCCGACGGCCAGTTGATCCAACGCAATGGACAGGTGGTCGGCTCCAGGCTTCTGGGACAATCGTTCAGCGGGCCGGGCTACTTCCGCAGTCGCCCTTCTGCAGCGGGCAATGGCTACGATGCCGTAGCCTCATCCGGCTCGAACCTTGCGTCTACCAACAAAGCACTTATCGCTCGCGTCGATGCAAGCGTCAGCGCAGAGCCCCAGGGCAACAATGTTCCGGTTGACCTTGTAACCGCCTCCGGCTCGGGACTGGACCCCGATATCACTCCTGCCGCGGCCTTCTATCAGGTGCCTCGTATAGCTAGAGAGCGTCATCTTTCAGAGGATCGTCTGCGTGCTCTCGTTGAGCAGCACATTACACCGCGGCAGTTCGGCCTGCTCGGCGAGCCGCGAGTGAACACGCTGCAACTCAACCTCGATCTGGATAGCCTGTCTCGGTAGCCTCATCACGCCTTCAGCTCTTCTTAAGCGATAAGCTGCGAGAATATTGCTGAGGATCTGGACCGTGCGGCTACTTCTCATCGAGGACGAACAACGCCTGGCGGATAACATCGCCGCCGCCCTGCGCGAGGCCGGCTTTGCGGTCGATCATGCGGCAGATGGCGTGGCAGGCTCGCAGCTGGCCGAGCAGGATGTCTTCGACGCCATCATCCTCGACTTAATGCTGCCGGGCAAGAGCGGCCAGAGGGTTCTGTGCGACCTGCGGCGCAGCAGGCACACGCCCGTGCTGATCCTAACGGCGCAGGAGGACAAGGAGTCTGTCGTCGAGCTGCTCAACAGCGGGGCCGACGACTACCTCGCCAAGCCCTTCGATCTCGGAGAGCTGATCGCTCGCGTCAAGGCGCTCATCCGGCGCTCCAAGGGCGGCGCCTCGCCCGTCCTGCGTGTGCTCGACGTCGAGCTGGATACCATTCGCCAATCGGTAACGCGGCGCGGCCTGCAGATCGACCTGTCGCCAACGGAGTTTCGCATCCTGGAGTATCTCGCGCATCGACCGCGAGCCGTTGTCTCCAAACGCGAGCTGCTGGAACATCTCTACGACTACGACTGGGAGCACCACTCCAACGTGATCGAGGCACACGTCTCCAACCTGCGCCGCAAGCTGAATCTCGAGGGCACAGAACAGTTGATCGAGACGCTGCGCCATCGCGGCTACAGGCTGCGCGAGGGCCTGCTCTAATGCGAGAGCCTGCCTCCATCACGAAGCGGCTGATCCTCTCCGTTCTTCTGTTCGAGCTGCTTGCCGCGCTTGCGCTCATCACCGCCGTCACGGTCAACGAGCAGCGAGCACAGTACAAGGTATTCGACGCCAATCTGCGCGGCACATCGAACGTACTCTTCGGCTCCGTTCAGGATGCTGAAGATGCGGATGACAGCATCATTCTGGAGCTGCATAGCCTTACCCTGCCAAAGGATGCGGTGTTTCGCGTCACCGATGAGAGCGGCAAGATCCTTGGAGCAGCCGGCGATCTGCCAGAGCTCTCCCTTAAGCCAGAGAGCTTCCAGCGCGCGCAGGTTTCCGGACGTTCGTATCGCTTCTTCATGCTCACGGGAGAGCGCATCATTGATCCCGGCCAGAATGGCGGGGTTCATCATCACGTCACCATCGTGTACGGTCTGCCGGACGGCCATGTATGGCATGAGGTTCTGGAGTCGGTTCGTTTCTTCACCCTATCGACGTTCGTGCTTCTCGGCATAACGGCTCTTCTGCTGGTCTGGCTGATTCGCAGGTTCCTTGCGCCGATCCATGAGCTTGCCGGCAAGGCCAATGAGATTAGCGCCATCGACTGGCAGTTCCACTCACCGGAAAGCGCACGGCAGTTCATAGAGCTTCGCCCTCTCGCCTCTGCCATCGATAAGACCATTGCCCGCCTGCATCGCTCCTTCGAGCAACAGAGGCGCTTCACAAGCGACGCCGCACATGAGCTGAAGACAGATTTGGCGATCGTCAAATCATCGTTGCAACTGCTTGCGATGAAGCGCCGCTCAGTCGAGGAGTACGAGCGTGGACTTGCGCTGGGGCTTGATGACTTCAGCCGCCTGGAGCACACGGTGCAGAAGATGCTGACGCTGGCCAGGCTGGAACAACCCTTACACGCAGGCGCACAGAGCTGCCGCATGGACGAGGTGCTCGAGGAGGCGATCTATCAGGGCAGCTCGCTTGCCGAGATCAGGCAGGTCCGCATCCTCGCATCGCCGAGGACTCCGGCAACCACACCGCTCGACCGTCGAGACGCACTGCTGCTCTGCTCGAATGTACTGCTGAACGCATTGCAGCACAGCCCGGAGCGCTCTTCAGTCGAGGTGAGCTCTGTCATCGTCGATCATCACATCCGACTGACCATCCGCGATCATGGAGAGGGTATCCGTGAGGAGGATCGCAGGTTTCTCTTTGAGCCGTTCTATCGCGGCGATCCATCACGCAGCCGCAAGAGCGGCGGTACAGGCCTGGGTCTTTCCATCTGCAAAGCCATCTGTACACGGGTTGGAGGAGACATCGACATAGCAAACCATCCCGAAGGCGGCGCTATCGTGACGATCACCCTGCCGCTCACAGCTTCGTCATCAGAGCCACAGCTTTCAGCTTCCCTTAAGGCATAGCGGCGACACTCAAAGCACCGGCAAAGGTTGGTAGCAAGAGGCACGGAATCTCCGTGCCTCTTGTTCCCTGAGACATGCTTGTTCTGCTCTTAGAAGTTGAAGCTCATCTGCAGATCGATCTCTCGGTTGGCCGCAGGCGAGGAGAAGAATCCTCCTGCCAGCGCATTGGATTTGCCGAAGAGCTTCGAGTTCAGCACACCAACCGGCTGCGCCAGGCTCACGTTGTTGAAGACATTGCGACCCTGCACCGAGAAGGTTAGCGAGTAACGCCGAGCCACTACCTGATCGAGCCGCGGTGGTCCACCGTTCCCTCCCAGACCTCCGGGGCCAAGACCTCCACCACCACCTCCTCCACGTGGGCCACCGCCACCCGGAGGCCCGCCTCCGCCGGGGCCACCACCGGAGCCACGCGGACCACCCTCCACGCGCGGGCCAATGCCGAACGACTTGCTGACGCGCATGTTCAGACTAAGCAACGCAGGACCATTGCCATAGTTGTATGGAATGCGTGTCGCATTGGCGGACGGGCTCAGATCGAAGTTACCGTAAGCCGTCTGCGACACATCGGTGCTCGATGCCGTGGCAAACGATGGACGATCGTTGAACTGGTTATCTCCATTCCGATCCGTACCCAGCGTGATGTTGAACGGCTGTCCCGCATTGGCATCGAAGAAGGGGCTGATGGAGACGCCGAAGGGAGCCTGCACGTTGCCGCCAAGCAGGAAGCGATGACGCACATCGAAGTTCGCCCGGCCATAGTCGGCTCCCGGGTTACCTTGGTCGGAGGGAAAGTACGTCGCACCGGAGGTATCGGCCTTGGCGGAGTTCAATACATAGAAGCCGAAGAGCGAGACGCGACGCGCACGCACGCTGTAATTAATCGTGAGCTGACTCTGGCTGTACACACCACCCGACTGGAACTGGTAGATGTTCTCATTGATCCCGTTCGGCCTGACGCCTGTGCCTGTTGCAGGATCATAGGTCTGCGACAGAAAGGCGTTCACGTTATCGCTAAGGTACTGATGCACGCCTCTCGAATAGAGATAGGTAGCCGAGATCGTTGCCACTTTGCCGATCTGCCGGTCGACTCCAAACGCCGCCTGCATATTGACCGAGCTCTTCAGGTTCGGAGCGACCTGGTAGATCGTCGGCGCGCCCGAACTGCTGGCAACCAGTGACGATGCAGAGGGAGCATTCTCCGTGAACCAGGGGTTCTTGACGACGATGCTTTGCTGATTGATCCCATTCTGCCGAACCGCATCGAGCACATAGGTCGAGCTGAAGCGGTCATAGAACCAGCCATAGCCCGCACGGAAGACCGTCTTAGCCTGTTTGCCGCCGCGTGCACCCGGCGCATAGGCGATCAACACACGAGGAGCCCAGTCCACGTGATCGCCAATGCGATTCTGTCCTTCATAGCGCAGGCCATAGCTGAAGGTAAGATTGGGGCGGATCTTATAGTCATCCTGAAAGAAGATCCCGGCATCGAAGAGGTTCACGCCTGCGCTGGGATTGCCGGTAGTGATGTCGTACTCCGAAGGTGTTCCAGCGAGGTAGTCACTTAGCCCTGAGTAGATATAGTTCCCATTGAACCCCGAGGTGGAATAACCAACCTCATGCGTAAGACGCAGGCGAGCCCCGAAGTTCATGGAATGGCTTCCCTTGGCTAGCGTCATATAGTCCTGCAATTCGAAGCGGTCCTGATTATCGCGTACGATTCCCTGGTTATTGCCGCCGCCTGTGAAGCTGCCTTGCACGGTGATGGTTGGATCGGTGCTTATTGGCGCCTGGTTGTCGCGTGCAGCCGTGTACTGAAACCGTGTTTCGTTGATGAGGCGCGGTCCGAGGATCTGCGTATCGCTGATCTGCACCGTGTTCTCATGATTGAGCACGTCATATCCCTGCGATTGCAGTGCAAACTGCGAGACGCCACTATTGGCCTGCTTCTGCCGGTCGTACATATAACGGATGCTCAGCGTGTTGTTCTTGCCTAGCTGCAGATCGAAGCGAGGGCTGATGTCGAGGCGCGACTGCGGATTCGAAACAGCGGCGGTGTAGTTTGTGCCGGTCGGCGTACCATCCGGAACGATGGCATTGATGATCGAGTTCGAGTGATTATCGCGGCGGAAAACGCTGCCGAACCACGAGGCATTCTTCGTCAGCGCACCGCTGACATTGCCCGTAAAGAAGGTGGTGTAGTACGGAGGCTCGCTCGTCACGAAGGGGTTGAGCGAGTTGAAGGCCGAGTCGTTTCCGTTGACCATCACCGAGCCGGAGAACTTATCCGTACCGGGCTTGGTAAGAATCTCGATGCGTCCATAACCAAGCTTGTCGTACTGCGCCGAGAAAGGATTCTGATTGATCCGTATCTCGCGGATGGCCGACTTCGGAGGCAATTGTCCGCCGGTAAATCCGTCGATGTAGATCTGTCCTCCGCTCGGTCCGGCAGACGGACCGGCCAGCGCGGTCAGCTCGTTCTGCAACTCATCCGGATCGTCCGAGAGCGCGTCGAGGTCCTTGCCCTTGATGACGATGGCGCTGGCATTGTTCTCCGCGCTCGTGTCGACGCTGAGTGCATCGGTCGTCACCTGCACCTGTTGCTGCTCAGTGAAGATCTGCAGCTTGATGTTTTCATCGGTCGCCTTGTCGCCAAGCACCGTAATGCCGTCAACGGTTAGCGGAGTAAAGCCCTCCGCAGTGACAGAGAGAGTGTATCGCCCGGGAACAAGGCTGCGGAACTCATAGCTCCCCGACGAGTTGCTGCTCACTGCCTTCGACAGTCCATCACCGTTCGAGATCGTGACACTTGCGGAAGGCACCAGGGCGCCGGAGGGATCGGTCACAGCGCCGCGGATGCTGCCCGTTGCGGACTGAGCCTCCATACGAAGCGTGCCGGTCAGGGCCAGCAGAAGGAGAAGTATATCTGTGAAGCGAGATCGCTTTGCCATCGTGTCCTCATGGCCGTTGCGCAACGCAGCGGCACCTTCAGAAGACCTCAGCGGCCTGATCCCTGCGGTCATAATGGGTAATGATTTGTAACGATGTGTCACCGCCCTTGTGACCATTTATTACACTGCGACCCTCCGCGGAGAGGCTCTCCGGCGTTACTCTAATGCGGACATGGATGTATTGATGGAAGACGTTCTACTGATCGACGACGATGTAGAGCTATGCACCATGCTTACCGACTACCTTGTCCGGTATGGCTTCCGCGTGCAGGCGGTGCATCGCGGCGATACGGGCCTCGCGGCTGCGCGCAGCCACGGCTGGCCCATGATCCTGCTGGACGTGATGCTGCCCGGCCTCGATGGCTTCGAGGTGCTGAAGCAGATTCGCAGCTTCTCCTCCGGCAGCGTGCTTCTTCTCACGGCACGCGGCGAGGATGTGGACCGCATCGTCGGCCTCGAGATGGGAGCTGACGATTATCTGGCCAAGCCCTTCAACCCCCGCGAGCTGCTGGCGCGCATCCGCGCCATTCGCCGCCGCGCTGCGCCGCCCGCTACAGCGATCAAGCCGAGCGCGCTGATCGTCGAAGACCTTGTGCTGGACCCGGCGGCACGCACCGTGACTCAGGCCGGCGAGCCGATCGCGCTGACCGACGTGGAGTTCGCTTTGCTCGAAGTGCTGATGCGCTCACCCGGCAAGGTCGTCGAGCGCGAGAGTCTGACCGCAGAGGTGCTGGGCAGAAGGTTCAACCCATTCGACCGCAGCCTCGACATGCATGTGAGCCGTCTTCGCAGGAAGCTTGCCGGCGACGGCAGCAATGAAGATCGCGTCAAGACCGTGCGCGGCACGGGCTATCAGCTTGTGCTCCGCCGCGCCACGGCAGGTGGAAAGGTATAGCTATGCGCGGACTCTTCCTGAAGATCTTCACCATCCTCTGGCTCGCGCAGAGCCTGATCTTTGTCATCTCCACGAGCCTGATCGTGCGGCAGCGCTTCCCCAGCCCGAACATCGTCTCCGATGCGCTCGACAGCAACCTGTATCACAACGCCTCGTCGGCCCTGCAGGCGTACGAGGCGAACGGATGTTCGGGCTTCATGGACAACACCAAACGCAACGAGCCCTCGGGAGCAACCCTGCTAGACGAGCAGGGACAGACCGTCTGCAGCACACCGAATGCGCCCGGCCTCGACGGCCTTGTGCCTCACTTCCCTGACAGGGCCGATGGACGGCAGGTCAACAATCACTACGTGTGGCTGATTCCCGTGACCGCGGCGAACGATACGCGCTACGAGTACGTCTGGTTTCAGCCGCCGTCTCTCTCGCAGCGCCCACCGCGTCCTGGCCCGCTCCTCCACTTTGCGTTCCCGCAACTGCCGGTTGCCATCGCTGTCGGAGGCCTGACGACCTTTGTGCTCGTGCTCCTGTTCAGCCGCCCGCTGATCCGCCTTCGCAAGGCTGCTCGTCAGCTTGCCGAAGGCGATCTGAGTGCTCGCGTCGAAGAGAGCTCCCCCGGAGGCTCGCACGCGCAGACCGACGAGCTGCAAGGGCTGACTCACGACTTCAACCACATGGCCGAGCGGCTGGAGCTGCTGGTCGGAGCGCAGCGACTCCTGCTGCGCGATGTCTCGCACGAGCTTCGTTCTCCGCTCGCACGGCTCAGCGTTGCTTTAGAACTTGCCCGCGACGAAGGCAGCCCGGCGTTGGAGTCTTACCTGGATCGCATCGAACGAGAGACGCAGCGGCTGAACCAGTTGATCGGACAGCTTCTGACTCTCTCCTCGATGGAGGCTCTCGACAGGGCCGGCAACTTCGAGCCTGTCTCGCTGAACCAGCAGATCGAGCGCATGATTCCCGATGCCGAGTACGAGGCGCAGCAGCGCCACTTCGCCATTAAATTTCTGGCAAAAAGCGAGTGCATCGTCGCGGGCAATGCAGAGCTGCTCTATCGCGCGATCGAGAACGTCGTGCGCAATGCGATTCGTTATACGTCTCCGAACACCGTCGTCGATATCCGATTAACGGCTGCAAACGGAGCAGGTCATCCCAGTGCCATTCTCGAGGTTTCTGACGAAGGCCCCGGCGTTCCCGAGCAGGAGCTGGGCCACATCTTTCGCCCGTTCTATCGCGTCGATACAGCGCGCAGCCCGGAAACCGGCGGCTTCGGCGTAGGATTAGCAATCGCCGAGCGCACCGTGCGCCTGCACGGAGGAACAGTCATCGCCATCAACCGCCCCCACGGCGGCCTCACCATCCGCATCGTGCTGCCGCTTATAGGCTCATCGATTCCACGTAGCGAACACGCGACCGACGCCTCCATACAAGGAACAACGTCATCCTCTAATAGAGGATGACGTTGTCGATCTCGAGCCAGGTCTTCGCTCCACCTGGACGCTGTGCGACGATCTCCACCTCGGTAAGGTCATCCCCTTTCCACGAGGTATCCTTCGCCGCCTCCTGCCCTTGACCATGCGCCAGTGGATGCAGCGAAGAAAATGGAACCTGTACCGTCTTCCATTCTCCGGCACCCGCAACAGGAGCGCTCCACGCGCCGTTCAAACCGTTGAGTCGAAGCTCGTACTCTCCATCGCCGCGAAGCTCGAAGCGAACTCCGTGATACAAGCGCAGATCAACCGGCACGATCGATCCTTTGGTCAGGGGCAACACCACACTGACGAAGGGCTTGTCTTTGACCGCCAGATTGCCGGTCATCAACAGGGCAAAGCCCTTCGTCTCGCGGGGCACCCGCTCCACGATCTCCGTGCTGCGGTCCAGGCCGCCATCCGGATTCGTGACCACAAGCGTATCGAGGTTCGTGCGGCCATCCACGCGCTCAAAGTCGTCAATGAGGGATGCGACCTTGACCGCAGACGGAGGAACATCGGGATTCGGCGGAGGCGCGCCGGGCCCGAAGACCAGCCGGCCATCCAGGAAGACGCGATCCGTCTTCTCGACCTCGTCGATCCGCTCCCACGGCTTGCCCTTGATCAGCACAAGATCGGCGCGCTTTCCTACTTCGATCGTGCCGCGATCCGATAGCTCTCCCATAGCTTTGGCGCTGTTCGCAGTTCCGGCGATCAGAGCCGCACTCGGCGGAAGTCCCGCCTGTACCAGCAGCTCCATCTCGCGCAGAGTAGCCTTTCCGTGCGGAGTGCCCGGCATGCCTGCGTCGGTGCCCAGAGCGATGGGAACGCCTGCGTCATAGAGGCGCTTCGTGTTGTACAGCGCAATATCCCACTTGCGCATCGACTGCTGATAGCGCGGGTCCGAGGGACTGACAGAGCTGTGATGCCCCGGCTTTGTCGGCTCATAGACAGCCAGCGTCGGAGCCAGCACACTTCCTCCCTGTTTGATGGCCGCAATGGTCGCGTCGTCGATCTCCCGATCCTGCAACGCATGCGCGATCACATCGACATGCCCCTCTCCTGCTTCCTTCCCCTTTGTCACCGTAACGGTGTGCGTAAGCACCGGCAGGTGCGACTTATGCGCCTCATCGACAAGGGCTGCAATGGCATCCGCATTCATGCTGGTGTCGTCTGGAGATGTCCCGTAGCGCCATCCATCGATCATCACCTCGCCGAAGCAATCCGGCTTGTACGGCAGAATGGCGTCGATACCGGCGCGCGCACCGGCTGGTGTCGTCACCCACTTTGTCGTGGCGGTGTCGGCCCAGTCTGCGCCGTGTCCTCCCGGCGTGCTCAACCGCCCGCAAAAGTTCACATGCGGCGCGATCAGCGTGGAGATCCATCTCCGCCGCGCCTCGAATGCCTCGGGAGAAGAGTTGAAGTCGTTCGATGTCGTCACTCCCGCAGCCAGATCCTCATTGGCGATCCGTGGCGTCGTCGGAGGGACTCCGCTTCCGGTCCAGTGCGTATGCAGATCGAAGAAGCCGGGAAGCAGAGCCTCTCCGCTCGCATCGATCTTTGTATATCCCGAGGGCACCTCCAGATGCGGTCCGACGGCAGAGATGCGACCATTGCTGATTAGAACCGTTCGCACAGAGGGAGCAGCTCCCGTACCGTCAAACACCGTGGCATCGACAATCGCTACGCCTGTATCGTCGGCGGCAAATGCCATACTTCCGATTGGCGCAGCAGAAGACAGTGCAATGATTCCCATGGGAATAAGCGTGCGAAGACGGTAGTACATATGGCTCCTTGAAGTAGTCCATCAACATCAGGCTGGAATGGAGGAATCGTTCAGAAGACTTTGTTCCTCCGACGAGAGCAGTCACGTTGCGTCAACAGGCGCAACACTCGTATGTCTCGTCAGAGCCAGGAAACCCTTTGATCCTGAAACGGAACATCAACGTCCCTTCGGGGTAGAGTAAAATTTGAGATTGAGTATCTGGATTCTACAGTATCTACTCGTCGCAGGACCGACCCGATCGGTCAACCCGGCCGCCCACTTCATATTCTCGCAGTGCTCTTATCCCCCGATGCGAGACTCAGTGCCGCTCCACACGCCCGGTAACGGCGGTCCCGGCGGCCAGCGGCTTTTCGACGATATGCCACAGGCAGCCGTCTTCTTCCACCGTTGCCAGCACGGGCACCTCGAGCCGCGTCCCGCTTGGAGCCACGGCCTCGAGCGCTCCGGTGAACGCCTCGGCCGTGAACTCCGTGCGGTCTAGCAGAATCTGCCACCGCTGACGGCCGCCCACACGCGACTCCTCGCGGATATCGACTACCTCTGCCGTAAACTCGTTCACCCTGCCAGCACCTGCTCGAAGAGCTTCATCTCATGCTCGCTGCCCACGATGAACGGCGTCCTCTGGTGAATCGTCGTCGGCTGTATCTCGAGCACGCGGCCCGCTCCGTACGAGGCCATACCGCCCGCCTGCTCGGCGATGAACGAGAGCGGATTCGCCTCATACAGCAGACGCAGCTTGCCTCCCGGCTGCTTGGCCGTCGGCGGATACAGGAAGATGCCGCCCTTCAGCAGCGTCCGGTGGAAGTCCGCCACCAGCGAGCCGATGTAGCGCGAGCTGTACGCGCCCTCCCTGCCGCTGCGCAGCAGGTCGATGTACCGCCGATACTCCTCCGGCCACTGGTCCGCGTTGGCCTCGTTCGCGCTGTAGTAAGTGCCCTTCTTCGGCATCTGCATCTTTTCGGTCGTCAGCACAAACGCGCCGATGCCGGGGTCGAGCGTAAAGCTGTGCACGCCGCGGCCCGTGGTGTAGACCAGCACCGTCGAAGGCCCATAGACCACGTACCCTGCCGCAAGCTGCTTGTATCCCGGCTGCAGCACCGCCGCGTCGATCCCCTCCTCGGCGCTGGAGGTCCGCTTGAGGATGCTGAAGATCGTGCCCACATTCACATTCACGTCGATGTTCGACGAGCCATCCAGCGGATCGAAGACGATGATGTACTTGCCGTCTTCCACGCTGCGGCCGAAGGTCACTGGCTCGTCGTTCTCCTCGCTGACCAGCGCAGCCACCATCGACCGCGTGCCCAGGCAGTGCAGCAGCGCCTGATTGGCAAAGACGTCCAGCTTCTGCTGCGCCTCGCCCTGCACGTTCGTCGCACCGAAGGCTCCCAGCACATCCGTCAGTCCCGCTGCGCGGATCTTTGCCTCAATGATCTTGGTCGCCAGCGTGATGCCACCCAGCAGCAGGCTGAAGGTGCCGGTGGCGGCGGTGATGTCTGCCTGTTGCTGCTGAATATGCTGCTGTACCGTCGTTACCATCGGGTTCTCGTCTCCATTGTGTTGGGTTCTGGCATTACGAGCCAAATAAGAAATGCTGGCGCATACGTCTGTAAACCTTTGCGCGGTTAACGCGCATATTGAATCGTCTCAAAAATTCTGTCTTGCCGCCACCGGCACTCCTGCCAGACTCCCCAGCCGACCCACCGGATACGCTCCGATCCGATTTGCTGCGAACCACGGCGAGCGTTCATAGAAGAAGTTCAGCCGGGCTGCAGGACTCGCCGCAAACTCCGGATCGTCGGCCAGCTTCTTCTCGAACTCCGCCTTCAGCGCCGGGTTCTTCGCCATCATCTCCCGCGCCAGCCGCTCGAGAACGTACGCCTCGCCATACTCTTTCTGCTCGAAGATCGCGTCGAAGTAACCCCACGCCATCGCCGAGTCCGGCGCGGCAGGCTCGAGCCACGCCATCGCTACCTTCGCCAGCCGCTGATCCATGCGCACCACCGCCGACCCAGCCGGATAGCTGCGCTGCGCCTTCACCACAACGCACGCGCCATACTTGCCCGGATCGTGCATCGCCTCGCCATTGAACAGCGGATGTCTCCCCTCAAACGGAGGTCCTTGCCAGCTCATGCCGCTGCACTGGTAGCTCTCCACCTCGCCCGTCCATGGAGCCGTCGTCCGCTCCATCTCCACCTGATGCGCCGCGAGCACATCGATCACCTGCGTCCACTGCGCCGGAATAATATACGCCGCCGGAGCCGTCGCCGAAGCTGTCACCTTGAAACCCGCCTGTAAGGGCAACGTCATCGCAAGCGGCGCACTCCCGTATTCCACGCGCATCTGGCCCGAGACGTCGCTCATGCTCCGCGTATATTGCTTGCCCTTGAACGGAAACGGCGTCGTCTGCCCGCCCCACGCCAGCGCCAGCGGATAGCTCTTCCCTGCGATCTGCCGCGTCTCTGCATCGGCTGCGGCGTTCAGTGCCAACAGACGATCTGCATCGCGGTTCACCAACTCCAGCAACCCTGCCAGCAGCTCGTAGTTGCCGGTGACACGGGTACGGTAGTCCTTCAGCATATGCAGCTCGACCAGCATGCCCGGCCTGCCTTCGAGCACCATGTAGCCGGTCGAGAATCTCGGCGGATCATCGTTGAAACCCAGCCCCTTCGACGGGTCCGTATCATCTACCAGCGTGATGTAGGTCGGAGCAGCCAGATGCCCGTGAGCATCCACATACTTTTCCAGATTAGGCGTAGCTACCTCATCCACCCACTTCGCCGTCGCGGCAGGCAGATTCGGCCCATCGTCAATGGTGAAGGTCACATCGTACTGATAGTCCGCACCATCGGTCACATGGTCGTCGACGAAGAAGTCCGGCAGCCACCTGTGATACATCGCCATAAAGGCCCGCGTCTCCGGCGCATCGGCCTTCATATAGTCGCGGTTCAGATTCAGGTTCGTCCCGTTGCCGCGCCAGCCCATCTCCTCGGGGCCATCCTGATTGATGCGGTTGTAGGGGCTGCGCCGCTCGTGACCATCGGCGTTATACATCGGGATGAAGACAAAGACCGCGTGCTCCAGCAGCGCAGCCTTCGCCTTCGAGATCGCCATATCCCGCAGCAAAGCAAGGCAGGCATCCTTGCCGTCCATCTCGCCCGCATGAATCGAGTTCTGCACCAGCACGATAGGCCGCTTCGCCTTGTGCAGCGCCTCCGGATCAAAGACCCCATCCTTCGACACGATGACAATGTCCAGCTCGCGCCCCTCGCCCGTTTTGCCGAACGGCTCGATCCTCACCTGCCTCGGCGCAGCAACCTGCACGCGTCGCAGATAGGCCATCGTTTCGTCATAGGTCGGAGTCGTCCGGTAGCAGTTCGTCTCTGCTGGAGTCTCCCACTGGCCACCGGTGTGCGGACAGGCAGCCTCCTGCGCCCGCGCAGATACTCCACCGACTACGAGCGCACCTGCAACCACCCAACAAGCAGCCCTCAATTGCCCTCCGAGCCTCTAGGTCAGGTCGTCCGGATCGAACGCCGGTTTCTTCCGCCCCAGCCGCGAGACATCATGCGGCGTATCGCCCACCAGCGTCTTCACCACCACGTCGATCTCCTCCTCGGCGCTGACCGTCAGCACCGCCGGAGCCTCCGGGATCGCCACGCTCTCGAGCAGCACTATCACATGCGCAACGGCAACATGATCCTGATTCAGTCCCTCCGGCGTCTTCGCCTTGATTCCCACCTCGCCCGGCTTGACCCCCAGCAGCCGCGAGACGCTCTCGCGCAGTTCGCCCGCAATCGGCACGATCTTCGGCTTCGCCATCACCAGCACCGTATCGACGTTCACGATCCTGTACCCGGCCGTCGCCACCTCTTCCAGAGCCGTCAGCAGAAACACGCTCGAGGCCGCGCCCTTCCAGCGCGGATCGCTCGGCGGAAAGAACGTCCCAATATCACCCGCCGACACCGCGCCCAGCAGCGCGTCCGTGATCGCATGCAGCAGCACGTCGCCGTCCGAGTGCCCCGCCAGTCCCTCCGGATGGTCGATCGGCAACCCGCCGATGATCAGCGGCACGCCCGGCTTGAAGGCGTGCGAGTCAAAGCCGTATCCGATTCTCATACTCATTTCGCAGCCGCCAGATAGAACTCCGCCAGCTCGAGGTCCCCCGGCTGGGTAATCTTGAAGTTGCGTGGCGAGCCCGCCACGACGGCCACCTCGATGCCCGCTCGCTCCAGCAGGCTGGCCTCATCGGTCCCGGCAAAACCATCCGCCTCGGCCTCGGCAAAGGCCAGCTTCAGCAGATCGCAGCGCGCTCCCTGCGGCGTCTGCGCCTGTACGATCCGCTCCCGCGGGATGGTCGCCGTAATGATCGCGCCACCAGAAGTACGCTCCACCTGCTTGATCGTATCCACTGCAGGCAGCCCCACAATCGCCGCGCCGTGCTTCGCAATCGCCTCGATAGTGCGCTCAATCACGGTCGTCTCGATCAACGGCCGCACCGCGTCGTGCACCAGTACGATATCGCCCTCGGCACACTGAAGCGCCGCCAGGGCCCGACTCACCGACTCCTGCCGGTGGGCACCGCCCTCTACCACGCGAACCCTCTCGCCCAGACCATATTCCTTCACCAGTCCCAGTACTCGGCTCATCTCCGGCTTACGCACCGCCACCAGGATCTCCGTTACCGACGGCACCGCCAGAAACGCTCGCAGCGAGTGAATCAGCACCGGAATGCCGCCGATAGAAACATACTGCTTCGGCGCGGTAGTGGCCGAAGCCATCCGCGTCCCAATCCCCGCTGCCGGCAGTAGTACAAAAACACGCATAGCCATTGGAGTATATAAGATACTGAGCCCCGCTCCCGACTTCATTCCCTGGAGATACACCAGCGGTTACTCCTCCGGTCGCAGCCTATGAAATACCGGAGATTTCCTCGGGCATTAACATCACCCCATGCAACTCCCCTTCACCCGCGAACCCATCCGCCCCGGCGACCGCCTCTGCGCCGCCGTCTCCGGCGGAGCGGACTCCGTCGCCCTCCTGCTCACGCTCCACGCCGCCAATACCGCTGCCCGCGACTCCCTCGGAGTCGGCCTGTCCGCCGCCCACATCCACCACGGCCTGCGCGGAGCCGACGCGGATGCCGACCTCGACTTCGTCCAGCAGCTCTGCGCCCGGCTCGACGTCCCCCTGCACGTCCGACACGTCAGTGTCCCTGACCGCGTCCGCGAAGCCGGCGAGTCCACCGAAGAGGCCGCCCGCAACCTCCGCTACGCCTTCTTCGACACGCTGCTCGCCTCCGGCGAGGCCGACGCCATCGCCACAGCCCACACCCTCGACGACCAGGCCGAAACCGTCCTGCTGAAGCTCCTCCGCGGAGCCTGGACCGACGGCCTCGCCGCTATCCACCCCGTCGTCGCCTGCAAGACCGGCAGAATCCTGCGCCCCTTCCTCAACACCACCCGCTCCCAGATCGAGGCCTTCCTCCGAGAGCAGAGCCAGCCATGGCGCGAAGACGCCACCAACGCCGAGACGCTTTACACCCGCAACCGGGTCCGCCACCAGCTTCTGCCCGTCCTGCGCGAGTTCAACCCCGGCCTCGACCGTGCTCTCGCCAACCTCGCTGAACTCGCCCGCGCCGACGAGGAGCACTGGCAGCGCACCGTCTCGCAGCTCCTGCCGCAGCTTCTGCTCCCCGGCAAGCCCACCCGCGGCGGAGGCCGCTCCGTCTCCACCGCCCCCGGACAGACCGAGGTCGCCATCGAGCTGGACCGCCTGCGGCCGCTCGATCTTGCCACTCGCCGCCGCATCCTCCGCGCCGCCGCCCGACAGCTTCAGGCCCGGCTCACCTTCGACGAAACCGCCTCACTCATCGCCATGTGCGCCACCCCGCCCGGCCCGTCCTCGGTGCATCTGCCGAATGGCCTCCGCGCCCAACGCTCGGCCCGCGAGCTTCGTCTGAGCCGCCTCCAAGCCCCCTCCTGAGCCGGAATTCCCTCCCTCTGCATCAAATCCGGGCAATTCACCCGACGATTCCTCGGGTGAATCCTTTCCTCAAAGAGTAGAATCTTAATGATTTGTAGAGTAGGACTGCAGTAGGGCCGAACGTTCTTATCTCGACTTTCGTCTTTTTCTAACGTCTATACTCCATAGGCCCTGGCGCCTACGTCCGTGCCAGATCGGTCTGAGATCGTCGCAAGTGGGGCTAACGCCAGACCGGAGACAAGGGAGATGCATTTGAACTCGACCGTTAAACAAATTCTTATCTGGGTCTTCATGATTATCTGCCTGGTATCTCTCTGGCAGTTCGTCAAAGGCTCCAACACGAGCAATGACAAGGCCATCAGCCTGACCCAGTTGCTCAACGACGCTGACCAGGGCAAGGTCGCCGAGGTCACGGTCAACGGCTCCGAGGTCACAGGTCATTACGCCGACAAGTCGCTCTTCCACACCACCATTCCGGCCAACTACCCGGACATGTACAAGGTTCTGCGCGACCATGGCGTGAACATCAGCATCAAGGACCAGAACTCGAACGCTTGGGTCAGCATCCTGATCCAGTTCGCGCCGCTCGTCCTTCTGCTCGGCCTGTGGTTCTTCCTTCTGCGCCAGATGCAGTCCGGCGGCAACAAGGCCATGAGCTTCGGCAAGAGCCGCGCCCGCCTGCTCTCCATGCAGCAGAAGAAGGTCACGTTCAAGGACGTCGCCGGCGTTGACGAAGCCAAGGAAGAGCTGAAAGAGATCATCGAGTTCCTGCGCGAGGCGCAGAAGTTCCAGAAGCTCGGCGGCCGCATCCCCAAGGGCGTGCTGCTCGTCGGACCTCCGGGCACCGGCAAGACGCTGCTCGCCCGCGCCGTCGCGGGTGAGGCCAACGTTCCCTTCTTCTCCATCTCCGGCTCGGACTTCGTTGAGATGTTCGTCGGCGTCGGCGCAAGCCGCGTGCGCGACCTCTTCGAGCAGGGCAAGAAGAATGCCCCCTGCATCATCTTTATCGACGAGATCGACGCCGTCGGCCGTCACCGCGGCGCAGGCCTCGGCGGCGGACACGACGAGCGCGAGCAGACCCTGAACCAGCTCCTCGTCGAGATGGACGGCTTCGAGTCCAACGACGGTGTCATCCTCGTCGCGGCCACCAACCGGCCCGACGTGCTCGACCCCGCGCTGCTCCGCCCCGGCCGCTTCGACCGCCGCGTCATCGTCGACCGTCCGGACATCCGCGGCCGTGAAGAGGTGCTCAAGGTCCACGGCAAGAAGGTCCCCATGGCCGAGGACGTGAACCTCAACATACTGGCCCGCGGCACACCGGGCTTCTCCGGCGCCGACTTGGCCAACATGGTCAACGAGGCCGCCCTCACCGCCGCCCGCAACAACCGCAAGGCTGTACATATGTACGACTTTGAGGTTGCCAAGGACAAGGTGATGATGGGCGCCGAGCGCAAGTCCATGCTGCTCTCCGACGACGAGAAGAAGGTCACCGCCTATCACGAGGCCGGACACACGCTCGTCGGCGCGCTGCGCGAGCATTCGGACCCGCTGCACAAGGTCACGATCATTCCCCGCGGCATGGCCCTCGGCGTAACGGTCTACCTTCCCGAAGAGGACAACCACACCGTTACCAAGGACTATCTCGAGAGCCGTCTCGCCATGATGATGGGCGGCCGTTGCGCCGAGGAGATCTTCCTCAAGAAGATGACCACCGGCGCGGGCAACGACATCGAGCGCGCCACTGACCTGGCTCGCAAGATGGTCTGCGAGTTCGGCATGTCGAAGCTCGGTCCGATGACCTTCGGCAAGAAGGAAGAGCAAATCTTCCTCGGCCGCGAGATCGCCCAGCACCGCGACTTCTCCGACGACACCGCCAAGCAGATCGATGCTGAGGTTCGCAGCTTCGTCGACTCGGCCTATCGCTCGGCCTACACCCTGCTCGAACAGAATCAGGACATCATGCACCGCATGGCCGCTGCCCTGCTCGAGCGCGAGACTCTCGATGCCGCTGAGATCCAGCTCATCATCGAGGGCAAGGAGCTTCCGGCGCTTCGGTCCCCGCTCTCCCATGTGTCGGACTCCGACTCGGGCGAGACGCAGAAGATCCTCAAGCCGGAGAACGGTCGCAAGCCCGGCTTCGGTGAGGGGCAGCCTTCCCCGGCATAAACGTACCTGCTTCGCTACTCGGAAAGGCGGCCTTCGGGCCGCCTTTCCTCTGCCCTCCACAGCGCCGCGGATGCGACAATAAATACAGCGGATGCGACCCTATCTCCTTACTCTCTCGCTGCTTGTCGCGCTCACCGGCTGCGGTTATCACACCGCCGGCTCCGCCACCCATCTTCCCCCGGATGTGCAGACGCTCGCCGTGCCGATCTTTACCACCCGCGTGCAGAACTTCCACACCGAAACCGACCTGACGCAGGCCGTCATCCGCGAGCTGAACACGCGCACCCGCTACCACATCCTCGACTCCGCCTCGCCCGATGCCGACGCCACGCTGAGCGGCACCATCATCAGCCAGACCGTCGCGCCGCTCACCTACGACTCGGCCACCAGCCAGACCTCCAGCTACCTCATCACCATCACCGCCAAGGTCATCCTCACGGGGCACGACGGCCGCGTCCTCTACCAGAACGACGCTCTCGGCTGGCGCGAGCAGTACCAGTCCACGCAGGACCTCAGCGGCTTCATCCAGGAGGACTCCGCCGCCGTCCGTCGCATCGCCCGCGACTTTGCGCGCGCCGTCGTTGCCGATATGCTGGAGTCCTTCGGATGAGCAACCTCCGTTCCTTCGCCTCCACCGACCGCTTCCTCACCGAGATCGCCTCGCCGAATCCGCGCCCCGGCTATCTGCTCATCGGCGACGAGATCTTCCTCTACGAGCGCTGCCGCAAGGGCGTGCTCGAGACGCTCGTTCCGCCCGAGATGCGCGACTTCTGCCTCTACGACCTCGACCTCGCCGAAACCTCTATCTTCGAGATTCTCGACCGCGCACAGACCCCGTCGCTCATGGCTCCCTTCCAGGTCTTCTTCATCCGCGGGCTGAAAAATCTCTACGGCCGCGGCCAGAAGAAGGAGGAGTTCGCGGCCATCGACGCCTACTTCCGCTCGCCCAACCCGCAGGCCATGCTGCTCTTCGTCGCCGACCATCTCCGCATCCCCACCGACCTGCGCAAGATGGACTACCAGGACAAGGAGCGCTTCGACCGCATCCGCGAGACGCTCGGCGACCACTGCGGCCTCGTCGAACTGGCCCGCGTCGACGAGGCCGACGCCATCCGCTGGATCACCGCCACCGCGCAGGAGCGTGGCGTCACCGTGGACCCCGACGCCGCCCGCGAACTGGCCGACGCGCTCGGCGCGGACATGATGCTCATCGCCTCCGAGCTGGATAAGCTGCTGCTCTTCGTCACCGCGCCCGCCAGCAACGCATCCGGAACAGCCATCGCCCGAAACCGCATCTCTCTCGGCGATGTCGAGACGATGGTTCTCGCCGCCAAACAGCGCAGCCTCTACGAGCTGACCGATGCAATCAGCGCGCGCGACCGCGTCCGCGCGCTCAGCCTGCTGCACGGCCTGCTCAATGCCTCTGACGGCGGTGAAGAAGCGGCCATCGGCCACCTCTATATGCTCGCCCGCACCTTCCGGCAGATGCTCATCATCCTCGAGAAGAACGTACGCGACCCACGCGCCATCTGGCAGGTGCTGTGGCAGGGCTTCCGCATGCCGCCGTTTGCCGCCGACGACCTCATCCGGCAGGCCCGCCGCTACAAATCGCGCCGCGACCTCACCCGCGCCCTGCGGCTCATCGCCCGCGCCGACCTCGAATTGCGAAGCTCCCCGGTCAACAAGCTGCTGGTGCTCGAGCGGCTCATCCTCGACCTCGCCGCTGAGCCGCGCCCGGAGCCGGTCTTCTCCAACGCCCAGTTCGCCATAGAGCTTTAGCGAGTCGCTTTTCTTTCTTCGCGGCGCATTCTAACCTTGCAGTGCCACGGAACGGAGCGTGATACGTTGCAAGATCGACCCAACCTGCCCCTCTTCCTGCTGACGGCTGCGATCCTCGTTCTCAGCGCCCTTCTGATGCAGCCGCTCTTCACGGCTATCGTCGGCGCCATTACGTTTGCCGTCGCGCTGCAACATCCCTATGACTGGCTCTCGGCGCGTATCCGCAACCGTTCTCTCTGCGCCACGGTCGCGCTCATCCTCGTCATCGCGGCCATCATCCTTCCCTGCGCCCTGCTGGTCCAACAGCTTATCCCGCAGGCCATCGGCGCTGTCGCCGCGTTGCAGCATCAGACCAGCTCACAGCATCTGAACGACCTTGCCGACCGCCACCCCGCGTTTGCCGGACGGCTTCAGACCCTCACCGATGGCATCGACCCCGACGACGCCATCCGCAGCGCCGCGCTCTTCCTTGGACGCCAGCTTGCGGTCTTCCTCGGGCACTCCATCTCGCTCTTCGTCCAGATCATCTTCCTGCTCTTTCTGCTCTTCTTTCTCTTCCGTGACCGCGAGCTTTTCCTCGCCTACCTGTACAAACTGCTGCCGCTGCGTGATGACGAGTCCTCACTCCTGATCAGCCGCATCGACGACACCATCAAGGCCACCGCCCTCGGCCGCCTTGCCATCGCTATGATCCAGGGTATCCTCGCCGGGCTTGCCTACTGGCTGCTCGATGTTCCCGGCTATATTCTCTGGGCCTTCACCACCTGCGTTGGCTCCATGATCCCCGGAGTCGGGGCGGTTCTCGTCTGGGCGCCCATCGCCGCCTATCTTGGACTCACCGGCCACTGGGGCAAAGCGGCGATCCTTGCCGTCTGGGGAGGCCTCGTCGTCTCCCTCATCGACAACATCCTCTACCCCATCCTCGTCGGCCCGCGCCTGCGCGCTCATCCGGTTGCCATCTTCGTCTCCATCATCGGCGGAGCGGCCGTCTTCGGCGTGCCGGGCATCGTCCTCGGCCCCATCGTCTTTACCGCGGCAGATACGCTCCTCGCCATTCACCGCGCACGCCGCGCCCAGCCTGCATCGTAGAGCTCCCCTGCTACCATGGAAGAGATCGTTCCATGACTGACTCTTCCCTTACCCAGAAACCTATTCGCGTCCGTATTGCCCCATCGCCCACCGGCGACCCGCACGTCGGCACGGCCTACATCGGCCTCATCAACTTCATTTATGCCAAACAGCGCGGCGGCAAGTTCGTCCTGCGCATCGAGGACACCGATCGCACCCGCTTCGTCTCCACCAGCGAGCAGATGATCTTCGACGCTCTCCGCTGGCTCGGCATCCTGTGGGACGAAGGTCCGGACGTCGGCGGCCCCTTCGGCCCCTACCGCCAGTCCGAGCGCACCGCGATCTACCGCGAGTACGTGCAGATCCTGCTCGACAACGGCACCGCCTACCGCGCCTTCGAGACTGCCGAGGAGCTCGAAGACCTCCGCCAGCGCCAGATCGCCGCCAAGCTGCCGCCGCGCTACGACGGAGCACATCGCAACCTGACACAGGCCCAGATCGACGCCTTCCTCACCGAGGGACGGCAGTATGTGATCCGCCTGAAGGTGCCGCCCGGCGAAACCACCTTCCGCGATGAACTGCGCGGCAACATCACCTTCGACCACAACAACGTGGACGACCAGGTGCTGCTCAAATCCGACGGCTTCCCGACCTACCACCTGGCGAACGTCGTCGACGATCACCTGATGCAGATCACCGACGTCATCCGCGCCGAGGAGTGGATCTCCTCCACGCCGAAGCATGTCCTGCTCTATGAGGCCTTCGGCTGGGAGCAGCCGCGCTTCTGGCACATGCCGCTGCTACGCAACCTCGACAAGTCGAAGATCTCCAAGCGCAAAAACCCCGTCTCGCTGGTCTACTACCGGCAGGCCGGCTTCCTGCCCGAGGCCATCGTCAACTTCCTTGGCCTGATGGGCGGCGGTATGCCAACCCTGACGCCGGTCGAAGTCGCCAACGGAGCCAAAGACACGGAGATCTTCTCGCTTGCCGAGATGCTCGAGCGCTTCGACGTCCCGGCCATCCGCCTCGGCGGCCCGGTCTTCGACCTCACCAAGCTGCGCTGGCTCAACGGCGAGTACCTGCGCGCCCTTTCGCCCGAGGCCTTTTTCGCGGCCCTGCGCGAAAACATCCTCAGCGATAACTATCTCGCGCAGATCGCCACCCTCGTGCAGACACGCATCGAGACGCTCGGCCAGTTCGGCGACCTGACGTCCTTCTTCCTACAGGACAATGTGATGCCCGCGCAGGAGGTCTTCCTGCCCAAAAAGCGCACTCTCGAGGAGACGCTGGCCTTCGCTGCCGAGCAGCTTACCGTACTCGAGGCCACCGACTGGACGCCTGAGAATATCGAGCCTGCGTTGAAGACACTGGGCGAGTCAAAGGACTGGTCCGTCAAGGAGAACTTCATGCTCCTGCGCGCCATCCTGACCGGCAGCACCATGTCGCCGCCGCTGCTCGAGAGCCTCGTCATCTTCGGCAAGGCGCGCACCATCGACCGCGTGCGCCGATTTATCGATGCCCAGAAGAAGTCAACCGCCGGCAAGAAGTAACTGTCGGCGGTCCTTCTATCTACTAGTTCTGCGGAAGATTGCCAAGGCACTGCTCCAGCAGCGCGATCAGGCTCTCGACGGACTCTGCCGGAACCCCTTTCCACAGCGTCGCCTCAATGTTTTTAACCACCTGATCCGCCATCAGCAGCAACTCCTCGCCCGCCGGTGTCAGCGAGGCCGTCAGGATGCGGTCGTTCACGCTATCCTTGCTGCGCACGATCCAACCGCTCTCCTCGGCCCGCCGGAGCAGCGTTTGCATGCTCTGCGGCGTCACATCGCACAGCCGCGACAGGTGCGCGCCCGAGTTGCCCGGCGCCGCGCGGATGGCATACAGAAGCTGAATCTGCGCCTTGGTCACGCCATAAGGGCGCAGATGCTCATCCATCAACGTGCGCATGTGCAGCAGGATGCGCTTCATCAGCTTCGCAGCCTCGCGCTGACGCTCCGGAAGATTTTTTGTTCCCGTCATGGCCACATATCAGCTACCTGATATGATATCAGCATACTGATATGGCATCACGCGCGCAATCACTCCCCCAATGGAAGCCCTCGCATAATCCCTGGGCTGTTGCCCTGACGGTCACGCTGGCCACCTTCATGGAGGTGCTCGATACCTCCATCGCCAACGTCGCGCTGCCGCACATCGCCGGTTCGCTCGGCGCCAGCCAGGACGAGGCAACATGGGTGCTCACCAGCTACCTCGTCTCGAGCGCCGTGATTCTGCCCGTCTCCGGCTGGCTCTCCAATCGCTTCGGACGCAAGCGCTTCTATATGACCTGCGTGGCGCTGTTCACCGTCTGCTCGCTGCTCTGCGGTATTGCGCCGACTTTGCCGATCCTCATCCTCGCCCGCGTGCTGCAAGGCCTCGGCGGCGGCGGCCTCGCACCGAGCGAGCAGGCCATCCTCGCTGACACCTTTCCTATTGAGAAACGCGGGCAGGCCTTTGCGGTCTATGGCATGGCGGTCGTCTTCGCCCCGGCCATCGGCCCTACGCTTGGCGGCTGGATCACCGATAACTTCAACTGGCACTGGATCTTCTTCATTAACCTGCCAGTCGGCCTGTTGTCCCTCTTTCTCTCCAACCGCATGGTCGAAGACCCGCCGCAGCTTATCCAGATGAAGGAAGCCTCCAAGCACAAGAAGGTCGACTTCATGGGCCTCGGCCTCGTCGGCCTGGGCGTCGGTCTGCTCGAGTTCACGCTCGACAAGGGGCAGGAGAAGGACTGGTTCTCCGACGCGGGCATCCGCTTCACCTTCATCTCCGCCGTCGTTCTGCTGCTGTGGTTCATCTTCTGGGAGTGGAGCCACGAGGACCCGATCGTCGACATCAAGCTGCTCAAGAACCGCAACTTCGGCACTGCGGTCTTTCTACAGCTCATCCTCGGCATGGTACTCTTCGGCTCGACCGTGCTGATTCCGCAGTACCTGCAATCGCTGCTGGGCTACACGGCGGAGCGGGCGGGTATGGTGCTCTCCCCGGCGGGTTTTGTGCTGATGGTAATGATGATGGTCGCAGGCCGTCTCGTCGGCCTGGTGGATGCGCGGGCGCTCGCGGCCTTTGGCTACTTCTGCACGGCGCTCGGCGTGTATAACCTGACGCGGCTCGACCTGAATACCGCGTACGGGACCGCTACCCTGTGGCGCGTGCTGCAGATGATGGCGCTGCCCTTCATCTTCATCCCTATCAGCACGCTCAACTACGTCGGCGTGCCGGTGGAAAAGAGCAACCAGATCTCGAGCCTCTCGAACTTCGCCCGCAACATCGGCGGCAGCGCGGGCACGGCGCTGCTGACGACCTTCATCGCCCGCACCTCGCAGACGCATCAGCAATCGCTGGGAGCGAACGTCGTTCAGGGCACGGTTCCCTACCAGATGTACATCAGTCGCATCGAGCAGATGCTGATCAACGGCGGCATGAGCACCGCGCAGGCCGCGCAAATGGCCGTCGCACGGGCCTACCAGCAGATGCAGTTGCAGGCATCCATGCTCAGCTACCAGAATGCCTTCGTTGTGCTCTCGTTCCTGCTCTTTTGCCTGGTACCGCTGCCATTCCTGATGCGCAAGCCCGCCCCGCGCGAGAAGCCCTCGCCCGAGGCGATGGGTCACTAAGGGCGCAAGGCCGGCTGATCAGCCGGCCTTGAACATCTGCTTAATCCCGCGCAATGCCTGCCGCGTGCGTTCCTCGTTTTCGATCAGCGAGAAACGCACATGCCCGTCGCCATGATCGCCGAAGCCGATGCCCGGGCTGACAGCAACCTTCGCCTCAAGCAGCAGCTTCTTCGAGAACTCCACCGAGCCCATCGAGCGATACTGCTCCGGAATCTGCGCCCAGGCAAACATCGTCGCCTTCGGCAGCGGCACCGGCCAGCCGAGACGGTTCAGCCCCGGCACCAGCACGTCGCGCCGCGCCTGGTAGTTGTCCACGATCTCCTTCACGCAGTCCTGCGGCCCCTCGAGCGCTGAGATGGCAGCCACCTGAATCGGCGTGAACGTGCCATAGTCGAAGTAGCTCTTGATGCGGCCCAGCGCGGCCACCAGCTTGCGGTTGCCGACCATAAAGCCCACGCGCCAGCCGGGCATGTTGTAGCTCTTCGAGAGCGTGAAGAACTCGACCGCGATCTCTTTGGCTCCCGGCACCTCGAGGATCGACGGTGCGCGATAACCGTCATACACAAGATCGGCGTAGGCAAGGTCGTGCACGATGTAGATATTCAGGTCGCGGCATAGCGCCACGACGCGCTCGAAGAAGTGCAGGTCCACGCACTGCGTCGTCGGGTTCGCGGGAAAGTTCAGGATGAGCAGCTTCGGGCGCGGCTCCATGCGCGGCAGCTCGTACTCGAGCTTCTCGAGCAGCGCAAGGCCGTTGTCATCAACCACACTGTCGATGGGGATGCTCTGGATCTTCGAGCCCGCAATCACCGGCCCAAAGATATGGATCGGATAGCTCGGATTGGGTACAGCAACCGTGTCCTCATCGTCGAGCATGGCCAGGCAGAGGTGCGCGATACCCTCCTTCGAGCCGATGGTGACGATGGCCTCGACCTCCGGGTCGAGATCGACATCGTAGCGCGTCTTGTACCAGTTGCAGATCGCCTTGCGCAGGCGCGGGATGCCCTTCGAGAGCGAGTAGCGGTGCGTCGTAGTGCGCTGCGCCGCTTCGATCAGCTTGTCGACGATCGCCTTCGGCGTCGCTCCATCCGGGTTGCCCATGCCGAAGTCGATGATGTCCTCGCCACGGCGGCGCGCCGCGGCCTTCAGCTCAGAGGTGATGTTAAAGACATAGGCGGGGAGACGGCGCAGACGGCGAAACTCTTCCATGACACTTGCTTTCTGTTGGGATTAACTCGGTCTGAGTTGGGATACATCTGTTCGGCTTAGCGATAAGCCTCTCTGCTTATTTATTTTGCCGTAAACGGCACTTGCAGAGGGAGTGACTTCGGTGGGTAGCACGCCGCATGGTCGCACGCCTGGTACCGCAGCGTCGCGTTGACTATGTGCTCGCCCGCCGCCGCCGTTACCGGCAACCGTACCGTGAAGGTGCCCGAGTAGACGTCCAGCTTCTCGTTCGGCGAGAAGCTGAAGCTATACTCCTGCCCGGCCGAATACTCCGGCTGGGCCAGCGTGATGCCATCGGCAGGCTGCGTCTTCAGCGCGGTCGGAATCAGGAACTCCGACTTCGGCGTGTGCGAGTTCACATGGAAACCATCGGCTATCTGGAAACGCAGCTCCACCACATCCGGCTTGCCCGCCTTGACCGTCTGCGGCTCCGCCGCATAGCGGACCGTGGACGCCGTCGGCGCAGCCCAGAGCAGCAAAGCTCCCAAAAATACAGCAGCAGACCGGATCACAGGCCACCTGCCGCAGCTGAGGCTGCCGGAACGATCTTCTTGATGTTCGTTTCGATGTCGTCCTTGCTGCCCAGACCCGCAGTCGCTACAACGATTACGCCCTTCGCATCCACGTAGAACGACATCGGCAGCACGTCCACGCCGCCATAGGCGTTCGCGGTCGTATCCTTGCCGTCGGTCAGCAGGATGGGATAGTTCACATTGGCCTTGGTCGCGGCCTTGGCGATCTCATCCTTGCCCGCATCGTCCTGCGCGATGCCGAGAATCTCCAGCTTCTGCCCCGCGTACTTGGTGTGGAACTCCGCGAACCAGGGCATCTCAAGCTTGCACGGGACGCACCACGTCGCCCAGAAGTTAACCAGCACGGGACGGCCCTTGTAATCGGCCAGCGAAACCTTCTTGCCATCGAGCGTCACCAGCGAGAACGCCGGTGCGGCCTTGCCCTGCAGTTTCGCGCCCGGGTTCTCTTCGCTATCCTGTCCGCCGCCCTGCGCCGGAATCAGCGTCACATGCGCCTCCTGCGCCTTCTGGAGCGCGAGACGACGCTCCCGCAGGTTATGCCAACCCGCCCAGAGCATCAGGGAGATTCCGGCGATGAGAACAACGACGACCAGCGCAGTACGCTTCATGGTGACTTCCTCGATCCACCTCGCGTGGATCTTTACAGCTTCCTTAAGTGTAGACGGAAACCGTCGTTTCTTGGGTATTTTGCCGCCTGCCCAGTTGGGGAACTCTTTCCCGCACTCCCCCATATCGAGGATTGGGCCGGTGCGGACGGTAAAATAGAAATTCGCGGCTCTTTTTACGTCCGCGTCTTTGGGAAGGTTAACGGAACGTATGCATCGGTGGTCCCAGCTCTTTATCCCGACCCTGCGCGAGGCTCCGGCCGACGCCGAGGTCGCCAGCCATAAGCTCCTGCTGCGCGCAGGCTACGTCCGCCAGCTTGGCGCGGGCATCTACAGCTATCTCCTGCTCGGCAACCGGTCCGTCAATAAGATCGTCGCCATCGTCCGGCAGGAGATGGACCGCATCGGTCAGGAGTTCCTGCTCCCCGCGCTGAATCCCAAAGAGGTCTGGGAGGCCAGCGGCCGCTGGGACAGCATGGGCGAGAACATGTTCCGCCTGAAGGACCGCAAGGGCGCCGAGCTGTGCCTCGCCATGACGCACGAGGAGATCGTCACCGACATCGCGCGCAAGGAGCTGCGCAGCTACAAGCAGCTTCCGCAGATCTGGTACCAGATCCAGACCAAGTTCCGCGACGAGCCGCGCCCCAAGAGCGGCCTGCTGCGCGTGCGCCAGTTCCTGATGAAGGACGCCTACTCGTTCGACATCGACGAGGCAGGGCTGGACCTCTCCTACCAGAAGCATGACGCGGCTTACCGCCGCATCTTCAACCGCTGCGGCCTGCAGTTCGTCGCCGTCGAGGCTGACTCGGGCGCGATGGGCGGATCGCAGTCGCAGGAGTTCATGGTCTACACCGAAGCGGGCGAGGACCTGATCGCCAGCTCGGCCTCGGGCTACGCCGCAAATCTAGAGAAGGCCACTTCCCGTCCTTCGATCGTCGAAGACCTTGTCCCGACGGGAGATGGCACACCGGAGCTGGTGCATACGCCGGGCTTCCGCACCATCGACGAGGTCGGCACGTTCCTCAGCGTGCAGCCGCAGTACCAGATCAAGACGATGGCCTTTATCACCATCATGCCCGCCGACAGCAAGGTCGGCGCAACGCGGCCAGTCGTCGTCTTCCTGCGCGGCGACCATACCGTGAACGAAACCAAGCTGCTCGGCATCTCCGGTGCCAGCGAGCTGCGCCCGATGACGCCCGAAGAGATCGAGGTCGTCTTCAAGGCTCCCGCAGGCTACCTCGGTCCCATCGGCGTCGAGCCGGCGCCGCACCCGAAGAAGCCGGGCACGCTGGTCATCCTCGACAGCGCGCTTGATGGCCGCACCAACCTGATCGCCGGAGCCAACAAGGCGGAGTATCACCTGCGCAACGTGACGCCGGGCCGCGACTTCAAGGCGACCGTCACCGCCGACGTGCGCAACGTGCTCGAGGGCGAAGGCTGTCCCATCGACGGCAGCCCGCTGCGTCTCGGCAAAGCGGTCGAGATCGGCCACATCTTCAAGCTCGGCACGCGGTACACCAAGGCAATGGGTGCCAGCGTGCTCAACCGCGAGGGCAAGGAGACCACGGCGATCATGGGCTGCTACGGCATCGGCATCGAGCGCATCCTGACCTCGGCCATCGAGACTGCGGCCGCCGCCAGCGACGGCGCGAGCTTCGCCCTGCCCGCCACAATCGCTCCGTTCGAGGTGGTCGTCACGATCACAAACATCGGTGATGCCTCCCTGCTCGCAGCCGGGGAAAAGATCGCGGCCGACCTCGATGCAGCAGGCGTCGACGTGCTGCTCGACGACCGCGACGAGCGCGCCGGGGTCAAGTTCAAGGACGCCGATCTGATCGGCATCCCGTATCGCATCAACATCGGCCGCGGCGTTGCCGAAGGTAAAGTGGAGTTCCTCGACCGGCTTGCCTCCACCCAGAAGGAGCTTGCTCTCGACCAGGTTGTTGCTACCGTGCGCGAGGCTCTGTCAACCGCAACCTCGCATTGAAGCGTCCAAGGGGATAGAAGAGACGATTGGCCGTCAAGCTCAAGCTCGCTAACAGCGCCCGCACCGGGAAGCCGCTCGGCTTCGGGAAGCAAATCCTACGTGTCCTGATCGTTGGCGCGCTTGTTGTGCTGCTTACCGGCCTCGGCATCTTCGGTTATCTCTATCACCACTATGAGAAGGTGGTCGATGACCGCCTGGCCGCCGGGCCGATGTTCGCCAGAACATCGCAGATTTACGCCGCGCCGCGCGAGGTGCGCATCGGCCAGAAGCTCACCGCGAGCATGATCGCGCAGGACCTGCGCAGCGCGGGCTATGAGAATAATGCACGGCTCGGCTCCTTCCAGCTCAACGGTGACAACATCCTCATCAAGCCCGGACAGGAGAGCTACCACTCCACCGATGGGGCCACCATCAACACCGAGAACGGCGTGGTCAACAGCATCACGGCGGAGAACGGTGCCGCACTGCGCGCCTATGAGCTGGAGCCGCAGCTCATCACCGCGCTCTCCGAGGACAAGAACCGCACCAAGCGGAGGCTCGTCACCTACAAGGAGATTCCTCTGCCGATGGTGCAGGCCATCACGGCCATCGAGGATCGCCGCTTCTTCGAGCACTCCGGCATCAACTACGGCCGCATCGCCAAGTGCGCCATCCAGGACCTGCTCGCCCAGCGCATGAGCTGCGGCGGCTCCACCCTGACGCAGCAGCTCGCCCGCGGCTTCTTCCTCTCCCCGGACAAGAAGCTCTCGCGCAAGGTCGCCGAAGTGATGATCACCTTCCAACTGGAGTCGCATTTCAACAAGCAGCAGATCTTCGAGATGTATGCGAACCAGATCAACATCGGCCAGCGAGGCTCCTACGCGATCAACGGCATCGGCGAGGCGGCGCAGGCTTTCTTCGGCAAGGACCTTCGCCAGCTCGATGTCTCCGAGTGCGCGCTCATTGCGGGCCTGATCCAGAACCCGAGCCGCCGCAATCCCTATCGCCATCCGGAGCGGGCCATTGAGCGGCGCAACGTCGTGCTCGACTCGATGGTGCAGACTGGCGCGATCACCGCAGCACAGGCCAGCCGCGCCAAGGCTGAGCCACTACATCTCGCCTCTCAGAATGTAGAGGCCAGCGAGGCTCCCTACTTCGTCGATCTCGTGCACGAGCAGCTTGCCCAGCGCATCGGCGACCAGGACATGAGCCACACCGATCTGCGCATCTACACCTCGCTCGACCCCGAGTTGCAGCGTGCCGCCTCCGAGGCCGTCGAGGAGGGTATGAAGCGCGTCGACGAGCTTGTCCGCCGCCACCACAGGCCGCGCAAGGATGAGCCCGAGCCGAAGATCACCTATCCGCAGGTCGCGCTCGTGGCGCTGAATCCGCACACCGGCCAGATTCTCGCCCTCGTCGGCGGCCGTAACTACGGCATCTCGCAGCTCAACCATGCCATGGCGCAGCGGCCTACCGGCTCGATCTTCAAGCCCTTCGTCTACGCCGCCGCGTATAACACCTCACTCAACGGCACCGATCTCGACGGCAACGGAGTCTTCACCGCCCTTACCAAGCTCAACGACGATCCGCAGGACTTCGGCATCAATGGCCAGACCTACTCGCCCGGCAACTTCGAGCGCGGCGAGTACCCCGGCATGGTCCCCGCGGTCACGGCCATCGAGCACTCGCTGAACATCGCTACAATTGCCCTGGCGCAGATGGTCGGCTATGACAACGTTGCCGCGCTGGCCCACTCTGCGGGCATCGTCAACGCGCGCGGCACGCCGTCGGTCGCCATCGGCACTTACAACGCCACGCCTATCGATATGGCGGGCGCATATACGGTCTTCGCCAACGGCGGCGTGCATCTGAATCCATGGATGCTGGCCTCGGTCCGCAACGCCAAGGGCGATATCGTGGCGGACTACGCTCCGCAGGCGCAGCAGGTGCTCGATCCGCGTAGTGCTTATCTCACGCAGTCGCTGCTCGAGAACGTGATGACCTACGGCACAGGATCTGCGGCCCGCGCTCGCGGCTTCTCCGCCCCCGCCGCGGGCAAGACCGGCACCTCGCACGACGCGTGGTTCGCGGGCTACACCTCGAATCTTCTCTGCATCGTCTGGATCGGCAACGACGACTACACCGATGTCAAGCTGCAGGGCGCCGACGCCGCCGCGCCACTCTGGGCGGAGTTTATGAACCGCGCCATCAAGCTGCCGCAGTACTCCGACATGACCAGCTTCACCGCGCCCGGCGGCGTGACGATGGTTCGCATCGACAGAAACACGAACCTCCCCGCGGATTCAAGCTGCCCGAACGACTACTCGGCTGCGTTCCTCGACGGCACGGCCCCGCAGGGCACATGCAGCCACATGGGCGAGAACTCCACGAGCTTCATCCAGAAGCTCTTCGGCGGCGGTGAGTCGCATGAGCCCTCTCCCTCACCCACGGTCGTTCCCACCAATCCTCCCGCAGTGAACTCGCACGCGGCGCCGGTGCCTGCGACGCCTCCTCCGGCAACGGCGCCGCTCGCGCCTACCCCCTCCGCAGGAGAACCTGCTGCGCCGAAGAAGAAGGGATTCTTCCGCAAGCTCTTTGGCGGCGGCGACAAGGGACAACAGCAGCCCGCACAACCGCAGTAGCTGCTTCAGACGTGGGCAGGAAGACTTCTGCGCACGTTGAAGCCCGGCGGTGCCGCATGAAAGCCCGCATCGAGCAGATAGCGGGCAAACGGATGCTCGGCCACGGGCACGCCGTTGACCTGTGAAATCAGCATACCGGCGCGCGAATCCGCATCGTTGTGCTGCTCCTGCACGCGGCGCACGAAGAACTCCGCCAGCCCCCGAGCCACCTGTGACCGCTGCGGCTCCTCCTCCGGCAGAAAGACCTGTACGTTTGCGCTTCCCCTCCGAAGGTAGGCTGCAAGAGCGCCGTCCACCAATACCGCGCGAGCGCCCACGCTGCGCGTCAGTGTGGTATTCGCATCCGTAACCACAGGCCAGCGAAGCACCGAGCCATAGGGGCTCGCCGGATCGGTCGCAGCTAGCTGAACGATCTCCATGCGGTCCTCCTGCAACTGCGCCCGCAGGCTGCGCAGCAGGTCCACCGCTGCAGGCATGGCGAACTGGGTCGCACCAAGATCGGCGGCAAAGTAACCGCGCCGCACCTTGCCACTCTCCTCAAGGCTCTTCAGCACGTCATAGACGGCGGAGAAGCCTCCAGGCAGATTCTCCGCATGAGCCGTCTCCCGCACAACCACGCCGTAACGCGTCAGCAACTGCAAGGCCATCGCATGCGACCATCGCGTCGCGGAGCGCTCCTGCTCGAACGCTGCCGACTGCAGCGACCATCTGCCCTGCGCGGCAGGCGGCGTCGTGCGGCGACTGCGAAAGCCTGTCTGCTGATGTGCCTGCCGACTAGCTTTATTCCGCCCGCTCGATGCAGGACGATCGCAATAAGCCCGCAGCGCAGCAAGACCATCATTCCGCAATAAGCCCTTCCAGACGAGGCTCCAGAGCGCATCCAGCGTCTCCCCGGAGTAACCGCCTCCGATGCCGTCATGCAGATCGCCGAAGAAGGACGCTCCATGCGTTCGCAGGTACTCGATGATCTTCGACTCACGATCTGTTATGGCCGCAGTCTCCGCGGAGAACGCAGCCGTCACCGGCCACAACTCGGAGAGCTTGTCCGCCAGATACAGACCGATGCGGCCATCATGCTCGCCCAGCGACTCGAAGCCGCACCACACCACCTCGCCCGCGGCGATCAGCGTATCCAGATCGGACGACTTGTAGCCATGAATGCGCGCCGGAAGAATCTCTGTCTCGAGCAGCGAAGCAGGCAAAGATGCTCCTTGCAGCATCTCAATCGCATCCAGAAGCGCATCCAGTCCGCGCCTCGGAGCGATGACGCCCTGCCAGCGCGTAATGAGCCGCACCAGCGTGCGCTGCTCCACCGGCTCGATCTCCTTGCGCAGCCGCGCAAGCGAGCGCCTGCGGATGGAGCGCAGCACCTCATTGTCGCACCACTCCCGATGAACACCCCCGGGACGGAAGCCTCCTTCCACGATGCGGCCCGCCTGCACGAGACGGCTCAAGACCGCATCCACGCTGGCTGCGGGCAAGCCAAACCGCTGCGCTGCCTCCTCGCTGGTAAACGGTCCATGCGTCCGCGCATAGCGACGCAGCAGGTCGAGCATCGCATCGGGCACCGCCTGCAGGAAGGACTCCGGCACGCCCGCGGGCAGAGCTGCCTTCAACGCATCCCGATACCGCGCAGCATCCTCTACGGCGATCCATCGCCTCTCGCCCGCAATGGAAACCTCCAGCACGCGCCTCGTGCGCTGCAACCGCGCAATGCCCCGCGCAACCTCCTCTGAAACACATCGAGCATGTAGCTCATTCCGGCTCAGATCACCGATGCGCAACAGCAGATCGTGCACACCGTCCATCGTGCGCGCACCATAGCCCTCTGCCCTGCACTGCAACTGCTCCTCAGTCTCCTCGATAGCGCCTGCATCGAGCAGCTCGCGCAGGTCCGCATCGCCCATCAACTCCCGAAGCTGATCCTGATCGATCGAGAGCGCCTGTGCGCGGCGCTCGGCCAGCGGCGCATCGCCGTCGTAGATGTAGTTCGCCACATAACCGAACAACAGCGCCGAGGCAAAGGGCGAGGGCGTGGAAGAGTCCACCGTATGCACATGCAGCCTGCGCTCGCGGATACTGCGCAACGTCTCCATCAGTGCAGGCATATCGAAGACATCGCGCAGGCACTCCCGATACGCCTCAAGCAGAATCGGAAACGACGCATAGCGCGAGGCCACACTCAACAGATCGTAGGATCGCTTCCTCTGGTGCCATAGCGGCGTGCGCCCCTGCCCGCGCCTCCGCGGCAGCAGCAGCGCGCGGGCCGCACTCTCGCGGAACTTTGCGGCAAAGAGCGCCGTCGACCCAAGCTGGCTCTGCACCAGCTCCGCGGCCTCTGCCGGAGCGATCAGCACATGCTCAATCGACGGAGCCTCCTCTGCCCCGGGGAAGCGCAGGACGAAGCCGTCCTCGGTCCACATCGTCTCGACCTCGGGGCCGTGGTGTGCGCGAATGCGCGCCGTCACCGCCATCGCCCACGGCGCATGAATGCGGCTGCCGAACGGCGTGAGCACGCACATGCGCCAGTCGCCCAGCTCATCGCGCACGCGCTCGATGACGATGTTGCGATCATCGGGAATGATCGTGGTCGCCGCCGCCTGGTCCGCGAGATAGCGCAGCACGTTCTCCGCGGCTACCTGATCCAGATCATGCTCCTTCGTTAACCGCGCCACGGCAACGCTGCGCGGAGCCTCGCCCAGCTCGCGGACGAGCGCGCCGATGCGGCGGCCAAACTCAATCGGGCGGCCCGCCTGATCGCCATGCCAGAAGGGCATCTTGCCCGCATCGCCTGGCGCGGGCGAGACAAGTACGCGGTCGTGCGTGATCTCGTCGATCCTCCACGCCGATGCGCCGAGGACAAAGACATCGCCCGTGCGCGATTCGAAGACCATCTCCTCATCCAGCTCTCCCACGCGCACCGGCTTCGCATGATTGCCTGCGAGGAAGACGCCATACAGGCCGCGGTCGGGGATCGTGCCTCCGTTCAGGATCGCAATGTGCTTTGATCCGCTGCGCGGCGTCAGCCAGTTCTTCCTGCGATCCCACGTGATGCGCGGCCTCAGCTCCGCGAACTCATCGGAGGGATAACGCCCCGCCAGCATATCCAGCACACCATCGAAGACCTGTTGCGTGAGCGCCGCAAACGGTGCGGCAGCACGCAGGATCGCCAACAGCCGCTCATAGCCGATGCCCGGTCCCTCTTCCTCATCACGAAGACTCTTCGATCTCGCCTCGGCTTCGGTCAATGGAGGATGCGCAACGATAGCCACGATCTGCTGCGCCAGCACATCCAGCGGATTCCGAAGGTAGCGCGTCGATTCCACATGCCCCTCGTGCATGGCGCGAGTCACCGCCGCGCACGCGATCAGGTCGGCGCGGTATTTGGGAAAGATAATGCCCGCGGAAGGCGCTCCCACCTGATGCCCTGCGCGGCCGATCCTCTGCAAGCCACTGGCGACTGAGGGCGGAGATTCGATCTGGATCACCAGGTCAATCGCACCCATGTCGATGCCAAGCTCCAGCGATGACGTTGCCACCAGCACACGAATCTCACCGGCCTTCAGCAGCTCTTCAATCTCGCGGCGCTGCTCCGCCGCCAGCGATCCATGATGCGCCCGCGCAATCGGTTCTCCGGCAAGATCGTTCAACGCTCCGGCCAATCGCTCTGCGATGCGCCGCGCATTTACAAAGATCAGCGTCGAGGTGCGCTCGCGCACAATCTCCAGCAGGCGCGGATAGATCGACTGCCAGATCGATGTCCGCTTCGGCTCCTGTGTGCTCTGACTGCCCGGCTTCTCTTCAACGTCGCCGAGCCGGGCCATATCCTCGACCGGCACCTCGACCTTCAACTCCAGCGTCTTACGTGCACCTGCGTTGATGATCGTCACCGGCCGATACTGCGGGATGAAGCTCTCAGGTTCATCGCCAGCAATCTCCGTCAATACACTCGCGGCCTCGGCATCGATCTCTGCGGCATGCGGCAGCTTTGTCGTCGCCTTTGCGATCTTCTGCCCGCTCGTATCCGCGCCGCCGAGAAACCGCGCTACCTCCTCAAGCGGCCTCTGCGTTGCCGAAAGACCAATGCGCTGTAATGGCCTGCCAACCAGCGTCTCCAAGCGCTCCAGAGAGAGAGCCATGTGCGCGCCGCGCTTGCTCGGGACCAGCGCGTGGATCTCATCAATAATGACCGTCTCAATACTGCGCAGCGCCTCTGCTGCCTCAGAGGTCAGCAGCAGATACAGCGACTCCGGCGTCGTGATGAGGATGTCTCCAGGGCTTCGCCGGAAGCGTGCCCGCTCCTTCGGCGATGTATCTCCGGTGCGGACACTGATCTCCGGCATGCGCACCTCGACGCCCTCGCGCTTCGCCGTTTCGGCGATGCCTGCGAGCGGCAAGCGAAGGTTGCGCTCCACGTCAGCCGCCAGCGCCTTCAACGGCGAAAGGTACAGCACACGGCATCCCTTCGGCGCGGAGAGGGGCGTCCGCAGCATCAGCCTGTCGAGACACCAGAGAAAAGCCGTCAGCGTCTTTCCCGTGCCGGTCGGCGCAAGGATCAGCGTGGACTCGCCCCGCGCAATCGCAGGCCAGCCCTCGATCTGCGGCGCAGTCGGCCCGTTGACGAAAGCCACGCGGAACCACGAGGCCGTTACCGGGTGAAACAGATCGAGCGCATCGCCGCGCACACGGCCAGCATGCTTCTTCGTTGCAGACTTCTTCGGGCTGGAGACGGCACGCGGCATCGTTCCTCAGAATACTTCGCTCTCTCTTCTCCGTTCGATGCAGAACCGCGATAGCTTGTGGATGGGCCTTGCAGAGCTTGCCACCGGGAACCGCAGCCGATACCTTCATCCTATGACGTCGTCCCTCCATCCCAGCGGCTTTACCAAGGCGCAGATCGACGAGCTTCTTCGCCTGGCGTCGCAGACAGCAGAGCATGCGTATGCTCCCTACAGCCACTTCCGCGTGGGCGCGGCCCTGCTGCTCACGAGCGGCGAGATCGTCTGCGGCTGCAACGTCGAGAACGCCTCCTACCGGCTCACCTGCTGCGCCGAGCAGACCGCCATTGTCTCCGCCGTCAGCCAATATGGACCACAGATCAAACTGAGAGCCGTCGCCATCGCCAATCTGAATCAGGCTGCAAGCTCACCCTGCGGCGCCTGCCGTCAGACGATCCTCGAGTTCGCCACACCCGACACATGGATCTTCTTCCCGAACGCCGATGGAACAGTCGCCCACAGCTCCATCCGTGAGATTCTCCCCTTCGCCTTTCAGCTTTAGGAGCACGCCGTCATGACCGACCACGCACAGATTCATCCCATCGACGTCCTGCTGCACAAACGCGACGGACGCGCTCTCTCCGATGCGGAGATTGAGTTCTTCGTCCGTGCAGTCGTCGATCACACAGTCTCCGACGCACAGATCGGCGCCTTCCTGATGGCCGTCTGGCTGCGCGGGCTGGACGCGCGTGAGCTGGCCACACTCACGCGAGCGATGCGCTTCTCGGGCGAGGTCTTCGACCCTACACCGCTGCATGCCTTCGCAGTGGACAAGCACTCCACCGGCGGCGTCGGCGACAAAACCTCCCTGCTCATCGCGCCGATCATCGCAGCCGTAGCCTTCAAGGAGGAGCCTCCGCAGCGGCTGGTCGTGCCGATGATCAGCGGACGCTCGCTCGGCCACACCGGCGGCACACTCGACAAGCTCGAGAGCATCCCCGGCTATCACACGCAGCTCACGAGCGATCAGTTCGCCGCGGTGCTCTCCCGCTGTGGCGCAAGCATCATTGGCCAGTCGCCGAAGCTCGTGCCCGCCGACCGCATCCTCTACGCCATGCGGGACCACACCGGCACTGTCGAATCGCCGAACCTGATCTGCGCGAGCATCATGAGCAAGAAGCTCGCAGCCGGGCTGAATGGACTGGTGCTCGACGTAAAAACCGGCAGCGGAGCCTTCATGAGCCGCTACGAGGACTCCGAGCATCTTGCCCGCCTGATGGTCGCCACAGGCGAGGCCGCGGGCACGCGCACCGCCGCGCTGCTAACCTCCATGGACGAGCCGCTGGGGCGCTTCTCCGGCAATTGGGTCGAGGTGTGGGAGTGCATCGACATCCTGCAGAACAAGCGCCACCCCATGAGCGCCAATCTGATCGAGCTGTCCAACCTGCTTGCAGGCTGGATGCTCTACCTCGGCCAGCACGCGGAGACGCCCGAAGAGGGCGCTGCCCGCGCCGACGAATCTCTCCGCAACGGAAGCGCCTACAAGGCATGGCTTGCGATGGTGAAGCTGCAGGGCGGCGATGTCAGCGTCTTCAACGATCCCGCGGCGCATCACCAGCCTCGCGCCAACCGCGTGCTGACGGCATGGGACAGCGGCTATCTCGCCTCCATGGACTGCGCGCAGGTGGGATGGGCCGTGCAGAGGCTCGGCGCGGGCCGCACGAAGCCGGGAGAGCCGGTTTCTGCGCATGCGGGGCTCGAGATGCACGCGAAGCTGGGCGACTGGGTCGAGGCCGGAGCGCCGCTCTGCACCGTGTTCAGCGAAGACGAGCGCCTGCTCGACGAGCCCATGAAGATGCTGCGCGACACTCTCGTCCTCTCCGAGACGCCGCCGGAGCGCCACCCGCTCATCCGCACCATTATCACCGCCGAAACGCTCCGCTGACGCGCCGCAGGTGTGGTTGAGTACACTAGCCATACCGTCCCGCAGGAGCGCATCTTGGCACGATTTACCGGTCTGCTTGGCCTACTCACCTTTCTGGGGCTTTGTTATGCGTTCTCCACGAACCGGCGCGCCATCCGCCTGCGCACGGTGCTCTGGGGGCTCGGCCTGCAGATTCTCTTCGCCTTTCTGGTCATCAAGTGGACCTACGGGCAGGCCATCCTGCACAACGTCTCGGCCTTCATCACCGGCCTGCTCGGACACTCCGGCGACGGCTCCTCGCTGGTCTTCGGCGCGCTGGGAACGCCGGGCAGCCCGGCCGCGGTCTTTGCCTTTGCCGTGCTGCCGACCATCATCTTCGTCTCGGCCTTCTTCGCCGTCATGTATCACATCGGCCTGATGCAGCTTGTCATCCGCGGCATGAGCTGGGTGATGCAGCGCACCATGGGCACCAGCGGCGCCGAGAGCACCAACGTCGCCGCCAGCATCTTCATGGGGCAGACCGAGGCTCCGCTGACCATCCGCCCCTTCCTTGCCGGAGCCACGCGCTCGGAGCTGATGGTCATCATGACCTCGGGCATGGCGCACGTCTCCGGCGGCATCATGGCAGCGTACATCTACATGGGCATCAACGCGCAGGACCTTCTCTCGGCGGTGATTATGACCGCGCCGGGAACTATCCTCGTCGCCAAGATGCTGGTGCCGGAAACCGAAATGCCCGCTACCGCCGGCATCGTGCGCATGCCGCAAAGCGAAGAGCACAAGAACGAGAACCTGATCGCTGCCATCGCCCGCGGCACCATCGACGGCGGTCAGCTCGCCTTCAACGTGGCCATCATGCTCATCAGCTTCGTCGCTCTGGTCGGCCTCTTCAACGCCATCATGCTCAGCCTCTCGAACTTCGCGTGGGCGCATGGACACATTCCCTTCCCGCACTCACTCAACGCGATCCTCGGCGTCATCGGCGCGCCGGTAGCGTGGCTGATCGGCATCCCGTGGCATGAGGCGCGCACCATCGGCAACCTGCTGGGCACGCGCACTATGCTCAATGAGTTCGTCGCCTTCTCGGACCTTGGCAAGCTCAAGGGAACGCTCGCGCCGCGCAGCTTCTCCATCGCCACCTTCGCCCTCTGCGGCTTCGCCAACGTCGGCAGCATCGGCATGCAGATCGGCGGCATCGGCGCGCTCGTGCCCAACCGCCGCAACGATCTCGCACAGCTTGGCGTGCGCGCCATGCTTGCGGGCACCATCGCCAACCTCATGTCCGCAAGCATCATCTCCATGCTCATCTCTTAGGAAAGGGTCTTTATGAAGGATCTTTACGAGCAGGCACAAGACGCAGTCATCGCCATCCGCAACGAGAGCGCACTCGATCCGAAGATCGGCATAGTGCTCGGCTCCGGGCTAGGCCTCTTTGCCGCGTCCCTCGAGAACTCCGTTGCGATTCCCTACAGCAAGATTCCTTACTTCCCCCAGTCCACCGTGCCAGGACACTCCGGCAAGCTCGTCATCGGAACCATCGGCGGCGTTCCCATTGCAGTCATGCAAGGCCGCGTCCACGCCTATGAGGGATACCCGCTCAGCGAAGTGACCTTCCCCATGCGGGTCTTCGGTCTTCTCGGCATCAAGACGGCCATCGTCACAAACGCTGCCGGAGGCATCCGCACCTCGCTCAGGCCGGGCGAGCTTGTCCTCATCGAGGACCACATCAACCTGACCGGCTCCAACGCCGCCCTCGGACACAACGAGCCGCGGTTCGGCCCGCGCTTCTTCGATATGAGCACGGCCTACTCGCCACGCCTGCGCACTCTCGCTCTCGATGAAGGGGGCCGCCTCGGGCTTTCTCTCTCCGAAGGCGTCTACCTTGCGGTCCTCGGCCCGAGCTACGAGACGCCCGCCGAGATTCGCGCCTTCCGCACGCTGGGCGCGGACCTCGTCGGCATGTCCACCGTGCACGAGGTCATCATCGCCCGGCACATGGGCATCGAGGTGCTCGGCATCTCTCTCGTCACCAACATGGCAGCAGGAGTGCTCAAGGAAACGATCAACCACGAAGAGGTCATGGAGATTGGACGGCACGCCGCAGAGGACTTTGCCCGCCTGCTGACGGCCATCGTTCCCCGCATCGCCGCTCAGCCGCAACTTTAGGAGACGCGGGCCAGGCTCCCCGCATACACAGGCTTATCAGCCGAGTCCACCGAGACGGCATCCGTCTCTCTGGGTAGGCTCTCATACAAATCCATCACCGCCGTCCGGGCATGCTGCGAAAGCACAAAGCGGTCCTCGCGCTCGCACACCTCGCCGCCGAACCGGATGCGCGCCGTAAGCCCCTTCAGTCCGAGAAAGCGGAAGAGGTGCGGCCCGAGCAGAGCGTAGCCGACGAAGCACACGTCGTTGCCAATCGTCGCGCCCTCATTGCCCTCAGGCAGATAGAACCGCAGCGCCGACACGCGCAGAGGCACGCCCCCGTTCAGCACGGAATGAAACAGCCCGCGCCGGAAGGGCAGAATCTGCGAGCCGTCGGTCGTCGTGCCCTCGGGAAAGAACAGCACCGGCAGGCTGGTCGCATAGGCCTCGGCCATCCACCGATTGACCTCGGCATGGCTCTGCCGCTTCTCTCCCGGAGCCACATCCTCGGAGCGCTGCACGTAGATCGTACCGGCGCGGCTCGTCAGGTAGCCGATGAGCGGCCAGTCCCGCACCGTATGCTTGGCCACCATGATGAACGGCCTCGTCGCAGCGTACAGCATGATGTCGAGATAGCTCAGATGATTGGAAACAACTGCCCCACTGGCCGGAGGCTCACCCTCGACACGATAGGTCATGCCCATCGCGGCTACGATTCGCTTGCACCAGCCATGAATCCAGACCGCGCCCTCCGCCCCGACCTTCGGCCTGCGGATATGGCCATCGACATAGGCGGCAATAAGCAGCGATACGAGGTGAATCCCGCGGCACGTCGAACGGATCGCAGTCGCCAGGCGCATCGGGCGGTTCAGTTTCCTTCCAGAAAGCGCTTCGCCACACGCGGATGAAGCGTCTGGAGGTCTAGCAGTGTCAGGAAGTCGATCGTCTTGAACTCGCGGTCGATCGCCGGGGGGCCGCAGATCTTTGCGCCGATGGCCAGATACGCCCGCAGCAGCCTCGGCGCGGTCCCTGCCATCCCGGACACAGCCTCGGGCATGCGATACGCCTCCGTGGGCAGTGTCAGCAGATGCGGCTCGACCATGTAGCCATCGAGCAGGCGATACACCGCGTGGCCCAGCTCCGGGTCCTGCGAGGTCAGGCTGCAGCAACCCATCATGTAGCGTCCGCCGTTCGCCAACGCGTAGCGGGCGATGCCTCTCCACAGCAGGTGCAGCACCTCGGAGGAGCGATGCTCGTGGTGAATGCACGCGCGGCCCAGCTCGATGATCTGTTCACGCATCGGCTCATAGGGCGTAAAGTCGAACTCCTGCTCGCTGTAGTAGCCGAAGTTCCGCCCGGCCACATCTCCCATCTGAATGCGGTAGGTGCCGACGATCTCGCCGGTGGCCTTCTCTTCGACGATCAGGTGGTCGCAGACCTCGTCGTAACGATCCACGTCGTAGCCGGTCGCATAGGCCGACTCGAGTCCTTCCTGCATCTCGAGGTTGAAGACGAGGAAGCGCAGCCGAAAGGCCGCGACACGATCCTGCTCCGTGGTCGCCAGCCGGGCGACGTAAGAACCGACCTCAAGCAGAATGTCTTTTTTGGGTGCGAAGTGGTCGGCAGAGACAGAAGCGGGGAGCAGAAGATGAACAGAAGCCTGAGTAACGACAGAATCTGCGGAACCTGTTGCAGTGAGCATCGACTCTCCTAAGAGCTGCATGGAGCAGGAGCCTTTCATCTCATTCTGCGCAGGTTGTTCTAACGGAGTGTCTACATGAGGTGAAGATTAGTTGAATCATTTATTGCGTTTTGTTGAATAACGCCCAGCCGCTCTCCAAGCGCCGCCATCGCCGCCCGCGCTTCGACAGCAGCCGCCTTGCGATGCAGCTCCTTGCTGGAGAATGCGATCGGCGCGGAGCCGAAGCACACGTCCACGTGGACGCCGTGCAGCCCCAGGAAGGTAAAGGCGTGCTCGAACAGGGGCAGAGCGCCCCAGCAGATGTTCTCCGCCACCGTGACGTCCGCTCCATTATCCGACGGCATGGAGTATCGCAGGTACGCCGCCGTGATCGGTTCTTCTGTCGACATCACCTGCGCCAGCAGACCGGAGCGGAACGGCAGAAGCGGTCCGCTCGAGGTTGTCCCCTCGGGAAAGAAGACGACCGGCATTCCATCCTTAAAAGCCGCCTTCATGCCACTGCCTGCCTCGAGCGCCGAGCGGCCTCTTCCCCGCTCGACCAGCACCGTTCCGGCGATCTTCGTCATCCAGCCGATCACCGGCAGCTCAAGGATCTCCACCTTGGAGACAAAGACACACGGATGGATCGCCGCGAGCGTCACGATGTCGAGATATGTCTGGTGGTTGGCGATCAGCGCGCCCTGCTCCGGAAAGCCGCCCTGCACAGAGATGGTGATGCCCATCCGGCGCATGGAGCGGGCGCAGAAACGATGCAGCCACAGCGCACGCGCCTGCCGTGTCGCGGGACGCTGGAGGAGCAGCTCCACGCTGGCCTCCACAAACATTCCGGCCATCCAGATGCTCCGCATGACCGCCCGCAGCCAACGTCCTCGACTCAACCTAGCTCCTCCGCACAGTATCCTTGCAAGCGTGGACACTGTGGATACTCCCGTTCATCGCGGCTGGCTCTACCGCCGCTTTCTGCCGCCGATCCTTGCCCTGCTCCGCACCGGCGCAACGCCCGAGGCGCTTGCCTGGAGCATCGCCGTGGGACTTGCCCTCGGCATCAACCCGCTCGTCGGAACCAGCACGATACTCTGCCTCGCCGCCGCCCTGCTCTTCCGCCTGAACCTTGCCGCCGCGCAGCTTGCCAACTACGCAGCCTACCCCTTGCAGCTTCTACTCATCGTTCCCTTCATCGCCCTCGGAAGCCGCATCTTCCATACAGCTCCGCTGCCGCTTTCACCCTCGGAGTTTCTGGCACAGGCACGGCAGAGTCCGCTCTCTCTTGTGCGGCAGCTCTGGCTGTGGGAGTGGCACGCCATGATCGTATGGGCTGCGATCGCGGCTGTATTCATCCCGCTGCTGCGGCTCGCCCTTACGCCCATCCTGCGCGGCCTTACCCTCCGCATGAGCCGCCGCCAGCCCATCACCGTCGCCGACTAGCCTTCTCAGACAAGCCTACGGATGATACGCAGGCACCGGATCGGCCGACCGTATCCATGCCGTGTAGATCATGTTGCGCAGCTCCGTCGCACCGGCGGCAAGCTGCTGATCGACGAGCGCCTTACCCTCCGGCGTGCCCGTTCCGGTAAAGCCCCCGGCCTTCTCTACCTGATAGACCTTCTCGACCAGATCATGCGAGTGGCGCAGATAGGCAAGGTAGTCCGCAAAGACATCGGTCAGCAGCACCGGCTGCTTCGCAATCAGCAGTTCGACATCGGCGGGCTTCACATTGGCCGCAACAAAGTCGCTCTCGAACAGCGCATGAATGTGATGCTCGGTCGTATAGCCGTTCGGGTTCGCGCCATTCCAGCCGTTGTACTGCATGCTGGTGTGCAGAGGCATCGAACCATCGCCCACATAGTGCCCCAGCCAACCGGCGAGGAAGACGATCTCGGCCTCCACGGGCTTCGTGTCCTTCTTGGCCGCAAGCAGCCCGCGATACTCCCGCATCGCAGCCTTCAAACGCTCATAAACCTCGGTGGTGACGTAGGGTTGCAGGCCCACTTTCTCCGGTGTCAACTGCACCTCGGGATGCTTCGCCTGCGCGGCGGCAAGGGCGCGAACATAGTCATACCGGCGACGCGGCAGCGGCCCGATCAGGTCGGCATACTCCAGATCGATGAAGTGCTCGGGAGCCTGCGCGGCGTTCAGCTCCGGCTCAGCAGGCGAGCGCCAGCGATCCGGCTCGGGACCGTAATAGGCCAGCGCATCGAGCGCCGCGGGCGAGCGCAGAAACGCGGGAACATCCGCAGGCAAAGACCGGCCCGCCAGCCGATTAATCATCATGTGCCCGTCCGCGCCCCAGGCAAAGGCCTGCTGCACCGACATGACGGAGATCACGCTGACCGCCGCCACAAAGCGTACCGCCGAAGAAAGTTTGCTCATGGGCAGAGTATACCGAGGACGCATGCGCTACACGATGACAGCGCGCTCCGCCGTCTCGCTGCCGAAGACGCGGCGATACCGCTCGATCTCCGCCGCCGGTCCGGTGGACTTGCGCGGATTGTCCGACAGCTTGACCGTGGGCCGCCCATTCACCGAGGTCAGCTTGCAGACAAGACTGATCGGGTCGAAGCTCTTTTCGCCGCGCGGATGGCAGTCCCGAAAATCATTCGTCAGCAGCGTACCCCAGCCCGCGCTGAAGCGAATCCTGTCCTTGAAGTACGCATGCAGTTGCAGAATCTCCTCGACGTCCAGAGCATCCGAGGCGATCAGCAGCTTCGTCTTCGGGTCGCGTCCGCGCCGCACCAGCCACGCGATGTACTCATCGCCCGCGATGAACGGGTCTTTGCTGTCGATGCGCTGGCCCGTCCAGTCGGCGACCCACTCGGGCGCGCTGGTCAGGAACTGGGTCGTCCCAAAGGTATCCGGCAGCAGGATCAGGAGCGACCCGCCGTAGCTCTGCTGCCACAGCTCCAGCACGCGATACTGCGCCTGCCGAAGCTCCTCCTCGGTATTCGCCATTGCGGCCAGCGCCATCGGCAGCTCATGGGCGTTGGTGCCGATAGCCTCCAGATCGTGCTTGAAGGCCATGAAGGTATTGGACGTGCCCGTAAAGTTCGCTCCAAGGCTCACCTGCATCGCCTTGATGACGTACTCCTGCCACAGGAAGCTGTGCCGCCGACGCGTGCCGAAGTCGGAGACGCGCAGCCCCGGCACTCCACGCAGCTTCGCAATCTTGTCCCACAGCTTCGTCTTGGCGCGGGCGTAGAGTACGTCCAGCTCCAGCTCGCTCAACTGCGTCAGCGCGCTGCGGGTGCGCAGCTCGTTGACGATAGCCAGCGCATAGATCTCCCACATCGTCACCTGGCACCAGAGGCCGCTGAAGCGGATGGTCAGCTCGCCCTGATGCTCCACGACCTCGTACTCGGAGAGCCGGAACTCGTGCTCCAGCCAGTCCAGAAACGCAGGCTGAAAGATGCTGCGCGTGCCGTAAAAGGTATTGCCCGCGAGCCACACCAGCTCCGACCGGCGAAACCGCAGCGAGCGCACGTGCTCCATCTGGTCAATCAGCGCGTTGAGCGGCACCTGCTCGGAGAGCCGCACGCTGACGGTCCGGTTCACAATCTCCGAGGTCACATGCACCTCGGGAAAGTTCTTCCAGATGTACTGCAGCATCAAGAGCTTGTAGAAGTCCGTATCGAGCAGGGAGCGGACGATCGGGTCCAGCTTCCAATTATGGTTATCCGCCCGCTCGGCAAAGTTTACCTGCACGCAACCACCTCGCTTTGTATCCCTTTCGTAGCCTATCGCAACGGCGTTTTGATGCACGGATGAGACAATGAAAGAGGTCTTTATGATTCGATTGATCGCCGTAGATATGGATGGCACGCTGCTGGGCGAAGGCGGTGTTGTCAGTGCCCGCAACCTTGCCGCTATCCGGGCCGCAGAGGCCGCAGGAGTCCGGGTCGTCGTCGCTACCGGCCGCCGCCACAGCTATGCGATGCGTCAGCTTCGGGGCCTGAACCTGAGCGACGATCATGTGCTCATCAGCTCGAACGGCGCGGTCACGCGCATGCTCGGCTATGGCGCCCGCCTGCTCGACCGGACCTTTCTGGCCGAGGAAACCTCGCTCTGGCTCTGTCAGCATCTCGATGAGTTTCGCAATGCGCTCGTCGTCACCTTCGACCTCGTCGGCGAGGACGGCGAAGATGCACGCGGAGCCCTCGTCGTCGAAGAACTGGCAGACCTGCACGCCAGCATCGAGCGTTGGGTGGATCAGAACAAGGCCTATATCGAGTGCGTCGTCCCGATTGAGAACGCTCTCCGCAACGCCACGCCGATCCAGATGATGGTCTGCGGCACCATCGACCGCATGAGCCGCGCCGAGGCCCGGCTGCTCGAAGATCCGCGCGTTGCCTTTACCGGCCTCGCCCAGCCCGAGCTGCACCCCGAGGCGCGGGTTTCGCTGAGCCGCACCCAGTACCCCGAACGCAACCTCAGCATCGTAGATATCCTTCCTGCCGGATGCAGCAAGGGCGTAGCCCTGACCCGGCTGGCCAATGAGTGGAACATCCCGACGTCGGAGATCCTCGCCATCGGCGACAACTGGAACGACCTCTCCATGTTCGAGATCGCCGGGCAGGCCGTTCTGATGGAAAACGCTCCCGCCGACCTGAAAACGCTCGCGGCCGAGCGCAACTGGCTGATCGGCAAGACCAATCTTGCCGATGGTGTCGCAGAGGCCATCGAGTCCTCCCTGCTGACCGGGCAGGCCGAGCCGGCGGGACGGTGATAGGCTTTGGAGAGGATGATGCGGTCCCTGCCTCAACATTGCATGAGCGTCGCCGTCCTCTGCCTGCTGGCGGCTCCGATGGCACGCGCCGCCGAACACATCACTCTGAAAAACGGCTTCGAGCTTGATTGCAGCCGCCGCGAGACGAGCGGCGATCACGTCCGGCTATATCTGGCCAATGCCAATAGCACCGGCTATCTCGAGGTCGCCTCCGATGCCATCGTGCATGTCGAGCCGCTGCCCGAGGCTCCTCCACAAACACCCACAGCACCTGCTCCGCATCCGGCGACCAGCACACTCTCGGCCACGGAGATGTCGCAGCTCCTCGCCCGCGCTGGGGCCGAGCACCACATCGACGTCGACATGCTCGCCAGCGTCATCCACGCCGAGAGCGGCGGCCAGCTTCGCGCCGTCTCGCGCACCGGGGCCAAGGGCCTGATGCAGCTTATGCCCGCGACCGCCGCGCATCTCGGCGTCACCGACGCCTTCCAGGCTGACCAGAACATCGCCGGCGGCACCGCCTACCTCGACAGCCTGCTCATCCGCTATCACGACAACATCGTGCTCGCGCTGGCGGCCTACAACGCAGGCCCCGGCGCGGTCGACCGCTGGCACGGCATCCCTCCCTACGCGGAGACGCAGGCTTACGTCGTCCGCGTCATCCGCGAGTTCAACCGCCGCAAGCAGATGGCGCTGACCGCAAGCTCCCGCTAGCCGTTCGCGCCTCAGGAATCCATGAACAAGAAGAACATCGTCATTCTTACCCTTCTGCTCGTGCTTGCGGTACTCGTCCTCCTCAACCGCGACCGCATCCACTTCGACTGGGGCACCTTCTGGATTCAGCTCCGGCACGTGAGCGTGGGGCATCTGGTCGCCGGAATGGCGCTGATCTACGGCACCTACATCCTGCGCGCATGGCGCTGGGCCGTCTTTGTCTCGCCCACGAAGAAGGTCCACTTCGCCCGCCTGATCGGCTCGCAGTTCATCGGCTTTACGGCGGTCGCGCTCTTCGGCAGGCTGGCCGATCTCACTCGCCCCTACCTGCTGGCGCGGCGCATTGAGCTTCCGCTCAGCTCGCAGATCGCCGTCTACACCATCGAGCGGATGTTCGACCTCGGCGCGGCGGCCATCATCTTCTCCACCGCGATGGCCATTACCCCAGCCACCCTGCCGCATCATGAACTCTTCGTACGCGTCGGCCTCGGCAGCCTCGCCGTCACGCTGGCCATTGCAGTCTTCGCCATCGTGGTGCGCGTTGCTGGAGGCGCGGTCGCGGCCTTCGCCCGGGCGACCCTCGGGCGTCTCTCCCCTGCGCTCGGCGAGAGCTTCTCCACCAAGATCCTCGGCTTCCGCGACGGCCTGAACACACTGGCCTCCTTCCGCGAGTTTCTGCTGGTGCTGGCGATCTCGCTTGTCATGTGGGGCATGATCGCCTCTGCTTATGTGCAGACCACGCACGCCTTTGTCGAGACGCCGCAGCTTGCCACGCTCACCTTCTCGCGCACCATGCTGCTCATGGCCGCCAGCATCGGAGGCGGCCTGCTGACGCTGCCGATCATCGGCTGGTTTACGCAGATTGCCGCGACTGCCGCGGCAATGCAGGGCTTCTATGGAGCACCCATCGAGTCCGCGACCGCATGCGGCGCGCTGCTGCTGGTGGTGACCATGCTCTGCATCGTGCCCACCGGCCTGATCTTCGCGCAGATCGAGCAGGTCAGCCTAAAGCGAGTCGCTGAAGAGAGCGCCGAGGCCGCTCCCGCAGCCGCAACCGAGTGATCGGCAAACTCCGGCCGTAACGAATGAACAACTGTCAGACCGACTGTTGACGGCAATTTTCACTTAGAATCACTAAACTGCCATGAAGTGCCCTTATTGTGGATTTTCCGGAGATCGCGTCGTCGACTCGCGCGAGAGTAAAGAGGCGGACTCGATCCGCCGGCGGCGTGAGTGCGAGCGCTGCAACAAACGCTTCACCACCTACGAGCGCATCGACGAGATTCCCTACATGGTCGTCAAGAAGGATGGCCGCCGCGAGAAGTTCGATCGTCACAAGGTGCTCGACGGCCTGATGCATGCCTGCCTGAAGCGCCCGGTCGGGTCGCTCAAGCTGGAGCAGATCGTCGACGAGATCGAGGCCTTCGTCGTGGACTCACCCGAGCGCGAGCGCTCCACCAGCGAGGTCGGCGAGCTCATCATGGCCCGCCTGCGCGCCATCGACACCGTCGCGTACATCCGCTTCGCCAGCGTCTACCGCGACTTCAAGGACGTCGGCGAGTTCAAGTCCGAGCTGGAGGCGCTGCTGCAGGGCGTCAAGAAAGTCGGCATCGAGAACGCCGAGAAAAAGCGCCGCTAGGGGTACGGCCACGAGGAATTCTGCATCTGATTCTCTTCATAGGACGGAGGTCAGATGTTCCTGCACGTGCTCCCGCTCTGGTTTCTGGTCTTCTCGCTCTTCCTGCCGCGCATTGCGCTGGTCATTCTGTGGCTCTACCGCGGCCTCGTTCCCTTTCACCTCGGCGTCGGCTGGATTCCTCCGCTCATCGCGCTGCTGGTGCCGCGCATTCTGATTCTCTTCCTCATCTACCGGGATCAGGGCTTCACCGCATGGTTCCTCATCCATGCCATCGCCCTGCTTCTGGTCTGGGGCGGAGGCGGACACCGGCTCAGCAGGCGCGGGCAGGGCTGATTACTCCCCGTGCGCTGATCCTGCGACGAATCCGTGCGAGTATGCCTCGTCCGCGTTATTCTTAAAGGATTATGGAACGGCGTAAGGTTGGCATACTTGGCGCGACCGGCATGGTCGGTCAGCGATTCATTCAGCTTCTGCACCAACACCCCTGGTTTGAGATTACCTGGCTGGCGGCGAGCGACCGCAGCGCAGGCAAGACGTATGGCGAGGCCTGCAAGTGGCGTCTGGACACGCCCATGCCCGCGCACATCGCGGCCATGACGATGCAGCCCAACGTGCCCGAAGGCGCGGCTGGAGAGCTACCAAAGATTATCTTTGCTGCCCTTGACTCCGACATCGCCCGCGAGCTTGAGCCGAAGTTCGCCGCGGCAGGCTGCGCCGTCATCTCGAACTCGAGCGCCTTCCGCATGGTCGCCGACGTTCCTCTCGTCGTACCCGAAGTCAACGCCGACCATCTCGCGCTGATCGAGAACCAGAGCTGGCGCAAGGAAACCGGCGGCTACATCGTCACCAACCCGAACTGCTCGACCATCGGCCTCGTGCTCGCGCTCAAGCCGCTCGAGCAGCGGTTCGGCATCGAGAGCGTCTTCGTCAGCACCATGCAGGCGGTCAGCGGCGCGGGCTATCCCGGCGTCGCCTCGCTCGATATCCTCGGCAACGTCGTCCCCTTCATCAAGAGCGAAGAGGAGAAGATGCAGGAGGAGGCCGCCAAGCTGCTCGGCCGCCTTGCTAACGATCATGTGAATATGCTCGACGCCAAAGTGAGCGCGCACTGCAACCGCGTCGCCGTCGAGGACGGCCACACCGAGTGCGTCAGCGTGAAGCTACGCCGCAAGGCCACCCGCGAGGAGATTCTCGCCGCATGGAGCGAGTTCGCTCCCCTGCACGGCTCCCACCTGCCCACGGCTCCTGACGAGCCGGTGGTCTATGATGCGGCTCCCGACCGACCTCAGCCGCGCTTCGACCGCATGCGCGGCAACGGCATGACCGCCGTCATCGGCCGCCTGCGCGAGTGCCCGCTTCTTGACTGGAAGTTCGTGGTGCTCTCGCACAACACCATCCGCGGTGCGGCGGGCGCTGCCGTGCTGAACGCCGAGGTGCTGGCCCTGCTCGGCAAGCTGGACCCCGCAAAGAAGGCGGCCCAGCAGCCGGTGGCGGTGAACGCATGAGCACGCTCCGCGAACAGCTTGTTGTGATGAAGTTCGGCGGCACCTCGGTCGAAGATGCGAAGGCGATGCTGCGCACCGCCTCCATCGTCAAAGGCCGCCGCGACCGTGGCCTCGAGGCCATCGTGGTCGTCTCGGCCATGGCGAAGGTCACGGATACCCTTCTCGCCGCCTCCGAGGCCGCAGGCCGTGGAGACAAGACCGGCGCATTGGCCCTCAGCGCGCGGCTGCGCCATCGCCACATCGACACGGCCGCCGAGCTGCTCGAGGGTGACCGTTTCGCCGGGATGCAGAACATCCTCAACCACGAGTTCGACGCTCTGGACGATCTCCTGCGCGGCATCGCCGCGGTCGGTGAGCTGACGCCGCGGACCAACGACCTCGTCGTCAGCTTCGGCGAGCGGCTCTCCAGCCAGATGGTCGCCGCGGCCTTCGATCAGGTGGGCCTGAACGGCGTGCACGTCGACGCTCGCACCTGCATCATCACCGACAGCCACTACGGCAAGGCCGTGCCACAGGAGGATGCCATCGAGCGCAAGCTGCTCGAGTCCGTCCTTCCGCTGATCGAGGCGGGCAAAACGCCCGTCATGGGCGGCTTCATCGGCTCGAACGCGGCGGGCATCACCACCACGCTCGGCCGCGGCGGCAGCGACTACACCGCCGCGCTCGTCGGCGGCGGCCTGCACGCCGGAGCCATCGAGATCTGGACCGACGTCAACGGCATCATGACCACCGATCCGCGCATCTGCCCCGACGCCCTGCGCGTGAAGACCATCTCGTTCGAGGAGGCTGCGGAGATGGCATACTTCGGCGCGAAGGTGCTGCACCCGGCGACGATCCTGCCCGCGGTGCAGAAGAGCATCCCTGTGTGGGTGCTGAACAGCCGCAACCCGGAGAACGAGGGCACCAAGATCATCGCCGTCGCCCCGCACTGCCGCAGCCCGTTCAAGAGCATCGCCGCCAAGAAGAAACTGACCATCATCGACATCGTGGCCAGCCGCATGCTGATGACCCACGGCTATCTGAAGGCCGTCTTCGACGTCTTCGACAAGTACGAGTGCGCCATCGACATGGTTTCGACCAGCGAGGTCAGCATCTCTCTCTCGGTCGACTCCAACCAGCGGCTGCCGGAGATCTGCGCCGAGCTGGGCAAGATCGCCGACGTCAAGTACGAGGGCCGCAAGGCGCTCATCTGCCTCGTGGGCGAGGACATCCGCGGTCACGCAGGCATCTCGGGGCAGGTCTTTTCGGCCATCAGTCACGTCAACGTCCGCATGATCTCGCAGGGCGCCAGCGAGATCAACATGAGCTTCATGATCGAAGAGGATGATGTGGAGGAGGCGGTTCGCAGCCTGCACAAGGCCTTCTTCGCCGATCCGGATGAGACGGTCTTCGACGTCTCGGCACGAGTGATGACCAGCGCGAAAGCCTGAGAGAGAGAAAACGATGCGAGTACTGGTGCTTGGACACGGCAAGACCGGCAAGCTGGTAGCAGATGTCGCGGCGGAGCACGGCCATGGCGTCCACGTTCTCGACGCGAAGGAGAACAAGGACGCGTCCGCGCTGACACCCCCCTTCGTCACGGGCTTCGACGCAGTCATCGACTTCACCGCCCCTGAAGCAGCCGTGCAGAACATGCGCGCCTGCCTGGCCACCGGCGCAAAGATGGTCGTCGGCACGACCGGATGGTACGACAAGCTGGCCGATATGAAGAGCCTTGCCGAGCGCCGCGGCGGCAGCCTGCTCTACGGCACGAACTTCTCCATCGGCGTGCAGGTCATGCTGCAACTCGCGGCCGAGATGGGCAAGCTGCTCAAGGGAACGGGCTATGAGTTCCGCATCAAGGAAGTGCACCACGCCACTAAGCTCGACTCCCCCTCCGGCACGGCGATCAGCCTCGCCGAGGTGGTCGAGGAGGCGACGGGCCTCAAAAACATCCCCATCGAGGCCATCCGCGAGGGCGACGTCATGGGCGTCCACGAGGTCGAGGCCAACTACGCGGCCGACCGCATCGTGCTGATGCACGAGGCCTTCACCCGCCGCGGCTTCGCCGAGGGGGCCGTCCGCGCCGCCGAGTGGCTCATCACGCAGAAGCCGGGCAACTACGACTTCCGCGAGGTCTTCCCGAAGCTTTAATCCTGATCTGCGTTGGTCCGTTTGAAGGGTACGGGGCTTTAGCCCGTACATTCCGACTTACCTCTCTCAAGTGGCTTTAGCCCCTGAGGGAATCGCCCGGGCAAGCTGATCCGCACTTCCCCCTCCAGCCGCTTGCCAGCAGCAGCCGGGGCTTCTAGGCTGGAAGTCATGTCTACCTTCGACTTCGCCTCGCTTCCCTTTGAAGAAAAGCTCGACCGCTTTGCGCAGGTCGCCGTCCGCGTCGGCCTGAACCTGCAGGAGGGTCAGGAGCTTCTGCTCTCGGCCACCACCGAGATGCTCCCGCTGGTGCGCCGCATCACGGAGCACGCCTACAAGGCCGGAGCCCTTCTGGTCACGACCTTCTACAGCGACGACGAGGCCGTCCTGTCGCGCTACAAGTACGCCCCGGACGCCTCCTTCGACCACGCCGCGCAGTGGATGGCCGACGCCGTCGCCACGGCCTTCCGTGGCGGCGCGGCGCGCATGGCTATCGCCGGAGGCAATCCTGCCCTGCTGGCCGGGCAGGACCCGAGTAAGGTTTCACGGGCGAACATCGCCGGTTCAAAGGCCAACAAGCCCGCCATGGAGTTGATTACGCGCCACTCGATCAACTGGTCCATCGTCGCGGCGGCCACCCCGGAGTGGGCAAAGCTGGTCTTTCCCGGCCTGTCCGAGACAGAGGCAGTGGCAAAGCTCTGGGATGCGATCTTCACGGCCTCGCGCGTCACCTCCGAGGACCCGGTGGCGGCGTGGAAGGAGCACGCCCGCAACCTGAAGCAGCGCGTCAGCTACCTGAATGAGAAGAACTTCTACTCGCTGCGCTTCCACGACAACGACGGCACGACCGACCTGACCGTCGGCCTCGCCGACGACCATCTCTGGGCGGGCGGCGGCAGCGACTCGGGCAACGGAGTCTTCTGCAACCCCAACATCCCGACCGAGGAGTGCTTCACGACGCCGCACAAGGATCGCATCGACGGCTTCGTCCGCGCCTCGAAGCCTCTCTCACATCAGGGCACGCTCATCGAGAACATCACCTGCACCTTCGAGGGCGGAAAGATCGTGAAGGCCACGGCCACGAACGGCGAAGAAGCCCTGAACCGCCTCATCTCGTCGGACGAAGGCGCTCGCCGCCTCGGCGAAGTCGCCCTTGTTCCCCACTCCTCGCCCATCGCACAGAGTGGCATTCTTTTCTGGAGCACGCTCTTCGACGAGAACGCGGCGAGCCACATCGCGCTTGGCCAGGCCTACGCCACCTGCCTGAAGGACGGCGAGCACATGGACGAGGCCCAGCTTGCGGCGAAGGGCGCAAACGCGAGTCTGATTCACGTGGACTGGATGATCGGCTCGGCCGCGATGAACGTGGACGGCATTCGCGCCGACGGCTCCAGCGAGCCGCTGATGCGCAACGGCGAATGGGCCTAGGCGAATGGCGTAGCGGCGGCCTGCGGGCTCGCAGCTACGCCGTTGTCATCCACTGCGGCTTTGCAAGCGACGAGGTCACAGGCGGCAGTGTGCCCGTCGGCGGAACCTTCGGCGGAGGATCGGTGCGCCGCGAGCGCAGAAACAGCACCATGCTGAAGACAATGAGCAGACCGATGAGGACCACCACGAAGGTAAAGAGCCTGCCCCGGGACGAGGGCGGGTCGGCCGAGGGGTCGTGCAGAGGGTTGACCATACGGTTGAGATGCCGCTAAGGTGCATGGGGTAGCGTAAACCTCCCGGGAGCATACTGTTTGCTTATGCGATTCCTTCTGCTTGGTCTTGTTGCCGCGTCGATCAGCCTCGGCGCTCAGGTAAACTCCACTCCCGCACCGACGGTCAGGACGCTCCCTCTGGAGCCCTCGTTGGACGTCTCCACCTTTGCGCTGTGGGACAGCGTGCCGCCCGGAGCCACCGGTACGCTGACGCCCGAGGAGACACCCACGATGACGGTATTTCTCCCGCCGCGGGGCAAGGGCAACGGAACCTCCATCATCATCGCGCCGGGCGGATCGTACCTGCATTTATCGATGAACCTCGAGGGCCGCGCCGTGGCCGACTGGTTCACGACCAAGGGCGTCACGGCCTTTGTGCTCAAGTACCGTCTGGGACCTAATAACCTGTATCCCATCCCGCTCGAGGACGCGCAGCGGGCGGTGCGCATGGTGCGCTCTCACGCGAAGGAGTACGGGCTGGACGAGAGCCGGATCGGCTTGATGGGTTTCTCGGCTGGCGGGCACCTTGCGGCAATGGCGGGCACGAGCTTCGACGAGGGCGACCCCTCTGCCACGGACCCTGTGAATCGCGTAAGCGACCGACCGGATTATCTGGTGCTGGGCTATCCGTGGCTGAACGCCATGCAGCCGAACAACACGGGGAAGATCACGTACTGCTCGCAGCTCAAGACCGTGCCCCCGGAGAAGTGCAAATCCTACGAGCAGACCTATACGCCGAGCCTGCACGTCACCAGCCGCACGCCGCCAGCCTTCATCTACAGCACCTTCGACGACCATACGGTGCCGGTGCAGACGAGCCTCGAGTTCTACTCGGCGTTGCTGACGGCAGGCGTGGCGAGCGAGATGCACATCTTCCGGCACGGTGCTCACGGCAGCGGATTAGGCTCGAGCGACGCCTCACTGGACCAGTGGCCCAACCTGCTGGAGCAGTGGATGCGCGATCAGGGTTGGCTGACTCCAACGCACTGACTGGCGACTAGGTCGTATCCAAATAGAACTCTTTGAAAACCGTTCGTTTCCTGTGGTTTTGAAGGGCTGCTTCTCTCTATAGAGCTTGGACGGGCTGAAGCCCCTCCTCTTCAACGCTATATGTCGATACGACCTAAGCGCATGTTGGAGAGGACGGCCCGCTTAAACGGGTCATCGGCTGCAACGTGGGAATATGCAGCGAGCCGTGGGGCGGGTTGGCAATGAGCGTCAGTACGATGGCCGCGGTGGCCAGCGAGCCGACAACAAAGACGACCAGAAGAAAGAGCTTCCAGGGGAAGGGTTGGCCTGCGGGCGCAGCATAGGGGTTGGAAACCATCATTCGTCTCCCAGCAAACTTTGGATGGCATTCTACGCCGGGCCGAACGCCGCTGTCAGGAGGGGAGTACCCATCCTGAGGCGGGAGATGCTGCGCTAACTGCGGTCAGTCTGGTGCTCGAGCGGGATCTGCAGCCGCGCCGTGGGATCAAACGAGGACGGCGAGGTAAGGGTATTGCGGGAGGGATTGGCAAGGCGCGTAAGAACGATGGCGCCAATCGTAAGCGAGCCCATGACCGCCAGGATCACCAGAAAGAGCTTCCATCGAAACGGCTCCGATGGATTGCGGTGAGCATAGTGCAGTTCGTAGTTCATGGACAGCCACCTCCCAATAAGGACGAAATTGTACGCCCTGCAAGAGAGATTTGTCAGGTTTGCGGGTGAACGGGTACCCGGGCGGTCGTTTCCATGATGAAAAGAAAGAGGGCGGACTCTTTCGAGTCCGCCCTTGATGGTTGCGCGCGAAGCGCGCTTCGACGTCCGTTCAGAATTACTCCGCGGCGAGCTCTTCCTGCTCGCCCTCCATGCGCATCTGCTCGAGCTCGCGCTCTTCGGCCTCGATCGCCGCAGTAACCTCCTGCTGGACCTGGGCTGCCGCCTCCTCCAGCTCGGGGGAGAGCTGGACGTTGCGGTAGTACTCCATGCCCGTACCGGCCGGGATGAGACGGCCGACGATGACGTTCTCCTTGAGGCCGCGAAGCGTATCGATCTTGCCGCTGATCGAGGCTTCGGTGAGAACGCGAGTCGTCTCCTGGAAGCTGGCGGCCGAGATGAAGCTATCGGTCGAGAGCGACGCCTTGGTGATGCCGAGCAGGAGCGCGCGGCCGATGGCCGGACGTCCACCCGACATGAGCACCCGCTGATTCTCCGCGTTGAAGCGGAAGCGGTCGGGCTGCTCATCGACGAGGAAGTTGGTGTCGCCCACCTCCTCGATCTTCACCCAGCGCAGCATCTGGCGGACGATCGTCTCGATGTGCTTATCCGAGATGGCCACGCCCTGCAGACGGTAGACCTCCTGGATCTCGTTGACGAGGTACTGCTGCAGCGCACGCTCGCCGAGAACCTCGAGGATGTCGTGCGGGTTGCGCGGGCCGTCGATGAGTGCGTCACCGGCACGAAGGCGCTCGCCTTCCTGCACGTTGACGTATGTTCCACGTGGAACACTGTACTCCTCTTCCTGCCCGTTATCCGCCGTGACGTAGACCTTGCGCTGTCCCTTGGTGACGTCGCCGAACCGGACCACGCCGTCGATCTTCGAGATGATCGCCGGGTCGCGGGGCTTGCGGGCCTCGAACAACTCGACGACACGCGGCAGACCGCCGGTGATGTCCTTGGTACGGGTGGTTTCGCGCGGGATCTTCGCCAGGATGTCGCCCGGGAAGACCTCGTCGCCGTCGGCCACCATGAGGTGAGCGCGCGAGGGCATCAGGTACCGCTTGGTGCCGGCCGACTTGACGTAGATCGCGGGCTGGCGCTTCTCATCGGGCGAGTCAGCCACGACGAGACGGGAGAGGCCAGTGACCTCGTCCACCTCTTCGTTGAGCGTGACGCCCTCCTGCAGGTCCTTGAACTGGACCGTACCGGCGATCTCGCTGAGCAGCGAGAACGTGTACGGGTCCCACTCGCCGATGGTGTCGCCGAGCTTGACCTGCTGGCCGTCCTCGACGCGGAGCTTCGCGCCGTAGACGATCGAGTAACGCTCCTTCTCACGGCCCTTGTCGTCGATGACGGCGATGGAGCCGTTGCGGTTCATCGCAACCAGACCACCCTCCCTCGAACGGACGGTGACGAGGTTGATGAAGCGGATCGTGCCTGCATTCTTTGCCTCGAGGTGCGAGGCATCCTGTACACGCGATGCGGTGCCGCCCACGTGGAAGGTACGCATGGTGAGCTGCGTTCCGGGCTCGCCGATGGACTGCGCCGCGATGACGCCAACGGCCTCGCCCATCTCCACCATCTTGCCCGAGCCGAGGTTGCGGCCGTAGCAGAGGATGCAGACGCCGCGCTTGGACTCGCAGGTGAGCACCGAGCGAATTTTGACGCGCTCGATACCGGCAGCCTGCACCGCCGAAGCCAGCTCCTCGTTGATCTCCTGGTTGACGTCGACGATGACGTTGCCCTCGAAGTCCTTGAGCTTCTCGAGCGAGACGCGGCCGATGATACGGTCGCGCAGCGGCTCGATCGTCTCACCGGCCTCGATGATCGGCGTGACGTAGATGCCTTCGACCGTGCCGCAATCGTTCTGCGAGATGATGACATCCTGAGCGACGTCGACGAGACGGCGGGTCAGGTAGCCCGAGTCGGCGGTCTTCAGCGCGGTATCGGCAAGGCCCTTACGAGCGCCATGGGTCGAGATGAAGTACTCGAGCACGGTCAGACCTTCGCGGAAGTTCGCCTTGATCGGCGACTCGATGATCTCGCCCGAGGGCTTGGCCATCAGTCCACGCATGCCGGAGAGCTGACGAATCTGCTGCTTCGAACCGCGGGCGCCGGAGTCGGCCATGATGTAGATCGGATTCATGGTCCCCTCCTTGTCCGCGCGCTTCATGTTGTTGAACATCTCGTCGGCCACGCGCTCCGTCACGCCGGACCAGAGCTGAATGACCTTGTTGGAGCGCTCACCGTTGGTGATCGCGCCGTCGAGGTACTGCTGCTGCATGGCGAGAACCTGCTTCTCGGCATCGCCCACGACGGTGTACTTCGAGTCGGGGATGACCATGTCATCAAGACCGACCGAAAGACCCGACCGCGTGGCGTAACGGAAGCCGAGGTCCTTGATCCTGTCGAGCGCCTTGACAGTAACCTCGAGGCCGAGGTTCAGATAGCAGTAGTTGACGAGCTGGCCGATTCCCTTCTTTTTCAGGAGCCCATTCACATAAGGCATACCTTCCGGCAACGCATCGTTGAGGATGGCGCGGCCGACCGTGGTGCTGATGTACTGGTTGTGGAACTCGACGGCCTCGGTGTGCAGCAGGTCCTGGTCGTCGTAGGCGGTCGTCATGTCGAGCACGGGGCCGCTGTAGCGCAGACGGATCGGCGTCAGCGTCTCCACCTGCTTGGCCTCGAGCGCCATGAAGATCTCTTCGATGTTGGCAAAGACGCGGCCCTCGCCGATGGCGTTGACCTTCGACTTCGTGAGGTAATAGATACCGAGCACGAGATCCTGCGTCGGCACCGTGATCGGGTGTCCGCTGGCGGGCGAGAGGATGTTGTGCGAGGCGAGCATCAATACGCTGGCTTCGATCTGCGCCTCGGGCGAGAGCGGTACGTGCACGGCCATCTGGTCGCCGTCGAAGTCCGCGTTGAAGGCGGTGCAGACAAGCGGGTGGATCTTGATAGCCTTGCCCTCGACGAGCACAGGCTCAAAGGCCTGGATGCCGAGGCGGTGCAGCGTCGGAGCGCGGTTCAGCAGCACCGGATGGTCCTTGATGACCTCTTCGAGGATGTCCCAGACGATGGCGTCCTGCATCTCCACCATCTCCTTGGCCTGCTTGATGGTGGTGCAGTGGCCGGTCTGCTCGAGACGGTGATAGATGAAGGGCTTGAACAGCTCGAGCGCCATCTTCTTGGGCAGGCCACACTGGTGCAGCGCCAGCTCCGGACCGACGACGATGACCGAACGGCCGGAGTAATCGACGCGCTTGCCGAGCAGGTTCTGACGGAAGCGGCCCTGCTTGCCCTTGAGGGTGTCGGAGAGCGACTTCAGCGGACGGTTGTTCGCACCGCGCAGCACGAGGGCGCGGCGGCCGTTGTCGAACAGAGTGTCGACGGCCTCCTGCAGCATGCGCTTCTCGTTGCGGACGATGACCTCGGGCGCGTGCAGGTCCATCAGCTTCTTCAACCGGTTGTTGCGGTTGATGACGCGGCGATAGAGGTCGTTCAGGTCCGATGTGGCAAAGCGGCCGCCGTCCAGCGGCACGAGCGGGCGAAGCTCGGGCGGAATGACCGGGATCACGTCGAGGATCATCCACTCCGGCTTGTTGTCGGACTTGCGGAAGGCCTCGACGATCTTCAGGCGCTTGGAGTACTTGAGCTTCTTCTGGAGCGAAACCTCGGTCTTCATGCGCTCGCGCAGCTCGATCGCCAGCTCGGCGATCTCGACGCGCTTGAGCAGCTCCTTGATGGCCTCGGCGCCCATCATGGCCTTGAAGCCGGAGGGGCGGTACTGCTGGTCGAGCTCGCGGAAGCGGTTCTCGTCCTTGATGACCTCGCGCTCCTTGACGGGCGCGTCACCTGGATCGACGACCACATAGGACTCGAAGTAGAGCACTGCCTCGAGCTCGCGGAGCGAGATGTCGAGCAGATGGCCGATGCGCGAGGGCAGGCCCTTGAAGAACCAGACGTGCGAGCAGGGGCTGGCAAGCTCGATGTGGCCGAGGCGCTCGCGGCGAACCTTGGAGAGGGTAACCTCGACGCCGCATTTGTCGCAGATGACGCCGCGGTGCTTCATGCGCTTGTACTTGCCGCAGAGGCACTCCCAGTCGGTGATAGGTCCGAAGATGCGGGCGCAGAAGAGACCGTCGCGCTCGGGCTTGAAGGTACGGTAGTTAATTGTCTCGGGCTTGGTGACCTCGCCATGCGACCAGCTGCGAATCTTCTCAGGGGAGGCGAGCTGGATCTTGATGGCGTCGAAGTCGGCGATAGGACCGGACATCTCAAACGGGCTGGAGCGGAACATAATTTTCGTCTCCGTGTGCAGCTTCTGGCTTATCAGCTTCTTCAGCTCTTCACCAGACTGCGGGTTTGCTGCGGTTCAATGCTGAGCGATGGAGGTGCTGCTTTAAGTCTCATCGCCTTGTTCTATTTCGTGCCGGTTGGCCTTCGGCGAGCCTCCTGAACATTGAGCAGTGGGCCTTGCTCAGGAGGTACTCGCCATGGGACCGGCGGGGTTTGTTAATCGGCTGCCGCGATCGAGGGCAGCGGAACCTTCTTCTGTTCACTCTGCTTGATCAGCTCGACGTCGAGGCAGAGCGACTGGAGCTCGCGGATGAGCACATTGAAGCTCTCCGGTACGCCCGGCTCGATAGCTGCCTCGCCCTTGACGATGGCCTCGTAGATCTTGGTGCGGCCGAAGACATCGTCGGACTTGGCGGTGAGCAGCTCCTGCAGGATGTAGGCGGCGCCGTAGGCTTCGAGCGCCCAGACCTCCATCTCACCGAAGCGCTGTCCGCCGAACTGCGCCTTACCACCGAGCGGCTGCTGGGTGATGAGCGAGTACGGTCCGATGGAGCGCGCGTGGATCTTGTCATCGACAAGGTGCGACAGCTTGAGCATGTAGATATAGCCGACCGTCGCAGGCTGCTCGAACGGCTCGCCGAGCATGCCGTCGTAGAGCTGCGACTTGCCCGAAGACGTAAGACCGGCCGAGGCAAGCAGCGCCTTGATCTCACTCTCGCGGGCGCCGTCGAAGACCGCCGTGCCGAACCAGATACCCTTCTTCATACCGGCGGCGACGCGGATGGTCTGCTCGTCGTCCAGCTCAAGAAGCTGATTGAGGGCGGCAGTGCCAGCGAAGCGCGCCTTGAAGAGCTCGCGGATCTCGTTGGCCGACTCCATCTTCTCGGCCAGCTCGGCGACCTGCCTGCCGAGCTCGTGCGCGGCCCAGCCGAGGTGCGTCTCGAGGATCTGCCCGACGTTCATACGCGACGGAACGCCGAGCGGATTGAGCACGATCTCAACCGGAGTGCCATCGGGAAGGTACGGCATATCCTCCTCGGGGAGGATGCGGGCGATAACGCCCTTGTTGCCGTGACGTCCGGCCATCTTGTCGCCGACCGAGAGCTTGCGCTTCATGGCGATGTAGACCTTGACCATCTTGATGACGCCCGGAGGCAGCTCGTCGCCCTTGGACATCTTGCCGATCTTCTCGTTCGTGATCTTGCGCAGAACGTCGATCTGGCGCGAGGTCATCTCCTCGATCTCATCGATCTGCTCGTTGACGCGGGGGTCCTTGTCGGCGTAGCGGATGCGCTTGAGGTTACGGGTGCTGATGAGCTCGATGGTGTCGCGGTCGAGGATGTCGCCCTTGTTGAGCAGCTTCTTGTTCGTGCGCTCGTCGTGCAGGTCGGCAAGAACTTCCTTGCTGCCGAGGATCGCTTCGAGACGCTTCAGGCGCTCGTCGGTGAGAATACGAATCTCATCGGCGAGGTTGCGCTCGAGCTTTTCAATCATCTCCTGCTCGATCAGCTTGGCGCGCTCGTCCTTCTCCTGCCCCTTGCGGGAGAAGATGCGGACGTCTACGACGGTGCCTTCGATGCCCGGGGGGCACGTAAGGCTTGCATCGCGAACGTCGCCAGCCTTCTCACCGAAGATGGCGCGGAGCAGCTTCTCTTCCGGCGTAAGCTGCGTCTCGCCCTTCGGCGTGACCTTGCCCACAAGGATGTCGTTGTGGCCGATCTTTGCGCCGATGCGGATGATGCCCGACTCGTCGAGGTCGCGGAGCGCGTGCTCCGAGACGTTCGGGATGTCGCGCGTGATCTCTTCCGGCCCGAGCTTGGTGTCGCGGGCCTCGATCTCGAACTCCTCGATGTGGATCGAGGTGTAGTAGTCCTCACGGACCAGCTTCTCCGAGATCAGGATGGCGTCCTCGAAGTTGTAACCGCGCCACGGCATGAAGGCCACCAGCACGTTACGGCCAAGGCCAAGCTCGCCCTGCTCCGTGCACGGACCGTCGGCGATCACCTGTCCCTTGAGCACGCGGTCGCCCTTGCGAACGATCGGCTTCTGGTTGATGCAGGTGTTCTGGTTCGAGCGCTTGAACTTCGTGAGCTGGTAGATATCCGAACCGACCTCACGCGAGAGCTGCGTGGGGTGATGCTCGCCTTCGACGCGCACGATGATGCGCTCGGAGTCGACCGAGTCCACGATGCCGTTGCGCTTGGCCAGGATGACGGCGCCGGAGTCGCGGGCAGTAACGCCCTCCATACCAGTGCCGACAAACGGAGCCTCGGCAACGAGCAGGGGAACCGACTGACGCTGCATGTTCGCGCCCATCAGAGCGCGGTTTGCGTCGTCATGCTCGAGGAACGGCACGAGCGAGGCCGCGACCGAAACAAGCTGCTTCGGCGAGACGTCGACGTAATCGACCTCTGCCTTGTTGACGAGGACGAAGTTACCCTGACGGCGGGCATCGACGATGTCCTGCACGATAGCGCTGTTCTCATCAAGCTCAATGTTCGCCTGCGCGATAGTGTGGCGGTCCTCCTCCCACGCGGAGAGGTAGAAGCTGTAGGGGGCAAGGTCCATGGTGCGCTTGCCGTCCTTCTTGAGCTGCTCGTTCAGCTTGCGGGAATCGCTGATCTCGAGCGTATCGCCCTGACGGAGGCCACTCTCACCAGCATTGGTGACCGAGACGTAATCGAGCACCGTGCCGTCCTTGACGCGGCGGTAAGGCGACTCGATGAAGCCGTACTCGTTGATGCGCGCAAAGCAGCTCAGCGACGAGATCAGGCCGATATTCGGACCTTCCGGCGTCTCAATCGGGCAGATGCGGCCATAGTGCGTCGGGTGCACGTCACGCACCTCGAAGCCTGCGCGCTCACGCGACAGACCGCCGGGCCCAAGGGCCGACAGGCGGCGCTTGTGCGTGATCTCCGAGAGCGGGTTCGTCTGGTCCATGAACTGCGAGAGCTGTGAGGAGCCGAAGAACTCGCGGATGGCGGCCATGACGGGCTTCGCATTGATGAGGTCGTGCGGCATCGCCGTCGACATCTCCTGGTAGACCGACATCTTCTCCTTGATGGCGCGCTCCATGCGGACCAAGCCGATGCGGAACTGATTCTCCATCAGCTCGCCGACAGCGCGGACGCGGCGGTTGCCGAGGTGATCGATGTCGTCCACCACGCCGATGTTCTTACGCAGCTTGAGGAGATAACGGATCGTGCCGTAGAAGTCCTCAGGCGTCAGCGTGCGGTTGTCGAGTGTCGCCGGGTTCTGATCCTCATACAGCTTGATGTTGAACTTCAGACGGCCCACACGCGAGAAGTCGTACTTGCGCGGATCGAAGAACATGCCCTCAAAGAGGGCCGTCGCCGTGTCGAGGGTCGGCGGATCGCCCGGACGCAGCTTGCGGTAGATCTCGATCAGCGCCTCCTCCGGCTTGCGCACGGAGTCGCGGCGGAGGGTGTTGGTGATGATGTTGCCCACGTCGTCGCGCTCGGGGAAGAAGACCTCGAAGCTGGTGACGCCGGACTGGAGAATCTTGTGCAGCTTATCGGCGGTCAGCTCCTGGTTGGCCTCATAGAGCAGTTCGCCGGTGGACATGTCGACGATATCGGAGGCGGTGATCGCGCCATCGAACTCGCTGGTTTCCACCTCGACAGAGGCAATGCCATGCGAGCGGAGGTTCCGCAGGGCATGCGCGGTGATCTTGCGCGTGCCGGGGACGATCTCCTCACCGTTGGCGGTCACGGCCGCGGCCGGGCGCGTGCCCTGCAGATGCGTGGCCTTGCCCTCCTCGGCGACCTTCCAGGAGAGCTTGGAGTCCTTCACTTCGATGGTGTCGACAATGTAGAAGGTCTTGAGAATCTCCTCGTCCGTGCGCAGGCCGAGAGCGCGCAGGAAGATGGTTCCGAGGAACTTGCGCTTGCGGTCGATGCGGACGTAGAGGGTGTTCTTCTGGTCATACTCGAACTCTACCCAGCTACCACGGTACGGAATGATCTTGCCGAGGAAGTAGGTGCGGTTCGCGGCAGTCTCGAAGAAGACGCCGGGCGAGCGGTGGAGCTGCGAGACAATGACGCGCTCGGTGCCGTTGACGATAAAGGTGCCGTTGGCCGACATCAGCGGAATATCGCCGAAGAAGACCTCCTGCTCCTTCATGTCGCGGAGGCTCTTGACTCCTGTTTCCGGGTCCTTGTCGTAGATCTTGAGGCGGATCGTGACCTTGAGCGGCGCGGAGTAGGTCATGCCGCGCTCCTCGCACTCCGCCTGGTCGTACTTGAGCTGCAGGCCGACCGGGTCACCGCACTTGGTGCAGAAGTCCGGGGTGTTCTTGTTGTAGGTTCCGCAGAAGTTGCAAAGGACGTCGCCGGGATGGAAGGGGTCGGTGATAACCATGTGGCCGCAGTTGGTGCAGGCCGTGCGCAGGTGGTTCAACCCCTTGAGGTAACCGCACTTGCACTCCCAATTGCCGATGGAGAAGTCGACAAACTCAAGCTCGGAGACGTTGCGGAAGTCCGTGATGGGGAAGACAGAGGTAAAGACCGACTGTAGACCATTGTCCTCACGCTCCTGGGGGAGCTTATCCATCTGCAGAAAGCGCTCATAGCTGCGGCGCTGAACCTCAATCAGGTTCGGAATCTGGATGGCTGTGGGGATCTTGGAAAAGTCAAGGCGGGTGCGGATCGCGCGCGTTTCGCTGGACATGCTCTCTCCTGAAGGACTACCGCTCGAGGCCTCGCTGGCCGCCGCCCTGCATCAAAAGAAAGCAAGGGTGGTGCTCACAAGGTTGGAGGATGGGGGTCACTCCTCCGGGTTCGGTGCTGATGCGCATCCATGGAATAGACCGTCCTCGAAGCCGGCTATCCCTTGCGCAGAATGTCGATTACCGAGAACGCTCGGCAAAAACCTGAAAACTAACTTTTTACCTACACACAACCGATTACTGCTATAAACACGACGTACACCCGGGGCGATCCGGGCTACGACACGGCAACTATGCCGAGCCGCAGACGCGACAAAACGCTCGTAGGGACAGCATCGCCCGCGAGCGCAAAGATCGACTTGTGCACTAGTTCCGTCCGAACAATAGAGATATCTGCCGCCCTTTGAGGCTCGCCCTGCCCCAAGGTTTGCTGCCGCACGTGAAACGATGTTGCACCCTGCGCATCCGCCGCCCGATACGGAGAGTGGCCGGCTCCTTAACCTGCTCCAGCAGGATGAACCGGGGTACTGCATCGATGTCGTTATTGAAACCTTCCGCTAAAACATGACACCAAGGCGGAACGGGTCTCCTCAGATATCAAGGATACTGTGTTCCGCCCCGGCGTGCAAGTCGGGTTCCAAACTCGATACTTACTTGATCTCGACCGTAGCAACACCCTCGAACTTCTTGGCGATAGCCGCCGCGTCGTCCTTCGAGATGTTCTCCTTCAGAGGCTTCGGAGCGCCGTCAACCAGGTCCTTGGCTTCCTTGAGGCCGAGGCTCGTGACCTCACGAACCGCCTTGATGGTCGCAATCTTGTTCGCGCCGCCGTCCTTGAGGATGACCGTGAACTCGGTCTTCTCCTCAACAGGAGCCGCAACCGCGCCGCCGCCCGCCGGGGCAACCGCAACCGCCGCTGCTGCCGCCGAGACGCCGAGACGCTCCTCAAGCTTCTTGACCAGAGCCGCTGCTTCCAGAAGGCTCAGGCTAACGATCTGATCTTCCAACTGCTGAATGTCCGCCATGTTCTCTCTCCAGTTAAATCTGAACTTTTGTTTCTGACTGCTATCCCAGGACCAGAACCTGCACCCTGTTGCCCTGCCCTCCGGGTTTCCGTTGCGCCCAGACCAGCGCACCCGGGGAGCCAGGCGAAACCCGTATTAGCCCTCGACCGGCTCCGTGCCGGCTGCAGACTCCTCGACATGGGCCGCTTCAACGACCTGGGCCTCAGCCGCAGGCTGAACCTCTGCCGCAGGCGCTGCCGAGCCGCTGAACTTACCCTTCTCGACGCCCTGATTGATGACGACGGCGAGATCGCGGCCGGTGGCGTTGATGACCGTCGCCAGTCGCTGCGCCGGGGCATTGATAAGAAAGAGGAGCTTCGAGAAGAGCTCTTCCTTGCCCGGCATGTTCGCCAGATCGCCGACCTCCTGCGCCGTAATCACCTTGCCGTCGACGATGCCCAGCTTGAAGGTGAACTCGGCGTTGTCCTTAACCCAGCCCGAAAGAGCCTTGGCCAGAGCGACCGGATCGCCGTCCGTGTACGCGACCGCGGAGACGCCCTTGAGGCCCTTGAGAGCCGCCTCAACCTTGGTGCCCTCGGACGACTTGGCGGCCAGCTTGTTCTTGACCACGTGATAGTGACCGCCCGCCTTGCGGACGACGTTGCGCAGCTCGAAGTCCTTCGACGCGTTCAGCCCTTTAAAGGTACCGATGATCGCGGAGGTCGAACTGGCAAGCTCACCGGCGAGCCACTCTACCTTTACCTTCTTTGTTGCCCTGCTCAATGCCATAACGAAACCCTCTTCTCTTTGCTTGCCCTCCTCGCCGATGCGCCAGAGGGCCTGATGCGAACCTACAGACGCTTACGCGCGGCCAGCAGCCTCGGCGACCGCGCCATCGAGCTGAACGCCGGGGCCCATCGTCGAGCTGATTGTCATACCCTTGATGTAACGACCCTTGGCAGCCGATGGCTTGGCCTTCACAACACTGGTGATAACCGTCATCGCGTTGTCGACGAGCTTCTGCGGATCGAACGAGAGCTTGCCAACCGGAACGTGCACGAGCGCGGTCTTGTCCGTGCGGAACTCCACCTTACCAGCCTTGATCTCCTTGACCGCAGAGGCAACATCGGTAGTCACGGTGCCGGTCTTCGGGTTGGGCATCAGACCCTTGGGGCCGAGCACCTTACCGAGGCGGCCAACCGAACGCATCATGTCCGGCGTAGCGATCAGCGCGTCAAAGGCGGTCCAGTTCTCTTTCTGGATCTTCTCAACCAGCTCTTCGCCGCCGAAGAACTCAGCGCCCGCAGCCTCAGCCTCCTTGATCTTGTCGCCGGAGGTGATGACCGCAACGATCTTCGACTTGCCGAGGCCGTGCGGAAGGACGACGGTGCCGCGCACCATCTGGTCCGCGTGACGTGGATCGACGCCGAGGCGCAGGGTCAGATCGACAGTCTCGTCGAACTTCGCATACTTTGCCTTCTGCAACAGGGGGACCGCGTCGGCCAGCAGATACAGGCGGGGCTCAACGAGCGCGCGCGCCTTCTTTAAATTCTTGGATACTTTTCTTGCCATGCTTCCTCGTCTCCCACCCCTCGGTCGATGTTGCCTGCCGGGCGTGGTTCTCGACTGTCCCAACATGGAGTTGAGACGCTCGTATCAGTATGCCGCAGTTTCGGTATTTTCGCAAGCGTCAGGAATTCACTTTGACCCGGCCCCGGGACGTGATCTGATCACGCTCGACCTGGCCCCGGAAAGACCCCTCGCACAGAAGGAGCACCGATGAGCAAAGTCCTCATGTACCTGCTGGCCTGCATGCTCCCGCTCGCCGCCTGCGCGCAGCAGAACTCCCTCGCGCGGAACAGCAACCTGCGCTCAGGCCCCTATACCACCAGCAAACGTCTCAAGACCCTTCCTGCCGGAACCAACATCACGATCATCTCTAAATATCCTCGACTGGGCTACGTCCGGGTGCACGAGGCCTCCGCCGATGATACCGGCTGGGTTCTGGAACGCAACCTCGCGGCCGTTCCCTCCCCGGAGGTGGTTGCAGAGGCAGCGCCGCTGTCTCCCCCCGAGCATCTCGCCGCCGACAGCAGCATCTATCCCGATCCCCAAAACACGCCCGGAAAGCCTGATCCGACCGTCACGCAGGAGAACATCGTCAAGAACATCTGCAACAAGAGCTGGAGCACCGATTCCGTCCGTCCCTCAACCTCGGTCACGAACAGGATCAAGAAACAGACCATGGCCACCTACGGCTTTACCGACGCCACCAACCACTACGAGCTTGACCACCTTCTCTCCCTGCAGAACGGCGGCTGCCCGGACTGCGTCGAAAATCTGTGGCCCGAGGCCTACGGCGACAGCAAGCACCCGATGACACAGAATCAGCGCGCCGCATGGAACAAGGCGCATCCTGGCTCAACCGAGGTGGTGCCCGGTTCGCTCGAAAAGGATCTCGTCGAAAATCACATCCACGACGAGATCTGCTTTGGGATTCCCAATGCCAAGGCAAGCGGCTATGCGAAGAAGTATCCGGCGACGGTCGGCGTCACGCTCGAGCGCGGCCAGCAGATTCTCGCCACAGACTGGTTTGCCTGCTACCAGAACATCATGGACGGCAACAAACCCTGCCAATAGGTCATTCGGAAACGACGACTCATCACAAATGAAAACAGCAGCCCCTATGAGGGCTGCCGTCTTCTCTGCCACTATTTGCAGGCTAGTTGTACTTGCGGATGTAGATGTTCTTCATCGAGATCTTGATCGGGTTGCTCTCCAGCTCGAAGCCGATCAGGCCGGAGTCGTTGTTGGATGACTTCGGGTCATCGTCGATATGGATCGCCATCACATGGCCGTTGATGATGTGCATGCAGACAGGACCGCGGGCGATGATCTCGTACTGGTTCCAGTCGTTGATCTTGATGTAGCCGCCAAGCTCGTCGCGGTTGCCGATCTCACCGACAAGGCGCTGCCCCTTGCCCACCTCGGACTCGGCAACCTCACCGCGCCACGCCTGAATGCCCAGCTCGGTGTTCTCCGAGTAGACCTGCCCCGTATAGGAGAAGGCGTGCGGGTTGACCGGGTACCAGAAGTCAGCCTGAGGGCCGGTCAGCAGCCACGCGGGCTTGGGCAGAGGCATCTTCGATTGCCGCGCCCACGGAATCCCAACGTGGCTGCGGTACTGGATGCCTCCGCCACCACCCTGCTCCACCTTGATGTCCACCTTGAGGTCGAAGTCGTGATACTCCGCGCCGTGGTAGGAGATGTAGGTGTTGGCGATGGGGTGTTCCTTGGTGATGACGCCGACCATGGCACCGTCCTCGACGTGCCAGGCCTCCGGATCGCCGTCCCAGTCCTTCAGGGTCTTGCCGTCGAAGATGGGCGTGAAGCCTTCGTTGTCAGTCCAGTCGATGGGGTCGGGCTCATGGAAGTGGCGGGTAGCGTTGGCCGCGGTAATCGGCTCGTCAGCGTGGAAGGTCTTGGCAGGCGGGGCGGTCTTCTGCTGCGCGATGAGGGCGCCGGGAAGCGCAACGAAGCCAGCCAGCAGACCGGCGCGAAGAACGGAGGAGGAAAGAACGGATCGCATACGAGCACTCCAGAGAGGGTTCAGGTGTTGACCGTGGACGGAAGCGATGAGACAGTAAATTGAATCGTCTCATCACGGCAAGACATCCTCGCACGCCGAAGGTACGTTAGGGAATGGAAAAGTGTTCGCGGCCGGAATCAGTCTGTTTTTGCATCGGGACGGCGTGAGCGGATCAGCTCCTTCATCGTCGCGCTCTCCGGCGTTTGCAGAGCATCTAGTCCCCGCATGACGGCAGCCGCGTCCTCGTCGCTGCGGTTCTGGCTGACCTTCCACTTTCCTTCGAGCCGCTCGATCGGCATCTCGACGCCGACGATGGCCCCGGCCATCTTTCGGATGAACTCGGGCGGCGCATCGCTGAGCCTCCACGGAGTCTCGACAATGACCTCGCTCTGATCGACCAGCGCTGTAAGGTGCCGGATGAGCCAATCCGTGTCCTCAACGATACGCAGGCGCCCGTAGGCATGTACGGCGACGTAGTTCCACGTGGGCACCTCTTTGCCGTGCACGTGTTTGCCCGGATACCACGAGGCTGAGATGTAGTGCTGCGGCCCGGTAAAAACGGCCAGCGCCTGCGCAGAGAGCGTCGCCTGCTGCCACTGCATATTAGCGCGGGCGATGTGGCCCCGCAGGATGCCGAAGGGCGAGCCGTCCTCCTCGAGCACCATGGGCAGATGCGTGGCGACCATCTCCTGCGCTGTCTGCGTAACCAGCGCACAGAGCGGGTTCTCCCGCAGGAACTGCCAGAGGATGGGCGTGCTGCTTTCACGATTCGCGGCGGGGGTGTACATCGCTTCCAGCATAGGACATCTGCGGCCAAACCTGCCTGTTGACGGCCTACAGGGGGCGGGACTAGACTCGCCGAAAAGAGAATAAAAGGCGAAAATAATATGCCCGATTCCCACGAACTCTTCCCGATTCTTCCCTCCCCGCTGAAGGGCCTCGCCAAGAGCGCCGCCGAGGCCGAGCATGCCGACGACGGCCACCTGATCGAGTTCCGCGCCCTGAAGGTACGCAGCATCCTGAACTGGTCAGTTTCGAAGCGGCGGGTATGGATGGCCTACAGCATCAACCCGTACCGCGGGTGCGAGTTCGGCTGCCGGTACTGCTATGCGCGGTACACGCATGAGTTTCTCGCGCCCAAGGAGGGCACGGAGATGGAGGGCAGCATCGACCTGCGCGATCCCGAGGTCTTCGAGCGGGTGATCTTCATCAAGCAGAATGCCGCCTGGCTGCTGGAGCAGGAGCTGCGGAAGATCGATCCGGAGGACCAGATTGCTCTAGGAACGGCGACCGATCCCTACCAGCCGATCGAGCGCCGGGCGCGGGTAACGCGGAGCCTGCTGGAGGTCTTCGCCCGGCAGCAAGGGCTGCGGCTGGGGATCATCACCAAGTCGCGGCTGATCGAGCGGGACATCGACCTATTGGCGGAGATCGGCCGCAGGAACTCGGTGGTGGTGCATGTGACGATCACGACCACCGACGCGGAGCTGGCACGCAGGCTCGAGCCACGAGCGCCGCGACCGGATCTGCGCTTTCAGGCGGTCGAGCGTCTGCGGGCCGCGGGAGTCGTCGCAGGCGTGATGTGCTCGCCGCTGCTTCCGGGGATCACCGACACAGCCGAGGCGCTGGATCGCGTAGCCAAACGCGCGGCCGAGGTGAAGGCAAGCTTCTTCGTAGCCAACCCGCTGTTCCTGAAGCCGTGCTCCCGGCCGACATACTTCCAGTTCGTCGAGGAGCACTTCCCTGCCCTGATGGGCGCGTATGCGAAACAGTACGACTCAGCGGACTTCGTCTCGGGGAGCTACCGGCGAAACATTGCAGCGATGGTAGAGGCGGCGCGGCAGAGGCATGGGCTCACGCCGCGTTCGATGGAAGCATTGCTCCACGAGAAGAAAACCCCGGAGGCAGTGAGAATACCGAAGCAGCAAAAACTCTTTGGCTGAACCTACTTCTTGACGGCCGTCGAAGGAGCCTTCCACTTCAGTGCGGCCGGGTTCCAGGTCGTGACCTGCGCCGCCATCAAGCCGTCATGAGTCTCGTAGGCGTCGGCCCCGAGGTACGGCTCTTTGAGCAACGGCGAAGTAGCTCGCCACTGCACGTTGATCGTGTCGCCCACGACGAAGGTATGCTCGGCGACGACGCTGAGGCCGCAGGTGCCGCCCTGCGATGGCGGCTTCACCACCTGCGCGAACATCTGTCCGAGCGCCGCCTTGCCCCTGACCACCTGCCCGTTAGGGCCGAAGAACTCCACGTTGTCGGGGAACTGCTGCATGAGCCGGGTCCAGTCGCACTTGCTGAAGGCATCCATATGCTCGGCGACAACCTTTTCGGGGGTCGGCTGGCGCTTGAGCGGCGGCATAGGCGAAGTGGACTGCTGCGCCAGCAACGGCACACTGAACAAGACGAGACAGGAAACGGCGCAGATCGAAGAGAGACGCATACGCCAACCACAATACCCCATTCAAGCGCCGCGGCGAAAAGGAAACGGCCTGCCGGGAAGGCAGGCCGTTCGATACTGCGGAAAACAGAGGTTAGGCGACGACGTCGATGCCCATCGAGCGGGCAGTGCCGCGGATGCTCTTGGCGGCGGCCTCAACCGAGGCGGCGTTCATGTCAGGCATCTTCTGCTTGGCGATGTCGAGGATCTGCTTCTCCGTGACCTTGCCCTTCTTGTCCTTGTTCGGCGTGCCCGAGCCCTTCTCGATACCGGCGGCCTTCAGCAGCAGCACGGGAGCGGGAGGGGTCTTGGTGATGAAGGTGAAGGTGCGGTCCGCGTAGACCGAGATAACGACCGGGATCGTGAGTCCGGCCATCGCGGGGTCCTTCGTGCGGTCGTTGAACTGCTTGCAGAACTCCATGATGTTAACCTGCGCCTGACCGAGCGCGGGGCCGACCGGGGGTGCCGGGGTGGCCTTGGCGGCCATGATCTGCAGCTTGACGTATCCAGTAATCTTCTTCGGTGCCATTGCGGTAAATCCTCTTTCTGCCGGCGGCGATGGGCCTGCCGATAAATGATGCTTCTAAACCTGTGTACTACTCGACGATCTTCTCGACCTCGGAGAAGGTAAGCTCGACCGGCGTCGGACGGCCGAAGATGCTGACCATGACCTTGAGCGTCTGCTTGTCCTCGTTGACGTCGTCGACCGCGCCGTTGAAGTTGGCAAAGGCACCCTCGTTGATCCGTACCTGCTCGCCCTTGGCGAACTTGATCTTGAGGATCGGCTTGTCCTTGGAGACATCGGAGCGGAAGAGGATTGAGCTGACCTCCGCCTCGGAGAGCGCCACCGGATTGTCGCCAGTGCCAAGGAAACCCGTGACCCGCGGCGTGTTCTTGATGACGTGCCAGAGGTCGTTGTCGAGGTCCATCTCGATGAGCACGTAGCCAGGCAGGAAGACACGCTCAATGGTGTACTTCTTGCCGTTGCGCAGCTCCGTTACCGGCTCGGTCGGGATCATGATGCGGCCGATCTTGTTCTGCAGGCCGAAGGCCGAGATGCGGCTCTCCAGCGACTCGCGGACCTTGCGCTCAAAGCCCGAGTACGCGTGGATGATGTACCACTTGAAGTTCTCGTTGACCGGCGGAGCAAGCGCCTCGGCGGACTGCTCGCCCTCGAGATGCTCTACTTCCGGAATTTGCTCGTCTGCCGCCATGTCTCTGCCTTCTTGGTGCGTCATTACTTTCCGATTGCGTACAACTCGCGCTTAGTGGGTCGTGAGCTTGTTGAGGATAAACTCGATGCCCTTGCCTAGAATGCTGTCCACCAGCCAGAAGTAGGCAGAGAAGACAAAGACAGTAACGAGCACGATAATCGTCATCGACTGAACCTCAGCACGCGAGGGGTAGATCACCTTGCGCATCTCGCTCTGGACGTCGCGCAGAAAGGACATCAGCCGTTCAGGCTGAGACTTGAACCTCTGCATTCCGGTGGTTGGCTCGTCTACGACTGCGACTGTCTTGGCCATCTGCTGCCTCGAATCTTCCTGCTATAGCCTGATATTTTACCGCGATCCGCGCTGCCGCGGCTTCGTTCTTTTTCCTGAAGCAAAACTGGCGGGGGAGCTCGGATTCGAACCGAGAAGTTCGGTTTTGGAGACCGACAGTTTAACCGTTGAGCTTACTCCCCCGCGGGAGTTCCCAGTTGCCAGAGATCAGTTCTCAGACTAGAGACACCGACAACTGACCTCTGAGAACGGACAACTTACTTCGTCTCTTTATGCGGCGTGTGCTTCCGGCAGGTGTTGCAGAACTTCGAGAACTCGAGGCGGCCGGTGGTCGTCTTCTTGTTCTTCGTGGTTGAGTAGTTCTTGTTCTTGCACTCCGGGCACTGGAGCGTGATGATCTCGCGCATGATTGCTCTCCTCGTTTGGCCAGCCACCTCGGCTGGCAAGCAGCTTGCCGGAGTACCGGCACGCCGCGACGCAGGGCTTATTGGCCCCTGCTGCCAAATCCTGATTGTGAAACGGAAGGAGGAGCGGTCAGGCCACGCTCATCCTCAAGTATTATGCACCAAACCGCATGCGTGGGTAAAGCCGGGAAGGTGCGGAATCTGCTCCGCACCTCCCCGTGTTTCTACGCTTACTTGATGATCTCGGAGATGGTACCGGCGCCGACGGTACGACCACCCTCGCGGATGGCGAAGCGCAGACCCTTCTCCATGGCGACCGGCGTGTGCAGCGTGATCTCCAGCTGCGTGTTATCGCCCGGCATCACCATCTC
>DASWOV010000003.1:0-1608 GCA_036398595.1 Granulicella sp.
CACGGTCATCAACAACGCCGAAACCATCGCCTCCGTCCCGCACATCCTCCTGATGGGTGGCGAGGAGTACGCGAAGATCGGCAGCGAGCGCAACGGCGGAACCCGCCTCTTCGGCATCTCCGGCCACGTGGAGCGTCCCGGCGTCTACGAGCTTCCGATGGGCTACAACCTCAAGAAGGCGATCTACGACGTCGCGGGCGGCATCAAGGACGGCAAGAAGCTGAAGGCCGTCGTCCCCGGCGGCTCGTCCTGCCCGGTGCTTCTGCCCGAGGAGATCGACGTAGGCCTCGACTTCGACCAGATGGGCAAGGCCGGAACCATGCTCGGTTCCGGCGGCATCGTCGTGCTCGATGAAACTGTCTCGATCGTCGAGTTCGCCCTGCGCACCATCTCCTTCTACCAGCACGAGTCCTGTGGCTGGTGCATTCCCTGCCGCGAGGGTACGGACTGGATCAAGAAGACCATGACCCGTATCTACAACGGCGGCGGCAACAAGAAGGACGCAGCCAACATCCAGTACCTCGCCGAGAATATGATGGGCCGCACCTTCTGCCCGCTCGGCGACGCGGCCGCGATGCCCACCCTCGGCTTCATCAAAAAGTTCCGCAAGGAGTTCGAGGAGTACATCGAGGGTAACAAGGCCGGAACCCCCATCATCACCGTGCAGCAACTCGTGGGAGCACACTAAGTCATGGCAGACGTAACTTTTACCGTAGACGGCAAACAGATCACCGCACCCGCCGGCACGCTGCTCATCGACGCCTGCAAGTCCGCAGGCATCGAGATCCCCGCGTTCTGCTACTACCCGGGTCTCTCTCTCCAGGCTGCCTGCCGCATGTGCGTCGTCCGCATCGAGAAGATGCCCAAGCTTGCGACTGCCTGCACCACGACCGTCGCGGAAGGCATGGTCGTCGCAACCGAGACGCCGGAGATCACCCAGGCCCGCAAGGCCACCTTGCAGCTTCTGCTCGGCAATCACCCGCTCGACTGCCCGGTCTGCGACGCGGGCGGCGAGTGCGAGCTGCAGGACATGACCTTTAAATATGGTGCGGCCGACAGCTTCTACACCGAGCCGAAGAACCACCGCGAGGAGCAGAACTGGTCGCCCGTGGTCTACTTCGATCGCCCGCGCTGCATCCTGTGCTATCGCTGCGTCCGCATGTGCGGAGAGGGCATGGACGTCTTCGCCCTCGGCATCCAGAACCGTGGTTCCTCGGCGGTCATCGCTCCCAACATCGCCCCGTCGCTTTCGCCCGACAACCTCGCGCACCTCGATTGCGAGCAGTGCGGCATGTGCATCGATGCCTGCCCGGTCGGCGCTCTGACCTCTGGAGCCTACCGCTACAAGACCCGCCCGTGGGAGATGAACCACGTCACCACCGTCTGCACGCACTGCGGCGACGGCTGCAAGACCACCCTCGGCGTGCGTTCCACCTCCGACGGAGCCGAGATCGTCCGCGGCGACAACCGCGACAAGAGCGGCATCAACGGCGACTTCCTCTGCAACAAGGGCCGTTACGCCTTCGACTTCGCCAACAGCCAGGAGCGCATCACCACCCCGCTCGTCCGCCAGCCCAACGGCGACCTCAAGCCGGTCTCGTGGGAAGA
>DASWOV010000004.1:0-78408 GCA_036398595.1 Granulicella sp.
CCTTCGTCGTACCGCAGCTCGACCAGCTCATCGAGTCCAGCAAAGCCGTGTGGGACGGCGCGCTGGCTCACGGCGAGAAGTTCGGCTATCGCAACTCGCAGGTCACGGTGCTCGCGCCGACCGGCACCATCGGCTTCATGATGGACTGCGACACCACCGGCGTCGAGCCTGACCTTGCGCTGGTCAAGTACAAGAAGCTTGTCGGCGGTGGCATGATCAAGATCGTCAACAACACCGTGCCCTCGGCGCTCATCAAGCTCGGCTACAACGAGGACGAGGTGAACACGATCGTCAGCTACATCGACGCGACCGGCACCATCGAGGGCGCGCCCGGCATTAAGCCGGAGCACCTCGCTGTCTTCGACTGCTCGTTCAAGCCGGCCAAGGGCACGCGCTCGATCCACTACATGGGCCACATCAAGATGATGGCCGCGGCGCAGCCGTTTCTCTCGGGTGCGATCTCGAAGACGGTCAACCTGCCGCAGGACTGCACGGTTCAGGACATCGCCGATGCCTACGTCGAGAGCTGGAAGCGCGGCATCAAGGCTGTCGCTATCTACCGCGACAACTCCAAGGGCACGCAGCCGCTGAACGTCTCTGCCCAGACCGATGCGAAGAAGGGCACGCGCGCAGAAAACACCCTCGCGCCTGCCGTAGCCGGTCAGGTGGAGATCGACGAGGCCGTGGTTGCCGCCAAGGCTGTAGCGCAGGCTCGCATCACCGAGCTTGAGGCGAAGCTCAAGGAGGTGCTCGCCGCCAGCACGCAGAACGCCGACGCGCACGAGGCTACCGCTCCACCGCGCGCCGTCCGTCACCGTCTGCCGTCCGAGCGCGCGTCGGTCACGCACAAGTTCGCCATCGCCGGGCACGAGGGCTACATCACGGTGGGCCTCTATCCGAACGGCCAGCCGGGAGAGATCTTCATCCGCATGGCGAAGGAAGGCTCGACAGTCTCCGGCCTGATGGACTCCTTTGCCACGGCGATTTCGCTCTCGCTGCAACACGGCGTGCCGCTGAAGGTGTTGTGCGAGAAGTTCGCGCACACGCGCTTCGAGCCCTCGGGCTGGACGGGCAACGAGCAGATCGGCTACGCGAAGTCCATCATGGACTACCTGTTCCGCTGGATGCAGATCCGCTTCCTCTCGGGCCATCAGCTCGACCTCTTCGCGGGTTTGGCCGGACCGGCGACGGTCCCGGTGCAGGGAAGCGTCAACGCGCCGGGCAACACGGTCTACTCCAGCTCTACGGGGTCGGCCTACGCGCCCACGGAGGACATCCCGCTGTACGCGGACCGCACGCCACCGCAGCAGGGCATCGCGCCGGACCTGACCGCCTCAAGCGGCCTGACCTCGCAGTCCCTCTCGATGGAAGATCGCGGCATCTACCACGCGTCCGATGCGATGAAGGACATCGTGGACATGCGCGACTCTCCATCCTGCGCCACCTGCGGAGCCATCATGACCCGCAGCGGTAGCTGCTACCGCTGCATGAGCTGCGGCAGCACCTCGGGCTGCTCATAACTCCATAGCGGTAACTGGTAATGGCAAAGGCCCACTCGAATTTCGAGTGGGCCTTTTGGGTTGATTGATCACCAGATGATACCAATCATCGCTGTGACGGAATAGAAGCTGCAGGCTCTAAGAGATCAACGTGCATGGGATACATTGATCCAGCTGCCGGATTGAGCGGAGTGGAAGATGGCTTCGATGACGGCCATATTTTTGATGGCATCCTCGAGCGGGACAGGGATCTCGGTGTCTTCAAGGACGGCTTTGGAGAATGCGTCGCCCTGCAGCGTGTATTGATCGCAAACGGGAAAGGTTTCGGTGGTAAGGCCGCCGCCGAAGAGGTCTTTGCCGTCGTCGATGAAGATGCGTGTGGGTTTGTCCGGTGGTGAATTGAAGGGGATTTCAATCTCAATGCGTCCACGGGTGCCAAAGAACTGGATGCACTGATAGGGAACGACCTGCGTGCTGCAGGTAAAGATGGACTGACCGCCGGGGAAGTCCAGAATCGCCGACGTGAGGCGATCCGTGTGCATCTGGGGATCACGATCGATGCAGGCGACAACCCGGCTGGGCTCCTGCGCAAAGGCATAGCGGGATGCGTGGATAAGATAGCAACCGATATCCATGAGAGCGCCGCCGCCGCAGTCCACCTGGTTGCGGATATTCGCAGGATCGATATTGAAGTAGCTGAAGAAGCCTGCGATGGACCGGAGTTGGCCAATGCGGCCTTCGGCCAGGAGCTCGCGGACTCGCAGCCATTGGGGATGGCTGCGGATCATGAAGGCCTCCCCGATCTTGACCCCAGTGCGAGCGCGGACGGCGAGCAGCGTTTCGGCCTCGGCGGTGGTGAGGCTGAGGGGTTTCTCGCAGAGGACGTGCTTGCCGGCTTCTGCGGCCTTGATTGTCCAGGGCACGTGGAGCTGGTTGGGGAGCGGGTTGTAGATGGCGTCGATGTCAGGGGCGGCGAGTAGCTCTTCGTACGAGCCGTACGCCGTGGGAATATTGAGGGCGGTTGCTGCGTGCTGTGCCTTGGCGAGGTCGCGGGAGGCGATCGCGGCGACCTGAGTATATTGACCCCGCTGCATGGCGGGAAGGACCTTCTTGAGGCCGATGGCGGCGGTACTGAGAACTCCCCAACGAAGCTGTTTGCTCATGCTGGAATCATACCGTTACTGGAGAATACGTCTCGCCCCTCGAGACTGACCGCGCTTGATGATGGAGGACCTTGCATGGAAAACGCCTAGATCGAAGGTCAAGTTCGTTCGCGGGGTAGACTCTGGCGATCCCGAGATCCCTGCGGCATGGGATTTGCCGGAACCACCCGTCGAACCGGTTTGGAGATGCCGTTTGCTTTCGGTTTCTCCGCGGAAGAGAGATTGCTCATGGAGGTTGCAATATCCTGGGCGGCCTGACGCACCAGGCTGGCATAGTGCAGCAGCCGCTGTTTTGAAATGCGGGAGATCGGGCCCGAGATGCTCAGGGCTCCAATCACATTGCCGTCCGCGCCAAGGATCGGTGCGCCGATGCATCGCGCTCCGATAAATGCCTCCTCGTCATCGTGCGAGAAGCCCTGCTTCCTGATCTGAGCCAGATCCTCCTTGAGCCGCGCCATGCTCATGATGGTGCGCGGCGTCTTGGAGACAAACTGGATGGAGCTAAGGATCTCGTCTTTGCGCGGTCCATCCTCCATATAAGCAAGAATGGCCTTGCCCAGAGCCGTGCAATGGATCTCTACGGTTTGACCGACCTCGGAGATGACGCTGAGCCGGTGCAGACTTTCAAGAACCTCCACGAGTAGGACATTCCTGCCCTCGAGTACGGCAAGGTTGACGGTTTCCGAGGTGGCAGCGCCCAGATTCTCCAGAATAGGCTGGCTCATCCGGCAAAGCACCTTTTCAAAGTTTTTGCCGCCACCCAGTCGCATAACCCGGATACCAAGGATGTAGAACCCATTGGAATCGCGCAGTAGATAGTTTTCCTGTTCGAGATGACTGAGGAAACGCAGCGCGGTGCTCTTATTGATGTCGGTCTTATCGGCGATGTCCTTGAGCTGGAGTCCTTCCGGAAACTGGTAGAGAAGCTCCAGAATCCGCAGAACCTTTGTGATAACTCCAACCGGCGCCGACCTCCGCTTCTTTTGGGGAATGGGCATGCTCATTCGCTCGTGCTGATAGAAGTTGCTCAAACGGAGCTGTGTCGCCCCGGATGCTTTGCAAGCATAGCAGACTTTGAAATTGGGATTTCTGCATTTGATGCTCTGCTGTGCCCCGGATTAAATCGATTCATTTTTCGGGGATTTGAGTTGTCTGCAGGGCGAGTTGCATGGGGCTAGATGGTCGGCTCGCTCATCCATATTTTGAAATAAATATTTCACGATTTACAAGTGTATTAATTTTACATTTTGAAATTATATTTTTATTTCTTGACATGCTTATGTTGATTCTTTTAGAAGGCTGTTCGCAGTCGTGAATCCCAATTTCCTCGCGGAATAGAGAGCGCGATTTCGCCTGTTGTTTCTTCGATGGCGCAAAACTCAGAGCGAGAGTTTGCGACGATCGGCAGCGGGGTATGAAGGGCTTGCAGTTGGAAAGTTTATTTGGGGGAGGCGTTCAGCATGAGTATTTCCAGCAAGACGAAGTTTCTGAAAGAAGATCTGGTGTGTCAGGCATGCTGCCTGATCGTAGGAATGATTCTTATGGTGCAAGTGGCGCTTGGTCAGGGGGCCGTGGGAGGTCGTATCAGCGGTCGTGTTACCGACCCCTCCGGTGCTGTTATTCCCGATGCGACGATCAGTGCGCAGAACACAGGCACGGATGTAGTCATCAGAAGCAAGAGCAACGACAGCGGCTACTACGTGATGCAGGTGCCAGCAGGCAGGTACAACGTTACGGTGGGTGCAACCGGCTTTGGAACCGTCGTTCTAAATAACCTTGTTGTTCTCGTCGGGAGCGATGCTGGCGGCGACGTTCACCTGACGGTCGCATCGGCCGAGTCCGTGGTGGAAGTGCACGGAGAGGCTTCGCAGGAGTTGATCACTCCAAATTCATCCCAGACGCAGACGTCGGTCGATAACGAAATGGTGGCATCCATTCCTGTAGAAGTATCGGGCACGCTCCGTAATGCAAGCGCATTTCTAAAGCTGGAGCCTGGATACAACGGCACATCTCTGAATGGTGGTGCCGCTAACGATCAGGCCATTACGGTAGATGGGGCGGACGTTTCGGCAGTCGGTTTTGGTTCTGGAGGAGAGTCGATCTCCTACGCCATGCCGGTACCCAGCTTTGCGGTGCAGGAGTTTCAGGTCGTTGGAAGCAACCAGGATGCAAATGTGGGCCGCACCTCAACCGGCGGCGTTACCTATGCGCTGAAGTCCGGAACGAATTCCTTCCATGGCAGCGTATTTGAGTTCAATAGAAATACGATCTATGACGCGAAGAGTTACTTTCAAAAGGTTCGAGGGCAGGATCACCAGAATGAATTCGGTTTTGATGTAGGAGGACCGATCTGGAAGAATAGAACCTTCTTCTATGGCTACTATGACGGCTATCGCTACAAGACCTCGAACACGGGCATGCTCTACAGCCTGCTGACGCCAGCAATGAAGACGGGTGATTTTTCTGCGCCGGGTATTCCGGCGATCTACGATCCAAGTACAACCGTGTCGAATGGTTCGGGTGGTTTTACGCGACAGCAATTTCAGTGCAATGGACGACTCAATGTGATCTGCCCTGAGAGGCTAAGCTCAGTGTCGCGCTACTTCGCATCGCTCTATCCGAATCCACAGACATTGACGCTCTCGAATAACTTTGTAGGTACAACCACAAGCACTACAAATAGCGATCAATTCCTCATCAAGATCGACCATACGATCAGTGACTCACAACGCATCTCCGGTAGCTACGCGCAGATGTATAACCCGCAGACAAGCAATGGTCCCTTTGGCGTGAACCTCTCTGGCGGCACGACCAATCCATACCGTGGCAATCGCGCTATTGTGAACTACAACACAACGATCAATGCAAATATGCTCAACCATGCGCTAGGATCGTTCGACATCCTCTACTTCAACTCGCACACCGGCGGTCAGAATAACTACAACAGCGGAGCCAATCTGAACCAGATGGCCGGCTTGACCGGAGTAAACCAGACAGGCTTTGCCCGGATCAACGTCGGAGGCGCACTGACCTCCAATGGAACCATTGGTGCGGCCGGTACTTACTATGTAGGTGGTGGATCGAACCTGAATAAGATTGCCCATACGGTATATAGGCTTTCGGATGAGTTTTCATGGCAGAAGGGCAATCACCAGATGCAATTTGGTGCAAGCTACTTGCATTACTACACCATTGGAGAGCAGGGAGCTTACGGTTCGGGCAACTGGGGAACCTTCCAGTTTTCTCCTCAGGAGACGGGGCTCCCGGGAAGTTCATCAAGCGGATTTGCCGCGGCGAGCTTCATGTTGGGCGAGCTGGATGGAGGTGGCCTCGGTCAGAATCCATCTCAGGCCATGTCCATGCCGTATCAGGGGTACTTCGCGCAGGATAAGTGGAAGATCCTGCCTAACCTGACTTTGACCGCGGGGCTTCGTTGGGACTACAGTTCGCCAATCACGGACAGAGGTGATCGCCTGGCCAACTTTGATCCGTCAGTAACAAATGCGGCGGCGGGTAATCTACCCGGAGCGCTCGTATTTGCGGGCTTCGGAGCAGGGAAGGCGAACAGGCATCAGTTTGCCGATCCATGGTACGGCGGGTGGGGGCCACGTGTTGGCATCAGTTGGGCTGTGAGTAGTAATACAGTGTTACGCGCGGCATATGGACTGTTGTATGACACGAACAATGGACCCGCTGCAAAGCTGAATCAGCAAGGCTACTTTACGCAGTCCACGCTGCTGAGCACGAATGGCGGCGTGACTCCTGCCTTCAACTGGACTACAGGTTTTCCGACGGTAAAGCAGGGACCATTGTTTGACCCCACCTTTGCAAATGGGTCCTCGTCATCGCGTATGACGCCCGGTGGTGCCATCCAGCCGCAGGTGGAGAACTATACCGTGGGCATACAGCAGAGGCTGCCTGGAGGCTTCGTGTTGGATGCGGCATATGTAGGAACTCAAGGTCATCACATGCAGATTATTAACGTGCTGAACCTGAATCAAATGGACCCCAAGTATCTTTCTCTGGGAAATGTCTTGTCGGCCAGCATAGGTAGTGCTCAGGCTAACGCGGCTGGCATCAGGGCTCCTTACCCGGGATTTACAGGTAATGTGGCGCAAGCGCTACGTCCGTTCCCGCAATACCAGACCATTACCGATACAGCCGGTCCGCTTGGCAATCAGCACTATAACGCGTTCCAGGCAAAGGTGCAGAAGGCGTTTACGCATGGTTATACCGTGCTCGCGTCATACACCTACGAAAAAAACATTACAAATGTAAACACTGTAGGGGCGCAAAACTATTATGACTTGCATGCTGAATCCGCTGTAGCCAGCTTTGACATACCGCATGCATTTACTGCGGCCTATAACTGGCAACTGCCGATTGGCAAGGGCCAGAAACTAAATATTGGCAATGCCACTCTGGACAAAATCTTTGGAGGATGGATGACCTCCGGGGTGCTTACGTTGAAGTCGGGAACGCCAATCAGCGTGACGACCGAGACATCGCTGCCCGGAATTGGTCCTGTGCTGCCGAATGTTGTAAGTGGACAGGCCCTTCTCGGGACAAATGCATCGCGTGGAAAGTTCACCCCATCGCGGGACCGTTATCTTAACTCTGCTGCATTTGCGCTTCCTCCGGCGTTTAGCTTCGGTACAGCCCCAAGGTACTTCGATAATGCCAGGACCTTCGGGTATGAAGACTGGGATGTCGCGCTCACAAAACGATGGGCCTTCGATAAGCGCTTCAACTTCGATTTGAAGGGAGAGTTCTTCAACGTCCTGAACCGTACTAATTTTGCTGGCCCAAATGCAGATATGCAGAGTCCTGCATTTGGACAGGTTACTGCAATTCAGGCCAACACAACTCCTCGTAACGGCCAGGTTTCGGGAACAATCTCCTGGTAATAACTTGTCGGAAGTAGTTTCCTATACGCTTCATGCCGCGCGAAGCAATGGTCGATCTCGACAGTCCGAGTGGGATCGGCCTTGGGAGAAAGAAGAGATGAAAGAGACAGGAAAACTATCAAGAAGAAATCTCTTGCAAGGCGCGAGCGCCATTGCAGCAGCAGGAGCGCTAGGGGCCGCGAATGCTCTGGCCGCGGATCAACTGCCCGCATCCAATCTTCCCGGAAGTGGTGGTAAGCCTCGCGCGTTGGCACTGATCGGTGATCGTTACCATAACCAGAACGATATTCGTATCGCACTTAATCGCGTCTTTCGGGAACTGGGTATCTCGATCGACTACACAACAAACTACTATGATCTGAGCGCCGGCCTGCTGAAACCCTATCAACTCTTTGTAGGCCTTCGTGACGACATGATCTGGCCTGGCGGCTATCTGCAGACGGCGATCCCAGGACCAAGCGGATTACCGAGCAGAAGTCCCGGCGAAGATCCAGGCGTATTTCCACCTGAGAAGGCGGAATATTGGATTTCGGAAGAGCAGGGGAAGGCAGTAAAGGATTTTGTAGCGTCGGGTAATAGCTTTTACTCGTATCACAACAACGCCTTTGTCTCCCGGTCCTCTAAAAACTATAGAGAGGTGCAGGGAGGCTGGGCGCTCAGTCATCCTCCGCTGCGTCCATTCAAGGTAAAGATCGTCAATAAAAACCACCCCATCACCCAAGGGGTCGAAGATTTCATGGTGACTGATGAGCAGCATTATCTCGTCTACGAGAAGGACCCTAAGAATATCTTGCTGCAGTCGGAGAATATTGATGGGCTGACTTTTACTCCATCTCTAAGAGATCCGGATCAGCCCGATGCTCCAAGTAAGGATGTGGGCACGGGTTCCGTAAGTGGCTGGGCGCATGAGTATGGGAAGGGGCGCGTCGTTTTCACGGCTATGGGCCATACGATCGACGCAATGTGGCAGCCCGAGTATCTCAAGATACAGAAAAACGCAGTTCGGTGGCTCTTAAGAATGAGTTGATCCCTTCTCGCAGAAAATATGGCGCGTAGTGTATGCGGATCGTCAAGGAGCAAATGCCCAATGAAAGAGATATCACGAAGGAACCTGTTGCAAGGGATAGTAACAACGGCAGCCGTAAATGTTTTGGGCGCGCCGGAGATATTGGCGGCTCCGCAGATTATTAAAAATCTGGATGGGGGGAAGCCGCGTACGATTGCCCTGATTGGCGATCCATCGCATAACGCGGACGCTCTTCGTGTGAGTCTCAATCGCATCTTCAAAGAACTCGATCTGCCCATCGACTACACGACGAATTACTACAACCTGTCTGCAGAGATGCTTAAGCCATATCAGATCTTCCTCGGTTTTCGCGATAACTATGGAGTCATAGAAAATCCAGGCAAGTTCGGTGAGATCGGGCCGCAAGAGTTTATTGAGGCAAAGCCAGTGGTTGGTGGAGGAGCACTACGGACCGGCAGGACGACGGAAGCCTGGATTACGGAAGAACAGGGACAAGCGGTGAAGGACTTTGTTTCCGGCGGAGGGGCCTTTTACTCTTACCACAATAATGCCTTTGTTTCGCGTTCGTCGAAGAACTACCGCGATGTGCAAGGAGGATATGGCTTGAACCATCCGCCGCTGCGCCCATTCAAGGTGCGGATCGTCAATAAGGACCACCCGATTACACACGACGTCAAGGATTTTATGGTCGACGACGAGCAGCACTATCTCGTCTACGATAAAGATCCAAAAAACATTTTGCTGAATTCCGAAAATATAGATGGGTTAACTTATACGGCAGCCTATTCAGATCCTCAAGATCCGAATCCTCAGTTGAAGAACTGGGGAACGACCACTGTGAGCGGGTGGGCCCATGAGTATGGAAAGGGACGAGTGGCTTTTACTGCAATGGGGCATACGATTCATGCCATGTGGAATCCCGAATATATCAAGATGCAAAAAAACGCGATTCGCTGGTTGTTGAGACAGGCATAGAGTTTGTTATCCGCATGCAGATAAACATGTTGTACCTGAACTTCCTGCCAATCTGGAATCGTCGAATGCAATGCAACTCCGGCGCGAAGGGTCTTTGTGGCTGATTTTGAGGACTCAACTGCTTCGACGTGGGAGAGCCTGGTTGAGGTGTAGATCAATCTGCGCGATGCCATTCGCCGCACGATTGCCTTTGAAGACGAGGATACCGGTAAGCATTACAAGTTAGAAGAGGAGGCGCTATCGGGCTTACATGCGTGCAGCAGAGTTGTTACGCGAGATCCTGCATGCTGAACGCTTCACGGAGCTTTTGACCGTGGCCGCGTATCCTCGTGTGCTTGAGCGAGAGCATTATCCGATGCTCTGAAACACGGCATTGTGTCAGCGACAGAGCCTGGCCGGTTCCGTGTTTTCATAAGAGTGGTCTATCCATAGCAAGAAATGCATAGAACGGCGCTGGCGCGGCGGTACAACGGGGGAGTAGCAGTCGGGAATCTCCCGCAGGATGGACGTCGATGGCCAGCATCGTAGAAACACCGGCAACACCCGCTCCAGTGAAGGAAACGAAGGCGCAGCGCGCCGAGCGGCTCAAGGCAGAGAAGAATCCGTGGGAGGCGTGGGACGAGGTTCTTGCCTTTGCTCGTAATGGGCACAGCTCTATTCGCCCGGAGTGGATCAATACCTACTTTCGTTGGTGGGGACTCTACACGCAGGGCGATGGAGCCGGCGTCACCGGCGGCGTGGGCGGCGAAGGTAAATCGACCGCGTATTTCATGCTGCGTATCGCGCTGCCGAACGGCATCGTCTCGAGCGAGCAGCTTCGCACGATCGGCTCGCTTACGCGGAGGTACGCGCACAACATCGCCGACATCACGACACGGCAGAACATCCAGCTCCACTGGATCACCATTCAGGATGTCCCCGAGATTGTGGGTGAGCTGACGCGTGTGGGGCTTTCGCCGAAGGGGGCCTGCGGCGATGTGATCCGCAACGTGACCGGCTGTCCTCTGGCCGGGTTAGATGCAACCGAGCTGCTCGATACTTCGCCTCTGGCATTGCAGATCGCGCAGGAGTTGCGTAATAACTCGGAGTTCTACAACCTGCCGCGCAAGTTCAAGATCACCGTGTCCGGGTGTGCTCACTGGTGCTCGTATCCGGAGATCAACGACATCGGCTTCACCGCAGCTCGCCGCGTGCAGAACGGCGTCGAGGAGATCGGCTATACCGTTCGTGTCGGCGGTGGACTCTCGAATGAGCCGCACATCGCGGTGCGCCTGCCTGCATTTGTTCAGCGGCACCAGGCGTTCGAGGTGGCGCGATCCATCGTCACGCTCTTCAAGGAACAGGACGAACTGCGCGAGAACCGCACGCGTGCGCGCATGAAATATCTCTTCCTGCGCCATGGTTGGACGGCGGAGAGCTTCCTCGTGGCCGTCGAGAGCAGGCTTGGTTATCGGCTCGATGCGTATGACCTCGGTGAAGACCGAGTGCCGGACGACATCTACCGCGACCACGCCGGTGTGACGCAGCAGAAGCAGCCCGGCCTCTCGACCGTGGGCGCCTCCGTGCTGCGCGGCCGCCTTACGAGCGAGCATCTGCTGGCGCTCGCCGAGCTTGCCGATCGCTTCGGCAGCGGCGAGCTGCGCGCGACGATCATGCAGAACATCCTGATCGTGAATGTGCCGAATGACCGAGTTCCAGCGTTGATTGAGGAGATCAACGACTTAGGTCTTCAAGTAAACGCGACACCCTTCTGGCGCGGGGCCATTGCCTGCACGGGCACGGAGTTCTGCAAGCTGGCGATTGCGGAGACGAAAGGCTTTGCCAAGTGGCTCGTTGAAGAGATGGAGGGGAGGCTGCCCGGCTTCGATCAGCAGATCAAGCTGCACGTTACGGGCTGCACGAACTCCTGCGGGCAGCACTGGATCGCGGACGTAGGGCTTGAGGGCAAGAAGATCAAGAAAGACGGAAAGATGGTCGATGCCTTCTACTTCTGCGTCGGCGGGGCGGTCGGCGCGCATGCAGGGACGGCACGGCAGGTAGGCTTTCGTGCCGCTGCCGATGAGGTGCCCGAGGCGCTCGAGCGGATGCTGCGGCACTATCTCGCGGCGCGTCAGCCGGGAGAGGACCTGAGAGCCTACTTCGCCCGCACCGACGACGCGACGTTGCGCGAACAGCTTGCCGGGGCTGTGGTTACGCCTGTAGAGCGCGATCCTGCTCCGGCGGGTGGTGTTCGTGTGGGCGAGGAGTAGGGCCAGTGTCCCTGCTCCCTGCTCCCCTTGTCCGCCGTCGTCTGAGGTTTGTCATTCCGCAGCGTAGCGAAGGAATCTTCTTTTAGGGATCGCCCATACAGCATGGTCAGGACCAGATGCAGACTCGTCGCGCTCGCTCAGGGTGACAGTGGGAAGGAGGCTACAGAATAGGAGTATCTCTGTAGCCCATGTTTTAGCGGAAGGTGATCGTCTGCGGCTGGTCTGTATTGGGCAGAGTTATGGCTGCACCGAGCGGCGTGCGCTCGATGGAGTAGCTGCGGCCCGCGGCGTTTGCCTGCCGGGCAGTCAGGCCGACCACTTCGATACGAACTTGCGTCCACCAGGGCTTGTAGCTGCCCTCGTGGGTGGGGAGCGTGATGGTGAGTGATCCATCCGCGGCCAGCGTGCAGGTGGGATGCAGGCGCAGATAGGCTCCGTGCTGATAGTCGAAGGTGTGGCCGTCATCGGTGTAGAGCTCGCCGGAGCAGGCGGTGGGCGTGTCAGCTGATGGAGCGTAGACGCGAAGAGTCAGCGGGCCTTGCGGAGTCTCTTCGGTCGATTGTGTGAGCGGCTGCATCGGCAGGATAGCTCCAGCGCGGACGTAGAGCGGAAGCTGGTCGAGCTTTGGTGTGATCAGGATGGGCTTGAGAGTTGGCGCGGCGTCGCGGATCTCGAGGTCGCGGGAGGCCAGCGGGGCGCGGCGGTCGAGCTTTTCGCCGGTCCAGTAGTCGTACCAGAGGCCGGGCGGCAGGTGGACCTCGTAGGGTGCGACCTCCTCGGGCGAGGGTGTGTCGGCGACGAGGATCGACGGGCCGAAGAGGAACTCCCCGGCGGCGTCGCTGTCGAGCGGGTGGTTGTCGGCGGCGGCGTGCGGGAACTCGACGAAGAGCGGGCGAACGATGGGCAGGCCGGTGCGCGAGGTTTCCTCGGCGGTGGTATAGAGGTAGGGCATCAGCCGGTAGCGCTCCTCAATAAAGCGGCGGCGGATGTCTTCGTGCGCGGGACCATCAACCCATGGTTCGTGCGGGCGCGTACCTTTGGCGGCGTGGTCGCGGTCGATGGGCTGGAAGGCGGCGAGCATGAGCCAGCGCGTAAGCAGGTCCGGCGAGGGCGAGCCTGCGAAGCCGCCGACATCAGCTCCGGCGAAGGCGAAGCCGGAGAGGCCGAGGTTCTCCAACTGGGGTGTGGTCTGACGCAGATGGTTCCACGTGGAGGAGTTGTCGCCGGTCCAGGTGACGGCGTACCGCTGGCCTCCGGCGTAGCTGGCGCGGGTCATCACATAGGGGCGCTCGTTAGGGCGCAGGGTGAGCGAGCCGTCGTGGGTGGCGCGGGAGTTCAGCAGGCCGAAGACATTATGAATCTCCGGATGGAAGGCCGTGCGCTGGGAGAAGCCTTCGCCGAGCGAGGCAGGCTCGTCGATGCGGTGCTGCACTTCGTCGGGCATGGTCTTCGACGGATAGCGGAAGACGGCGGGCTCGTTCATGTCGTTCCAGAAGCCCGAAACGCCGTCGGCGACGAACTCTTTATAGAGCGTGCCCCACCACTCGCGGGTCTGGGCGCGGGTGAAGTCGGGGAAGACGGACGGGCCGGGCCAGACGGGGCCAACGTAGTCCTCTGTGCCGGTAGATGTGGCGATCTTCACGAAGTGGTCGCCTGCCTTGCCGGAGTCGAAGGGAGCATAGCCCTGATTCGGCGCGTTGGCGATGTGCAGATCGGTGATGACGATGGTGTGCAGATGCTCCCCCGAGAGCCGATGGATAAGGCCGGGGAAGTCGGGGAATCGCTGTTTGTCCACGGTGAAGGGACGATTGCGGTCCTGAAAGTCGATGTCGAGCCAGAGGGCGTCTGCGGGAATGTGGTCCTTCCGAAGATGCGCGGCGATCTCCTCGACCTGCGACTGAGGGTAGTACGAGTAGCGCGACTGCTGGAAGCCCATCGACCAGAGCGGCGGCAGCGGCGCGGGACCGGTGAGCCAGGCGTAGTCGGCGAGCACCTGCTTCGGCTCGGGGCCGTAGAGGACGTAGTAGTCCAGCGGACCGGCCGGGGCGGAGAAGCTGTAGCGGTCGGTGCGCTCACGGCCGAAGTCGAAGAAGGTGCGGAAGGTGTTGTCGAAGAGCACGCCGAGGGTGCGGCCGGAGTGCATCTCGAGGAAGAAGGGGATGGACTTATAGATAGGGTCGGTGGACTCCTGCCAGCCGAAGGCGTCGGTGTTCCATAAGGTGAAGGTTTCACCGGCGCGGTCGAGCGGGCCGGGCTTGTCCCCGAGGCCGAAGAAGTGGTCGTCCTCGGTCTTGCGCTTGGTCACTTTGAAGCCGTCGCTGCTCCAGGAAATGGGGAGGGCATCTTGTTGCAGGACGTTTCCGGCAAGGTCGGCGATGGTGAGGCGCAGGTCCGGCGAGACGGTGACGCGGAGGCTGTCCGTGTGGAAGCCATCCGGCTCGGCCGTGACCGGGACGCGAGCGATACGGGAGGAGGGGAGAACGGCCCATGAGGCATCCTCCGCCGGATGGCCGTTGGGCCAGAGGCGGACGCGGAGCGCGTCCTGCCGGAGCGCGTCGACGCGGAGGGTAAGCCCGTTGACGGTGAGTTCGAGTCCGCTGGTGGTGTGGGCACTGGAGGGCAGAGAGATCTGCGCGGCGGCGGGGAGGGCGGCCAGCGGGAGGGCCAGCAGAAGTGAGCGGAACCGGAGGCTAAGGAGCATCATAGCGTTCCCCACAGTCTGCGCGTGACGGTTCTCTGCGCAATGCAGGGGAGTCTATTTCTTGGTCAACAGATAAAGCAATTGGGGAGAATGATTTGGGGCGGAGACTCAACAGCGTTGAAAGGGTAAAAGCGGTGAAAAGTAGATTCTTCCGTTGCGCTGCGGAACGATAGTCCAGCCTTAATTAAGGCTACTTCAGGTCCAGCGAGTAGACGTTGCCGGTGAAGACGCGGGAGCGGACGATCGGCTGATTGTCGCGGGTGAGCCCGCCGAAGATGAAGTCGACCGCGTCTTTTACACCGGAGTTGGCCAGCCGGGTGATGGCTTCGACGTGGCCGTCGGGGATGGAGATGCGCAGGATGGGCTGCTCCGGGTCCAGCGAGGCATGGACGAAGAGCGAGAGACTGTCAGCAGACCAGACTGGATCGGCTCCGGAGGCGACGGGCAGTTTGGACCATGTGTGCGTGGCTACGCTATAGAGGCGGACCTCGCGCTGGTCGAGGGAAAGAGCAGCAATATATTTGCCATCGGGCGACCAGCGGGGGCTGAAGAGGCCCTCGGAGCCGGGGATTGGCTCCACCTGATTGCCGCCAAGGTGCAGAATCTGAAGGTTGCGGGCGCCGCTCTCCTTGCCGAGCAGGTCGTTGACCCGTCCGAAGGCGAGCGATTTGCCATTGGGCGACCAGGAGGGGTCGGCGGCGTTGCGCGACTCGCGGAGCAGAGGCTCCAGACTGCCGCCGTTGGCCGAGAGCAGATAGAGACGCCAGGACTCGCCGGTGCCGCGGCCCATCAGGGCGAGGCGGGAGCCGTCGGGCGACCAGTGGGCGAGGAAGACGCTGAAGTTTTCGGGTGTCAGTTGCAGCAGCTCGGAGCCGTCGGAGCGGGCGCGCCACAGGCGTCCGGCGTCGTCGGTCCAGGCGACCCAGCGGCCGTCGCGGGAGTAGTCGACGCGGACGGCGGTGGCGAGGAAGCCCTCGATGGGCCTGAGCTGCCCGGAGGCAAGCACGGTGTACAGTTCGGAGCGGGCGTCGGTGCCTAGGAAATAAATACGGCTGCCAGTGCGCGCCGCCGTGGGCGACTCGTACTGGAGCGGGCCGTCGGTCAGGCGGGTGGGGCTGCTCGCCGCGTGGCCGCGCAGCTGCCAGAGATCAGTGTGATTATTGCTCGTCGACTGGAAAACAAAGGACTTACCATCGGCGGTCCAGACGCCGCAGCACTCGGCTGGCGAGGGGTTGAAGCCGCGCAGGATCGGCTGCGGATTCCGGTCCGAGGAGGAAAGCTGCCAGAGCGTGGAGGTGTGCGCGATGGGATCGACGACGGTGAAGCGAAGCAGATCGCCGCCCGGCGACCAGCGCAGCCAGAAGGCGCGGCCCGGCAGCGTGGCGTAGGGCTGTGGCGTGTTGCCGGTCAGCGAGGTCAGGTAGAGATTATTGCCGCTGGCGTAGAGGATGCTGCCGCTTTCCTTCGAGGTGGCGGGCATCCAGGTGGCGTCGTGGGCAAGCACATTACCCACGCGCAGCGCCGAGCCTCCGAGCGTCGGCACGACCCAGAGCGGCTGTTCGGACTCGGGCGAGAGGTGGTCGCGCAGCAGGAGCCGGGAGCCGTCAGGGGAGATGTCACCGAGCGCCGGGCCGGAAACCTCGGAGGGGACGTTCAAGGGAGTGACGACGCCCTCGGTTAGCGAGATGGCCGAGAGGACGGCGCGGCCTCCCTCGATGGTCGTGGCGTAGAGGTGGACGCCGTCGGTGGCGTTGGGCGAGAAGCCCTCGCTGTCGCCGACGTTGGGAGCAAGATGCCCATTATGTGTGATTTGCGTGATATGCGGAGGGGACGTGCCGGAGCGCAGAGATCCGGCGTAGAAGGCTGCTGCTGCGATAGCGACGGCGGCTGTTGCAGCAGCCCCATAGCGGAGCTGGCGCGTGCTCAGGAACGAGGCTGAGGCCTCCGGGACAGGCTGAACCGCGGTGGCTGGAGCTTCGGACGCGGTCTGTTCCTCCTCCGCCGACGTGACGGAAGTGGAGGACGAAGCGGTACTTCCGTTGGAAGAAGGAGGAGCGGAGGCAACGTGCGCCGGGTGGAGCGGCTCTATATCGATAACAGTGACCGGGGCGATAAAGCGGTAGCCGCGGCGGGCCAGAGTTTCGATGAAGCGGGGATTTTCGGCCGAGTCGCCGAGTGCCTCGCGGATCTTGTTGACGGCGGTTCCGAGGGAGTGGTCGAAATCAACAATGGTGTCTTTGCCCCAGAGCCGGAGCTGAAGCTCTTCTCGGGTGACGACTTGCCCAGGATGCTCGAGCAGCGCCGCCAGCACCTTAAAGGGCTGGCTTTGCAGCTTGACGCGAAAGCCGGCTTTCCAGAGCTCTCCTGTCTGGAGATCCACCTCGTACAGGCCGAAGGAGAGCCGTGAGGAAGCGATCGGGGCAGGCATCGAAAAGGGACCTTCCTCTCTCTTTCTGACTTTATCACTGCTTTATTCTCCTATTCACTCTCCTGTGCCAATAGAAGAAATCCCCCATATAAGCTGCACATTCCAAAGACGTTGCCTGAAGAAGAAAAATTGAAAGACAAAGGGCGGCCGAGGGATTGCAGTGAGGGGCAAAAAACGCGCAAGTTGAGCGCCGTTGTTCCCAAAATGTCTGCCCATGGCGAAGCACGAAAGCGCCGGGCTCTCGGGAGCAGCTTTTTTGGAGGTCCAAATGAACGTACAGACTCGATTCCGCTGGCTGAGCAATTGGCTGGTTCGAGTGGTACTGGTGCTCTGTGTCCTGGCCGGTATGCCGGTGGTCGCAGTAGCCCAGTCGGATACAGGACGAGTGGTAGGCTCGGTGGTCGACACGACCGGAGCACTGATTCCCGGCGCCAGCCTGACCCTCACCAATACAGACACCGGCGCCAAGGCGACGCGAACGACCGGCGATGACGGCAACTTTACCTTCGCGGCTCTTCAGCGCGGACACTACAGCCTGGCTGCCTCGATGAGCGGCTTCGACGCGCAGCAGCAGACGTTCCAGCTCGACGTGCAGCAGGTCCAGACGATGGACTTCAAGCTGGTCCCCGCCGGACAGAACACAACCGTGGACGTAACCGCTGGGGCGGCTCCGCTGGTAGACGTCTCGACCTCCTCGACGGGTGAGACGGTGCAGGGCCGCCAGGTGGTGGACCTGCCGCTCGGGCAGAGGAACTTCCTCCAACTGGCCACGCTGGCTCCCGGCGTGACTCAGGGCGCGTACGGCTCGGATGCCTCGGGCATTAACGGCAACACGGAGACGCTGCGCTACAGCAACAGCGGCGGCGGCGCCCTGGTGGTCAATGGCCTGCGTCCGCAGTCGAACAACTTCCTGTTGGACGGCACGGACAATAACGAGTCGCTGGTCAACACGATCGTCATCTTCCCCTCGCCCGATGCGATTCAGGAGTTCCGCGTCACGACGGCGGTGGCTCCGGCGGAGTTCGGACGTGCGGGCGGCGGCATCGTGAACACCTCGATCAAGTCCGGCACCAACCAGATCCACGGCACGCTCTTCGGCTACTTCCGCGACCAGATCTTCGACGCCAGCCCGAACTACTTCAGCCCGGATACGCCGAACCCGGCCTTCCAGCGCAAGCAGTTCGGCGTTGCCGCCGGTGGACCGATCTGGAAGAACCGCGTCTTCCTCTTCGGCGACTACCAGGCGTTGCGCCAGAAGCAGCCGCAGTCGCAGGGCTTTGTGACTGTCCCGACCATGCTGATGCGCCAGGGCAACTACACGGAGCTGCTCGGAACCGGACTGACCTCCAACCCCGCGCAGTACTCCAGCACCACCGGATGCACGAACACGGTTGCGGTGAACGGCGCCATCTATGACCCGACCACCTGCCAGCAGTTCGGCTACGGCACGGCGCAGGCGAACATCATCCCCGCCAACCGCAGGAACCAGGCGGCGGTGAACTACTTCAATGCCTACGACGCTCCGACGCGTGCGGGCGTGACGCAGAACTTCTACGCCATCCGCAACAGCGTCACGAACTACAACGACTTCAACGTCCGCCTCGACTTCCACATCTCCGAGAAGGACGAGGTCTTCGCCCGGTACAGCTACGGGCAGGACGTGCAGATCGTCAACAGCGAGTTCACCAAGCTGCCCGCGGGCTACGGCTCGGGCTACAGCCCCAACCATCCCCGCGCGGCGGTGGGCGGATACACGCGCACCTTTACCGACAGCCTGCTGAACGAGTTCCGCTTCGCTTACGTGCGTCCGGAGTTTGCGTACATTCCTCCGTTCTACGGTGTGAACGTCTCGCAGGACCTTGGCATTGTGAACGCCAATCGCAGCCCGCTGCTGACCGGTGGTGCGCTCATCGGCGGCAGCAGCACGCAGTTGGAGTACACGGGTGACGGCGGCCCCTACTCGGTGCCGGAGAAGTCCTACCAGTTCGCCGACGCGGTGACGTGGGTGCATCGCAACCATACGTTCAAGTTCGGCGCGAACGTGATCCGCCGCGAGGTGGACTTCTTCCAGGGTAACGATGCCAAGGGATCGTTCATCCTCGGCGGCGTGAACTATGTGGGCACCGGCCGCTTTACCGGATGGGAGAGCTCGGAGCTTCTGTCGGGCTTTACCGATTACGAGATCGGCGCGGCCAGCACCTACTTCAAGACCTTCAACTGGGAGACGGGCTACTTCGTGCAGGACGACTGGAGGGTGAACCGCAAGCTGACGCTGAACCTCGGCCTCCGCTACGACCTGTACACCTATCCGTATGAGCAGGACAACAATCAGGCCAACTACGACCTGTCGACGGGCCAGTTGAACGTGGCTGGAACGAACGGCACGTCGCGGTCGATGATCAACACGGACAAGAACAACATCGCTCCGCGCATCGGCTTTGCCTATGACCTCTTCGGCGATGGAAAGACCTCGCTGCGCGGCGGCTATGGCATCTTCTACTTCCTCGACCGCGGCGGCGTGGGCAACCAGCTCTCGAACAACCCGGGCTTCAACGGTCTGCAGGAGTACACGGCGGACGGCGGCTATCGCATCACCCTCAGCGGACAGGGTCCGCTGAACGACAACAACAACGCGAACGCAACACAGCCTCTGCCTCTGCCGCAGTTCGGCGCCGGCTCCATTACGCCGTCGCTGGTGGCGAACTCGAGCCTGCTGGCGATCCTGCCGAGCAACCAGAACGGCATGGTGCAGCAGTGGAACATTCAACTGCAGCAGCAGCTCGACCGGTATACCTCGCTCGACATCGCCTACGTGGGCAACAAGAGCGATCACCTGATGACCTACTTCAACGCGAACGCGCCGCAGCTTGGCAGCGGTCTGCGGACGTATCAGGATCGCCAGACGATCAATGAGGGCGCGGCCAGCGGCACGGGCAAGTACAGCGGTCTGCAGGTGCAGCTCAACCGCGCAGTTGGCAGCAACATGCTGGTGACGGCCTCCTACACGTGGTCGCACGCGCTGGATAACTCGAACGGCGCGTTCGGGACCGGCGCAGCCACTGCGGGCGCTCGCTTCTTCATCGTCAACGGTGTGCCGCAGTATCGCCTGAACTACGGCAACTCCGATCAGGACCAGAGGAACGTCTTCAACGCTTCGCTGGTGTACAATCTGCCGTTCGGTCATGGACAGAAGTGGGGCAACTCGATTCCGAAGACGCTCGATGAGGTTGTGGGCGGATGGCAGTTGAACTCGATCGTCCAGGTGCTGAGCGGAACGCCGTTCGATGTCAACACGAACGGCATCGGCAACATCGACAACCGTGCCGATGTCTTCTCCTACAAGCCCGTGGCTCGCGCCATGGTGGGCGGCAGCAGCTACACGAACAACCGTACGTACTTCACGGGTTCGTTCGGTGCGCCGACGATGGTGAACGGTAACTATCAGCGGGTCGGCAACATGGAGCGCAACCAGTTCTATGGCCCCGGCTATACGACGGCGAACCTGGGTATGTTCAAGGACTTCCCCATCACCGAACGGATCAAGTTCCAGCTTCGTGCGCAGGCGTACAACCTGCTCAACACGCCGCAGTTCACCAATCCGGATGGCAACATCCACAACGCGCTGCAGCAGGCGGATGGAACGTACTCGACGGCGCCGGGGTATTCGTTTGGCTCGGTTTCGGCGGTGCGCGCGCACTCCGAGCGCCAGATGGAGTTCGCGGCCCGCATCAACTTCTAAAGATGGCAATGCAGAAACAGGCAATTGCGGCACTGCGCATTCTCCGGCAGTGCCGCGTTTTTTTGGATACAGGTTTGAGGAGGAGTGTATGCGTGTCGTTCGGCGGATGATGGGGATGGTGATGGCGGCGATGCTGGGCAGCGTTGTCGCAGCCGCGCAGAGTGCGGAGGCGCTGCATCTGCTGAAGGTCGATCCGCCGAACTGGTTTGCAGGACTGCCGAAGCCCATGCTGCTGATTCGCGGCGAAGGGTTGGGGGGAGCGAAGTTTGCGGTGAGCGATCGCTCGCTGAAGATTGAGAGAACGTATATCTCTGACAATGGGCACTGGGCCGAGCTATGGCTTGCGGCCTCGCCTGCGCATGCGGAGACGGTGAAGCTGACGGCCTCGCACGGCGCACAGTATGCGGAGATGGAATATACCTTTGCTGCTCGCAAGGCGGCAGAGGAGGGCATGGCCGGGTTCTCCTCGCGCGATGTGCTCTACCTTCTGCTGCCGGATCGCTTTGCCGATGGCGATGCGAACAACGATGGTCCGGATGCTCGCAGCAATGAGGCCAGCGCGGAGGCTGCCGCGGAGCGGGCGAAGACTCGCGGATGGCACGGCGGCGATCTGCGCGGTGTCGAAGAGCACCTTGATTATCTGCAGCAGTTAGGAGTGACCGCGCTGTGGATGACGCCGATGTATCAGAACCATGAGCCGGAGGGGTACCACGGTTATCATGCGACGGATATGTACGCCGTCGAAGGGCATCTGGGCACTCTTGAGGATTTACAGCATCTTGCGAAGGCGTTGCATAGGCGCGGCATGAAGCTAGTGCTCGATACGGTGCCGAATCATGTGGGGCCGCAGCATCCGTGGGTGAGGGATGAGCCGGAGCCGGAGTGGTTTCATGGCACGGCGGCGCATCACATCGCGGGTGAGACGCACTTCCGTTCGTTGATCGATCCGCATGCGCCGGAGCGCGACCGCGTGAGCACGCTGGAGGGATGGTTCGTCGATGCGCTGCCGGATATGAACACCGAGAATCCGGCAGTGGCGCAGTACCTGCGGCAGAACGCCGTGTGGTGGATCGAGGAGACGGGCGCGGATGCGCTGCGCATCGACACGTTCCCGTATGTGGGGCGGGCTTTCTGGCATGAGTTTAATGGAGAGCTGAAGGAGCTGTATCCGCGGCTGACCGAGGTGGGCGAGGTCGCCGACGGCAGCGCGGAGATCGTGTCGAGCTTCGCCGATGGAGCGACACGCGCTGGTGCGGACACGCGGCTCTATACGCCGCTGGACTACCCCTTCTTTCATGCGCTGCGGCACTCGCTGCGCGATGGCGCGCCGATGACGGCGATTGCCGATGTGCTGGCGCAGGATGCGCTGTATCCGCACCCGGACCGGTTGGTTCCGTTCATGGACAATCATGACAATGCGCGCTTTCTCGATGGAGGAAGAAGCGCCGCGGCGCTGCGTCTGGCCTATGCGATTGTGATGACGACGCGAGGCACGCCGCATCTGTACTACGGCGATGAGCTTGCCATGAGCGGCGGCGAGGACCCGGAGAATCGCAGGGATTTTCCGGGTGGATTTGCAGTGGAACATCGTGCGAACTCGTTTACTTCAGGTGGACGCACACCGGAGCAGCAGGCCATGTTTGCATGGGGAGCGAAGCTGGGCGCACTGCGCAAGGCTCACGAGGCGTTGCAGTGCGGCGGCGAGCAGGTACTGGCAGCCAGAGCCGATTGGCTGGTGTATCTGCGCGATGCGGCGCATGCGGATGTGAGCGCCTGCGGTGCAGCGCCGCGGAATGCGAAGGTCAGCAATGAGCGCGTGTTGGTGGCCGTGCATCGCGGCTCAGGAGAGGCTTCGTTGCAGGTTCCTCTGCGTAAGACATGGATGGAAGGATGCAGGCTGGGCGTTGCAGAGCTGGGGGGAGCCAGTTCAGATGCAAGCGTTGCGAATGATGAGCTTCGGCTGAAGCTGGTTGGCGATGATGTTCTGGTAGCGGCCTGCCAGTAGAACCTTCGTGGTTGAAGCAAAAAGGTCCGCCGCTTCGGCTGGGCCTTTTTGCTTTCGACCTTATTGCTCCTTACAGCGTGATGCGCAGCTCCTCCGCATCCGGGTCCATCTTCAGCTCGCAGGTGTTGTCCAGATACATGGTTGGCGTCTTGTCCTTCGTCACCGGCTCCCACTTCGGCAGACCCTTGTGGTTTGGGTCGCCTGTCTTGGCAAAGGCGATCCATGCCTCGCTCACCTTGGCGGCCAGAGCGTGTGCGTCCTCGCCGCCTCCGGTCATTGTCTCGCAACGGTCCACGTTGTCGAAGGCGAAGGTGATCTCCGAGCAGTGGAAGGCGCGCGGCCTTCCATCGAGCACCGGAGTCTGCCACCGGAACTGATACAAATACGCGGGCGCGCCTTGCCCACCGTGGACTTTGGCTGTGTCCACTGCGTTGCGGCGCATCGCCGTGGTGGCGTTCATGCGCGACCATACATCGAAGGGAGAGAGCCCCTGCGCACTCTTGCGGTAGATCGCAATCGCCTCCGAGCCCTTACCTGGAAGCGCTGCTTCGACCTTTGCATGCAGCTCGTCTTCGGTCATCAGCTCGTACTCAGGATGGTCGGTCGCTGTCATAAACTCATTCAGCGTCGAGCCGATCAGCAGCGGCATCTTCGCCGATTGCTCCGGCACCGCGGGATAGAACGGCACCGTTGGAATCGCCTCCGTCCCTGTCACCGGAGCCCAGCCCACGCCTGCGCCGGAGCGCCGCAGACCGTTCGGCGGAGTTGGGATACGCAGGCTGTTCAGCACCCTTGTCGCTGCGGACGAAAGCCGCGCATAGGGCATCGTCTGCAACTCGCCCAGGTTGCCGGGAGTGATTTGTAACTCTTGCAGGAGCATATCGCTCACCTTGCCCGAGGCCTCGAGCGTGTACTCCCTCGGCTGCGATCCGCTCTCGATGATGGCGCGATGGAAGAGCCCCTTCGCGGAGGGCATCCCCATCAGGTAGGCCACCTTGCCGCCGCCGCCCGACTGCCCGAAGATCATCACCGAGTTCGGATCGCCGCCGAATCCGGCGATGTTCTCCTTCACCCATTCGAGCGCCTGCACGATATCGAGCATGCCCACGTTCGAGGAGTTTTTGAACTGCTCGCCATACTTTTCGAGATTCAGAAAGCCGAGCACATTCAGCCGGTGGTTGATGGAGACTACGACTACATCGCCGCGCCGAGCCAGTTGCTCGCCATCGTAGTTCGGTAGTTCCTGCCCGGAGCCGGCGGTGTAGCCGCCGCCGTGAATCCAGAACATCACGGTACGCTTGCGGTTGTCGTTGACACCCGGCGTCCAGATGTTGATGCGCAGGCAGTTTTCGCCGGGGATGCCGTCGTCCCAGTGCATCATCCACGACTCCTCATCGTGGTTCCATCCATCGCGCGCGCCCTGTGGACACACCTGTCCGAAGTACATCGAAGTGCGGATGCCTGTCCATGGCTTCGGCTTCTTTGCGACAGTGAAGCGGTTGGTTCCACCTGTCGTATCGGCGTAGGGAATGCCCTTGAAGGTGAAGATGCCGTTGTGCTCGAAGCCGCGCACTTTGCCATAGGCCGTATCGACGACGGCGATATCCTTCGAGGCAACCATGGGTCGCGTGCTCTTCGATGGCTTCGCGCTTTGTGCGGCGGCCGTGCCGGGCTCTGCGAGTGTTGCGGCAACTGCTCCGCCTGCCAATCCAAGAAAGCTCCTGCGGCCGATCTGCCAACCTTCTCTTTTCATTGCGTGTGCCCTTTCCTTCCGTATGACGTGCGCAGATTGTATACAAAACTATACGGCGAAGGCTTCCCCGGTACCCGGCTCGAATCTTTTCCACCACTCCAATTCAGCAGAATCTTTGTTGTCATCTCCCTGCACTTTGCTCCACAACTTCTGCGGCAAATTGGCGTCTACATCAGCGAAGTAAGGAGGATGCTTATGAACATCAGAAAGAATCTTATGATGGCCACCGCGGCCCTGTTGATCTCGCTCAGTGCAGTCGCAGCAGAGGCTCAGGTGGTTGTCCGCATTGGTCCGCCGCCTCCGGCTCCGGTTGAGGTCGTCCCCGCTCCGCGCCCCGGTTATGTCTGGGTCCCTGGCTATCACCGCTGGGATGGCCGCCGTTATGTCTGGGTCCCCGGAGCGTATCGTTATCCTCCCCGTCCACGCGCGGTTTGGGTGCCGGGCGCGTGGCGCTACGAGCGTGGAGGTCACGTCTGGCATCGCGGCTACTGGCGTTAAGAACACGGCAACTCTGCGGCTACAGCTCACGGGTGGTAGCCGCAGAGTTTGCAGAAGAACTGCTGTCATGGAGCCGTAGCTTCGGCGCGATAAAATCACCCCATGTCCCTTACTGCTGAAGACCGTGCACGCCGCATCAAAGTTCTGATCTTCGACGTCGATGGCGTCCTTACCGATGGCCAGATCTTCGTCATTCCCGGCCCCGACGGCCATGGCATCGAGATGAAGGGCTTCGCCGCGCATGATGGCCTCGGCATCTCGCTGGCACGGCTTGGCGGCCTTCGCGTCGGCATCATCACCAAGCGCAACTCGCAGACGGTGGCGATCCGCGCACGTGATCTCAAGCTGGAGTTTGTCTATCAGGGACAGGCTCATAAGCTCGAGGCGATGAAGGAGATTCTTGCACGGGCGGACATCTCGCTCGACGAGCTTTGTTACGTTGGCGATGACATCATCGACCTGCCGGTTCTACGCATCTGCGGGCTTGCCATCGCCACGGCCAATGCTCGCGCTGAGGTCAAGTCCGTTTGCCACCACACCACCGCCAACCCCGGTGGACAGGGTGCGGGACGCGATGCGATCGAGTTCATTCTGAAGGCGCAAGGCTCGCTCGAGCGCGTCATCGAGGAGTATCTCGACGCCGACAACGCTGCAGCAGCAGCCTCCGACGTTGGCCAGGGAAATATGTAAGAAGCAAACAAAGGGCGAAGAAGTGGCTACAATAAGCCATGGAGATTCCCTCGGAGCTCGCCTGGGCCCACCCTGTGGTTGCGGAGTGGTTCGTGCGCCAGTTCGGTACGCCGACGGAGCCGCAGGTGCATGGCTGGCCGAGCATCCTGAAGGGCGAGCCTACCCTCATCTCCGCGCCTACCGGCTCCGGTAAGACGCTCGCGGCCTTCCTTGTTGCGATCGACAGGCTTCTTCGCCAGTCGATCGAGGGGACGCTTGCGCCGTATACGCAGGTCATCTATGTCTCGCCGCTGAAGGCGCTCTCGAACGATGTGCAGAAGAACCTCGATGGCCCGCTGGCTGAGATTCAGCGGCTTGCGTTGGAGCGCGGGTATCTTTCTACCGGCATTCGCACCGGAGTCCGCACCGGCGACACGCTGCCGAAGGAGCGAGCGGCGATGCTCAGGCATCCTCCGCATATCCTCGTCACGACGCCCGAGTCGCTCTACATTCTGCTGACGGCCTCGCGCTCGCGTGAGAATCTGCGCCATGTGCGCACGGTCATCGTCGATGAGATTCATGCCATCGCCGACGACAAGCGCGGCGCGCATCTGGCTCTGTCTTTGGAGAGGCTGGAGGCGCTTGTCTGTGGAGAGAACCGGCTCTCGCCGGGAGCATTTCTTACGGGGCTGGCGCAGCCTCCGCAGCGCATCGGCCTTTCGGCTACACAGAATCCTATCGAGCTGGTTGCGAACTTTCTGACGGGCTGCCATCCCTCGCGCAGTTCCGCGACGATTGTGCAGGCAGGGCAGCGGCGCGAGCTGGACCTTGCCATCGAGGTTCCCTCCGATGAGCTTGGCTCCGTCACCACTAGCAACATGTGGGAGGAGATCTTCGACAAGCTCGCTGCGTTGACCGAGAGCCATCGCTCCACGCTGGTCTTCGTCAATACGCGCAAGCTGGTCGAGAAGATTGCGTTCGCTCTCGGCGAGCGTCTCGGCAAGGAGCATGTTGCGGCACATCATGGATCGCTCTCTCGTGCGCTTCGTCTCGATGCCGAGCAGCGCCTGAAGAATGGCGAGATCAAGATACTGATTGCTACGGCGTCGCTGGAGCTAGGCATCGACATCGGCAACGTCGATCTCGTCTGTCAGCTTGCTACGACTCGCGCCGTCGCTGTTGCCATGCAGCGCGTCGGCCGCGCTGGTCACTGGCGCGGGGCTATCCCCAAGGGGCGATTCTTCGCTACAACGCGCGACGATCTGATGGAGCAGGCGGCGCTCATCCGCAAGATGCGTTCAGGCGAGCTTGACCGGCTTGAGATGCCACCGCAGCCTGCCGATGTGCTGATGCAGCAGATCGTTGCTGCCTGTGGGGCCGAGCCGTGGGAGACGGAGGTGCTCTTCGAGGTCTTCCGCCGTGCGTGGTCCTATCGAGAGCTTACCCGCGAGCACTTCACGGAGCTTGTCGAGCTGCTGACGCATGGCATCGAGTCGAGCCGTGGACGCTACGGCGCTTACCTGATGCACGATGGCGTGCATGGACAACTGCATCCGCGACGCGGCTCGCGCATGATCGCCATCGCCAATGGCGGAGCGATCCCAGACGTCGCGCTCTACAGCGTCATCCTGCAGCCGGAGGGCGTGCAGATCGCTACGTTGGACGAGCATTTCGCCGTCGACTCAAGCCCCGGCGATGTGATCCTGCTCGGCAACACGAGCTGGCGCATCCAGCGCGTCGAGCCTGCTGGCCGTGTGCTGGTGGAGGACGCTCATGGCGCGCCGCCGAGCCTGCCCTTCTGGGAGGGCGAGGCTCCGCAGCGGACCTGCGTGTTGTCGGATGGCGTGAGCGATCTGCGCGAGGAGATCGACCGGCGTACGCGGGAGATCTCGCCTGCGTATATCTCGGCCACGCAGCCGGAGGTCGCCAGCGCGATGGCGTGGCTGATGGAGCACTGCGGCCTGTGCGCCAGCGGGGCGCAGCAGTTGGTTGCGTACATCGTAAACGGCCGCGCTGTGCTGGGAGCTGTGCCCTCGAAGAGGACGATCATCGCGGAACGGTTCTTCGATGAGGGCGGCGGCATGCAGCTTATCCTGCATGCTCCCTTCGGAGGCCGCGTCAACAAGGCCTGGGGACTGGCGCTGCGCAAGCGCTTCTGCCGCGGCTTCAACTTCGAGCTGCAAGCCGCCGCGACCGACAACGGCATCAACATCTCGCTCGCGGAGCAGCACAGCTTTCCGCTTGCGGACGTCTTCCGCTTCCTGACCGGGCAGACGGTACGCGATCTGCTGGAGCAGGCGGCCATCCCTTCGCCCATCTTCAAGAACCGCTGGCGGTGGGCTGCCGGGCGCAGCCTGCAACTGCTGCGCTCCTCGAACGGCAAGCGCATCGCGCCGCAGATTCAGCGCACGCGCTCCGAAGATTTGATGGCCAGCGTCTTTCCACAGGCCGCGGCGTGCTTTGAGAACATCGAGGGCGACATCCAGATACCCGATCATCCGCTGGTGCGCGAGGTGATGCAGGATGTATTGCAGGAGGCGATGGACCTCGAGGGGTTGATCGAGATTCTGAGCGGCATCGAGGACGGCAGCATCCGTTGCCTTGCGGTAGATACTCCGGTGCCCTCGGCGTTTGCGCACGAGCTGATCAATGCGCAGAAGTATGCGTTTCTCGACGATGCGGGCCTGGAAGAGAGGCGTGCCCGCGCAGTCTCGCTGCGGCGGACGCTGCCGGACAGCGTGTTGCAGGAGGCAGGCAGGCTCGATCAACATGCCATCGACACCGTGCGCAGCGAGTGCTGGCCCGACCTGCGCGATGAGCATGAGCTGCACGATCTTTTGCAGAGCCTTGTTGCGCTGCCGTCTGCGTTTGTTGAAGTAGATGCGGCTCGTCACTGGCCGGTCCTTTATGAGCGGCTTCTTCGCGCAGGCCGGGCGCAGACCATCCCTTGCAACGGCTCGCCGTGCTGGGTGGCTGCCGAGCGGCTTGCCGAAGCGCAGGCGCTTTGGGGAACGGAGCATGTAACTGATGAAGATACAAAATCCGCTGCGCTCAAGCGATGTGTTCAGGGATGGTTACAAATTCTCGGGCCAGTCACGGCGAACTCCTTGGCGCAGCGGCTCGCGCTCCCTCCGGCTGCGGTCTATCAGGCATTTCTGGCGATGGAGATGCAGGGGTTGCTGATGCGCGGTGTGTTCGAGCGGTCTGCAACGACCGAAGAGCATGAGATCGAGTGGTGCGAGCGGCGTATTCTGCAACGTATTCATCGGCTGACCGTGGGCACGCTCCGCAAGCAGATCGAGCCGGTTGCGGCTGTCGTGTATATGAGATGGCTGCTGGGTTGGCAGCATCTTGCTCCGCAGACGCAGTTGAGCGGAGAAGAGGGTGTACTGGAGGCACTCGCGCAGCTTGAGGGCTTTGAGGCGCCTGCCGTGGAGTGGGAGCGCACGCTGCTGCCGTCGCGGGTTGCGGAATACGATCCGCGCTGGCTCGACCAGCTTTGTCTCTCGGGCGCGGTGGGCTGGGGGCGCGTCTCGCCGCATCCGGCGTGGTCGGCCGGGCAGGGAAGCGCGCCGCGCCGCGTGATCCCGACGAACGCGGCTCCGATCACCTTCTATCTGCGCGCCTCGGCGGAGTGGCTGCCGTTCATGCTGGCGCAGCAGGCGGTGGAGGAGGACAAGCTGCAACAGGCGCTCAGTGCGGAGGCAGTGCAGGTTCGTCAGTTGTTGCAGCAGCGCGGGGCCTGCTTTGCCAACGACATCGAGCGCATCCTTGGTTTCAACAAAACGCAGACACAGCGGGCGCTGTGGGAGCTTGCCACTGCGGGGCTTGCCTCGGCGGACGGCTTCGATCAGCTTCGCGTCATGATGGACCCACGACGCAAGTCTTCCGCATCGATACTGCGCAAGGTGCGCAGCACGGCGGGCCGCTGGTCGCTCTTCAACGAGGAGCAGCACGCGGCTCCAACGCCGGCGGAGCAGGCCCGACGCGCAGATGCCGCGATGGAGTCCGCGGCGCGCATGCTGTTGGCGCGGTACGGCATCCTCTTCCGCGACCTGCTTACACGGGAGCAAAATGCGCCGCGCTGGCGTGACCTGCTGGGCATCCTGCGTAGGCTGGAGGCTCGCGGCGAGGTGCGTGGCGGCCGCTTCGTCTCCGGCTTCGGCGGCGAGCAGTTCGCTCTGCCGGAGGCGGTCGAGAGCCTTCGTGCGTCGCGGTCGCAGGCGTCGTCGGAGATCGTGAGCGTGGCCGCTGCCGATCCGGTCAACCTTGCCGGGATCGTCATTCCCGGCGAGCGCGTTGCTTCAGTGCCGGGCAGGTATGTTCGCTTCTGCAACGGGGCGATTCTTACGGATGAGACGGAGCCCACAGCGCCTGCTGTCGGAGGGTATCCTCCTATTCCGACAGCGCCTGAGCCGATGGCCTTCCAGTTTGCTTAAACTAAGCTTGATGCCAGACGAGCCGCAGCCGGAAAAGCAGACGAACGAGACACAGCAGGAGCTTCTGCCCGAGGACTTCTACTATGAAGGCCCGTACCTCGTCTTCACCGCCGCGTACCATTTGAGGCGCGGATACTGCTGCAACTCCGGCTGCCGCCACTGTCCCTATCGCTGAGGCGCGGCGTCTGTCAGTGCAGGGACCTTCGTGGTGCTGGCGACCATCGGCGTCTTCTTGTCGTGGATCGCCTTTGCTGTAGCGACCAGCAGGATCACGCGCGGATCGGCGCGGTACTTTGCGAGGTTCGGGTCTTTGGTCATTGCTCCGAGAATGTCGAAGCCGTCTTCGCTTGCCTGCGCCAGGGCGTGCAGCATCTCGTCCTCTTTCCCATGCTGCGCGTAGAGCTTCGCCATCTCGAAGGAGTAGTGGGCTCGGTCGTCGACGGAGAGCACATGCGCGTTGATGCCGACGCCACTGCTCCGCTCGTAGACGTGCGGGTCCAGTCGCATGGCCTCCGCGGCCTCCTTGCGCGCGCTCTTGTAGTCCTTCAGCTCAAAGTAGGCCGTGCTCAGGTTGACGTGGTAGACCGCGGTCGCCTTCTGTAGCTTGATGGCGCGCCTGTAGTCGCTAACGGCGCCCTTGTAGAAGCCCTGTATGTACTCGGTGGCGGCCAGGTTGTTCCAGCCTTGCGGGTTCCTGCGGTCGATCTTCGTCGCCTGCCGGAAGTAGCCCTCGGCAAGCTTGACGTTGTGCAGTTCCAGTTCGCAGAGGCCGAGCTTGAGGATGAGCATGGCAGGGCGGTTGCTACGTCCCGCGGCCTCTCGATAGAGGTCCAGGGCATGCTCTGGAAGCCGCCGGGCGCGCAGGATATCTCCCTCATCCTCCAGTTGCTTCGGTGTCAGGGTTGCCGGGTTCGGAAGGTGCTGGCGGACCTCATCCCACGCATCGTCTTCAGGAAGCTGGGTTTTGAGAGCCGTGTTCTGCGCTGCACGCAACAAGGGGGAGGAGGAGTGGCCAAGGAGCAGGCTGGCCAGCAGAGCGGAAGAAAGTACGGTGCGCATCGGAGTCGTCTCCGTACGGCGCAAATAGGATGCTCCGAGTGGTTGTCGCTGTCAATCCGGTTTTTACTCGGCGGGGGCGGGAACCGGTGTTGCGGAGGACGCAGTGACCATCAGCGCCAGCCGGGGAAAGCTGAAGCTGCCGCCCGCGTCGTCGATCACGTTGACCTGGCAGATGTACATGCCGGGCTTGAGCTGCGCGAGCGGCACGTCGAACTGGAAGGCGACCGCTCCGCGCTCGGGGATGTTCATGGCGGTGGCTTCGACGAGCGGAGTCTCATAGACCTTGGTGCCGCCGCTAAGGAACTCGATGCTGGTGAGCACGCGCACGGGGCCGCTCTCGCGGCGGCTCAGGCCGGGCGAGGGAGCCTCGGCGGGCGCGCCCTTCTGCCGCGTGGGATCGTAGACCTCGTAGAGGAAGTAGAGATGCTGATCCTGCCGGAAGACATGGGGCACGTTCGGAATCCATTCCATGCCGTCGCGCGCCAGCGGGCTTACGTCCTTCTTCGATGTGACGGGGTTGCGCTGGCTGGCCAGTACGATGGAGCTGAGCTTCAGCGGGTTTTTGCGAAGGTCCGGCACCTGCAGATCCGTCTCGAAGCTGCCCATCGCGCCGGTCTGGTTTTCGCGCACGACAAACTTCAGATGATAGCGGCCGGGCGCGAGAGTGAAGCCGGTCGCGTACTGGATGTTCTTGTGCTTCACCTGCTGCGCCTGGTCCAGCTCAAGCTTCACCGTGTCGCGCACGTTGCCGACGGGGATGTTCTGCGCGTTCTTCACCTGTCCGATGACGTCGATGGTGGCCTTGTCGCGGTCGCCGTTCTTGAGGAAGGGAATCTGCGAGCCGGGCACGATCAGCGACACGGGGACGAAGAAGCGGTTGTCGTCCATGCGGAAGTACAGTGCCTGTAGGTAGACGGTAACATCGGTCGCGGGCAGATCGCTTCGAAGCTGGTCGGTGAGCTGGATCTCGCGGTCTTCTGTTTTGGAGTGCTGGAAGTCGGCAGGTGCATAGTAGCCGGGGCGATAGTCGAGCTTCGCGTCGCCGCGGTTCAGCTTCACGGTCAGGTGGCGATAGGCTCCGTCGCGCGCCGGATTCGCGGAGCGGAAGCCGAGGATGTAGTACGCCTCGGTGTCGTGCTGAATCTGCTGGAAGGCCGGGCCGAAGTCATTAGAGTCGAAGAAGGCCTTGCCTCCGGTGTCGGAAGAGAGCGTGGCCAGCACCTCCTGCGAACCGAAGTTCGAGTCGAGCTGGCTTTGCATCGCGCCGCCGCTGTAGGCCGCTGTTCCGCGCAGGCTGCCGGTGGAGGCATTGCCCACAGGAGGCAGCGCCTCCAGACCACGTGAGTCGACGCTGTAGATGGCCATGTTGGCTTTGACGGCCTCGTTGGTGGCGGCACGCAGGCTGGCCTGATTCTCGATGCCCTGCCGCGTGAGCCCGCCGCTGAAGTAGAGCAGGCTCTTGCGCTGATCGACGCGCTCGAGGCTCTTGGCGATGGAGCGGATGGCGTACAGCTCGCGGTCGGTGTTCAGCGAGTTGTACTCGCTGTCGTCGGCGGTGAAGGAGGAGGCGTCGTCCGCGGTGCCGCCGGAGTTGCCGCCCTCGTTGCCGTTGGCGAAGCCCGCGCCTTCCGTGCCGTTGTAGGCGCCCACGGCCTTGAGCAAGGCAGCTTTGTCGCCGGTGAAGTCCTGATCCATGCTCAGGCCGGTGTCGAGGCTGACCACGGAGACAAGATCGGCAGGCTGCATCTTTTTGTTGATATAGTCCTGCGCGGACTGCACAGCGCGGTCTACGTCCTCCGGCTGCATGCTGCTCAGGTCGAAAAACATCACGATCAGGCGATGGTCGCGGAGCTGACCGGTGTTTGCGGCGAGGTGCGGATCGAGCAGGTCGGCGATGGAGGCCTTCCCGGTAACGGTTGTCTGATCGCGCAGCGCGGCGGCAGCATCCACGTTCTGATAGTCGAAGCTGGCGATGCTCTGCGGCTTGCCGTTCTCGAGGATGGTGAAGTCCGAGGCCTTCAGCCCCTTCACCACCTCGCCCGTCTTTTTGTCGCGCACAACGACATTCGTCAGCACGATGTCGGACTGCACCTTCAGCGTAAAGGTGCCGTTGCCCGCATCCTGCTGTGCGCCTGCTGGAGAGATAGCAAGCAGGCTGGCGAGCAGGAGAGCCGCTGTCCGCGCTGTTCGTCCGTTATGCCGCATCGTTGCTCCTCATCCTAAAACCTGTACCGCCCGATAAAGACCAACGATCGCTGCGAGGCCGTTGATGTTACTTGGCCGAAGGTGCGCGAGTTCAGCGTGGTGTCGATGCCGGAGTACTGCACCGTGTTGAAGACGTTGTTGGCGGTCATGCGCGCCTCGAAGGAGCGCGTCTCGCCGAGGTCGAAGGTGCGCGAGAGCGAGGCGTCGACGGCGACAGTGCCAGGGCCTTCGATGGAGTTGCGCGAGGCGGTGCCGAAGCCGTTTGCCGGTGCGGTGAAGGCCGCTGCGTTGAACCAGTCCAGAACAGTTTTTGCGCCGTTGATCGACTGCGCGAAGACGCGGTCCGGGCGCAGCGTGTTGTTGGCCCCGGTGTTTGTCTCGGCGACGGTCGCGTTATAGCGCGGCGTGAAGTAGGTGCCGGTGGCAAAGGTGAAGTCGCCGGAGAGCGAGAAGCCGTCGAGCGCCTTCGACCAGAGGCCTCCCTTCGTCAGGAACATGCGATTGGGGCCGAAGGGCAGCTCGAGCACCCAGTTGCCGGTGACCTTGTGGCGCACGTCGAAGCTGCTGTTGCCCTCTTCGGCGTTCAGATCCTGATCGTTCTGCGCGGGGACCGAGGTGCCTCCGCCGATGGACGAGGCGTTGTCGATGGAGTGCCCATAGACGTAGGTCGCCTGCAGGGAGACACCCTTCTGCATGCGCTTGCGCACATTGACGGTCAGCGACTCGAAGCGCGAGTAGCCGAGCGAGTCCTCGTAGTTGAAAACCTGCGCATCGTTGTTCAGAACGCTGGTGGCCGTGCGGTTCGGGGCGCGCACGATGTCGAGGTCGCCGCCCTTGGCGGCGTTGAAGCCGATGTTGGCGACGATGCCGAGCGGCAGCGTCTTTTGCAGATCGAGGTTCCACACCTGCACATGCCCCAGACGGTAGTTGGGATTGACGGCGTAGTTGTTCTGCACCGTCGCAGTGGAGCAATTGTAGGCATTGGCCAGCGTCAGCACGCCGCAGCCCTGCTGGTTGGCGATGTTGGTCTGCGTAACGGCGAATGGCGGCTGGAAGGCAAGCTGTTTGGCGAAGCTCGCATACTGGCCGGTGTTGTAGTTGATGCCGTAGCCGCCGCGCAGCACGGCGTTCTTGAGGTGCGGAAGGCGGTACGCGAAGCCGAAGCGCGGCGAGTACATGGCCCGGTCGGGATGGACGAGCGAGCGCGGGAACTGCCCGCTGTAGGGGCCGGTCTGGTTAGGCTCGACGGCGGCGATCTGCGTGAAGTCCGGGGTGTGATCGAGGTTGACGAGGTGATTGTTCTTCTCGATGTAGGGCGAGAAGTACTCATAGCGCAGACCGAAGTTCAGCGTCAGGTCGGCGCGGACGCGGTAGTCGTCCTGCGCGTACCAGTCGAAGACATTGGCGCGCAGGTAGGTCTTCGAGAGTCCCGCCTGAATCGTGGATTGCTGCGGCAGGCCGAGCAGGAAATCGGCAAACGCTGCGCCGGTGCCGGGTGTTTGCGTGGAGTTCTGTGAGGCAGCCTGATCGTCCGGGCTCTCGGTAGCGAGGCCGGTGAAGGTAAACCCGCCAAGCACGTTCGAGGAGCCGTAGCTGTCGGCGTGCACGCGGCGGATGTCGCCGCCGAAGCGCATATTGTGCTTCTTGTGGCTCCAACTGATGAAGTCGCTGAAGGAGATGGTCTGGTTGATGGCCTCGTTGGGTGAGGTCTGCCGCATGCCGGTGAAGCCGGAGAAGGTGAGCGCGGGCACGCCGTAGTTGAAGGGGTTGCTCTGGATCGCCGCGCTGCCAACGAGGATGCCTGCATCGACCGTGGGATTGCTCGCGCCGTTTGTCATCAGGTTGCGCGTGGTGGCATTCGAGCGGTTCCAGTTCAGCGAGGCGTTGTTGGTCAGCCGACCGTAGCCGATGGTGTAGCCGATCGTCACGCCATAACCGGTCGATTCGCTCGCGCCGCTCAGCGGCAGGAAGATGTTCGGGCTGTCGCTGGCCGAGTGTGAGTAGCTTCCGTTGAAGTTGATGTTCTGGCGCAGCGACCTCGCGCTGCTCGTTTGGCCGCCTCCTGCTCCTCGGCGTGCGCCACCACCGCCGCGCTGCGGCATCTGGCCGATGTTCTGCACGAAGCGCAGCGACACCTGTGTCTGGTTGGACTGAGCCGAGGTGATCGTCTGGTAGTTGTAGCCCTGCGAGCCAGTCGTGGCGATGTTCGGGGCGGGGTAGAAGTTCAGCAGCGACAGCGCCTGCTGCGAGATGCGGTAGGACGGAATCATATTCCCGTCGAACTGGCCACCCGTCGCGGGGTCGTAGATGGGCACGATGTCCGGCGACCTGCCGCCCGGCTGCGTGTACTGCGAGAAGTCACCTGCGCGCTCGGCCTCGGTCGGCACCGTGCCGAAGAGCGTCTGCGGATTTGAGCTGCGCGAGCCGGTCAGGTTGAAGAAGATCGACTGCTTCGGATTCGGCTTCGTCAGCTTCGGGATATACGGCGAGCCGGTGAAGCTGACGCCAAAGCGGTTTTGGCTGTAGGCCGGGTTGGTGACCGGAGCGCCGGTCAGCGAGTACGGCGTCGCGTTCAGAGCGCCGTTGCCGCCCTGGTAGAAGATCGCTCCATGCGGCTGGGTGCGGTTGAAGCCGCGAAAGCCGCCGCCACCGCCGCCGCGTCCTCCTCCTCCACCACCACCGCCGGGACCGCCCGGACCACCGCCGCCGAAGCGCCCGCCCGGTCCACCGGGGCCGGGACCGTTCATCAGGCCGCCGAGCATGCCCGCGATGTTGGTCGCCATATCGCCGATCGCACCTCCCTGCCGCTGGGCATCCGCGAGGGCGTTCTGGATACGCTCGCGGATGTCGTCCTCGCTGAAGTTGGCGAGGCCGCTGGTCTGACCCATCTGGCCGGAGACAGTGACGGAGTCGGTAGCCGCAGCCGCATCGCCTCCGCCCAGACCGGCAAGCGAGGGCATCTGCGCTCCATTGTCTCCCTGCGCGGCGCTGGCATCGGTCAGGCCGGACTCCTCGCCGAGGCTCAACGATTGCAGCCCTCGCGCCAGCGTGCTGGTGGTGGCGCGAGGGCGGGTCTGCGCGGTCTGCTGGGCCTGTTCCTCTGCTGCGGTGCGGGAGGCGAGTTGCAGGGTGAAGTCCGCCGCCTGATCGGGCTTGCCGCCGTTCTCTCCGGCGGCGTTCAGCAGCGCCTCCTGCGTCACGCTGGCGAAGGCGGCCAGCTCTGCCTTGACCACGTACCGCCCGTTGCGCGGGATGGCCATGGCAAAGGCTCCGGCGATGTCGGTGGTGGTCGCGTACTTTTTGCCGGTAAGGGTATTCGTGGCGGTGACGCTCACGCCCGGCAGCGGCGTCGTGCCGGACTTCACCGTGCCATGAATCCTGCCGCCTTGTGCCGTTTCCACGGCTGGCGTGGGCGCTGCCTCCTGCGCGTGAAGCCATACGGGCGCAATAAGCGCCGAGGCAAGCAAAACCATCTGTGTCCAACGCTTCATGGCATCCATCACTGCGGCGGTGCACCGGGGGCTGAGGGAGCCGCGCCTGCGTCGGTGCCGTTCTGGCGGCGTCTTCCCGGATATCCGGCTCTTGGTCCCAGACCGGGGCCGTTGCCGACGCGCAGCTCGGCGGGCACGAAGATTCCGTTCTTCAGGGAGCCGCGGCCGCCGACCATATCTCCGACCTTGATATCGGCCAGCGTGATGCTCTCGCCTCCGCTGTCGCCGCGCGGAGCAGCGGACGGAGCCTCGCCCTCCATCTCCCCATTGCCGCGCCGCCCGCCCTTGCGGAAGGAGGTTCCTTCATCCACTGCGATGACCTGGCTAACGTTATCCGCCCGCTGGATGGTCAGTTTCAGGTTATCGAGGTCGATGGCGGTGACGCGGCCCGCGATGTAGCTCTTGCCCATCTCGTCGCGCATCTTCTGGATCTGCGCCGCATCGACGATCATGACGACTGCCGCATGGATCGTATGATTCGGCGCGTCGATCACGCCCATGGCGCCGATGCCGTCGCCCGGCTTGATCTCCGCGGGCTTCATCGGCTGCCGATCCTTCATGACGCGGGTGTTCGCCGTCAGCGCGACCTGATAGGTATCGCCGCGCTCGGTCTTGAGCGACAGGTGATCGGCGGCAGCGTCGGTCACTGTGCCGCGGACCATACGCCCTCCCGCAACGCCCGGCGCTTCTTCGTCCTGCGCGTGTGCCGCGAGCGGCATGGCGCAGGAGAGGAGAGCGACCGCCGCATAGTTCAACCTTCGCATCGCATCACCACCCGAATGAGGCACCCCAAGGGAATTATCTTCAAAGACGCTTTCTGCATGAAAAAGATGCGTTGGCCACCGTAAATTCATTCTCCTACGGCTGTTCTGCGGAGCATACCCGGCGGTGCGATACACTCCGGCCATGCCTGACGCTTCAACCCGGCCCCATATGGAGGGGCATTTTCAATCCAGCGATACTCTGCGTGATGTCATTATCGGACTCTCGGACGGGCTGACCGTCCCCTTTGCGCTGGCGGCGGGACTTTCGGGGGTCGTCTCCTCGGGACGCATTGTTGTTCTGGCCGGACTGGCGGAGATCGCGGCGGGCTCCATCGCCATGGGCCTCGGCGGGTATCTTGCGGCGCGCGGCGACGCGGAGCACTACGCCTCCGAGCGCCTGCGCGAGGAGCGCGAGGTCGTCGAGCGCACCCGCGACGAGGAGGAGGAGATCTACGAGATCTTCGAGCAGTACGACGTGGACCGTGCCGATGCGACGCCGGTGCTCGAGGCGCTCAAGCGCAACCCGAGAGCATGGGTGGACTTCATGATGCGCTTCGAGCTTGGGCTGGAGCCGCCGGTGCCGGGCCGGGCGCCTCGCTCGGCGCTGACCATCGCGGCCTCGTACATTGCGGGCGGCACGGTGCCGCTGCTGCCGTATATGCTGCTCGAGCACAGCGGGGCGGCGCTGCGGCTCTCGGTGCTGATTACGCTGGTGGCGCTGGCCGTCTTCGGCGCGCTGAAGGGACGACTGGTGGGCACCGGCGTGTTGCGCAGCGCGTTGCAGACGGTGCTGATCGGAGGGACGGCTGCGGCGGCTGCCTATGGGCTTGCCCGTCTGCTCAACAGTCACCACCCGTAGCCGGAAGATTTCCAGCAACGTCCCTCCTACGGCGGTGCATCCAATAGGAGTTCAAATGAGAGAGGGACCATGCCAGCAGCCTCCACGCCCGCCTCCACCGCAGCCCTGTTTGCCCGCTACCGCGCTGTGCGCGAGGCGACGATGCGCCTCATCGTGCCGCTCACGCCCGAGGATCTGATGGTGCAGTCCTGCCCCGACGCCAGCCCCGGGAAATGGCACCTGGCGCACACAAGCTGGTTCTTTGAAACCTTTGTTCTCAACGAGTTCGTCCCGGCGTACAAGCCCTTTCACCCGGACTTCCACTGGCTCTTCAACAGCTACTACAACGCGCTGGGCGAGATGCCGGAGAAGAAGCTGCGCGCCTCCTTCTCGCGCCCGCCGCTCGACAGCATCCTCGGCTACCGCGCCCACGTGGACGCTGCGGTGGCCCGGCTGCTGGAGTGTACCCCGGCGGATGAGGCCGTCCGCCGCATCGTTCTCGGCCTCGAGCATGAACAGCAGCACCAGGAGCTGCTGGCAACCGACGTAAAGCATGCCTTCTTCACCAACCCGCTGCACCCCTCCTATCTTCACCTCGAGCATCTGCCGGAGCCGGAGTCGATGGCTCCGCCGCAGGAGTGGGTGAGCTTTTCGCCCGGCCTGACCGAGGCTGGACTGACCCCCGACCCGGCGGCGCTCGACGCCTTCGCCTTCGACAACGAGACGCCGCGTCACACCGTCTACATTGCGCCCTTCCAGCTTGCGACCCGGCTCGTGACCTGCGCCGAGTACCTCGCCTTCATGGACGAGAACGGCTACAACCGGCCTGAGCTATGGCTGTCGGAGGGCTGGAGTACCGTTCGCGCAGAGGGCTGGCAGGCTCCGCTCTACTGGCACCGCGATCAGGCCACGCACTCCGGGTGGTCGATCTTCACGATGGGCGGGTTTCACCCGATGGACAACCTGAGCGAGACGCCCGTCTGCCACCTCAGCTTCTTCGAGGCCGACGCCTACGCTCGCTGGGCCGGTGCTCGCCTGCCGAGTGAGTTCGAGTGGGAGTACGCCGCCGCGCAGCAGCCCTTTGCTCCGGAGGCGGGCAACTTCGTCGAAACCGGTGTCCTGCACCCCATTCCGGCGCGCTCCGGCGCGGGCGTGCAGCAGCTCTTCGGCGATGTGTGGGAGTGGACGCGGTCGCCCTATACCGGCTATCCGGGATATCACGCGCTGCCGGGCGCGCTCGGTGAGTACAACGGCAAGTTCATGTCCAGCCAGATGGTGCTGCGGGGAGGCTCGTGCGTGACCCCGGCCTCGCACATCCGGCCGACCTATCGCAACTTCTTTATACCGTCGACGCGCTGGCAGTTCTCCGGCCTGCGGCTGGCGAAGGACGCACCGCAGTAGCTCAGAACGATTGGCTTCCATGCGCCGCGAGCCTCGCGGCGTTGCATCCCTGAACCGGCACCTGAGCTCTGAGCTGCCGCACCGATCTTCCCCATAAGGACCACGCTTGATGGCATCTCCCGCAACTCTTTCCCGCGTCGACTCGGCTGTAGCCTGGGAGGCATTTCAAGGGCTCACCGCGACGCCGAAGACGCTCAGCCCGTGGCTCTTCTACGACGAGGCAGGCTCGCATCTCTTCGAGCAGATCACAGAGCTGCCGGAGTACTACCTGACCCGCACCGAGCGCGGCCTCTTTACCGCGCACGCCGAGGAGATGCTCGCCGACGCCGAGCGCGGCCAGCGGTTGACGCTGGTGGAGCTTGGTGCTGGAACAGCCACCAAAACGGGTATTTTGCTTGCTTCTGCGGTTCGGCGGCAGGGGGGCATGGTCTACCAGCCGATTGACGTCTCCGAGACGGCGCTTGACGAGGCCCGCGAGAACATCGAATCCAACATTCCCGGCGTTACCGTGCGGGCGCAGGTGGCGAACTACATCAGCGAGCCGCTACGGCTGAAGCATGCGCCCAACAGCCGGACGCTGGCGCTTTACATCGGGTCGAGCATTGGTAATTTCACTCCGCAGCAGGCCCGCGAGATTCTGCAGAACCTGCGTGGGCAGCTTCGTCCGGGCGATGGGCTTCTGCTCGGGACCGATCTGGTGAAGGAGGAGAGGACGCTGCTCGCAGCTTATGACGATGCCGCCGGAGTGACGGCGGCCTTCAACCGCAACATCCTCGTTCGCTTGAATCAGGAGCTGGGAGCGAACTTCCGCCTCGAGCACTTCCGGCACAGAGCCGTGTGGAACGCCGCCGAGTCGCGCATCGAGATGCACCTCGTCTCCACCGTGGCGCAAAGCGTTCGCATTCCGGCAAATGCGGACCTTCCGGCGTTGACTGTTCGCTTCGAGCCGGGAGAGACGATTCATACCGAGAACAGTTACAAATTCACGACTCCGATGATCGAGAGCCTGCTCGGCGACTCGGGCTTTGCGGTTATGAAGATGTGGAACGATTCGGAGAATATCTTCGCCGTGACGCTGGCGGAGGCTGTCTAGCTCTCGCGCCGGAACTCTCCGCCTTTGCCGCCGCTCTTGCGTAGCAGCACGACCTCGCGGATGCGGATGCCCTTGTCGAGGGCCTTGGTCATGTCGTAGACCGTCAGCGCGGCGACCGAGGCCGCGACCATCGCCTCCATCTCCACGCCGGTTCCGGCTGTGGTGGCAGCGGTGGCCTCGATCTGCACGCCCTCGGCGGTCACGGCCGCCTGCACGTCCACGAAGCTCAGAGCTAGCGGGTGACACATAGGGATGAGGCTGGCGGTCTGCTTGGCCGCCTGAATCCCGGCGAAGCGGGCGACCTCGAGCGGGTTGCCCTTGGGGTTCTGCGGAAGCGCGGCCAGCACGGCGGGCGATAGCTCGACGAAGGCTCCGGCGACGGCCTCGCGGCGGGTGGCGGTCTTGGCGCTCACGTCCACCATGTGCGCCTGCCCCTGCTCGTCGAAGTGCGAAAGCGTGTCCGCCATGCTCCCAGCCTATCGCAATAGGATGCGGATGACCTCGCCCGCGCTGAAGCCCTCGGGCCGCGCTGGCAACAGGGCGTAGCAGTTGCCCTGCGCGTTGGCGGCCAGGTCGCCCGATCCCTGCCAGCGGATGAGCGTTACTTCGGTCCCTTCGAGACGTGCCGGAAGCAGCCGCGTCAGCTCCGGTTTGGCTGGTACGTCCGCTCCGAGCGTCGCCTGTACAAACTGCGGTCTGCTTGCGCCAGCCCCCGAGAGCGCCCGCAGCATCGTCTCTACGAAGGCGCGGAAGGTTACCTGGGAGGAGACAGGGTTTCCGGGCAGGCCGAAAAAGTAGAGGGCAGGGAACTGAGCCGTCGCGGGCAGGCGGCCGAAGACGAGCGGCCTGCCGGGCTGCATCCGGACGCCAGTGAAGAAGAACTCCGCGCCAAGGTCGCGCAGCACCTCTTCGACAAGGTCGTACCGCCCCATCGAGACGCCGCCCGAGAGCACCAGCAGGTCGCTCGCGCGGGCCTCATCGATCGCCTGATGGAGCGCATCGCGCCGGTCGGGGACGATCGGGGAGCACCGGGCTATCCCTCCTGCCGCCTCGGCCAGCGAAGCGAGCGCGTAGCTGTTGGAGTTGCGAATCTGCTGCGGCTGCGGGGACTCGTGAATCTCGACTAGCTCGTCACCGGTAGCTACGATAGCGACCTGCGGCCTGACGAAGACCTGCAGGTGAGCCTGCCCGCAGGCTGCGGCCAGAGCGATCTCTGCGGCGGCCATCGTGGTGCCAGCGGGCAGAACGATCTGCCCGGCGCGCGCCTCGCTGCCGCGGGGAAGGATGTTCTCGCCGACGCGCAGGGCACGGCCCTCAAGGAGACGGATCGAGCCGCCTGCCTGCTCCACGTGCTCGACCATCACCACCGCGTCCAGTCCTACGGGAACGCCAGCACCTGTCATGATCTCGAGGGCCTCTCCCAGTGCGAGGCTGTCGCCCCACCATGGCTCGCCAGCGCCCAGCGTGCCGACGACCCGCAGTGGACTGCTGTTCAGCTCCGCGGCCCGCACGGCGAATCCATCACGGGTGGAGCGGTCGAAGGGAGGCTGGTCCCGATCGGCGAGGATCGCCTCCGCGAGCACGCGACCACGCGAGGACGGTAGATCGACCACTTCCATCTCCGGGGGATGGATCGCAGCCGCATGTTCCAGCACCAGCGCGAGGGCGTCGTTGAAGCCGAGTACAGGTTCGCTCATGGGGCTGCTCCAGATGCGAAGAAGCCCCGGGCATGCCCGGGGCTTCTCATTTTGTTCAGTACTCAATAGTTGAGTGCCTAAACTACTTCTTGGCCGGCTTGGCAGCCTTGAAGCTCGACTGCACCTGGGCGCCGATGCCGGTCAGGATGTCCTTGACCTCCTGCGCGTGCCCTCCGTCGGGAGCGATCTCGAGGTACTGCTGATAAGCCTCGACGCATCCCGGAGGAGCCGTGATCTTCTGCGTCTTGGGATCGACAGCAGCCTTCGGAATCAGAGACTGGCCCTTGATGTAGTACGCATCGGCCTTCTTCGGATCGGCGGCGATGGCCTTGTCCGCAGCCGCAGCCGCGTCGTCCATCTTGCCGGCGTTGTAGAGGGTCGCGGCGTTGTTGTAGTAGTACATGGCGGCGTTCGCGGGCAGCGCCTTCGCAGCCGCATCATAGGCCGTACCGGCGTTCGTGGCGTCGCCCATCTTGCCGTAGACCGTACCGAGCTGGTTGTTGGCCGCGGCGATCGTATCCGGGCTAGGCTTCTTCGCGGCTGTGGCGAGCTCAATCGCTTTCTTGTACGAGTCCGCTGCCTCAGTGTACTGCGGCGCAACGGAAGCATCGGTCGTCGGCTTGCCCGCGGCCTTGGCGGCCTTGTCGGCGGCGCCGAGTTGCGCGTCACCCAGCGTGAGCCAGAGGATCGGCTCATCGGGCTTGGAGGTCGTCGCCTGCTTCATCGCCGTGATCGCCGAGTCATAGTTGCCGGCCTTGTTGTCCGAGCGAGCCTGCGTCAGCAGCGTGTTCAGGTTGGCGATCTGCGCGTTGGCCTTCATGACCTCGGCGTTCTTCGCCTTGTACTCCTCGAGCGTCTTCTTCTCCTCGGGAGTCATCTTGTCGAGATACTCCTGGCGGCTCATGTCGAAGTCGACCTGCTTGTCGTCGCCTGCCTTGATCGGCACGTTGTCATTGAAGTCGAGGCTATTGTCGCCCTGGAAGACAATGACGATATAGGTGTTCGGCTTGATGCCGTCGCCCTTATAGTTGCCGCTCGCATCCGTCGGGAAGGTGTAGTCGTACTTCCGGCTCTGGGGCTGCGCCGAACGGTCGGTCGTCAGCTTGACGACGCCGTTCGTAACCGGCGAGGCCAGAGGGTTCTGTACATGCCCGTGAATGCTTGCCGTAGGACCGGCTGCGGCCGCCGCCTGGGCCAGCAGGCTGGCCGGCTGCATCATCGTCGTCGCGGCAAGAAGCGCTCCTGCCAGCGAGCCGCTTACTCCCCATCCAAATCGCTTCATCTCGTGTCTCCCCGCGTCAGTGCTGCGGACGCTCCTGTTTTAAAGTACGTGCTTCGTCTTTCGTTTGTCTCGTGTCCTGCGCATTCCGTGCGATATCTAGGCGATATCCGGACGTTCCACGCTGGCGTAGGGCACCGGGTCGGTCAGGCCCGCCTGTGCAAACGCCCTCAGCCGGAGCACGCAGCTCTCACACCTGCCGCAGGCTACGTCTTCACCCGAATAGCATGACCAACTTACATGGAACGGTGCACCAAGTTCAACTCCCAACCTCACGATCTCGCTCTTTCGCAGGGCGATCAGCGGGGTAACGATGCGAATATCGCCCTCTTTGGTGCCCTGCTCGATCAACCGGTTGAACGCCTCGTAGTAGGCCGGGCGGCAGTCGGGATAGCCGGAGCTATCCTGCTCGACGGCCCCGATGAAGACCGTTTTCGCGCCCAGAACCTCCGCCCAGCTTACCGCCGCGGAGAGAAAGTGCGCGTTGCGGAAGGGAACGTAGGTGACGGGGACCTCGGAGCCGATGGCGGCCTCCTCGGCGGGTGCGTCGGGTACGCCGATGGCGCTGTCGGTCAGCGCCGAGCCGCCGATCCTGCGGAAGAGATCCATCTTCAGAGGCAGGAACTCGCGGATGCCGACCAGCCGGGCGACCTCGCTGGCCGAGCGCAGCTCGCGCTCCTCGGTCCGCTGGCCATAGCTGAAGTGGACGGCGTAGGCGTCGTAGTCTCGGGCGGCCAGCGCCGCGCAGACGCACGAGTCCATGCCGCCGGAGAGACATACGACCGCCCGCGGCCGCGTTTCCGCAGAGACTGGGGTGGATTCAGGCATGGAACCCTCCAAACGGCGGGGGGGAGGAAGGAAGGTCCGCCTCGGCGGACTCCAGGAGGTCCAGCGCTGCCTCCTCGTCCTGCAGCCGCACACGCAGCCGCGCCCGGAAGGCGAGTGCCAGCATATTGTTGGCATTCTCGCCCTGCAGGAAGCACTCGATACCAGCGGCCTCCAGAAGGCCCTTGGCGATCTGTGCCGTTGTGGGCTCCATGTACCTGCCCACCGTGACGAACTCGTTCGGATCGGGATTAAGAGATCGCAGCATAGTCAGGATTAAACGCTCGCAGCATTATTTGTTCTCCACCGATTGCAGGTGAAAGGTGATCGTCCCCCAGAATAACCGCGCCCGTATCTGGACCGGAATATGCCGCGCATCGTCCGTGTACCAGACCCAGATGTTGCCGCGGTTCTTGACGATGCCTTCGTCGGCGGTGGGCTGCACGCGGACGGTCTGGAAGGTGCCCGCCGGGGTCTTGATCTCCTCCTTGCCCTCGACCTTCATGGTCACGGCGACGACGCGCATGGCGTCGGCCAGAGGGAAGCGGATGTCCTGCCCCACGATCATAGGCTGCGAGGCGGTGTAGAAGATGGCCGAGAGCGCGTCCGTGACGCAGGAGGGGATCGGGGCTGTCTGCGCCTTCGAGGTGAACTTGAGCAGGTTCTTTTCCACCAGCGTCTGCTTGCCCGCCTTGTAGTCGAAGGTCAGGTCGCCGGTGACCTTGCGCGGACCCTCCTGCAGCTGCTTGCGGAACTCGAGCGAGCAGCCGGTCGTCCGGTCGAGCGTGGACTGGAAGCGGTCGATGACGGGGAAGAGCATGTTAACCGTCCCGAGGGTGTCGGCGGTGGCCGTAATCTTCTCCTGCCCGCCTGCCTGGTCGAGGTGGAAGACCGCGATGCCCCCGGTGAAGACGCGCCAGTCAACCGTAAACGTCAGAATCTGGTGGGTCGGGAAGGTGTATCCGGTGGCCGGGGGAGCCATCGGAGGAAACTGCTGCGGCTGGCCTGACTGCTGCGCGGACGTCGGCGCTGCCGTCAGCAGCAGCGACATTGCGAGCAAGGGAGCGATCGGCGTTCGTTTCAAATGGAACAGACCCTCGAGGAGATGGTCAGGCAGTCAAGGCACCCAGTAGAGCAACTTCAGGACCAGCGCCGCATAGAGGGCGATAGCTCCCACCCCGCAATTGTACTCTCGATGATGGAGATAGAGCGCCGCCGAGAACCTTCCGCGCTCCCCCTCGGACGGGGCTGGAGTAAGGCGGGGCAGCAGCCGGGGCACACTGGCCGCGTAGGTGTCGAACCCGGCAAAATGGCCGCGCAGGAACGCCTCCTCCGAGCGGATCGTAGGCAGGTAGATGGCCGTGAATCCGATGGCTAAGGCCAGCAGAATGATCCAGTTACCCGCGGCGGCCGCAAATCCGAAGGCAATCATCATGGACCCGAGATAGAGCGGGTTGCGCGTATGGGCGTAGGGGCCGGTAGTCGCCAGCTCGGTGTTCTTCTTTACATATCCCGAGGCAAAGGCGCGGAGCCAGACACCCGGCGCGACCAGCAGAAGGCTCCAGCCCAGCAGGTGCCAGGTCGGACGGGCCAGCCAGAGAAATCCCGCCGCGAAGACGAACCCGAGGGGCACGCGGATGCGCCGCGCGATGCGCTGCCATGTCGTCCGTTCGCTCACGCAGCCTTGTCCTCGAGCACTGCCAGCGCCGCTTGCCGCACCTCATCGACGGTGATCCGGTTGAGCCCGGCCTCGGGCTCGGAGTGCCGCCGGTGGTCGGTCTGGCTGGAGGGATGACGCAGTACATGGCCGTTCGGGCCGTAGGGGCCGGTGCGGCGCGGGTCGGTCGGGCCGTACAGGCCGATAACGGGGCGTCCCAGCGCCGCCGCCAGATGCAGCGGGCCAGTGTCTCCGGCGATCAGCATCGCAGAGCGCCGCAGTAGAGCCATGAGCTGCGGCAGGGTGCAGGCGACGGGCAGAGCGTGACCTTCGCTGGCCCTGGCGACGGCCGCCGCGGCGGGGTCGTTCTCGGAGGCGGCGTTGATGAGTACGGCATATCCGGCGTCGTGCAGCGCGCCTGCCAGTGCGCCGTAACGCTCGGCGGGCCAACACTTTGACCCCCAGCCGGCGGTCGGCGCGAGGACTACGAACTGCTTGTCCGGGACGAGGGTTGCGAGCGCAGCCTCGCACCAGCGCTCCGCGTCCTCGTCGACGGGTAGAGGTACCTCGGCAGCGCGGAGCGTCTCGCCGATAGCACGGCCCAGCAGCTCGCATCCGCGGTCAATCACATGCGGGGCCTGCGTCTCGATGGTTTTCCCATAGAGCCAGCGCGCCGGAGTCTCCCGGGGCTGCGCGGACCCGGCATAGCTGTCGGCCGAGGCCAGACGGCCCACCACCGCGGAGCGGAACAGGCCCTGCATATCGACGCAAAGATTGTATTTCTCGGAGGATAGCTCCCGGCGGAGCGCCAGAATCTCCCGCAGCGTCTCCGGAGAGAGCGGGCGGCGGTTCCAGTCGCGCGTGGGGACCTCGTGAATGAGATTGACCAGCGGCCTGACTTCATGGCCGCCGGAGCGGCCTTCGAGCAGCGCCCGCCAGCGCGGCTCAATCGCCCAGCCGATGGTCCACTCCGGATGCAGCAGACGCATGGCCGCGACCGCAGGCATGGCGTGCAGCACGTCGCCCATGGCGCCGGTGCGCACGATCAGGACGCGAAAGGGAGGGGTTCCCGTCGGGATGGAGGTCGAGAGGGACAAGCCTTCATCTTCTCATGCGGTCGTCGCCGGCGGTAGCCGCGACGATCCGGTGGAGGAGGGCTGTTTTGTCTGCGAACTCGACGGTCAGGCGAGCTGTGGCCAGCGGCCCTGCTGCCTCCAGCCGTCGCCGCATGCTCTCGTCGATCTTTACCGCGTCCTTTTCTGTGGTCACGAACCCATCCGCCTGGCTTTGCTGCGCTCTCTCCATCAGACGGGCGATGTCCTGCTCCCGGTAGCGATGATGGTCGGGGAAAGCGATGGTTTCTGTGGGGGGGATGCCTGCGGAGCGGAGCATGGAGAAGAAGCCCTCGGGCCGGGCGATGCCGCAGAAGGCCAGCGGACGTTGTGGGACGCCTGTAGTCTCCAGACTGCGCCGTGCATACCAAATCTCGGCGGAGGAGAGCCGGTGGACCACTGGTTCGAGAGTTGCGGCCTCGTCTTCGCGCAGGAGAATGATATCCGCTGCTGCAAGACGGGAGAGCGGCTCGCGCAGGTCCCCTGCGGGGAGGAGGGAATCTTCCACGTCCTTCTGCGTCAGCAGGACGATGTCCAGATTGCGCGCCAGCCTCCGGTGCTGAAAGCCGTCGTCCAGTAGGTGCAGCGGCCGCTCGCCGGAAAGCTCCTGTTCCGCCAGCAGGCCTGCGGCATGGCGGTCCGCGCCGACGTAGACGGGAGTACCGGCCTGCGCCAGTTGGAGAGGCTCATCGCCGAACTGCTCCGCTCTGCCGGACGGGTTGACCCGCTCGATGGCCTGCGAGCTTCGGCCATAGCCCCGGCTCAGAATGTCGATGGCATATCCCTCCTGTTGCAACAACACCGCCAGTGCCGCTACGACGGGGGTTTTGCCTGCTCCGCCTGCCGAGAGACTGCCCACGCTGACCACTGGGCAGCGCAGCCGCTTCGGCTCTGGCGCGAGTGCTCGTTTGAGCGCGAGCGCCGCCGCGTACACCGGCACGAGGGGGAGCAGAAGGGGCCGCTTCATCGTACAAGCTCCAGCAATGCCTGCACGGTGCGCTCCGTTGCGCCGGATTGCGAGGTGTACACCTGACGTCCGCGCTCGCCAACTGCTTTGGATGCGGCCGGGTCGGCCAGCATCCCGAGCAGCACCGCTCCCAGTTGATGCTCCTGTGCGATCAGAAGAGTATCCTTCGCCCGCATCGCCTCCACGATCTCACGGAAGTTTTCATACGAAGGGCCCATCACCACGGGCACCCCGAACTGCGCAGGCTCCAGCGGGTTGTGGCCGCCGCGCTGCACCAGGCTGCCGCCGACGAAGGCCACATCGGCCAGCGCATACACCGCCGCCAGATCGCCGATCGTGTCGAGCACGATGGTCTGTCGCGCATCTTCGGAGAGCCGCCCCCCGTTCAGCAGCGCCGTTGCGCGTGCCACTCCATGCTCTGCCGCCAGCGATACCGCATAGTCAAACCGCTCCGGGTGCCGCGGAGCCAACACCAGCAATGCCTCCGGCTGTTTAGACCACACCTCATTCATGGCTCGCATGACAGACTCTTCTTCGTTGAGCGGTTTCCCTTCGCAGGTGCTGCCAGCGACGATGACGGGTCTGCCGCGCACGGCCTCGCGCAGCAGGCTGGCAACGCGGCTCTCCTGCGGTGCGCGCACGTCATACTTCAGATTGCCCGCCACGCGGACGGCCTCGGCCTTTGCGCCCATGGCAGCCAGACGGCGCGCATCTTCTTCGCTCTGCGCGAGCCATCGAGTTACCTTGTGCAGGACATGTCTCCAGAGAATTCGTACGCGCATCCCGCGTGCAAAGGAGCGGTCGCTTACGCGGGCATTCACAACTGCGACAGGAACCTTGCGCCGCTCGCATTCCACCAGCATACGCGGCCAAAGTTCGCTTTCCATCAGCACCAGCATCTTTGGTTGCAGAGCATCGAGATAAGCGCATACGGCCCATCCAAGATCCAACGGATAGAAGAACACGCGCTCCGCGTCGAACCGCTCCTGTGCCAGAGCCTGCCCGGTTGCTGTGGTTGTGGAGATGACGATCTTCCAGCCCTCGCCCAGACGAGCTTCCAGCTCCGCGACCAGCCGTGTCGCCGCCAGCACCTCGCCCACGGAGACAGCATGCACCCACACCACCTGCCGACCTGAGACAGCCGCCAGCAGAGCCTTCGGCACGCCGCCGAGCCGCTGAGTCAGACCTTTGCGATACCGTCCGCTGGTCAGCATTCGCGCCAGCCAATACGGCGAGCCAAGCACCAGCGCCAACAGTAGAGCCGAACTGTACAGCAGCATCGTCAAACCTGTGTGCGCTCCTCGTCTTTACCCCGGCCTCGGCCGACGCTCATAATCAAGAAGACCATGAATCTCTGCCGCATGCGCCAGTCTCTCGGAACCATAGCATCTCTGCGCGTTGGCGTTTTTGTCGGGATGCTTGGTTTTGCGCCGGTGGCCTTTGCCGCGGGCAAGCCTCCGGAGGCGAAGCCCGCCACGCAGTACGCCGCCTTCGACAGCCATGCTGAGGAGCATGTCTCCATCGCTGCTGAGCCCTGCGACGAGCCGAAGAACTGCGGCTTCTTCCGGCTGGAGTACATTCAGCACGGGTTCCTGCCCGTTCGCGTCATCATCACCAACGACAGCGACAAAGCGCTCTCGCTCGATGAGGTCCGCATCCAGTTTCTCTCGGCCAGCGGCGACCGCATCCCCGCCGCGACCGATGAGGACATCAACCGGCGGCTGTTTTCGACTAAGCGCGCCATGGGCACGAAGATCCCCATGATTCCGATCACGATTCATCACCCACCGGTTGACAGGAAGATATCCGAGGATGACGCGGACTTCGGCTTCAACTCGACCACGGTGCAGCCGCATACGACCTCGGCGGGCTATCTCTTCTACGACATCCGCGACCTCGACGATCCTGCGATGCGCCACGCATCGCTCTATCTCAAGGAGATTCGCACGCTCGACGGCAAGCACGAGCTGTTCGAGTTCACGATTCCCTTCGACAACTGGCTCAAGGCCCATCCCGATGCGCCCTCGAATAAGGAGCGCAGATAGAACATGACTGATCTTGTGATTCGCTCTGCAACACCGGAGGACGTTCCGCAGATTCTCCGCTTCATCCGCGCGCTCGCCGAGTATGAGCGTGAGCCCGAGTCCGCCATTGCGACGGAGGCCGATCTTCTGCGCGACGGCTTTACGGAGCCCCGCCGCTTTCACTGCCTCATCGCCGGGTGGCAGGGCAAGCCCGCTGGCTTTGCGCTGTACTTCCACAACTACTCCACGTGGCGCGGACGGCATGGCATTCACATCGAAGACCTCTTCGTGCTGTCGGAGCTGCGCGGCAAGGGCATCGGCAAGGCGCTGCTGACGAGCGTTGCGGCCATTGCGCAGGAGCAGGGTTGCCAGCGGTTGCAATGGGACGTGCTGGAGTGGAACACGCCCGCCATCGGCTTCTACGAGAAGATCGGCGCGACGATGCTGGCGGAGTGGCGCACCATGCGCGTCGATCACACCGGGCTTCCGGCGCTCGCTGCAACTGCTCCTTCGTGCGACTGACAGATTGCTGCGGATCGCGTTCTCTCCGTACAATTGCGCCATGAAACAGCTAAGTTTCGCAATCTCACTCTGCGCTATCGCTTACGGCATCGCTATCCTGCTCGGCCTCACGCATATCCCGGCGGAAGAGAGATTTATGAACAGGCAAACGATGGCTCTGGGCCTCATCTCGCTCGGCTTTCTGCGCCTTTGGCTGCAGCGTCGAACGGCGCTGCAGCGTTAGTTTCCATAGCAGGACTCGATCACTCGCTTCCTATGAAAAGATAGGGAGATGAGTAAGCGCATCAGGATCATCGGCGGTGGTCTTGCAGGGCCGGAAGCAGCACTGCAGGCTGCACGTCGCGGCTGCGAGGTCGATCTCTACGAGATGCGTCCGCATCGTTCGACAGAAGCACACCAGACCGCCGATTTCGCAGAGCTTGTCTGCTCGAACTCGCTCAAGTCCGAGAGCGAGAACAGTGCGCCCTGGCTGCTGAAGCAGGAGATGCGGCTGGCTGGCTCGATCCTGCTGGCCGAGGCCGATGCGACGGCGGTTCCCGCCGGTCATGCGCTTGCGGTGGACCGCGAGCTGTTCTCCCGGCGCGTCGCCGAGCGCATCGAGGCCGAGCCGAATATCACCGTGCATCGTGAGGAGGTCACGCGCCTCGACGACAGTGATCCGGATACGGTAACGGTGCTTGCGACCGGGCCGCTGACCTCGCCTCCGCTGGCTGCAGAGCTGCAGCGGCTGACCGGCGAGCATCATCTGGCTTTCTACGACTCGATCTCGCCCATCGTCGATGCCTCGACCATCGACATGGAGAAGGTCTATCTCGCCGCACGCTGGGACAGGGGGACTGCCGACTACATCAACTGCCCCTTCACGAAGGAGGAGTACGAGCGGTTTCTGGATGCTCTGGCTACGGCGGAGACGGTTCCCGCGAAGGAGTGGGAGCAGATTCCTGCCGAACAGCGTGAAGCAGAGTCAAAGACGACGCAGTACTTTGAAGGCTGTCTGCCTATCGAAGAGATCGCCCGCCGTGGACGCGATACACTGCGCTTCGGCCCTATGAAGCCTGCGGGGCTTACCAATCCAAAGACGGGGCGGTGGCCGTATGCCGTGGTGCAGCTTCGGCAGGAGAACCTGCGCGCCGACAGCTATAACCTCGTCGGCTTCCAGAATCACCTCAAGTTCGGCGAGCAGGCTCGTGTGCTGCGCCTGATTCCGGGCCTCGAGAACGCGACCTTCCTGCGCTATGGGCAGATTCATCGCAACACCTATATCCATGCGCCGAGCCTGCTGAACGAGACGTTGCAACTCAAGGCGCATCCGAGCATCATGATCGCCGGGCAGCTCTCCGGTGTTGAGGGCTATACCGAATCCATCGCGTCAGGCATGCTGGCAGGCATCTATGCGGCGATGATTGTGCAGGGTAAGGAGCCGGTGCCTGCCCCGCGCATCTCTGCGAACGGCTCGCTCACCCACTACATTACCCATGCGGAGGGTAAGCGTTTTCAGCCTGCGAACATCACCTTTGATCTGCTGCCGCCTCTTGAAGATGAACTTCGCAAGAAGATCCGCGATAAGAAAGAGCGCCATAGAATTCAGTGTGAGCGGGCGCTTGCAGAATGGCGCGATTGGCTCACATCCAATTTGTAACCGCGGTCATCTCTTTTACATCTTCATTTGATATTTCTTGAATAAGCAGCGCCCACTGCGGGCGCGGATGGGACGGTACATCGCATGACGCTGAGCTTGCGCAGGATGGTTGACTTCTTCTTTACGGCTGCTCTTTCGCTTGGGGCCGTGGCCAGTCTGCATGCGCAGGCCGCGCCGACTACGCCGCAGGCTGCTGGCCGACAGACCTTCCTGACGCGGTGCGCTTCCTGTCATGGCACTACCGGCAACGGCGGTGAGTTTGCGCCGTCCATCGTTTCGCGTGTGCCGCTGCGCTCGGATGATGACCTCATCCGCCTGTTGCAGGGTGGGCTGCCTTCGGGCATGCCCGCTTTCCCTGATCTTGCTGATCCTGAGCGAGCGCACCTTATCAGTTTTCTGCGTGCGCTGCAGCCGGACCAAGGGCTTGCCGTGTCCCGCCTTGAGGTCACTCTCGAGAACGGCAGCAGGCTGCAGGGCTCTGCGCTCAATCGCTCTGCGAACGATCTGCAACTGCTCGGTGATGACCATAAGCTTTACCTGCTTCGCAAGACAAGGGACGGCAGTTATCGGCAGGTCACGTCGCAGAAGGACTGGCCGAGCTATAACGGCGATACCATGGGCTATCGCTATAGCGACAACGCGCAGATTACACCGGCGAACGCGGTCCATCTGCAGACGAAGTGGGTTTTCTCGATCCGCAACACGCGTGAGCTGCAGACGACGCCGGTGGTCGTCGATGGCGTGATGTATGTGACCTCGGCGAACGAGTGCGACGCGCTCGACGCGGGCAGCGGTCGGCTCATCTGGCAGTACCAGCGCACGCGGACCAAGGGCATTGGCGGCGTGGCTGCCGGTGGACCGAATCGCGGTGTTGCCGTGGCCGGGGACAAGGTATTCATGACCACCGATAACGCGCACCTGATCGCGCTTAACCGCCTGACCGGCGCGCTGGTGTGGGAGACGGCGATGGCCGACTGGCACCAGAACTACAACGGCACTGGCGCTCCCATCATTGTGAAGAACATGGTCGTCTCCGGCATTGCTGGCGGCGACGATGGCGCGCGCGGCTTCATCGCGGCCTACGATCAGACGACGGGCAAGGAGCTGTGGCGCTTCTGGACGGTGCCTGCTCCGGGTGAGCCGGGATCGGAGACGTGGAAGGGAAGCGCGATTGAGCATCCTTCGGGCGCGACGTGGATGGCGGGCAGCTATGACAAGGAACTCGATACGATCTATTGGCCTGTCGGCAATCCGGGGCCGGACCTGATCGGTGAGGATCGCCTTGGCGATAACCTGTACACCGACTCCATGGTTGCGCTCGATCCGGTGACCGGACATCTGAAGTGGTACTTCCAGTTCACGCCGCACGACGTGCATGACTTCGATGCGATGGCTCCCTCGGCGTTGATCGATACGGTATGGCAAGGCAAGCCGCGCAAGCTGCTGGTACAGGCGAATCGCAATGGGTATCTCTATGTGCTCGATCGCACGAACGGCAAGTTCCTCTTCGGCACGCAGTACACGCCCAAGCTCACGTGGGCCAAGGGGCTGGACGCTGCGGGGCATCCTATCCCCGTACCGAACATGGACCCTACGCATGAGGGCACGCTCGTCTGCCCGTGGCTCAATGGAGCCTCCAACTGGTACTCGTCCTCGTGGAACCCGATCACGCAGCTCTACTACGTGCAGACCAATGACAAGTGCGGCATCTTTACGCGCACGGATATGACATTCCAACTGGGCCGCGGCTATATGGGCGGCTCGTTTACGGGTGATCCCAAGGACCCCGGACAGCGCGTGCTGCGCGCCTTCGATCTAAACACCGGCAAGCCCGTGTGGGAGGTGCCGCAGACCGGCGATGCGACGACATGGGGCGGCGTGCTCTCGACGGCGGGTGGTGTGGTCTTCTATGGCGGTGACGATGGTAGCTTCAACGCCGTTGATGCGAAGACGGGCAAGGCGCTGTGGAGCTTCCAGACGAACCAGCTACCGCATGCCTCGCCGATGACGTATACCTTCGACCATAAGCAGTATGTGGCGGTCGCGGCTGGGCCGAACATTCTGACCTTTGCGCTACCGGACTAGGAACGAACCTCGGCCACGAGCCACATGGTGTCGCTCGTGGGCATGCGGTCGCCGAGGTTAAAGCGCACGATGCGGAAGCCTGTGGTTTCAAGTAGGCGCTTCAGCAGCACGGGCGTGAAGTAGTTCACGTGGTCGGGGAAGCGGAAGCCGCACCATTTATGGCCGCGCAGCGTGCGGTTCCAGCTTGCGTAATTCGGGACTTTGACGATCAGTCCCGCTCCGGGACTCATGACGCGTCGCGTCGCTTCGAGCACCTCGCGGGCGTTGGTTTCATGCTCAAGGAATGAGGTCATCACGATGCCGGTGAAGTATCCGGCCTCCATCTGTTGCAGGCCACGCAGAGCATCGGCCTGCACGACGAAGCCGCCACGGGGAGTAAACGTGTTGCGGGCCATCGTCGCCAGCTCTTTGGAGATCTCAATGCCGCATGGCACATACTGCCGCGGCAGTCGCGCCAGCATCGCTCCGCCTCCGCAGCCTACATCGAGCACAGGGCCGGGAGCGATGTACTGTTCAGCCAGAGCGCGCAGCTTGTCGCGCTTCAGCACGGCCTGCACGGCGGCCTTCGGTGCGCGGCCAAGCGCGTAGAGGACCGGGTTCCGCTGCTTGCGCGTTACGGTTTCCTGCGCGTAGGTGCGCTCCCAGGCCAGCTCTTCTTCCAGAACTTCATACGCCGGAGGATTTTCGAGATAGAGCATGGAGCAGTTGGTGCACTGCTTCAGTTCCCACGGCGCGACCGAATCAGGATGAACCGGCTGTGTTGTGTTATCCGTGCCGCAGACCGAACAGCTTGCCACTACTCCTCCTTCTTCTTCTTGTTGCGGGCGCGCACCTTGAACCAGATGGGCGTGCCGATAAAGCCGAAGGCATCACGAATCTGGTTGGCAAGGAAGCGCTCGTAGGAGAAGTGCAGCTTCACATCCTTGTCGGTGAAGAGCACGAAGGTCGGCGGCGCGACGGCGGCCTGCGTCATGTAGTAGATGCGGATGCGCCGGTTCATCGGCACGCTGGCCTTCTGGAAGTCGACATGCTCGAGGAAGCGGTTCATCTGCCCTGTCGTCACGCGCTTTCTGCGCTCGCGGGCGACCAGCTCCACCTTCTTGAAGACCTGCTCGATGTTCTTCGACTCTGCTGCGGAGATGAACAGCAGTGGCGCGTAGTCCAGGTACTTGAGCGCGTGCCGCACCTGCTGCTCGTAGACCTTCTGGTCGGCCGGAGGCTTGCCGTCGAAGAGGCGCATGCCGTCGGGGCCGGTCTTCGTCATCAGGTCCCACTTGTTGACGACGATGATGACGCTGCGTCCGCTCTCGTGCGCGTAGCCACCGATGTTGGCGTCCGCTGCGGTGACACCCTCGGCAGCGTCGATCATCAGCAGCGAGACGTCCGCTGCTTCCAGATGCTTGCGCGCCATGATGACGCTGAGCTTCTCGGCCATGAGCTTCGTCTTGCCCTTGCGGCGGATGCCCGCCGTATCGACGAAGCGGAAGCTGTGGCCGTCGCGCTCGACGACCTCGTCCACGGCATCGCGTGTGGTGCCCGCAATCGGTGAGACGATGGCTCGTTCGGTGCCGGTGAGCGCGTTCAGCAGCGTGCTCTTGCCCGCGTTCGGGCGGCCGATGATGGCGATCTTTGTTTCCTTCGACTCATACTCGCCATGCGAACGCAGCTTGCGTACAGGCTTCAGCTCTGCGCCTGCGGCGGGCGTATAGTCCGGGCCGATCTCATCCTCTTCCGCCTCGTCGATTGCGGAGAGCATCGCCTCCAGCTCGACGACCTCGGGCGCCTCAGGCAGCGCGGCGAACAGCGCATCCAGCAGGTCGGCTACGCCCAGTGCGTGCTCGGCGGAGATGGGCAGAACCTCGCGCAGGCCAAGCTTGCGGAAGTTCTCCGCGCCTGCCTGCAGAGCGTCAGTGTCTATCTTGTTGACGGCGAGGAAGAGCGGCTTGCCGTTGGCGCTGCGCAGCAGAAGACGTGCCAACTCCAGGTCGGGCGAGGCCAGCTCGGTGCGGCCATCGACCACCATCACGATGGCATCCGCCTCCTCGAGCCCGACCTTGGCTTGCCGAAAGATCTCGGCGGGGATCAGCTCCTCGTCGTCCGGCACGACGCCGCCAGTGTCGACGAGGCGCGCCTCGCGCCCCTGCCACTCGATCTCGCCGTAGATGCGGTCGCGGGTGATGCCCGGCTCGTCGCCCACGATGGAGCGCCGCGACCCGGTAAGCCGGTTGAAGAGCGTGCTCTTGCCCACGTTGGGCCGTCCGCAGATGGCGATCAGCGGCAGCTCCCGCGTCTCCAGCTCTCCGGTGCCGGTTTCCATCTGCAGGGCGAGCAACTCGGCTTCGCGCCACTGCTGTTCATCGTCGTTGTGATCGATGCGCTCGCGTCCTGCGACGTTCGCCGAGTTCGGCGTTCGACGCCCCACGATGCCATCCGCGGGCCGTCCGGTACGCGCCGCTCCGGGCGCAATGGTCTTTTTCGACTCGAACTCCGGGGCGCGCCGCGGCACGCGCTTCGCTGCGGCCTTCTTTGCGGCTGCGGAGGCCAGCACCTTCCGCTTCTTCGGAGCCACTGCTCCGGTCACTGCCGCCGACTTCGGGGCGCGTCCCTTCTTCGGCCGCGTGCTCGCCTGCCGGTGCTTCTTGCCTAGTCGTTTCTTTCCGCCCTGCGCCATCGTCAAACCCCTATCGACGCCACAGCGCCCGGTCCCATTATAGGGATTCGCAATCCTGATCGAACAAAATGCGAATATTATGGGGACAACGCCACCGTGTCCGCTCCCATACAAATCGTCCCCGCGCCCGGTACCGGTGAGCTTCCAACGTTGCACGAGTTCTTCTCGCCGAACGGACTCCTTTCGCGCTCCTCGCTGCATTTCGAGCATCGCCCCGGCCAATATGGGATGGCCCGCGCCATTGAGCATGCGTTCCGCGACCGGCGACACCTTATTGTTGAGGCGGGCACCGGCACCGGCAAGACATTGGCGTATCTTCTGCCTGCTCTGCGGCTTGCCCGGGAGCGTCAGCAGAGGGTCATCATCTCCACCGGCACGAAGAATCTGCAGGAGCAGCTCTACTTCAAGGACATCCCCTTCCTCGAGTCGCTGCTGGGGCCGCTGAAGGTCTGCTACATGAAGGGTCGCGCTAACTATCTGTGCAAGCACAAGCTCTACGCGCTGCGCTCGAACCCGATTCTTTCGGGGCTGGAGGACATCAGCCAGTTCCACGCCATCGCAGCGTGGGAGAAGGACACTGTCACCGGCGACCGCGCCGAGATCGACGAGTTGCCCGAGCACTCCGCGCTGTGGCAGAAGCTCGATGCGCGCTCGGAGGCCTGCCTAGGGCAGACCTGCCCGGACTGGGAGAACTGCTTCGTCACGCTGATGCGGAGGAAGGCGCTTGAGAGCGATATTGTCATCGTCAACCACCATCTCTTCTTTGCCGACCTCAACATCAAGCAGCAGGCCGCAGGCGCGCCCGATGCAGGCATTCTGCCCGAGGCGGGTGCGGTTGTCTTCGACGAGGCGCATGAGCTGGAGGAGGTGGCCAGCGCGTACTTCGGCATCGGGCTGAGCACGCAGCGGTTCGAGGAGCTTGCCCGCGATACGGAGCTGATGCTCAAGTCGAAGCAGGTTTCGACCTCGGGCATCGAGAACGCGTGCGCCAGCCTGCGCGACCGCTCGCGTCTCTTCTTCGGCTCGCTGCCGGACTCCGGGCCTGGGCGTATTCCGTTCCATAACCGCGCCGAGTTTCTGGAGGAGTCGGGCGACACGTACACCGGCGCGCTGAATGCGCTGACGCGCCTCGAGAGCGAGTTGGACCGCCTGCGCAACGTCGAGGAGATGCCGGGGCTGCGCAAGCGCGTGAACGACATCCGCACGCAGCTTCATTTTCTGCTGGAGTCGATTGATCCGAACACGGTCTTCTGGATCGAGCGCCGCGTCTCCGGCGGGCTGCGCAACCTTGCCCGCGGCGCGGCGCAGGCTGCGACCAACACGCATCTGCAGGCCACGCCGATCGATGTCTCCGAGCTGTTGCAGGCAACGCTCTTTACAGCGTATCCCTCGGTGATTCTGACCTCGGCCACGCTCGCCGTTGTGCCTGCGCATGCGGCGGAGAACGAGGGGGAGGACGCGCCCACGCCGTTTACGCATATCCGCAAACGGCTTGGCCTGATCGGCGCTCGTGAGCTGATCGTGCCCTCGCACTTCAACTACGGGAAGCAGGCGCTGCTCTACCTCCCGGACCGCATGCCCTCGCCGAATGACGAGGGTTTTCAGGATCGCGCCGTCGAGCGCATCCGCCGCGTGCTGGAGATTACGAAGGGCCGCGCCTTCTGTCTCTTTACCAGCTACAAGCAGATGCGCGAGATGCACGACCGCCTGCTGGCCGAGCTGCCGTACCCGTTGCTGCTGCATGGCACCGCGCCGCGCCATGTGCTGCTGCAACAGTTCAGGGACACGCCCAATGCCGTGCTCTTCGGCACGTCGAGCTTCTGGCAGGGGGTCGATGTGCAGGGCGATCAGCTCTCGGCGGTCATCATCGACCGGCTGCCGTTTGCGGTGCCCAGCGACCCGGTGGTGAAGGCTCGCATGGAGGCCATCGAGGCCAACGGCGGCAGGCCCTTTTACGATTATCAGATCCCCAATGCGGTCATCACGCTGAAGCAGGGCTTCGGACGCCTCATCCGAGGGCTCAACGACCGCGGTGTGCTGGTGATGCTCGACCCTCGCATCGAGCGCTCGAGCTATGGGCGCATTTTTCTGGAGAGCCTGCCCCCCTATCGCATCACCCGCGATATCGCGGACGTCGACACCTTCTTCTACCGGCAGTAGCCATTGGCTTCGGCATGGATGCTCCGGGCATGATTGTCGTTCGGCGCATCGTGGAGCGGTTGACGTTGCTGTAACCCTCCCTCATCACACTAGATGGATGAAGAAGACACTGGCTGCCCTGACACTCGTGCTGGCAACGCTGCCCGTTGCCGCCGAGACGATCCTCGTCCATGCTCATCGCGGGGGCCGCGCCGCGCGCCCCGAAAATACGCTGGCCTCGTTCCAGTACGCCATCGACAACCATGTCGATGCGCTTGAGCTCGATCTTGCCGTTACGAAGGACAACGTTCTCGTTGTCTCGCACTCGCCGTATCTTTCGCAGCCCGCTCCGGCCGACCCCACGCTCAAGGCCATGCTCGCAGGCGAGCGCCATTGCGAAGGCCCAGCGCTGCCTCCGGGCACCTTTATCCACTCGCTGACGCTCGCGCAGATCAGGCAGTACGACTGCGGCGCGCATACGCTCGCGGCGTTTCCCGGCCAGAAGGCTGTTCCTGGCACGAAGATTCCTACCTTCGATGAGGTACTCGACCTTGCTCCGCAGGGGAGCTTCCTGTTCAACGTCGAAACGAAGATCTTCCGCTCCATGCCGGACATCACGCCCTCGCCCGAGGTCTTCGTGAAGATGATCGATGACACCGTGCGCAGGCATCATCTCCAGTCGCGTGTCATTCTGCAGAGCTTCGACTTCCGTACGCTCGATGCCATGAGGCAGATCGACCCGGAGATTCAGCTCTCCGCGCTCTTCGGCCAGGCGAAGTATGACGTCTATAACGGCAATACGGACAACGATAAGACCTTCGCGCATATCGCCGGGATCACGCATGCGCAGTGGCTCTCGCCCGATGAGTCGCTCGTGACGCCGGAGGAGGTCGCCGCCGCGCATAAGCTGGGCGTCAAGGTCGTGCCCTACACCGTGAACACGCCCGAGGGCTGGCAGCACATGGCCGATGCCCATGTGGACGCCATCATCACCGACGACCCTGCTCCGCTGCTGGAGTGGCTCCGCGCCCATCACCTGCATCCGTAGCCGATTCGTGCCTTCGCATAGGCCGGGGCCGCCGCAGCAGACAGCGGCGGCAGCCCCGGCTTTTTCTGCAATGCGAGTGTGGACGTAAAATCACCTTAGTCTATGGGACGCAACCTTTTTATACTCGCCGCTACCCTGACCCTGCTGGCCCTGGTTTCCTGCGGCATCGCCTATACCAATATCGCGCAGCAGCCCGGCTCGCCCGGCGATATCTCGCTTTGGCGCACCACGGGGCTTGGGCTGTTTGTGGTGGCGCTGGTCGTGGGCTTCTTCGGCATCCTCTCCTCGCTCTTCGAGCAGGCGGAGCGCCGCGCCGATGCGGAGCGGGAACGGCGGCGCAGACGCTGACCGGGTAAGTCCTTCTTGTGTAAAGGGCTGTCCTTGTATCGTCCCGGTGTGTCCGAAACGATACAATGGAGGTTATGTTTGAAGTCACTGTAGAGGCGAGCTTTTCCTCCGGCCACTATCTCCGGAACTACCACGGCAAGTGCGAGAATCCTCACGGCCATAACTACAAGGTCTTCGTCACCCTGGTCGGTGAGCAGCTCGACGAGGCCGGGATGCTCCTCGACTTCAAGCTCCTCAAGCAGGTAATGCGCCCGACCATCGAGTATCTCGACCATCGGATGATCAACGACCTCGAGCCCTTTGTCTCGGAGATCAACCCGAGCGCCGAGAATCTGGCGAAGTATTTTTACGAGAAGACGAGCGTCCAGCTCCACGAGATGACCGACGGCCGCGTTCGCGTGAAGGATTGCACGCTCTACGAGACTGACACCAGCTTCGCCCGCTACTACGAGTAAGCCGTGTACCTTATCGAGCTGTACAAATCGGTGCAGGGAGAGTCGTCCTTTGCGGGACTGCCGTGTATCTTCGTGCGCCTTGCCGGGTGCAACCTGCGCTGCGCGTGGTGCGACTCGGAGTACACCTTTACCGGCGGCAAGCCCTTTACCGAGGACGAGATCGTCGCGCAGATCGAGGCGCTTGCGCCGTGCAGGCTGGTGGAGTTCACCGGCGGCGAGCCGATGCTGCAGGCCCGCGAGCTTCTTCCGCTGATGCGGCGCCTGCTCGATGCGGGGTACGAGCTGATGATCGAAACCAGCGGCGAGCGTCCGCTGGCGGATGTGCCGAAGGCCGTCCACAAGATCGTTGACGTCAAGTGCCCCGGGGCGGGCGCGGCGGCGAACAGCTTCCGCAGGGAGAACCTCGACGCGCTGACGAGGAACGACGAGGTGAAGTTCGTCCTTTCCGACCGCGCCGACTACGAGTTTGCCCGCGACTTCATCCGCGAGCATAGCCTCAGCGAGAAGGTCGGCGGCGTTCTTCTCAGCCCGGCCTTCCGGAAGCTGCCGAGCCCGCTCCGCACCGCGGATAACATGGCGCTCGATGCGCGACTCCTCGTGGAGTGGATGCTTGAGGACGGCCTCGACGCGCGGCTCTCGCTCCAGATTCACAAGTTCATCTGGGAGCCGCAGAAGAAAGGCGTCTAGTTCTTCGGCGCGTCCGAGTGCAGCGAGACAGGCCCGTCCTCCTGCATGCTAGCCAGCAGGATGGCTAGGTCCTGCTTGATGTAGTTCAGCCGCACCTGCAGGTCGTAGAGCATCGACTGGCGGTCGTCGAGGTCGGCGATGGATTGTTGTACCTTTTCGCCGGGCAGGCTGGTTACGTGGTCGATCTTGTCCTTGCCCTTGCCGGTCTTTGGGTCGTCGATGCGTCCGACATTCACCCAGTCGTGGATGAGCCGGTCCTGCCGCGAAAACCCGTCCGGGTCGTTCGGCGCGATGGCGTTCATGAAGTTCACCACCACCGGCGGATAGACGTTATTGGCGTCGGCCGGGTGCGCGAAGACCTGGCTGAGCATATTGCTGGCGACCATCAGCTCCTGGTTGCGGCCGTGGCTGGCGCGTAATGCCGCGAAGGTGAGCGCCGCCGTGGCCACGCCGCCAATGATGCCGATGACCGCCGCGGCGTGGTCGTGCATGGTGAAGCCGAGCGCGGAGGCCGCGGTGCCGGTCGTGCCGCCGATGCCGAGGTTGATCAGGTTCAGCCGGTCGACCGTGGAGTCACGCTTGCCGCTCAGGTAGTTTTCCAGCTCGCGGGTTTCGGCGATCTCGACCTCGATCTGTCCCTCGGCCGCGTCCACCTGCAGGGAGGCGGAGGTCACTTGCAGAAGCACCTGCTGCTGCACCCGCAACAGCTCCATCTCGTGCCCCTCGGGCGGCTGCGCCCGCAGTGCCTTGATACGTTCGAAGAGCGGCAGCAGGCCGATCGCCTTGGCCGTCTCCTCGGCGGAGAGCGGCAGCTCCATGTCGGAGGCCATCGGCTTCTGAGCGCGTACGCTGGCCGTAAGTAGAACAAATAAAACAGCCGCGGCGGTCAGCCTGCGGAAGCCTCGAACGCGTGCCTGCAACATGGCGTCAGTCTATGTCGTTACCCCGGCGCGAAATGTTTCAATTCCGAGAACTTTGCGGAATGCCGGGCGAGACACGCTACGATCACGTATGCGCATTTTTTCTCTTGCAGCTCTTTTGCTGGCGGCCTCGTGCGCTCTGGCGCAGACGGCGAAGCCCATCGAGGTCAAGGTGGTCGTCGTCACCATGTTCGAGGCTGGCGCTGACACGGGTGACACCCCCGGCGAGTTTCAGTACTGGGTGGAGCGCGAGCACCTCGACACCGTGCTGCCCTTTTCGCAGGGCTACCACGATCTGCGCATGAACAAAAACGGCGTGCTGGGCATGGTGACGGGCGTCGGAACGGCGCGGGCCGCGGCCTCGGTGATGGCGCTGGGACTCGATCCACGCTTCGACCTCAGCCATGCCTACTTTGTGGTGGCGGGTATCGCCGGGATCGATCCGGAGGTCGGCTCGCTGGCTTCGGCGGCGTGGGCCGAGTACGTGGTCGATGGCGATCTGGCGCACGAGATCGATGCGCGGGAGATTCCCTCCGGCTGGAGCACGGGCTTTGTGCCGCTGGGCAAGTCCACGCCGTATGAGCAGCCCCGCGCCGACCGCTTTCCGGGCGGTGACGGCAGCGCCTACCACCTGAATCCGGCGCTGGTGAGCTGGGCCTACAACCTGACGAAGGACACACCCTTGCAGGACACGCCCGGCATCGCCGAGCGGCGGATGCAGTACGCCGGAGCCAACGCACACAAGCCGCCCTTCGTACTGCGTGGCGACGATCTCTCGGCCAGCACCTTCTGGCACGGCAAGCTGCTCAGTCAATGGGCCCGCGACTGGGTGAAGTACCAGACCGACGGCAAGGGACGCTACGCCGTCTGCGGCATGGAGGACACCGGGACGCTGCAATCGCTCACCTGGCTGGCGCGGGCGGGCAAGGTAGATCTGAACCGGGTGCTGGTGCTGCGGACGGCCAGCAACTTCGACCAGCAGCGGCAGGGCATCTCTGCCGCCGACAGCCTCGAAGAAACCAAGATCACGAAGTATTCGGCCTATCTGCCGTCCCTCGAGAACGCGTACCGCACCGGTCACGTCGTGGTGGACGCGATCGCCGATCACTGGGATGTGATGCGGGAGAAGACTCCGTAGGGGCTGCATGGGATTGCCTGTGCGGTATGGGTTGCTTACCCATTCAAGCCAAACGACGGCTTGAATGGGGCACCATCTACCATCCGCGTTCCGCCTGTGTCCCATCCGTGTCTGTCATTCCGCAGCGCAGCGGAGGAATCTGCTTTGGGATCGCCCGTGTTGCATGGGGGTACAGAGACGACTCGGCTAAAGCCGCGCCCCTTCAAAACGCTGCATCATGAATCTGTCGATGTCACAGACTACAGGGCGGCGCGCACGGTCCTGCGCACGATCTCGGTGACGACGCCGAAGATGACGTGTGAGCCCAGTTCGCTGCTCTTTTCGCGCAGGCTCTGGTCCTCGGGAGCGGCGGTGAGGCCCATCCACGGCAGTGCCTTCTGATGCGTCATCGTGGCCAGCGCGAGGCCGAAGCTGGCACCTTCTTTCGCGGATGCCTCAGGGTAGTACTCCACGACCGCGCCGTAAGCCGCGCCGATACAGGCTCCGAAGCCCCAGTGGATCGCCCCGGCGGCGGTTTCGCGCTGCTGCAGGCTTAGTCTGTGCCCGGTAATCTTCTCGGCCAGTAACTCCGGCGGCTCGGCCTCGCCGTGAATGTGCGGGGGATAAACTCTCTCGGCGAAGGTCTTGGCTGCCGTGGCGGCTAGGCCGCCTACGAATCCTGCCAGCAAGCCTTTTGCCAGCGAACGTTCTGTGTGCTTCTTGCTCATTCCACCATCCTGATCTGGAGTAGGATGCGCCCCGACGGGCGCGAGGTGCCACTCAGCCGACATACGACTCCGATGTGGTCCGATCCTCTCCGCTGCTCCAGTGTGCCATCCGGAAGACGACTGTGAGCACTGCGGCGACGAAGAGATTGACGAGGAGTGCTGGAATGGCAGCATACATGGCGTAAACATGGCCGCCAAGATGCAGCGGATAGACCGAGCCTTTGAGCTGGAGAGCCGCCGCCATGCCCGAGCCTGTGGCCATGCCCGCGATCCAGCCAAAGAAGAGCGCCCATGGATGGAACCAGCGCGTGTACAGGCCAAGAACGACCGCCGGAAAGATCTGGCAGATCCAGATGCCGCCGAGCAACTGCATCTCGATGGCGTAGGGCGCGGGCAGCCAGAGCACGAAGACTAGAGCACCGAACTTGATGACGAGGGAGACGATCTTCGCCATCTGCGACTCCTGCCGCGGCGTCATGCGGCCACCGGCAAACTCTCCGTAGAGATTGCGGGTGAAGAGGTTCGAGGCAGCGATGGACATGATGGCGGCAGGCACCAGCGCGCCGATGGCGACGGCCGCAAGGCAGAAGCCCGCGAACCACTCCGGAAACATCTGGAGGAAGAGCAGAGGGACGACCATGCTGGTGTCCTTGGTCGTGATGTTCGCGGCCAGCGCGACATACCCGAGCAGGGCGATCAGCCCGAGCACGAAGCTGTAGGCGGGCAGCAGAGCTGCGTTGCGCCGCACCACCTGCGGGCTGCCGGCGCTGAGCACGGCGGTCGCCGTGTGCGGATAGAGCATGAGCGCAATCGCGCTGCCGATGGCCAGCGTCGAGTAGCCGAGCGTCTGCGAGGGCTGTAGGAAGATACTCGCGGTTGGCGTGTGCGCTGCGAGCGCCGCGTTGGCCATATGGAAGATGTGCGCGTAGCCGCCCAGCCGCATCGGCAGCAGGATGATGGCGGTAAGAACCATAATGTAGAGCATCAGGTCTTTGACGATGGCGATAATGGCCGGGGCGCGCAGGCCGCTGGAGTAGGTATAGGCCGCGAGGATGACGAAGGCTGCGGCCAGCGGCCACTCGCCGTGGATGCCCATCGCGGAGATGACCACGCGCATGCCCACCAGTTGCAGCGCGATGTAGGGCATCAGCGAAAGGATGCCGGTAATGGCTACAGCGAGCGTCAGAGGGCGGTTGCCGTAGCGCCCGCGCACGAAGTCGGCGAAGGTGATGTAGCCGTGACGATGGCAGACCGTCCACATACGCGGCAGCACCATCATCATGTACGGATAGACCAGCACGACGTAAGGGAGCGCGAAGAAGCCCACCGCGCCGCCGCCGTAGAGGGCTGCCGGAACGGCGATGACCGTGTAGGCGGTGTACAGGTCGCCACCGACGAGGAACCATGTGATCCAGGTGCCGAAGTTGCGCCCGGCCAGCCCCCACTCCTCGAGCGACTCGATGCCGCCCATCGGACGCCGCCAGCGGGCGGCCCAGAAGCCTGCAATCGTGACGAGAAGAAAGAAGAGGCAGAAGACTGCCAGTGCCGTGAGATGCACCCGTGCCATCCAGAGAGAAGAGAATCAGACCGTAGATCGCATCTTAACTGCCGCAGAGGAGCAGGGGCAATTCGCTAGCGCAGGCTGGGGCCGCCGTCGGTCCACTCGTAGGCGACGATTCCCAGGTCGCTGAGCGTCTGGAAGGTCTTTTCCATGTCGCGGCGAAGCTGCGCCCGGGCGGCCTGCGGGGTGTTGTGCGCTTCTTCCACGGCGATGACGCGGCCATACGGCCACGAGTTCGGTGGCATGGCGTCTAGCGCCGCTGCCAGGTCGCTGACATTGATGTTCAGGTCCTGCCGCCGCGCGCCGACCGGGCGCAGCAGGCCGCCCTCGCCCATGCCACTGGTGTTGGCGTCGGCCATCAGCACGTGCAGCGTCAGCATGTCGCCCTGCACGGTGATGTAGGGGTTCTGCCAGTCCGACAGGCTGTGCACCGCCATGTAGCGGGACTTCGTCGGAGGCGGAATCAGCTCCATCTGCTGACGGACCTCCTCGATGGAGGCGGAGGGGGGGTGACAACCGCTCAACGAGGCTGTGAGAAGAGAAAGAGCTAAAAGGTATGCAGGCTTTCGCACAGCATTCAGCATATCAAGCCGGCCTGTTTATCGGGTTATCGGCCGCGCCAGACAGGCTGCCGCTTGGCGAGAAAGGCCGCCGTGCCCTCGTCCTTGTCCCTAGTGCCGCAGAGGCGGCCGAAGATCTCGGCCTCGATGTCGAGGGCGTCGCTGAGCTCAACGTGGCTGCCTCGGCGGACGGCCTCAAGGCAGGCGGTGAAGGCCAGCGGGGCGGCCTTCAGGATGGTCCGGGCCAGCTCCTGGCCGCGGGCGTGAAGCTGGTCGGCGGGAACCACCTCGTCGACGAGGCCGATGCGTAGCGCCTCGGCGGCGGAGATCATCTCGCCGGTCATCAGCAGCTTCAGCGCGGCGGCTTGCCCGATGAGGCGGGGGAGCCGCTGCGTTCCGCCCCAGCCGGGGATCAGGCCGAGCCGTACCTCGGGCTGGCCGAGCTTTGCCGTCTCCGAGGCGAGGCGCAGCGTGCAGGCCAGCGCCAGCTCGCATCCGCCGCCGACTGCGAAGCCGTTGATCAGCGCAATGACGGGCTTGCCGCAGCTCTCGATCAGCCGCATGACGGACTGGCCTCGCCGGGCCTTCAGCTCGCCGTCGACGACGCCCAGAGATTCGAGCTCGCTGATATCCGCCCCGGCAGCGAAGGCCTTCTCGCCCGCGCCGGAGACCAAAATGACCCGCACTGTCTGGTCGGAGGCGAGCGCCACGAACAGAGCCTCCAGCTCATCGAACATCGTCGTGTTGAATGCGTTGAGCACCTTCGGGCGATTCAGCGTAATGGTTGCGACCTCGCGGTCGATGGTGCAGAGCAGCGTCGTATAGCGCATTCCGGGTCCCCGTCTCTCCTGAGTCAGACGATACAATCGTTCTTATGATTAAAGGAATAACGCTCGTTCAATCCGTCGCGGCGCTGGAGCGGCTCGAGGAGCTGCTGGCCTCGCTTGGCTTTGAGCGCGGTAAGGGATGGAAGGACGATCAGAGCCGGGGAGAGGCCTTTCTCGCTCCTGTCGGCAATCTGGAGCTGGTGGAGGGCCGTGCGCCTGAGGGCGCTTCGGTCTACATCGAGGTTACGGAGCTCGATCAGGTCTGCACCGCAGTTCGCAACTGGATACTGGCCGGGCCGCAGGCCAGCGAGGCTGCTACGCTGCTCTCGGAGCCGAAGCTGACGCACTGGAACGCCCGTGTCTTTACGGCGCAGGTTGCGCCGGAGCTTCGCGTGAGCTTCTGGCAGTCGGAGAATCCGCTGCACGGCAAGCCGGTTGCCATCGAGGGCGATCTGAGCGCCGCAGGCATGCGCTTCGCGGTCATCACGACGCGCTGGAATACGGTGATTACGGATCGTCTGCTGCAAGGCTCGCTCGATGCGCTGTACCGCAGCGGCGCGGTGAAGCAGGATGTGGAGATTGTTCGCGTGCCCGGCGCGTGGGAGATTCCCAACGCGGCGCGGACACTGGCCGAGTCGAAGCGGTTCGATGCGATTGTCACGCTGGGCTGCCTGCTGCGCGGCGAGACGGCGCACTATGAGGCAATCTACAACGAGGTTGCGCGGGGCATCGGCCAGTCGCAGCAGGAGACGGGTATCCCGCATGCCTTTGGCGTGCTGACCTGCGAGACGCTGGAGCAGGCGCTCGACCGCGCTGGGCTGAAGGCGGGCAACAAGGGCTTTGAGGCAGCGATTGCGGCCATCGAGATGGTTTCGATCCAGAGAAAGCTTGCGGTGAAGGCTTAATGGGCACACGTCGCAAGTCCCGTGAACTGACCATGCAGATGCTCTTCCAGGGCGATCTCGGCAAGCAGACGCCGACGGAGGTGCGCAGGCTCTTCTGGGAGTCGCGTGAGGACGTGGATGCGGAGACGCGCGGCTTTGCCGAAGACATCTACCGCGTCGCCAGCAACCGCGCCGAAGAGATCGACGGCATCCTCGAGCGGCACTCGCAGAACTGGCGCATTGAGCGCATGCCGGTTGTCGACCGCAACCTGCTGCGCGCAGCCATCGCGGAGATGCTCGGCTATCCGAATACGCCCGCGGCGATCATCATCAACGAGAGCCTCGAGATTGCCCGCCGGTATGCGGCTCCCGAGTCGCTGAACTTCCTGAACGGCGTGCTCGACGCGGTAGCGAAGGAACTGCTCAAGAAGCATCTCTCTTAGCGATTCGTCGCAGGCTGTCAACGTACAAAGCCCTCTCCGCGGAGAGGGCCTTGTCGTGTTGGTGATGCCCTGACGACTAGGTCGTCTTGCGGGGCCTCTGGACGATCAGGTTCGGTGTGGCGTTACCGCCGCCGCTGAGAGCCGGAAGCTGCGGCGCGATCGTCTTCGTATCCGTCAAGGGATTGCCCGGCGCGGTGCGCGTCAGGAGGTGGACATCGTTATCGCCCGAGGTTCCTGCGAAGAAGGTCAGGTTGTCGGCGCTCCAGGCTCCCGCGACGGGGGCCGTTGCGCCGTTCGTGAGCGTCACGTTGGCGAGCGTGCCTTGCGCCGAGGTTGGGCTGGGCGTATAGACCGGAAGCACACCGCCCGTTCCGGTGTAGGTGACGGCCACAGCGGTCGGCGTCGTCCCGGATGCGGCGTTGGTTGCGAAGCCCGCGTCCGAGGTCGGAATGACGCCGGTGATGGCGGTCGGCGTGATGCCCGAGAGCGTTGTCTGCGCGAACGGCGTGGAGGTTCCGCCGGAGGAGAACTGCATGCCGCCGGTGGACGGGCAGGGCCCGGTCGGCAGGGTGAGGTTCAGGTCGCTCAGCGCGCTGCCGGAGGCGGATGCGCCGATGACGTGCTTGCCGTCGAAGGTGGCGGCGACGCGGTCGGTCGCTACCTTCACGGAGTCTGCCTGCGGATAGAACTGGTTAGTGGTCGTCTGCCCGCTGACGGTGGTGGAGGAACAGTAGCTGACCGCGTCCGTCTCTGAGCCCGCCAAGTAGGCGCCGATGCTGGGCGTGACGACCGCCACATCCAGCGGCGTTACCGTCGGCGTGACCGGGTTCCAGCCGGTAAAGGTGGAGTAGACCAGCAACTGCGGCATGCCGGTCACGTCCTGCGTGGTGATGTACACGGTCTGCGAGTCGGGCGTCCACTGGGCGTGCGTGCCCACGCCGCCGTACTGCGTGGTAATGCTTCCGGACGGGATCGACGAGGTGCTGCTCGTGCTGATGGTGTCGAGGTAGATCAACTGGCGCGCCGTATCGGCGATCACGACGGTCGAGTTATCCGGGGAGATCGCCAACACCGTTCCCGGCACCTTGGGGTCTTCTGCCGTGAGGCTGTTGTTGGTGGCGCTGAAGATCATCAGCTCGGTCGAGCTGCCCATGTAGATCGTGGAGCCGTCCTGGCTGATGACCATCGAGTTGGGGGCGTAGGGAAGCTGCACGGGAGCGCCCAGGGCCGTCGTGGTGAAATCGACCGGGACGAGGTACCGGGAGTTCGTGCTCGCAACGTACAGCAGTGTGCTGTTCGAGCCCGGCGTGGAGATGTCGATGGCCTTCGAGGCGAGCGGCTTGCCGTTACCGAAGAGGCCGATCTGGTTGAACGGGGACGGATTGCAGGAGGGCGGCTGGCAGAGGGCCGTGATGGAGGCTCCGCCCGGGAAGGCCGGTGTGACGACACCGCTTGAAGAGACGGGGATCGTCGTCGGCGTCGTGGAGACGTATTCGAGCGTCAGGCCGGTCAGCACCGTGTTGTTCTGGTCGAGCACGGTCGCTACCAGTGGCTGGTTGACGTTCTGGCCGACCGTGATATTGGTCGCAGCCTCGTTGTTCGGCACGCTCAGCTGGATGCTGGTGGGCGGGCAGGTGGAGAAGAATCCTGCCGAGCTGCCCGCGTTCGAGACGCTGGCGGTGATGACCGTCGAACCGGGATGCAGAGCGGTAGCCACACCATTTTCGTCGATGGTGACGATGTCCGAGGTCTGCGATGCGAACTCGAGATGGCCCGCCTGGCAGCTGATGTTGCTCAGCGAGCCGGTGGTCGTGCCGGCGGAGGCGTTATAGGTTCCGGTGCCGGAGAAGACGCGCGCGATGAGCTGCCGCGTCTGGCCCTGGGAGACGCAGGCATCCCCGGTGTAGGGCGTCGTCGAGGTCACCGTGTTGTTCACGGCCAGCGGGCAGCAGTTAGTGGTCTGGTTGCTGCCAGCCTCCGTACTACAGTCCGGTGGCGTTCCTGTCGATAGCACAATGCTGGTGACAACAGGGTGCGTGAAGACGGGGATGGGATTGCTGGTGACGCCGTCGGCCTCGGCCGTGACATACGTCATGGACTTGTCGGGGTTCGGGTTCGTGGGAGCCGTGCAGACCGTGTAGTCCGGAATGACGTTCTGGTTGCGGTTCCACGTACCCGCGCAGAGAGCGCCTGTCGAGGGGTTGATGTCGACGATCGACTGGTCGCGGGAGCCGTAGGTGTAGTGCGACGGCGTCACGGGAGAGCCCTTGCAGTCCGTGCCCTGCGGCCCGCTGAGCGAGCCGATCTGCCCGTAGTTCAGGGAGACGCCATAGACCACCGGCTGCAGCACGATGTTATTAAGCTGCCCCACCACGACACCGGCGTCGCCGCTGCTGGCGTTGCAGAATTCCACGGAGGTTTTTTTGCCGCAGCCGGATATCGAGATGCCGAAGGGAACCGAAACCAACAATAAAGCTAGGAACGTAACAAACCGATGCATTCATCCTCCCCGCCCAACACGGACACCCCTGGACGGTCCCTCTACAGCGCTGAAATACCTTAGAGGTCAGTTTAGAAGCTGCCCCAGACGGAAGCAAATGCCTGGGGCAGCCTTATTCGCAGCCAATGCAGATTATTTTGCGGGCATCCTCTCCTCGAACCAGTGAATCGCGCGTTCGAGGACGTCGACGCGGTGCCCCGGATCGCGGAAGCTATGCCCCTCATTAGGGTAGACGACGAGCTGCGTCGGAACGTGATTGGCCCTGAGAGCATGCCAGAACTCGTAGCTCTGCGGGGCCGGGCACTCGCCGTCCCGGTCGCCTACGACGATGAGTGTGGGGGTGGTGACATTCTTGATAAATTCAATGGCCGAGCTCTTGGCGTAGACCGCCGGGTCTTCGTAGACGCTCTTGCCGAAGAAGGGGATCATCCACTGGTCGATGGAGTTTTCGCCGTAGTAGCTCTTCCAGTCGCTGATGCCCGCCCCTGCGACCGCGGCTTTAAAGCGATGCGTCTGGGTGACGGCGAACATGGTCATGAAGCCGCCGTAGCTCCAGCCGGTGAGGCCCTCGCGCTCCTTGTCGATGGGGAAGCGCTTCTCGAGCACGTCCATCCCGGCGAGGATGTCGCGGAGATCGCCGTAGCCGAAGTCCTTGATGTTGGCCTGCGTAAAGGCCTCGCCCTGCCCGTAGCTGCCGCGCGGGTTCGGCATAAAGACGAAGTAGCCCAGCGCCGAGAAGGGCGTCGCGCCGTAGGCCGCCGAGGGCCAGCGCGGCTGCGATGCGCTCGATGGGCCGCCGTGGACGTAGACGACCATCGGGTAGGTCTTCGCAGGATCGTAGTTGGCCGGGTACAGCAGCCAGCCCTGCACGTGGAAGCCTTCGTTCTCCCAGGCGATGTCCTCAGTCTTGCCCCAGCCGGGCTTCATGCTGTCGTTCAGGTGCGAGATCTGCTTCAGATTACTTAGCTCTCCAGCCCATACCTCGGGGGCCTTCTCGAACGAGCTGCGGACGAAGGCGACCCGGTGCGTTGCAGGGGAGAGGGAGACGCTCATGATGTCGCGGCCTGCGCCAATCGTCTCGGGGAAGACTACGCCGGTGTTGGGGACATCCTGCCCGGTTGCGGCGTCGAGCGCGGTGATCCTCGCGCTGCCGCCGAGGTGCTCGGCGACGTAGAGCTTCGAGTCATCCAGCCAGCGGAAATAAGCCGGGGACGATCTGCGACCGGGGGTGATGTTCTTCGGCTCGCCGCCGGTCGAGGGCAGGATGTATATATCGCCGCCGGTCGAACCCTGATCGCTCATCAGGCCGCCGATCAGGGCGATGCGCGTGCCGTCGGGCGACCAGCGCGGAAGCGCGATCTGTAGGCCGTGCAGCGAGCCGGTGACGGTCTGGGTGTTGAGGATCGACTGCGGCGTGGAGGCCTTCAGGCCCGCGGAGGAGAGGTCCTGCGTATAAAGCTGGGCGATCCACCAGGTGTTCTCGCCCGGAGGCGCGGCTGCGACGAAGGCGATCCTGTCCGAGCCGGGGGCCCAGTCAAACTCGTAGACGTGCAGGTTGGCAGGCGTGACCACGGAGACGTTGCCGCTGGCCACCTCGACCGCGGCGACGCGCTGGACCTCGACGCCATCCTCGCCGATGACCCCGGCGGGGGGCTTCATGGCGTCGAGCGCACCGGCGCTGCGGGTGGCATTCTCGACGAAGAGAAAGGCGATGGCTTTGCCGTCTGGCGACCACGCCGGGACGTCGACCGAGCCGGTCACGTGGGTAAGCTGCTTCGTCTTCTGGCTGTCCTTCGACCAGATAAAGACCTGCTGCCCCTGCGGAGCGGAGCCCTTCGGGACGCAGGTGGAGGTGAAGAGCAGGGAGCGGCCGTCGGGCGACCACATCGGCTGCGTACTGCTGCACAGGGGGTCGACGACCTCGCCCATGCCGATCTCTTTGGAGCTGTCAGGACGGTTAACGTCAGACAGATGAAGGATATAGCCGCGATTGGCGGCCCGCGCCGTCCAGGCGACGGCCGTCCCGTCGGGAGAGATGACGGACTGCAGGGGAGTCTGCGTCTTGCCGAGATCCCCGAGCAGGGAGGAGATGCGGGTGTCGTGTGCCTGATTGGAGGAGGCCTGCGCGTAGGCCGAAGGAGCTGTGGCGATCAGGGAGAACGCAGCCACGGCAAGGAGGAGACGGGACGCGCGTGCAGCAGGGAAGAGCATGCCGAAAGCCTAGCATGGGCAGGCGCGTCTTCTGCCGGTGTATTTGGCCGCCGAGGGGGAGGAAGCCGAGGCGCTGTCCTGAACTGCACGGACGCTCTCCCCAGCTTCAATCCTTGCGGTCTGGCGACCTCTTACTGCTTGCTCATGTAGTCCACCAGAAACTTGGCAGGGTCGTTGGCATCCCACATCAGAACACGCGGGCAGCCGAAGAGGTAGTCCTCGTTCATATCGCGCTGCAGGGTCTGCGTCCCATTCCAGATTTCGGTGTGCTCGAACTTTCCCTTGGGCGGCACGACACGCAGGTCTGCCTGGCGGAAGATCAGGATTCCCGGACGATCCTTGATATAGGCCTTGATCTCCGCCACAGATCGCGTTTTGTTCGAGAAATCGCGGTTGATGGTTTCGGGCTCACCGTAGGCCGACTGCAGGAACTCTTCCAACTCGTCGGTGGCAAGCAGATAGTTGCAGACTCTTCCGTTGACCTTCAGCTTAGGGTTCGGGGTGCGGCGATAACTGCTCAGCGGCACAGGGATTCCAGCCATATTCAGCGCATGGCTCATCTGCGCGCAGCACGGAGTTCCCGGTATTCCGGTCATCACCGTCTCGACGTACTTGTACTTCTCGGGTTCCTTCTTGTCTCGGCGGGGATACTGGCTGGACAGTACGCGTATTGACCCTGGAATGACTCCCATGATTCGTCTCCTTTTGCCGGTGTAAGGCGTGGTTGTGGTGCGGTATCAGGCCCGCCGCGGTGCCCTTGATGGTGCTACGGAGAGGAGAAGTGTTACAGGCAGCGAAGAATTCCAGCATCCGCCGTGAAAAATGTTGACGCGCCCTGCCCGAATTGCTATTGTTAAACGGTTCCGCGAGTATCCGGAATGCGTCGTGCGGTATGCCGACGTTCAGGGGTGGAATACCCTGCCAATCGGGCCGAGAAGCCAGATTGCGCTATACTGGATACAAGAGATTACACCGCAGAGTTCCTGCAAATCGCAGGGGCGGATGTCTGCGGCCCATCGCAATCGTGCCTGTGACACCCTCCACCCTGGATGGGCTATACGGGCCGGAACAGCGAAACGGAGTCGGCCTCGCCCGGTATGGGTAGAAAGAGCGCTCGGCCACCGTCGACTGTTTTCGTCTGGTGTTGGTAGTACAGGCGTGAAGCAGGATGATTCTTCGCAGGGAGGCGTGTTGTCGCCTCGCTATTTGCGCGTATACGCGCGCCTGCGGTGATTCCTGTGAGCGTCTGACAGGTTTGAGTAGTAGCTAAGGAGCTTCAGTGCCTACGTTTCATCAGCTCGTCAAGCAGGGGCGCACGCCCACTCGTTATAAGACCGCCAGCCCTGCCCTGCAGGGTTCGCCTCAGCGCCGCGGCGTCTGCACCCGTGTGTACACGCAGACCCCCAAGAAGCCGAACTCGGCTCTGCGTAAGGTCGCTCGTGTTCGCCTCACCAATGGGATCGAGGTAACGACGTACATCCCGGGCATCGGTCATAACCTGCAGGAGCACTCGATTGTGCTGATTCGCGGCGGCCGTGTGAAGGATCTGCCGGGTGTGCGGTATCACGTCGTTCGCGGCACGCTCGACTCGGTCGGCGTCGCCAAGCGTATGCAGGGCCGCTCGAAGTACGGCGCCAAGCGTCCGAAGGCGAGCGCGGCCAAGTAGTCCGGCTTCGGCTGGTTGAAGAGATTCGCGGCTCGCCGCGCAGAACAGGTCCAGGTCTTGAGAGGTTGACGGCCCTGGAGGAAGAAGAGAAGAGCAATGCCGAGAAAAGGTTATATCGCCAAGCGTGAGGTTGCAGCGGACCCGGTCTATGGTTCCACGCTGGTCACGAAGTTCGTCAACTCGATGATGTGGGGCGGCAAGAAGTCGACCGCGCAGGGCGTCTTCTACGAGGCCATGACGAACCTGGAGCAGAAGGGCGGCGACGAGGCCCTCAAGCTCTTCAAGAAGGCTATCGAGAACTGCAAGCCGCTGCTTGAGGTTAAGAGCCGCCGCGTCGGCGGTGCGAACTATCAGGTGCCGATCGAGGTCAACCCGGAGCGCCGCACCTCGCTGGCGATCCGCTGGCTCGTGACCTACGGCCGCGCCCGTGGCGAGAAGGGCATGGTGGACAAGCTGACCGCCGAGCTGCTCGACGCTGCCAATGGCCGCGGAGCCGCGATGAAGAAGAAGGAAGACGTTCACCGTATGGCGGAGGCGAACAAGGCCTTTGCTCACTACCGGTGGTAAGGAAAGCTTTTTAGCTGAACGCCTTTTGTTTTTAGTTTCAACGATGTACTGACCGCGGGTATGACCCGCAGATGAGAGATCGAGACTGTGGCACGCACTGTACCGCTAAATCGTTGCCGGAATATTGGAATTATGGCGCACATCGACGCCGGAAAGACGACGACGACCGAGCGCATCCTCTTCTATACGGGTATCACGCACCGTATTGGCGAGGTGCACGAGGGCACTGCGACCATGGATTGGATGGAGCAGGAGCAGGAGCGCGGCATCACGATTACCTCGGCCGCGACGACCTGCACCTGGAAGAATGTCCGTATCAATATCATCGATACTCCGGGCCACGTGGACTTTACCGCTGAGGTGGAGCGTTCGCTCCGCGTTCTTGACGGCGCAGTTGCCTGCTTCGACGCGGTCGCCGGTGTGCAGCCGCAGTCGGAGACGGTGTGGCGTCAGGCAGACAAGTACAAGGTTCCGCGCATCTGCTTCATCAACAAGATGGACAAGGCCGGCGCCGATGCGGTGTACGCGACCAAGACGATCGTCGATCGCCTCGGCGCGCGCGCTGTGCCGCTGAACATTGCGGTCGGCGCAGAGTCGAAGTTTGCCGGTGTCATCGATCTCGTCACGATGAAGGCGATCCTCTGGCACGACGAGACGATGGGCGCCAAGTATTCGGTCGAGGAGATTCCTGCCGACCTTCTTGAGAAGGCGCAGGAGGCTCGTCACTTCCTGATCGAGTCGGTTGCCGACTCGGACGACGAGATTCTGAACCTCTTCCTCGAAGGCGAGGAGCCGACCGAGGAGCAGCTCAAGGCTGCTATCCGCAAAGCGACGATTGCGATGCACATCTTCCCGGTGCTCTGCGGCTCGTCCTTCAAGAATAAGGGCGTGCAGACGCTGCTCGACGCGGTCGTTGACTATCTGCCCAGCCCGCTCGATATTCCTCCGGTGGAGGGCATCAACCCGGACAACCTGGAGGAGAAGCTGGTCCGTAAGGCGGACGACAGCGAGCCCTTCGCGGCGCTTGGTTTCAAGATCATGACCGACCCGTTCGTCGGCCAACTGATCTTCATCCGCGTGTATTCGGGTCAGCTCAAGACCGGCGATTCGGTGCTCAATCCGCGCACCGGCAAGACGGAGCGCATTGGCCGCCTGCTTAAGATGCACGCCAACAAGCGCGAGGAGATCACCGAGATTCTGGCGGGCGATATCTGCGCCGCCGTCGGCCTCAAGAACCTTGTCACCGGCGATACGATCTGCACGGACAAGGCTCCCGTTGTGCTCGAGTCGATCGACTTCCCGGCGCCCGTCATCGCGGTTGCCGTCGAGCCGAAGACCAAGGCTGACCAGGAGAAGATGGGCATGGCGCTGGCAAAGCTGGCGCAGGAGGACCCGACCTTCCGCGTGCACACCGATCCTGACTCCGCCCAGACCATCATCTCGGGCATGGGCGAGCTGCACCTCGAGATTATTGTCGACCGCATGATGCGCGAGCACAAGGTCGAGGCGAACGTCGGCAAGCCGCAGGTGGCCTACCGCGAGACGATCCGCTCGGCCGCTGAGGCCGAGGGCAAGTACATTCGCCAGACGGGCGGTTCCGGCAACTATGGCCATGCGAAGATTCGCATCTCGCCGAACGAGCCGGGCAAGGGCTACGAGTTCAGCAACGATACCAAGGGCGGCGTGATCCCGAAGGAGTACATCAAGCCGATCGACCAGGGTATCCAGGACGCGATGTTGCGCGGCATACTCGCCGGCTACGAGATGGTTGACATCAAGGTGTCGCTCTTCGATGGCAGCTACCACGACGTTGACTCGAACGAAATGGCGTTCAAGATCGCCGGCTCGATGGCCTTCAAGGAGGCCGCCAGGAAGGCGAAGCCGGTTCTGCTTGAGCCGATGATGGACGTCGAGGTGACGGTGCCCGAGGAGTACATGGGCACGATCATCGGCGACCTGAACAGCCGCCGCGGCCGTATCGAGGGTATGGAGATGGTCGGCGGTACGCAGGCGATCAAGGCGACGGTGCCGCTGAGCACGATGTTCGGATATGCGACGCACATGCGCTCTTCGACGCAGGGCCGCGCCAACTACACGATGCAGTTCAAGCAGTACGAGGAGGCTCCGCGCTCGGTGAGCGAGGAGATCATCGCCAAGGTTCAGGGTAAGGAAGCACGGTAAGGCTTCCAGCAACGGTTTTGAAGTACGAATTTTGAAGTCAAAGAGAGACGGAGAGCAACATGGCGAAGGAGAAGTTTGACCGGTCGAAGCCGCACGTAAATATCGGGACGATTGGTCATATTGATCACGGCAAGACGACGTTGACGGCGGCGATCACGAAGGTGCTGGCGAAGCACAATCCGAAC
>DASWOV010000005.1:0-1787 GCA_036398595.1 Granulicella sp.
AAGGGCGAGGGGCGCAACTGCGTACGCTCCGCTCCCCCGCAGCAGAACCTGGCCATCATTTGAGGTCGCGCCAGTTCGCCCCGATGCCGATCTCGGCGACGATGGGGACGGAGAACTCGGCGACGTTCTCCATCTCGTGCCGCACCAGCGCCTCAAGCCCTTCGGCTTCTTCAGGAACGACATCGAAGAGAAGTTCGTCGTGGACCTGAAGGGTCATGCGTGAACGAAGCCCGCGCTCGAGGATCGCAGCATCGATGCGAAGCATGGCCAGTTTGATGAGGTCCGCCGCCGTTCCCTGCAAAGGTGTGTTGATCGCGGTGCGCTCGGCAAAACCGCGCATGTTCGGGTTGCGCGACTGGATATCGGGGATAGGACGCACCCGCCCGAAGAAGGTGCGGACAGCCTGCTCGCGGCGAACCGTCTCAAGCGTCTGTTCGATGAAACGCTCGACGCCCTTGTACCGCTCGAAGTAGCGCTCGATGTACTCGCGCGCGGTCTTCTGGTCGATGTTGAGCTGCGCCGCCAGTCCAAAGGGCGAGATGCCATAGACCATGCCCAAGTTCACGGCCTTGGCGCGGCTGCGCGTCTCCTTATCCATCGTGGCCACATCCACGCCGAAGACCTCCGACGCCGTCAACGTATGGATGTCCTTGCCGGTGCGGTAGGCATCGAGCAGCAGCGGGTCTTCGGAGAAGTGGGCCATCAGGCGCAGCTCGATCTGCGAGTAGTCCGCCGACATCAGCACATTGCCTGGCGCGGCAATAAAGGCTGCGCGAATCTCGCGTCCAACCGTGGTGCGCACAGGAATATTCTGCAGGTTGGGATTGGTGCTCGAAAGCCTTCCCGTCGCCGTGCCCACCTGGTTGAAGGTCGTGTGGACCCTTCCCTGCGCATCGGCGAGCGCGGGAAGCTGATCGAGGTACGTGGACTTGAGCTTCGCAAGCTGGCGATACTCCAGCACCAGACGGGGGACCACGTGAGACTCGGCCAGTTCTTCCAGCACATCCTGCGCGGTCGAAACAACCTTGCCCTTGCCATGCTTCGTCGGCTTGGGCAGAAGCATTTTGTTGAAGAGCACGTCGCCAAGCTGCTTGGGCGAGTTGACGTTGAAGCGATGACCGCTCTCCGTATAAATGCGCTCGGCGAAGTTGTCTATCTCGATGGCGAGCCGCGACGACATGGTGCGGAGAAAATCCGAGTCGATGCGGACACCTTCCTGCTCCATGCGAAGCAGCACAGGGACCAAAGGCCGATCGATCGTCTCATAGACATGCTGCAGCGGCGAGGCTGTGATTGTCTTCGTTGCCGAGGAGGAGGGAGCCGCGAAGAGCATCTCCTGCGTGACCGCGCCGCCGAGCGCAGGATCGTCCGCAGGGACAACGCGCTCAACGGGAGCATACTCTGCGATCTGCTGGCCAAGCGCAGCAGAAAGGCGCACCACCGCAGCGGCCGCCTCGGGCAGACGCTCCGGGTCGTTGGGGTTGTCCTTCGTGAACTGGTGCGTCAGAGCGCGGCTGGTGCTGCGCGCCGCGATATCGGGCAGCGTGTGCGAGCCGTGCGTCGGGTTGATGAGATAGCTGAGCAGCATCACATCGTTCCGCACGCCTTCGATCTCAACACCGCGTGAACCAAGCGCACGCAGAACGGCCTTGAGGTCGTGAACGTCCTTTGGAAGCGATGGGTCGACCAGCGCCTCGCGAACACCGGGAGCATCGAGCGTGATCTCCATCGCGAAGTCGCCCGTCACCGCAAGACCGAGCCGAAGCGAAGAGTCTTCCGCAGGCTTC
>DASWOV010000006.1:0-1505 GCA_036398595.1 Granulicella sp.
CTTGTCTTCGCAAACGGTCGCGCACGCCGCGTGGTATACTTCCAAACTAACGACTTGGGCATTTATCGAGAAGATTAAGGTGGAGGAATAGTTGGCTCAAGACGCGGCGGCATGGTCGCAAGCGATCATAAGTGGTGTCGCTATCATCGCTTCTGGTTCTATAGCAGTCTTTGTACCTTGGAACGAACGACGACAGCAGCGTCGGCGCGATGACCGCGCGCGGCTGGATATTGACGCCAGAAGTTCGGCAGATGGCGGACTCGAAATGTGAGCTGCTGCCGGTTCCGTGGACACCGAGATAAGGTGTTTTGGAACCGGAGGATGGAGATGCAACGACGGAAGTTCAGCCGTGAGTTCAAGCTCGAGGCGGTGAAGCTGGTGCGGGAACGCGGGGTATCGGTGTCGCAGGCGGCCCGCGATCTGGACCTGCACGAGAACGTGCTGCGCAAGTGGGTGCGTGAGCAGGCGGCGGACCCGGGATCGGCGTTTCCTGGGCACGGCGTGATGAAGCCCGAGCAGCAGGAGATTGAGCGGCTGCGCCGCGAGCTCGCCAGGATGAAGGCGGAGCGCGACATCCTAAAAAAAGCGGCGGCCTACTTCGCCAGGGACTCGATATGAGGTTCGAGTTCGTCGCGAAGCACCGAGGGATCTGGCCGGTGTCGTGGATCTGCGAAGCGCTCGGTGTTTCGCGCAGCGGCTTTCATGCCTGGTTGGTTCGCGCACCCAGTGCTCGCGCCCGGAGCGACGAGGAGTTCGGTGCCAGGGTTCGCGCCAGCTTCATCTCCAGCTATCGGACGTACGGTGCGCGTCGTGTCTGGCACGACCTTCTGGCCGAAGGCCTCTCATGTGGCCTGCATCGCATCGAGCGGCTGATGCGTGTTCACGGCCTGAAGGCTCGACCCCGGCGTCGTGGTCTGCCGAAGGACGATGGCCTGCGATCCGTCATTGCCGACAATCTCCTCGACCGCCAGTTCACGGCCGAGGCGCCCAACCAGAGGTGGATCGCCGACTTTACCTACATCTGGACCGCCGAAGGATGGCTGTACGTCGCCGTCGTCATCGACCTGTTCTCGCGCCGGGTGGTCGGCTGGTCGATGAGCGACACCATGACCGCCCAACTCGTCACCGACGCGCTGATGATGGCGATCTGGCGGCGTGGGAAGCCCGACGCTTTGCTGCATCACTCGGACCAGGGCAGCCAATACACCAGCGAGCAGTTCCAGCGGCTGATGGCCGACAACGGCGTGACCTGCTCGATGAGCCGGTCCGGCAACGTCTGGGACAACGCCGCCATGGAGAGCTTCTTCTCCTCGCTGAAGACCGAACGGGTCGGGCGTAAAACCTACCGCACCCGCAATCACGCGAAGGCAGACGTGTTCGACTACATCGAGCGCTTCTACAATCCGACGCGACGCCACTCGACCTTGGGCTATCTCAGCCCCATGGACTTCGAGCGGCAAGCGCAGGTAGCTTAACCAGGTGTCCGCGGAACCGGCAGCAGCTCA
>DASWOV010000007.1:0-63908 GCA_036398595.1 Granulicella sp.
ATACCAAGATATGTCATCCTCCACGCGGCGTTGCTGCGTCAGGGTTTCCCCCATTGCGCAAAATTCCCCACTGCTGCCTCCCGTAGGAGTCTGGACCGTGTTTCAGTTCCAGTGTGTCCGTGCGCCCTCTCAGGCCGGATATCGATCATAGCCTTGGTGGGCCATTACCCCACCAACTAGCTAATCGACCGCGACCTCCTCTTCAAGCACATTGCTGCTTTGATCCGTAGATGTTATGCGGTATTAGCCCAGATTTCTCTAGGTTATTCCCCACTCGAAGGTAGATAAGTCACGTGTTACTCACCCGTGCGCCACTGTACTCATGGATTGCTCCATTTTCTCGTGCGACTTGCATGTGTTAGGCACGCCGCCAGCGTTGATTCTGAGCCAGGATCAAACTCTCGTTTAATCTTGGTTTGACTGCCATCCAACGACAGGGGTCGGGATGGATCAGTCGCCTCCGCTCGCTCGAAAGGAGCGAAGGATATAACTAGTGAGAATGACTAAACCAATTTCGTATCATCTCACGACTGGCACGTTCAACTATGTTGTCAAAGATCCTGACTGCATCCGCCTTAGCGGGCAGCTTTGGATCAAGGACTAGAAGAGCAAAGCTCATTCTTGTGTCCTCGAACTTGATGCACTGAAGTCTGCGTCTTGTGTTTGCTGCTTTTGAGAAGCTCATTGCCAGCATTTACCCAACCGGCTTGCTTCTCAGCAGCGTTCGACGTTTCAGCGAACTTTCTAAGATTATCAATCTTTCGTTTCGCTGTCAACCGCCGTGCTTTTCAGCATCGTTCGGCGCTCAGCGAACTTTTCAAGATTATCAATCTTTCGCGTCGCAGTCAAGCGCTCGTTTCGGCTCTTTCCAGCCTTACCGCTCGCCGTCTTCCTCTATATAAATGATAGAGGCAAGCACTTGACTCCCGGAAACGATTGACCGCATAACGCAGTGCATAAAACTTACAAACACCGTAACGACATTACTGTCGCGGAGCTCTGAGCTCCTGGTACATCACTAGCAGTAGCTTGGGTTTGGATCGGCAGGCCCCTAAGGCTCTCAGCCGCAAACGCTTGGACTGCGCTCCGTCTTCCCTCATCCAGCTTCCTTACTACCGAAGCCCAAGGTGCGAAGCTCTTTTCTACAGCTCGCTTAGAGTATCGCGCTTTGCGTTGCCTTGCAAGCGTTTCGCCTCACTGCGACTTCCTGAGAGTATCAACGCTCTCGCAACAATGCAACTCCCAAACCTGTGAATATCTTGCACTTCCTGTCGAAAACTGCGTTTCGCCCAGTAAATACGTGCCTTTCAGCTCGTTGATTAGTTTGCCCTCGGCTATTCCCTCAGGGGCTAAAGCCCTTGAATGAGGCAAACCAAGATGTACGGGCTAAAAGCCCGTACCTTTCAAACTGCCCCACTCATCCCTTTTACGATGGCTTTGCGATCACATTCAGGTCCACAAGGCCGTTGACGAAGTACTGTACCGCCAGCGCCACCAGTAAAAGCCCCATAATGCGCACCAGGATGCGGATTCCCGTATCCCCCAGCACGCGCACCACCTTATCCGAATTGCCGAGCACTAAATAGCAGGCCACCGAGGTGATGAAGATCGACGCGAGGATCGCCACCATCTGCCAGCTCGTCTGCGCCTGCCCTACCAGCACCATGACGCTCGTGATCGAGCCCGGCCCGGCCAGCATGGGAATACCCAGCGGCACGATGCCTGCATCCTCCTTACTTGCCGCCTCAGCCGTCTCGCCGCTGGCCTCCTGTGTGGGAGAACGCTTGGCCGCGAGCATGTCGAGGCCTATCAGCAAAAGGATGATGCCGCCAGCAATCTCAAACGCGGGCAGCGTAATGCCGAACATGCGGAAGATGTACTGCCCGGCCAGCGCAAAGGCGCTCAGGAAAATCAGCGCCGTCAGCGAGGCCTTCCAGGCCATGCGTCGCTGGCGCGCCTTGTCCGCGCCCGCCGTGACCGCGATAAAGGTCGGCATCGCGGCGAAGGGGTCCACGAGGAAGAAGATCGAACTGAGAGCCAGCAGCGAGAAGCGCACGTAGGCCGACTGCTCGATGCCGCTCAGGCTTACGTGTGGCGCGACGATCATCCTCGCTGCCTCCTCTCCCGCTTGCGGAAATGCTCCAGCCGCCCCGGTGTTGAGCGAAGCATAGCACGGCAACTTTGGCACAAGACCGCCGCAATTGCCATGAAAACACGATGTAGCCGCTGTAAACGACCTATAATGGTTGCAACCTCTTCAAGGCACGTTGTTGAACGGAGCGCAATCCCAATGCCCTTACAAACTACTGAACATATCTGGCACAACGGCCAGCTCATTCCCTGGGACAAGGCCCAGATCCACGTGATGAGCCACGTCGTGCACTACGGCTCCTCGGTCTTCGAGGGCATCCGCTGTTACACACAGCAGAACGCCGCGGGTATCTTCCGGCTTCACGACCACATGCAGCGGCTCGTTGACTCCGCGAAGATCTATCGCATGCCGCTTCCGTACACGCTCGAGCAACTCGTCTCCGGGGTCATCGATCTCGTTGAGGCCAATGGCGTCGCGCCCTGCTACATCCGTCCCATCGCCTTCCGCGGCTATGGTGAGATCGGCGTCAATCCGCTCAAGTCGCCCGTCGAGGTCTACCTTGCGAACTTCCCGTGGGGCAAGTATGTTCCGGGCGATGCGGGCGCCGATGTGTGCGTCTCCTCGTGGAACCGCCTTGCGCCGAACACGATGCCCTCGCTCGCCAAGGCCGGCGCGAACTATATGAACTCGCAGCTTATCCGCATGGAGGCCGAGGTCAACGGCTACTCGGAGGGCATTGCGCTTGATGTGAACGGCTACCTCTCCGAAGGCTCGGGCGAGAATCTCTTCCTCGTCCGTAATGGCATCCTGTACACAACGCCGCTGGCGAACTCGGTGCTGAACGGCATCACGCGCAGCTCGGTGCTGACGCTGGCGCATCACCTCGGCATCCCGGTGGTCGAGCAGGCGCTGCCGCGCGAGATGCTCTACATCGCGGACGAAGCCTTCTTCACCGGCACCGCCGCCGAGGTTACGCATCTGCGCTCGGTCGACCGCATCCTGGTCGGCGACGGCACGATGGGTCCCATCACGAAGGCGCTGCACGAGGAGTTCTTCGCCATCGTCAACGGCCTGAAGGCTGATCGCTACAACTGGCTCACGCCGGTAAAGGTCAAGGTCGCGGAGACGGTCGGCGCGTAGGCTTTTTACTCGATGCAACACAGCGGCGACCTCGTATGGGGTCGCCGCTTTTGTTTTACTGCGTCATCAGACCGGCCAGCGTTACGACGCCGTCGTACAGATTACCGAGCCGCAGATTCTCGTTGTCTGCGTGCTGGTTGTCGTCGTAGTTCGCAAGAGAGATACCCATTGCGGGCACATGATACGCATCAATAAACGCCGACGCAGGCACGCCGCCGCCGAGCGTCCGGACGCGGACAATCTGGCCCTTCCACGTAGTACGCAGCGCCTCGGTGACGAACTCCGCCTGTGGGTTATCCGGCTCGGTGCGCCATGCTCCACTGCCGCCGCCTGCGCGCGCCTCAAGCGAGCGCGAGGTCACCTTGGCTACCTTCGGATGCGCAGCCAGCGTAGCTACATCGGGGTCCTTATCAACAATGAAATAACCCTGTGCGCGGATGTGATCGATGACGCGCTCAGCCATGACCTTCGGATCGTTCTCCTTCACCAGACGCATCGCAATCTGCGCCGTGGCGCTGGCCGGAATGACGCCGCCCACTTCGCCGCCGCGCATCATGTGCACACTGAAGGCGGGCATGTTCAGTCCCTCCTGCAGGCTCTTCGCCGCGCCATCGACGGAGCCGACGCCGTACTCCTTCTGCATCTCCGCGGTGCGCTCGGGCACGGCCGCCATCATCTCCTCGGCCGACTTCGAGAACGGCAGCACGTCGCTATAGAAGTCCTTGATGGCCACCTTGCCCGAAGGCTCGACCATCGACGAGATAAGCTGCGCCAAGCGCACATTGGCGTCCGGCAGCCAGTTGCCGTAGTTGCCGCTGTGCATGGCGCTCTTGGCCGTGTAAACAGTCACGTCGACGTTCGCTCCGCCGCGTGCGCCATAGAAGACCGTCGTCAGCCCGCTGGCGTGCTGCGGACCGTCGAGGATCACCACCATGTCGGACTTGAGCTTGTCGGGATACTGCTGAATGACCTCGCCGAGGCTCGGCCCGCTTCCCTCTTCTTCGCCGTGCAGGATGACCTTGATGTTCTCCTTCACCTTGCCGCCGATGGCGTCGAGCGCGGTGAGGAGAGCCTCGATGGGCACCTTGTCATCGCCTGCGGCACGGGCATAGATGCGCCAGTCCGCCGGAAACTCCGTCCGCGAGGAGACGTCCGTCACGATACTCCCGCCGTGCTCGATCGTATCTGTACGCATGACCGGCACAAATGGGTCCGGCTGCGCCCAGCGCTTCGCGTCGACGGGCTGGCCGTCGTAGTGGATATAGAGCAGCAGCGTGTGCTTCGCGCCCGGCACCAGCTTTTCTCCGAAGACCACCGGAGCGCCGGAGGTCTTCCATAGCTCGGGGTTCAAGCCTCGCTTCTGCATCATCGTGACCAGCAGCTCGGCGTTCTTCGTCAGGCTGGGAACGTCGCCGTGCAGGTCGGGCAGCGAAACATAGCGCAGGTACTCGGCCACGATCTCCTTCTGGTGCTCCTTCACATACGCGCGCACCGTCGTCGCCGTATCCTGCGCCGCCGCCGACGCCGCAAATGCACCCCATGCCGCAAGACGCAGCGCACGCACACCGATGCCCATCAAGCCCTCCTTCGGAAGACCAAACCAGCTAAGATTTCATCCCTGTGCGAATCAGCCTAGCATGAGTGAGCGGGCGGCCTTGTCCTCTCCCTAGGACAGGGCTATAGAAGAGTTTCGGTAAAGACGATCAGACAGGGGAAAAGTTTCATTCCTTATGGCCTGAACACTAAACTTCAGTCATCTTACCTTCGCAAGTGCAATTTCCACAGTAACCCCTTATGTCTCATAATGTTACTGGCACACAACGAATGAAGCAGCTACACTGTTGCGAGCAGGTCAGGTCATCCGTAACCGACTTAAGATACCTAAGCGTGTAAGTACCCTCTCGGGAGAACGTTACCTTTTATGTCACAATCTGCCACCGAGTGTCCCAAGTGTCACGCCATGCAGGCTCGCCGCATACGCCAGAAAGGGTTCTGGCAGAGGGTCTTCCTCCGGCGTTTCGGCTACTATCCGTGGGAGTGCCGCTTCTGCCGCTCTACCTTCGTGCTGAAGAAGCGCCACAACGATGACGACGTCGCGCCCGGGCAGCCGCATGCAAAGCGTGTCCACGTTGAATAACGCCAGAAACTGATATGCCCTAAACGCGCGGCGACTCGAGATCGAGTGGCCGCGTATCGGGCTCCTTCTCCTCGGCGGCCCATCCCGGCAGCTCCTGCGAGCCAGTAATCAGCCGAACTCCGTCCCTCCGGCCGATGTATGTCCACGCCCACGACCAGAAGACCGAGAAGCGATTCTGGAAGCCGATCAGGAAGAAGATGTGGACGATCAGCCAGCTCACCCAGGCGGGGAAGCCGCTCCAGTGCGCCTTGAAGGGCCACTCCAGCTTGGCGACCGCCGCCGATCGGCCAATGGTCGCCATGTCGCCCTTGTCGAAGTAGTGGAAGACCTTGTCCTTGTCCTCGTGGATGTCCCCGATCAGCACGCCGATGCGGTGCGCGGCGTAGTCGCCCATCTGCATGGCGGGCTGGGCCACGCCGGGGACCTGTTTGCCGTCCTGCATAACGTGCGCCAGATCGCCGCAGACGAAGATCTCCGGGTGTCCGGGCGGGTTCAGGTGCTCATCGACGAGCACGCAGCCGCGGCGGTCCGTCTCGCAGCCGAGCAGCTTGCCCAGCGGAGAGGCCTGCACGCCCGCGGCCCACAGCGTCACCACGGAGTCGATCCGCTCGTCGCCGACCATCACATATCCCGGCTGTACATCGGTGACATGCGCGCCGGTCCGCACCTTGATGTTGAGTCTTTCGAGCTGGCAGCGTGCGCTGGCCTGCAGGTCCTCCGGGTACGCGGTCAGAATAGTCGGCGAGCCCTCGAGGATCGTCACCTGCGCGTCGGAAGGATTGATGTGCCGGAAGTCGCGGGTCATGTACAGCCGCGAGATGTCGCTGATGGCTCCGGCCAGCTCGACGCCCGTAGGGCCGCCGCCGATGATGATAAAGTGCAACGGAGGATGCGTGCCCTGCTCGATCATCTGTCGCTCGGCCAGCTCGAAGGCCAGCAGCACGCGGCGGCGAATCTCGGTCGCGTCCTCGACCGTCTTGAGGCCGGGCGCGAGCGCCGCCCACTCATCCTTGCCGAAATAGGAGTGCGTCGCGCCGGTGGCGAGCACCAAAAAGTCGTACGTCAGCTGCTTGCCGGAGCGGAGCGTCACATGGCGCTGCGCCGAGTCGATGCTGGTCGCCTCCTCCATCAGCACCTCGATGTTCTTCGTCCGGTTGAGGATGGTGCGGATGGGCTGGGCAATATCGGCCGGTGAGAGCACAGCCAGCGCCACCTGGTAGAGCAACGGCTGGAAGGTATGGTGATTGCGCCGGTCCACCAGCGTCACATCCACCGGCAGCTTAGCCAGCCCTGTAGCCGCATGCAGACCGGCGAAGCCGCCGCCGATCACCACTACCCGCTTGCGCTTCCCAACACTTGTTGCCACATCCGCCATCGCAGAAGCTCCTCTGGACGTACCGTGTTCTTTCTATCAGATGCGGCCGCAGAGCCTCCGGCATCTTTCGTTACGGATGCTTCTGCACGGCGAGGGAGACAAAGCCCCGTGCTCCGCTGGTGGCTACGACGTCTGTCACCTCCGCCCCTGCGATCTGGAGCGGTGCCACGGCAGCGGTGCCATTTATATCCGTAACTACCGTGGTTACATTTTGTTGCACGGTGGGAGCGTCGGGGCAGCGGCCCGTCTCCGGGCAAGCGGCAGTCCACTGGCTGACGCTCTGGTGCACGGTTACACTGGCCCCGGCGACCGGGTTGCCGTCCCCGTCCATCACGGTGAAGAGGAACGGCGCAAGCGCCTCCGTGGAGGCCACCGACTGCCCTGCCCCGCTGGTAATGCCGACGACGAACTGCGAGGAGTCCACCGCCGTCGCCGTAAAGCCGGAGCAGATGACCAGCCACGCACAGGCCTGCCCTGCTGCCGTCGCGCCTGCGGCAAGCGGCCCAGCCGTGACCGTCGCGGCGGCCTTGCCATCGGCGCCAGTCGTCAGGTCGAGGCCGCCGAGCAGCATGCCGGACGCGCTCTGCGCGGTCCATGCAATGGGAGCCAGCGCCGCCGGAAGCCCCATCTGCAACGCCGAGGCCGTCACCGGCCAGCTTACCGTCGCGCCCGCGGCAAGGTGCATCGTCGTGGGCGCAACTGTGAGCAGACGGACCAGAGGCACGGCGGTGAAGGCAGCGGTCGCCGTTCTGCCCAGCGCCGCGGCCTGCAGCCTGATCGCCCCTGCGCTCTGCGGAGTCACACTGATGGAGGCCACGCCGCCCGCATCGGTCAGCACGGTGCAGGGGTCCGCGTCGCAGGCGCTCCACTGCACGCTGCCCGTGGTCGCTGAGAAAACCACAGCGACACCGCTCATGGGGGTGACACCATCGACGTCAAGCGCCTTGACTGCAAACGGCGTGCTGACGGCAAGCTGCTCCGTCTGGCTGCCCGTCGGCGCGGAGACAAGCCGCAGCGAATACGGCAGCGCAGCGTAGCTGTAGGCCAGCGCTCCGCGCATGATAGTCGAGCCGCCAGTGCCCCGGTCGGTGACGACAACGTCCTCGCTGACGACCTGCCCCGACTGCACGCTCGAGAGAAACGGCACGGTGGCGATGATGGTGTTGTTCGTCCAGCTCTGCACGGTGGCCGCGACTCCGCCGATGGTGACTGCGTTGCCGGGGCGAAAGCCTATGCCGGTGATTGTGACAGTGGAGCCGCCGATCGTCGCGGCGGGGGTAATTGCATCGGCGTAGAGCACGCGAGCCTGATAGGCATAGTCGGGACGCCCATCGCCGCGCTCGTCGGCGATGGCGATCTTTACGGTGTCGCCGGTGGTCCCGGTCTGTGCGCCGACGGTGGTCATGCCCGTTGCCAGACCATTGAAGGCTGTGGGCGCAGAGACGTCCGCCGACGCGCCGGGCAGGTCCTCGGCGCTCCAGAGGCCGAGAACGGGACGCGCCTTGCTCCCGGTCGCGCCGCCCAGTTCGTCGAGTGCCGTGACCTCGACGGTAAAGCTGCGATTTGCCTTCACCGGCAGCGTCACCCACGAGGTATGCGTGAAGAGGTACGAGTTGGAGGCGTTCGCGCCGCACAAAACGCTGCTCCACCAGCCCGTGGCTGCCACCGGCGACGGAGCGGCCTGCGTTCCCTCGGAGGCAGTGGAGCAGTTCGAGGCTGCGTCGCTGACCGTGTTCTCGAAGCTCTGATACTGTCCCTGCCACGCCGGATAAATGGCTCCCACCGTCCAAGAGACTCCGCTGCCGGAAGGAGAAACCATGGAATCGACGTAAGGCCCTATCGCATACTCGCCTGTATAGAGAGGGTTGATCGGCTCGGTGAAGATGTGAAGATACTGGCGGTTCTGCCCTGCCGGGAATGGAATCCAGGAAAAGCTCACCAGACCAGCCGCTCCGACAGGCGCATAATTCGCACCGACCCAGTTTGACGTCCCCATGCTGCCCGCAATGCCCGGCACTGGCGAAGAGACGGGATTGCCTCGCTGCTGCTGCATCGTCGCGCCGCTTACGGCGGAGACGTCGTAATACGTGTCCATGATGGACTGCACGTAGGTCTGCCGCTTCAGAATGAAGTTGACCCCGGCCATGCCCTCGCCAGTGGGAAACTGCAGCACGGAGGCGAAGCTGAGCGCCTGCGACAGGCTGTAGATCTTGCTCCCGCTTGCCCCTGCAGCCGAAACCGGATACAGCCCGGTGAGGCCCGCAACGTCATCGTCGCGCAGCGTGAAGGGCGAGGTGAGGCACTGGTAGGTGTAGACACCGCAGATGACGTCGAGCGGGTGCATGATGGGCCAGTGCGCCACCTGGGCAGCGTTCGGCGCGGGCGAGCCGGTAAAGACGTTGTCGTTGAGCTGCGACCACGCCAGCCCAAGCACCCGTCCGAAGATGCGCTCAAGCTGGTACTGCATCTGGAGCTGCCGCTCAGGCTGCGGCCCGGTGCAGCGACCGTTCAGGATGATGACGGCGTGACGGATGGAGCCGTCGGAGGTGATGGAGTCCACGTCCTCGGTGACGGCGTTTTGCAGGCAGCCGCTGGGATCGCTGGCTCCGTAGCCGAGCAGCAGGTCGGTCACGGAGCCGTCACGGTCATAGACGACGGCGATCTGCTTCGCGGCGTAGTTCGAGGCCGAGGCATCCGCGGGAAAGACCAGGCCGGAGCCATTGGGGTAGACGTTGGCGCTGCTGATCTCCTCATCCAGCGTGCCGCCCTGAGCCAGCGCGATGCGCGACGTAGGCACGTTCCACGCGGAGGCTGCGGCAGCGACCATCGCGTCGGCGGCGGCGTGGCTTACGGAGGCGCTGAGCGGACCAGGATCGGTGAAGTACTGCGGCGTATCCGTGTACCAGATAACCGATCTGCCCGCGGAGGCGAAGTAGGGCGGTCCCGTCACCCAGCGCGGCCCCGAGCCGTAGGCGGTTATAGAGGCGAGAGCAAGCAGCCCGAGCCAGAAGGCACGGAGACAGCGGAGGCTACGGAGCGGCATGCGTTCCCTCAGCCTCCCAGGCGTTCAGCAGGCTCAGGACGCTCTGAAGCGAGCCGGCGGAGGTCTTCCGCTCTGTGTCCTCGATGGGGCGGGCGGCTGACCGCGCCTGCGGCTCAGGAGAGTCCGTCTGGCGGAGCACGCGAGCCTCGACCCAGCGCAGATCGACCGACGGATCGGGAGCACCGGTGTCGGTGGTTTCAGGACCGGCGACCGTGGAGGAGACGGTAATCGGGATCGCCCCGGCCTGCCCACCGACGGGCGAGCTGAGGCCGCCCGGTCCCGGCGCATGCAGAAAGAGCAGCAGGCGCTCGCCGAGGCGGTAGCGGTGCGGGTTGGAGGTCCACAGGCCCGCCCACTCGCGCAGCGTGTAAGAGACGCCGGAGACACAGCCGAGCACGGCCTGTTCCACGTGGAACGTAATCTCGATCTGACCGGAGGCACCCTGCGGCTGCCGGATCGCCGTAACCTGACCGGCGAAGATGACCCCAGCCCGGTCGGCCATCGACTCCAGCGCCTCGGTGACCGTGGCCGGAGGAGCCACTGGGGCGGACGCCTTCTGCTCCGGGACCAGAGGCTTTCGCAGCATGGAGTGCCCGCCCGCCTGCGCCCAGGCGCAGGGCGCGAGCAATATGCTGAGGATCAGCCCATAGCTCCAATGAATGCTCCCGTGAATCGCCATCCTTCGTCCTCTTCCGAACATGTCGTCGGAAACGGGCGAAAGGTGTAGCAGATCGCGTCAGAATTGGCTGCGCGCTGTCCCAAAACAGAACAGCGGGGCGCGAGGCTCGCTGAAGGTCGCAGCTAAATCTGGGGGCAGCTAAATTTCCGGGTAGAAGTCGAAGAACGCCTCGATGCTGAGGCGGAGCTGGGCCTCGATCTGCTCGCGGGAGCCCTCGAGAATGTGCATCGTCACATGCGCCTCGTTTCCGTTCTTCAGCGCGAGAGTCGCATCGCCTACGCTTGCCACCTCATCGGCGGGCAGTAGGCGCATTCCATAGACCAGTGTCAGGTTTGCCATAATGTCCCATTCTTTCACCACCGGCGCCGGATGAACCCTTTTGCCGCCAGATACAATCGAATCATTCGCTATGCCTGATACGACTATCCGCGACACAGTCATCCTCGGCTCCGGCTGCTCCGGACTTACCGCCGCCATCTACGCCGCACGCGCCAACCTGAAGCCTCTCATTCTGGAGGGCCACGAACCGGGCGGGCAGCTCTCGATCACCACGCTGGTCGAGAACTTTCCCGGCTGGCCGGAGGGCGTGCAGGGGCCCGAGTTGATCGAGAACATGAAGAAACAGGCCGCGCGCTTCGGCGCCGAGCTGAAGATGGCTCACCTGCACTCGGTCGACCTGACGAAGCGGCCCTACGAGATTTTCACGGGCAAGGAGACGATCCGAACGCGGACGCTCATCATCGCCAGCGGCGCGAGCGCCCGTTGGCTGAACCTGCCCTCCGAGCAGGCGCTGATCGGCCATGGAGTGACCTCCTGCGCGACGTGCGACGGCTTCTTTGCCTCGGGCAAGGAGATCGCGGTCATCGGCGGCGGCGACTCGGCGATGGAGGAGGCTCTGTTTTTGACTCGCTTCGCCACCAAGGTCACAGTCATTAACCGCACGGAGCGGTTCCGCGCCAGCCAGATCATGCTGGAGCGCGCGATGGCGCATCCGCAGATCCAGTTCCTGACCAACACGATGGTCGAAGAGGTACTGGGCGTTGAAGGTAAGGATGTCAGCGGCCTGAAGGTCAAGAACCGCCTGACGGGCGAAGAGTCGACGCTGCCGGTCAAGTTCATGTTCCTCGCCATTGGGCATATCCCTAACGCGCAGGCGTTCAAGGGCATTCTGGACCTCGATGACGACGGCTACATCCTGACGAAGAACAACGTCTTCACCACGCATCACGGCGAGATCATCCCCGGCGTCTTCGCGTGCGGCGACATTCAGGACCGGCGCTACCGGCAGGCCATCACGGCTGCGGGCTCGGGCTGCATGGCGGCGCTCGAGGTGGAGAAGTTCCTTGAAGAGCATGGGCGGTAGATGAGTCTTCAGGCCGTCTCCTCCGTCGAAGCCATCGCCGAGCACATTGCGCCGCTGAACAGGCAGCTTGCGGAGCATCCGCTGTACCGGCAGATGCACTCGCTGGCGGACCTGCGACTCTTCATGGAGTCGCACGTCTTTGCGGTGTGGGACTTCATGAGCCTGCTCAAGGCGCTGCAGCGCACGCTGACTTGCGTGGATGTACCGTGGGTGCCGACCGCTTCGCCGATCAGCCGCCGGTTCATCAACGAGATCGTGCTGGGCGAGGAGAGCGACGAGTACAACGGCCGGGCGGTCAGCCACTTCGAGCTGTATCTGGAGGCCATGGCTGAGGCTGGGGCCGATACTGCGGTCATCCGGCGCATTGTGGACTCGGCGCGGGGTGGCTTCGATGGCTTGAACCTTAACGGAGTTCCGGCGGCGGCGCAGGAGTTTGTAACCGCGACTTTTGCGGTAATCCGCGAGCAGTCCGCCGCGGCGCAGGCGGCGGCCTTTGCCTTTGGCCGCGAGGATGCCATTCCAGAGATGTTCCGTGCGCTGGTGCGCGGGCTGAACTATGAACTGGGCGGCAGTCTGGATACGTTCGTCTGGTATCTGGAGCGGCACATTGAGCTGGACGGCGACGACCATGGGCCGCTGGCGCTGAAGATCGTGGCCGATCTTTGCGGCGATGATCCTGTCCTGTGGGACGAGGCCGCGCAGGCAGCCGAGGATGCGCTGCGGGCGCGGATCAGGCTGTGGGACGGCGTGCTCGCGCAGATTCAGGCGCGATAGTTATTTACTCACAATCAGCAGGGTGACGCCGTGCTTCGGCACGGTGTCGGTGTACGTGCCATTGACGTGGCCGAGGTCCTTGCCCTTCCAGACATCGCGCACATTGGCTCCCTTCGGAAAGCCGATCTGCGCGAGATCGACAGAGATGTCGCGCAGACTCCAGCTCCGGTTGAAGAGGCCGACCGCCACGCGGCCACCGCTGAGCGGCTTCGTCCAGACATCGAGGTCGCCGCTCTCGTAGAGCCGGTCGCCCTGCTTGCCGAGCGCGTCCTGATCGATGGCGATGGCGTCCTTGTTCATCAGGATGGCCTTGTCGGCGTCCGTCATCTTGCTGAGATCGTTGCCCGCGAGCAGCGGCGAGGCAAGAATGACCCACAGGCTCATATGCGTCTTGTACTCGTCCTCGGTCATCTTGCCGTTGCCAACCTCGAGCATGTCGGGGTCGTTCCAGTGGCCGGGGCCCGCGTACTTCGAGAGGCCCGCCTGGCTGAAGCCGATGGCAATCATGCGGGCGTAGGTGTCGTTGATGTCGTCGGTCGTGCGCCACATGTTCGCACCGAGGCCGGGACCCCAGATCCACGGCTGATCGACGCCGTACTGGCAGAGGCTGTAGACGATGGGGCGGCCGGTGGCCTTGAGCGCCTCGCCCATCTTTTTGTACGCGTCGATCATCACGCGCTTCTTGATCTGCGCGGCCTCGTAGGCATTGGACTGCCCCGCTGCGGCCTGCAGCAGAACCTTGTTGAACGAGCAGAGGTCGTATTTGAGGAAGTCGACGCCCCACGAGGCGTAGAGCTTCGCGTCCTGCTCCTCGTGGCCGAGGCTGCCTGCGTAGTGGGCGCAGGTCTGGTCGCCGGGCGAGGAGTAGATGCCGAACTTCAGCCCCTTCGAGTGGACGTAGTCGGCGAGCGCCTTCATATCCGGGAAGCGCTCGTTGGTCTGCAGGACGCCCTGCGCGTCGCGCTGGCCCTGCCAGGTGTCGTCGATGTTGACGTAGACATAGCCTGCGTCACGCATGCCGGTAGCGACGAGCGCATCGGCCGCAGAACGAACGTCGGCATCCGTGACTTTGCCCGCGAAGTGGTTCCAGCTATTCCAACCCATCGGAGGCGTGGCCGCGACGACGGTCTGCGCGAAGGCAGGCGCGGCAAACAGAAAGACGGCGAGCGTGGCAAGAATGAGGCGAATCATCTGGACCCTCCAAACGGAACGGATCATGACCGCACCCACTCTATCGTGACTCCTTTCCTTCTGCCACCGGCGGCTCATATCAATATTCGTAATTCTTATAAAGAAGAACAATACTAGAATATTTTCTTATAGTGGAGCGCAGGAGAACCGCTATGGAAAATCACACGAAAGAGGTCTTCGACACGACCGCCTCCACCTACGACAAGGACCGCTCGCGGCTGATTCCGGGCTGCGACACCTTTTACCGCTGGGCCGTCGATCTGATTCCTGCAAAGGCCAAACGCATCCTCGATCTGGGTTGCGGCTCGGGACTGCTGACGGTGCTCGTGCGCCAGCGCTTCCCCGCGGCGAAGGTCCACCTGATCGACTTTTCGGCTCCGATGCTGGAGCTGGCGCGGAAGCGGCTCGGGGAGTCCCCCTTGCTGACCTATGAGCAGGGTGACTATCTGACGGCTCCACTGCCGGAGGGCCTCTGCGCGGTGGTTTCGTCACTCTCGATTCACCATCTGGACGACGAGGGCAAGCGGACGATCTTCCGCCGGGCGTATGAGGCGCTGCTTCCCGGAGGCGTCTTCGTCAACGCAGAGCAGGTGGCCGGCCCCACGCCGGAGCTGGAGGAGCGGTACAAAGCTCTGTGGCTCAGGCAGGTGCGGGCGCTGGGCGCGACCGAGGAGCAGATCGAGGCCTCGCTCTATCGGCAAAAGGAAGACCGCTGCGCCTCCGTCGAGGATCAGCTCCGGTGGATGCGCGAGGCCGGATTTGCGGATGCGGACTGCTGGTATAAGGAGGGCCGGTTTGCCGTGCTTGCGGGGACGCGCCGGTAAGGCTGGCGGCCTGCGAGGCCAATCCCTCAGGGGCTGAAGCCCCTTTTTTGCCGGGGTGGTCTTAAATGTACGGGCTGAAGCCCGTACCCTTCAAAAGCCCTTGCCATTGCGAGCTGAAGCTCTGCTCTTCCGCGAAAGCCTACCCCTTCAAATGCTTCTTTCGGGCTGAAGCCTGCGGTAATTTACACCTTGCTCATACCCGCGATGGCCCCGGATTCGCTAGGATAGGAAGCGCCGGGGCCCAGCACGTCGGGCGAGAGCATACGCACGCATGCTGAAGACCTATCAGGTTCGACCGGGCGATTCGCTGTGGCGGATCGCCGAGCAGCAGCTTGGTAATCCTGCCCTGTGGCCGGAGATCGCCAGGCTCAACATGATCCGCAGGCCGGAACGCCTGTACGTCGGCGAGCGGGTGTACCTGCCGCTGGGGACAGGAAACGGGAATGGGGCCGTGCGCGTTGTGGCTTCGTCGAGTCTGCATGCAACGAGCGTCCCGGGGCATGCTCCTTCGCTCGGATACGAGAAGCAGAAGCCGGTGCTGCCGGTCCAGACGCACATCTTCATCATCGCGGACGAGTTCGATCCGTTCCGCCGGAAGCTGGTGCGCAAGGTGGCCGTGCCGAAGGCGCCAATGGCTCCGGAGGAGCTGGAGCGGATTCTGCGGCCCGACAAGTATGGGTTCAAGCCGCGCGATGCGTCGACGAACGTCTCGATCGGGCGGCACGTCGGGCAGAACATGACCAACTCGAAGTACATCTCGACCAGCGAGAAGCTGCTGGGCTCGCCGCGCTTCGAAGGCCAGCGGTACTTTATCGACGCGAAGAAGGCGGAGGCCGCCGGGGTGAAGATTCACGAGGGGGAGGCGATCGCCAAGGACCTCGACCGGGTGCTCTCCAAGACGAAGGACCCGGACCTGACCGCCCGCATCCAGAAGATCAAGGAGCTGTCGCGGGTGGCTGACCGCGAGGTATTGCTGGAGGGTGCGGTGCCTTCAGCAGCGGTCAAAAGCAGCGCGGCGATGGCGGCGACACGCGGCTTGCAGGTGGTGGAGGGCGTCGGGATTGCGCTGACGATCTACGACATGGGCAAGGCGACGCAGATGTCGGTGCAGCAGCACTCGGTGGCGCCAGTCGCCAAAGAGACGGTGCGGCAGGCGGGCGGCTGGGGCGGCGCATGGGCCGGAGCGGAGATCGGCGGCGCGGCAGGTGGCCTGCTGGGCATCGAAACCGGGCCGGGAGCAATTATTACCGGGGCCGTCGGCGCGTTTATCTTTGGCACGGCGGGGTTCTTTGGCGCAGACTGGGCGGTACGCAAGATCGGAGGCGACAAGTGATCCTGTCGAAGCTCTTTGGGAAGAAGCCGCAGCCGCAGGCGGAACCCCATCTGCCGGAGGCGCAGGCGGGCGAGGTGAAGCCGCCGTGGGCCGAGTATCCGGGGATTCCGCCGTGGGAGTTCTTCTGGCGCGAGGCCGGGGAGCCGTGGCTGAAGGACGTCTGGGAGCCTTATTACCAGCGCCTGACGCCGGAGCAGCAGGAGGCCTACCGCAAACGCTGGAACGTGCCGAAGGACTGGCAGGAATCCTACTTCGACAAGGCCTGGCAGGAGTTCTGGGACCACGTGGACGATGAGGAGCCGTAACGGAATAGCCCCGGCGAATTGCCGGGGCTTGCAGCCTGCGGCCTACTTGTTGGCGGCGATGCCTTCAACGATGTTGCCGAGAACCGGCAGCTTGAAGAGCTTGCCCTGGTAGGCGTTGTAGATGCAGAGAACCCACCCGACGATCAGCACCAGAAACAGGATGGGCGAGATAACCCAGCCGATGATGGGGATCACCATCAGGATGCCGGACAGAATCCATGCCACGCAGAGGCCGATGTTCTGAAAGGCGTGAAAGCGGATGAGCGCGCTGCGGTTGTAGGGCTCGAGCACGAGGAACAGGATCGCCGGAATGATCGTGATGTAGGCAAGCGCGGCGGCGACGTTTTCGCTAAGACCGGCGGCGGGAGCGGGGTTGGAGACGAGCTCGGGACCCTGGTTGACGTCAGACATGGGAGACTCCTTCATGAAACGACGATGAATTGCGTGGCCCGGTGACGCCACCATCCTCCCATAATTGGCGCGGATTGCCCATTGAAATTCGCAAAGATTGCTTAGGATGCAGAGGGAGGCTGCATCCCGGCGGAACGCGGGCAATCCAATCAGCAGACTCCAACTCCCCTGAAATGGAAGGGCACTCTCGATGCGCTACAACACACTGGGCAATACAGGTCTTCTCGTCTCGCGCCTCTGCCTCGGCGCGATGACCTTCTCGAACTCGGACGCAGGCATCTGGTCGCACATCGCAGGGGCCGACCAGGGCATGGTCGATCACCTGATCAAGACCTCGCTGGATGCGGGCGTGAACTTTATCGACACGGCGGACGTGTACTCGAACGGCCAGTCGGAGATGATGGTGGGCAAGGCGCTCCGCAACCTGGAGATTGCACGCAAGGACGTGGTGATCGCCACCAAGGCCTATGGACGCACCGGGCCAGGCCGGAACGATGTGGGCGCCTCGCGCGGGCACATCATGCAGGCTGTCGAGGCCTCGCTGGATCGGCTGGAGACTGAGTACATCGATCTGTACCAGATTCACGCCGAGGACCTGGTCACTCCGCTCGAGGAGACGCTGCGGGCGCTCGATAACCTGGTCGAGCAGGGCAAGGTGCGCTACATCGGCGTCTCGAACTGGCACGCATGGAAGCTGATGAAGGCCGTCGGCATTGCGGAGCACAAGAACCTTGCCCCGATTGCGACGCTGCAGGCGTATTACTCGATCGCTGGGCGGGATCTGGAGCGGGAGATCGTGCCGCTGCTTCAGGACCAGAAGATCGGCCTGCTGCCGTGGAGTCCGCTGGCGGGCGGCATTCTCTCGGGCAAATACACCCGTGAGGACCAGAAGCCGGAGAACTCGCGGCGCAGCACCTTCGACTTCCCCATCGTGGACAAGGAGCGAGTGTGGCGGATTCTGGACGTGACGCGGCCGATCGCGGCGGCGCACGACGTCTCGCCCGCAACGGTGGCGCTGGCGTGGATTCTGTCGAAGCCGTTCGTGACGTCGGTGATCATCGGCGCGAAGAAGCCCGAGCAACTTGCCGACAACCTGGCCGCCGAGGAGCTGGTGCTGACTGCCGACGAGCTAAAGGCGCTGGACGAGGTGAGCGCGCTGCCGCCTGAGTATCCGGGCTGGATGGTGCCCTTCCAGAACGCGAACCGGCTGGCCGATGTGCCGCGTCCGGGAACCGAAACGAAGTAAAGAGAAAAGCGGCGGAGACTGGAGTCTCCGCCGCTTTGGTTTTGCTGCCCGCGCTTACTTGGCGAGCGTAACGGTGCGCAAGTAGGGCTTGTGCGTGGTGAAGCCCTGAGGATACTTCTGCTTCGCCGCGTCGTCGGAGACGGCGGGCGGGATGATGACGTCCTGGCCGGGCTGCCAGTTCACCGGAGTCGCCACCTGCTCCTTGGCGGTGAGCTGGAGCGAGTCGATGACGCGGATGATCTCGTCGAAGTTGCGGCCGGTGGAGGCGGGGTAGTTGATCGACAGCTTGACCTTCTTGTCGGGTCCGATGACGAAGACCGAGCGGACGGTCAGCGAGTCGTTGGCATTGGGGTGGATCATGCCGTAGAGGGTAGCTACCTTGCGGTCGTGGTCGGCGATAAGGGGAAAGTTCAGCGCCGAACCCTGCGTCTCCTCGATGTCCTTGGACCACTGGTCGTGGTTGGCCAACTCGTCGACCGAGAGGCCGAGCACCTTGACGCCGCGGGCGTCGAACTGCGGCTTGAGGCGGGCAGTATAGCCAAGCTCGGTGGTGCAGACGGGGGTGAAGTTCTTGGGGTGCGAGAAGAGCACGGCCCAGTGGCCGTCGATGTAGTCGTGGAAGTGAATCTCGCCTTCGGTCGTCTGCGCCGTGAAGTCAGGCGCGATATCGCCAATCTGCAGTGACATGGTTTGTCCTTTTTCTGAGTGGTAAAGAGAGAATCGTGCTGCGCGTGCAGTAACCGCAGAGCAGCTTCAACAGGTCCGTACTGGGGTCAAACAACATCGTGCCGGGTTGGGGAGACAACCGTGCAGGAGATACATGCGCTTCCCTTGCTGCAAAGTACCGCCGGGACATCGGCCCCGGTGCTTGTTGCTTCCAGTATCGGTCCGGCCGGAGGATGTTTGCAAATCCCAGCCGGTACTAGAACTTATGGAACATGAAGAACGCTCCGCCGATGAGGCAGGCAAAGGCGGCGAAGTGGTTCCAGTGCAGCCGGTCGCCGAAGTAGAAGACGGTGAAGACGCCGAAGACGCTGAGGGTGACGACCTCCTGAATGACCTTGAGCTGGTCGGGCGTGTAGAAGCGCGAGCCGAGGCGGTTGGCGGGCACCTGCAGGCAGTACTCGAAGAAGGCGATGCCCCAGCTTACGAGGATGACCTTCCAGAGCGCGGTTTCGCGGTGCTTGAGATGGCCGTACCAGGCGAAGGTCATGAAGACGTTGGAGCCGACGAGCAGAAGGATGGGCGCTAATCGCAGCCACATAAGGAGCACACTCCGGTGGGATAAAGGTCACGGTCAGTTTAAGATGCAGAGAGACATGTCGATCACTGCTGAGATTGCCCGCATACGGGAAGAGATGCACGCAGCCTGCCGGCGAGCCGGGCGCAACGAGAACGAGGTCGCGCTGATGGCCGTGAGCAAGGTGCACCCGGTGGAGGCGATTCTGGAGGCGTATGCCTCCGGGCAGCGGCTGTTCGGCGAGAACCGGGTGCAGGAGTGGCAGCAGAAGGCTCCATCGGCCGTGGCGTGCGCGGGGCTGGAGATGCACCTGATCGGGCCGTTGCAGTCGAACAAGACGGCCAAGGCGGCGGAGTTGTTCACCTCGGTGGATACGGTGGACTCCGCGAAGATCGCCCAGCGGCTGCATGCGGCTGCTGAGGCGCTGGGCAAGACGCTGCCGGTGATGATCGAGGTGAAGCTGAGCCATGAGGAGTCGAAGCATGGCATTGCCCCGGAGGAGTTGGGCGCGCTGCTTGAGGCGATAAAGCCGCTGGATCGGATCATTCCGCGTGGGCTAATGACGGTGCCGCCGTGGAGCGAGGATGCGGAGACGGCAAGGCCGTACTTCCGCGAGCTGCGACGTCTGCGCGAGGAGCATGTACAACAATGCTCGACGCTGGTGGAGCTGTCGATGGGCATGTCGAATGACTTCCGGGTGGCGATTGAGGAGGGCTCGACGTGCATTCGCGTGGGCACGGCGATCTTCGGGAAACGGCAGTACCCTGCCCCATGAATGACTATGTGCAAGATGCGGCGGACGGTTGCGTGCTGCGGGTGAAGGTGCATCCGGGCGCAAAGCGCAGTGCCGTGACGGCGGTGCTTGGTGAATCGCTGAAGATTGCGCTGAGTGCGCCTCCGGTGGACGGCAAGGCCAATGATGCGCTGATTGCGTTTGTCGCCGAGGCGTTAGGGTTGCCGAAGGCGCGGGTGATGCTGACGAGCGGGATGACCAGCCGCTCGAAGACGCTGCGCATCACGGGCAAGAGTGCCGCCGAGGTGAAGGCAGTGCTTGATCCGACTATTTCAGCGTGACCTGCGCGTTGGGCGCGATGGTCGTGGGAGCGCCTTCGGCGGGCGTGATCTTCACGTTGGTTCCGTTGACGATGGAATAGGCGAACTGCATGCCCTTCTTGGCTTGGATGTCTACGTTGCGCAGCGTGACGTTCTTCACTGGAGACTCGGGCAGGCCGACGATGACTCCGGCCCAGTCGCTATCGATCGACTTTACGTTCTCGATGGTGATGTCGTGGAAGTGCGGCGTGAGGCGCTGCACAGGCTCGGGCGCGACCTCGCCCTCGGGCAGGACCTTGGGGTAGTACTCGCTGATGAGGATCGAGGTCTTCACGCGCTCCATGGTGATGTCGCGGAAGACGATGCCGCTGACGTCGTTGCCGCGGTCGCGGTTGGCCTTGATGCGGATGGCCTGGTCGGTGTCGTAGAAGTGGATGCGCTCGGCGCGGATGTTCTGCGCGCCACCGGCGATCTCGCTGCCGATGGAGAGGCCGTGACCGTGGTGGAACTCGCAGTCGGTGATGGTGATGTTCCTGCTCGGCGCGTCGGGGCCGAGCGAGTTGATCATGCCGCTCTTGATGGCGATGTTGTCGTCGCCAACATCGGCGTAGACGTGGTCGATGACGACGTTGGATGAACTGAAGGGGTCGATGGCGTCGGTGTTGGGCGAGTGCGGGTCGGCGAGGATGCGCAGGTTGCGCAGCACTACGTCATCCGAGTAGTACGGGACGATCTGCCAGTAAGGCTCGTTCTGCACGATGACGCCCTCGATACGCGCATGCTTCACGTGGTCGAAGACGATGCCGCGGGGGCGCGTGTTCTCGCTGCCGAGGATGCCTGCGTCCTTGGTGTGGCGGGCGATCTCCCACCAGCTTGCGCCGTTACCGTCGATGGTGCCGGAGCCGGTGATGGCGATGTCCTCGGCATTGACTGCACCGATGAGCGCCTGGTAGCCGGGACCGCGGAACTCGGTCTTGCGGGGATAGTCGGCGTGGTCGGGTGAGCCGAGCAGCGTGGCGTCTTTTGCGATATCAAGCGTGATATGCGAGCGCAGCACGATGGGACCGGCGACGAAGGTTCCACCAGCAAGCGCAACGGTGCCGCCGCCCTTCGCGGCACAGTCGTCGATGGCCTTCTGAATGGCCGCGGTGTCCTTCGTTACGCCGTCACCCTTTGCGCCGTAGGCATGGACGTCACAGAGGCGTGCGGCAAAGGCGAATGGAGAGATAGAGAGAAGCAGGGCAAGGCACAGCGTCGTTCGGTTCACAGAAGAAACTCCCTCGAAGGCATGGTACCGAAGACAGCAATGGCGCGGCTCCCGGAGGAGTCCGCGCCATGCGTGAGCCGAATGACGTCAGAGCGATGCGAGACGGTCGTTAGCGGACGCGCAGAGGCTTGGGATCGTCTTCGTCCTCATCCTCATCGTCGTAGTCCTCGTCGTCCTCATCCTCGTCGTCGAGGTCGTCTTCGTCCTCGTCGTCTTCATCCTCGTCTTCGTCGTCCTCGAAGTCGTCCTCATCCTCATCGTCTAAGTCGTCCTCGTCGTCGTCCTCATCCTCGTAACCATCGTCGTCGTCCTCGTCCTCGTCTTCATCGTCGTCGAGGGGAGTACGAGCGAGTGAGAGTTCGGCCGTATCAAAGAGTGCCTCATGCGCCGCGGCCGGGCCGGCACCCCAAAGTATGATGTCGTCGATTGTTTTCAGTTGCTCTGCGGTCGTTGCCATGCTGAGGTTCTCCTGATGCGGTTTGTTTGCTTGCGAATTTTGGATGCAGTAATTCCGAAGAGGATAGCAAGATTGACGCAGAAAAACGTTGAATCTCTCTTCAAGAAAAAACGATTATCATGCGTGACCCTGGCTATACGCCTTCGGGAAACGAAACAATCCGGGCGGCCGAAGGCCCGGGGGTGAACAAACTCACCGCTACTAAACATATCAGCGAAGCGAGCAGTGCGGGCAAGATCGCGTCGCGCTCCGCGATGGCGGCAGGCAGATGGTTGTGGATAAAAGCGGTGTCCCAAAAGAGAGTAACGACCGTACCCGCCGCGATGGAGGCGACGGCTCCCCAGGCGGTGGCGCGCTTCCAGAAAAAAGCAGCCAGGATGACCGGCGTCAGCGCCGCCGAGTAGATGGTGTAGGCATAGAGCGATTTTTTGAGCACGGACTGCACATGCTGCGCCTGATAGAGCGCCCAGAGGCCGAGCAGCACGACCATGAGACGGCTCACGAGCAGGATGCTGCGGTTCGAGGAGTCCGGCGCAAGGTAGCGCAGGTAGATGTCGTTGACGAGGTTCGTTGCGGGCGAGAAGATCCAGTTGTTGGCAGTGGAGATGATCTTGGCAAAAATGGCCCCCATGAGCAGCGCGCCCAGCAGTTCGAGCGGGCCGGAGCCACTGAAGCCGTGCAGGCCAAGATAGGCGAGAATCTCGCGGGGTCGCTCGGCGACCTCGCCCGTGCGGAAGAGGCTGGAGCCGACGACGGCAAGCGCGACGATGACCGTCTCGAGCACGACCGTGCCGATGATCCAGCCGACGACGGCGCGGCTGGCATCCTTCTCCGAGCGGGCGGAGAAGAACTTCTGATACATGGACTGGTTGCCCAGAAGTAACAGGCAGGTGGGCAGGAAGAGCTCCATCGCCTCGACGGGCCGGAGGTCGCCGAAGAGCGCGAAGTGCGACGGAGGCAGCGACGCTGCGACGGCAGACCAGCCTCCAGCCTTGTGGACGAGCACCGGCAATGCAACGAGCATGGTGCAGGTGGCAAGCAGGCCGATGGCGACATCCATGTACGCGACCGAGGCCATGCCCGCGATGGCCGTGAAGACGATGACGAACGCCGCAATGAGGTACTGGCCGAGGCTGGCCGAGATCGTCTGCGGGAAGATCAGATGCAGGATGTCTCCGCCGCCGACAAGCTGGTAGCTGGTGACGGCGGTGTAGGTGAAGAGGATCGCAATGACGCCAAGCACGCGCGCGGCCTGGTTGTAGCGGGACTCGAGCAGGTCAGGAATAGTGAACTGCGCGAACTTGCGGGCGCGAGGCGCGATGAAGTAGATGAGCAGCAGACCGGCCCATCCTCCGGCGGACTGCCAGAGCGCGGCGAAGCCGTGGCGGTAGGCGTTCTCCGCGCCGCCGAGCAACGAGCCGGAGCCGATCCAGCTCGAGAGCAGCGTGAAGACGAGGACGAAGGCCGAGAGCGAGCGGCCGGCGACAAGGTAGTCCGCCTTGGTCTTGACCTTGCCCAGCCGCGTCAGGGAGACGGTGAGCAGAGTGAGAACGATAAGGGCAAGGACGATAGCGTGGAGGCTCATGCTGTGCGTGGATTGTAGAACAATCTACGGCCCGGGGAGCGCGGAGACGGGAAGAGCCCGGAGCTTCTGCTCGGCAGCGTAGGCTTCGATCTCGCTGTTCAGCTCGGCACCGAGCAGGAGCATGAGGCCAGTGATGTAGAACCATGTGAGCAGGATGATGACCGCTCCGAGCGAGCCGTAGGTGAGCGAATAGCTGTTGAAAAAGTGCAGGTATCCGCGCAGAGCCAGCGACCCCAGCAGCCAGAAGACGATGCTGAGGGCCGCGCCGGGAGTAAACCAGCGCCAGCGCTTGTGGCGCACATCGGGCGCGAAGTAGTAGATGATGGCAATGAGCAGGGAGAGCAGCAGGGTGGCGACGGTCCCACCTGCAATACGCGCCAAAATGACAACCGGCAGAACGATGTGGGAGCGGACGATATGGACGCGGGCGAGGACGACGAGAAAATCTCCTCCGAACAGCGCGGCGAGGATGAGGGTCGCAAGCACGGTGAGCAGCAGCGTGATAAGCATGGCCGAGCTGCGGGACTTCCAGTAGGGGCGGGTTTCCGGGACCTTGTAGACGACGTTCATGGCGTCCTGCATGGAGGAGACGCCGACCGAGCCGGCCCAGAGCGCCGCGACCATGCCGAAGGTGATCTTGCCGGGCGTAGCGGAGGCCGTAGTCTGGTTGAAGGTGCTGATGACGATATCGTAGGCCGAGGGCGGCAGGAGCAGCGCAACATACTCCAGCAGCCGCACATAGATAGACGCCGCCGACCGTGCGGCAAGGCCCAAAATGGCGGTGGCGCTGATGAGCGTAGGAAAGAGCGCGAAGAGAAAGTAATAGCCCAGCTCGGCAGCGCGGCCAAACAGGTTATCGCGGAGAAACGCATTCATGGTACGTTGGGCCAGAAGGTGGATCGGCATGCCATGGAGGTCCCAGAGGGACGCCAGCGGCCTGAGCGACACGTACCGCCAGATTCGCTGCTCCTGCCGTCGGGCAGTGTCCAAGATCGGCCCAGAGCTCGTCATCGGTGAGATAGATGCGGAATCGTTTGCCACCGGTGGTCGGTGAGAGATGAAAGAGAGCATTAACCTGACCAGCGGGCATCCTAGAGCAGGGGTGAGTTCGATGCAGAATACGTCGCCGCCGCGACCGCGCAGCGGCATCTGGAAGCACCGGCCGTTCGCTATCCAGAAGATCGAGCAGCTTGTGAAGCTGGTGCGCGAGAGCCACGCCGTACCGCTTGAGGGAGAGTCGCGCCCGGTGCGCCTGGTGGAGCCAGATCAGCTTGGCGCAACCTTCATCGGACACTCGAGCTTTCTGTTGCAGATCGGTGGAAAGAATATCCTCGTGGACCCGGTTTTCTCGACGCGGCTGGTGGTGCTGCGTAGGCAGCGCAGGCCGGGCGTGGAGATCGCTTCCCTGCCGCCGATCGACCTCGTTCTGCTGACGCATGCGCACATGGACCACCTGGACAAGGCGAGCCTGCGGGCGGTGGTCCGCATGACGCGGCGGCGGCTCGGCTATGCCCCGGGTGGCGCGCCGGCGGTGGTGGTGCCGCGCGGTGTGGAGGACCTAGTGGCCACCATGGGCTTCCGCTCTGTGCATGGTCTGCGGTGGTGGGAGAGCATAGACCTCGAAGGGCTTACGGTGACGATGACCCCGTGCAAGCACTGGGGAGCGCGGATGCTGCGGGACTCGCACCGGGGTTACGGCGGGTACGTGATCGCCGGGAGCGGGCACAGCGTCTACCACTCGGGCGATACGGCATACTTTCCGGGGTTTACGGAGATCGGCCAGCGACTGCATCCGTATCTGGCGCTGCTGCCCATCGGCGCTTACTTTCCCGACACCTATCGCACGGTGCACACCAGCCCGGAGGAGGCCGTGCGCGGCTTCGTAGAGTGCGGTGCACAGTACATGGTGCCGATGCACTTCGGAACCTTCCGGCTGGGGCGCGAGCCGATGCACGAGCCGCTGGAGCGGCTGCGGGCCGAGGTGCGGCGATTGGGCATCGAGGACCGGACGCGAGTGCTGGGCGAAGGAGAAACGCTTATCCTTTCCCGCGACGGACGCATCGAATAGGCCATGAGCACAACGATACATACGAATGCGGCGGCGGGCGGCACCTTCAAACTGGGTGGCGACCTCGAGATCAACCGGCTTGGCTACGGCGCCATGCGCATCACCGGCAAAGGCATCTGGGGCGAGCCCAAAGATCGTGAAAACGCGAAGAAGGTGCTGCGGCGCGCTGTAGAGCTGGGCGTCAACTTTATTGATACGGCCGATTCCTACGGACCGGCCGTGAGCGAGATCCTGATCGGTGAGGCGCTGGCTCCGTATGCCAAGGGCGTGGTGATCGCCACCAAGGCCGGACTGACGCGGCAAGGGCCGGACAAGTGGCTACCTGTAGGACGTCCGGAGTATCTGCGGCAGCAAGTGGAGATGAGTCTGCGTCACCTTAAGCTGGAGCGGATTGACCTGTGGCAGTTGCACCGGATCGACCCGAGGACTCCGGTGGAGGAGTCGCTGGGCGAGATCGTCAAGCTGCAGCAGGAGGGCAAGATCCTGCATGTGGGCCTGTCGGAGGTAAAGCCGCACGAGATCGAGCAGGCGCGGAAGGTCGTGCCGATCGTCAGCGTACAGAACCAGTACAACCTCGGCGACCGCAAGCACGAAGACGTAGTGGAGTACTGCGAGCAGCACAACATCGCGTTTATCCCATGGTTCCCTGTCGCGGCGGGCAAACTGGCGCAGCCGGGTGGGGTACTGGACGCGACGGCGAAGAAATACAACGCCACGGTCGGCCAGCTCTCGCTGGCGTGGCTTCTGCACCGCTCGCCGGTGATGCTGCCGATTCCGGGGACATCGTCGGTGGCGCATCTTGAGGAGAATGTGGCCTCGGTGGATGTGAAGCTGTCGGACGCGGAGTGGAAAGAGATCGAGGACGCGGCGAAGTAGCAATCCGCCAACAACAAAACGGGTGAGGCCATCAGGCCTCACCCGTTTTGTTTTACGGCTTGGGCAGCGGTGCCTTCAGGCCGTCGCCGTTGCTGGGAAACTCCGTGCCTCCGGCGGCATACTTGCTCTGACTGAGGAGATAGGCGATAAGGTCGGCGACCTCGTTGGGCGCGAGTGAGCCGGGAGCCGTGGCGGGCATCGTGGTGTGGATTTTGCCGAAGAGCATGGACATCGGCTGCCCCTGATACTTGCCGAAGAAGTCGTCGCCGTTAAGCGGAGGCGTCGGTCCGAGGCCGTTGAGGTCCGCGCCATGGCAGGTAGAGCACTGCTTGCTGGTGTAGAGAGCCTCGCCTCGCTTTGCCTGCTCGGCCGTGTAGAGCGAACCAGCGGCCCTGACCTGCATGACATACGCAGAGGATGCGAGCAGAAGGCCGAGGGAGATCATGGCGCGTTTTGCGTTCACGGAATGCCTCGTGAGTAGAATGTTTTCGATCTGAGAATGCTTAAGTTTCGGTTAGGTTGTTTCGCGTTCCATGATCGTTCTTTGTAAAACCTGTTTGCAAATTCCAGAGGATGAGGATGCGTCGATGAGATTCCAGAGACAGGATGCGTATCGTTGGCTGGCCCTTGGGGCGATGGCGTTGGGTTGTGTCTCCGCGCATGGCGCGGTGACGCCGACATGCGATGCAGATAACGGCGGGCTGACGCTGCCCGCGGGGTTCTGCGCGCAGGTCATAGCCGATAACCTGGGCACGCTTCGCCATGCGGCGGTAGCTCCGAACGGCGATCTGTATCTAGCGCTGCAATCGACCAAGAGCAAGGACACGGGAGCGGCGCAGCGAGACACGAGCGCAGGGGTCGCTCTGCATGACGTCGATCACAATGGGAAGCGCTGGCTGATCGAATATTTTGGCGAGGGCAGCACGACGGGCATCTATGTCCGCAACGGCTACCTGTACCTCGCGCAGATGGAGCAGGTCATCCGCACTAAGCTCACGCCGGGGCGACTGAAGCCCGCCGACGAGATCGAGGTGATCGTCGAGGGCCTGCCAACCGAGCGGCAGCATCACGACAAGGGCATCGCCTTCGACGGCAAGGGAAGCCTGTACATCAACGTCGGCTCTCCCTCGAACGCCTGTCAATCGCCTGATCGCCAACCTGGCGCCAAGGGTGTAGACCCCTGCCCACTGCTTGAGACGCACGGCGGCGTGTGGCGCTTCGATGAGAACAAGCTGCATCAGAAGCAGTCGGACGGCGAGAGGTGGGTGACAGGCCTGCGGCAGGAACCGGCCATTACCTGGCACGATGGCGCGGTCTACATCGTCATGAACAACCGCGACTCGCTGGATACCTTCTGGCCGAAGCTCTTTACCGCCGAGGAGAACGCGACGCGTCCGGCCGAGCCGATGTTCCGCGGCGAGAAGGGCAAGAACTTCGGCTGGCCCTACTGCTTCTGGGACTACAAGGAGCAGCGGCAGATCCTGAACCCAGAGTATGGCGGCGACGGCAAGACCTCGGGCCGCTGCAGCGAGTTCACACCGCCGGTGGCCAGCTACCCGGCGCACTCGGCCCCTGTCGACGTGATCTTCTACGACAGTAATAGCTATTTCCCGTCGCACTACAAGCAGGGAGCCTTCATCGCCTTCCATGGCTCGTGGAACCGCGCTCCGCTGCCGATGGAGCCGTCGAACATCACCTTCCAGCCCTTCGTGAACGGCAAGCCCTCGGGCAAGGGGGAGATCTTCGCCTCGGGCTTTGCGGGCAAGCCGCAGATCATGAACCCCAATGATGCCGTAGCCCGCGCCGATGGCATCGCCGAAGCTCCCGATGGAACGCTCTTCATCACCGACAGCCAGAAAGGCAAGGTCTGGCACGTCTTCTATACAGGGAAAAAGTAACTGCATCGGTTACAGAAACAGAATCGCCCGCTCCGGTGCTGCCGGAGCGGGCTTTTTTGTTTTGCATAGAGGACTTAGCTGCTCATGTACCAGCCACCGTTGAGGTTGATGGTCTGCCCGTTGATGTAGCCGTTGGTTCCGAGCATGACGACGACCTCAGCGGCCTCCTCGGCCGTGCCGAAGCGGCCCACAGGCAGCATATTTGGCGTGATGCGCGGATTGTCGCGGATCATGTCCGTCTCGATGAGCGCCGGTGCGATGGAATTAGCCGTGATGCCCTCCTTCGCCAGCAGGTTCGCATAGCTGTGCGCGAGGCCGATCATGCCGGCCTTGCTGGCGGCGTAGTGCGGGCCGATGATGCCGCCGGTCTGCGCGGCGATGGAGGAGAGCATGATGATGCGTCCCCAGCGGCGCTGCCGCATGCCGGGGATCGCGGCCTGCGAGACGAGAAAGGCCGAGGTGAGATTGGTGGAGAGGGTCTGGCTCCAGTCCTCCTCCGTCAGCTCATCGAGCGGCTTCGAGGGATTGATGCCCGCGTTGTTCACCAGAATGTCAATGGGGCCAAGCTGCTGCTCGACGGTCGTGACGAGCCGGGAAACCTCGGCGGCCTGCGAGACGTCGGCCTGCACGGCAAGGGCGCGTCCCCCGCTGGAGCGGATCTGTCCGACGATTTCGAGCGCGGCCTGATACGAGGCGAGATAGTTGACGGCCACGTGAGCTCCCGCCCGCGATAACGCCAGCGCCGCGGCCCGGCCGATGCCACGAGAGGCTCCTGTAACGAGTGCGGTTCGACCCTGAAGGGGCTGTTCCATGCTTCCGAGTGTACGAAATTACTGGTCGGGTTTGGCGGGGTGCCAGAGGCGGACGGTGGTCATCTTCTCGTACCCCTTGCCGTTGGGGAAGCTGACCATCTCGAGCTGCATGCCCCACGGAGTGAGGAAGTAGACCCAGATCTGGCCGGAGTTCGGCCCGGTGGTACGCACGGTCGGCTCGCCCTGGATGCGCAGGCCCTTCTCCTTAAGATAGGCTAGCGCGACGTCGAAGTCGTCGACGTAGAAGGCGAGGTGATGACCGCCGATGTCGCTGTTTTTAGGCTGGATGGGGCGCTGGTCGGGCGACTCGTACTGGAAGATCTCGAAGTTCGTGCCGAACTTGCAGCGGAAAAATCGCAGACGGCGCATGACGGCGCGGGGATGGACGTTGAGGTGCGTCGCCATCCAGTCGTCCTCGAAGACGAAGGGGCCAAGCTCGAAGACGAACTCGCAGCCGATGACGTCGACGAAGAAGCGGGTGGCCTCCTCAAGATCGGGCACGGTAAAGCCGATGTGCTCTGTTCCCCGGAGTCCGGGGATGCCGCCGGTTTCGGGCATGGTTTCCTCACCTTCCTGCAAATCAGGATTACCTTACTGCGCGGTTGCGAAATTATCAATATATGATTTCGGTATCATATGATTGCGAAACTGTTGTATCGTTCAGAGCCAACTCATTGCAACTACGGAGAGGTTTCCTGATGCGGATTTCCAAGGTACAGATCGCCGAGTGCAGTATCCCGCTTCCCTACATCCTGCGGCTCGGCTCCACCGAGATTGCAAGCCGGGACTATGTCGTGCTGCGCGTCGAGACGGACGCGGGCATCTACGGCGAGGCCATCGGGTATCCACGAGGGACGCCGCTGTTTGAGACGGCCGGCAATATGGCGCGGGCGCTGCTGGGCAAGGACGCCCGCATGCGCCGCGAGACGATGCTGCGGCTGGAGCAGAAGAATATTCCGGGGCGGGCGGCACTGACGCGCGGGTTAAGCCTGTTCGATATTGCGTTGTGGGACATCGCGTGCAAGGAGGCTGGTCAGCCGCTCTTCCGATACCTGGGCGGTCTGAACGCCAGCGCCGGGGTGACGGCGGTCGCGGGATATTACATGGACCGCAGGCCGATTGCGGAGATCGCCGACGAGGTGGCGTCGCTGGTGGACGAGGGCTATCCGCGGGTGAAGGTGATGCTGAAGGGCAACGACGACGCCTTCGACCGGGAGTATGCGGCAGCTGTCTCGAAACGTGCCCCCGGGCTGGTGGCAGCTGACGCTCACTGGAGCTGGGCGACGATCACGGAGGCCAAGCGGCTGTGCCGCGATCTGGACGGGATGGGACTGAGCTTCCTGGAGGACCCGTTCGCGGCCAGCGACACGACGCTGACCCGCGAGTTGCGCAACGAGATGGAGACGCCGATCGCCGCAGGAGAGGACGTCTTCGGCGTGCGGGCCTTTGCGGATCTGGCAGGTGGAATCGACATCCTGCGCGTGGATGCGACGACCTGCGGCGGCGTGACCGGAGCGATGGAGGCCATCCACGTGGCGGCGGCAGCAGGGCGGACCGTGTTCCCGCACGTCTTCGCGCCGCTGCATGTTCATCTGGCCTGCTCCTTCCCAAACGTGGAAGGAACGGAGTATATACCGAAGTCCTCGGGGGCTGACCCCATAGAGATGTTGCTTGTGGATTGCCCGGCGGTGCACGATGGGAAGATGGCCCCAAGTGAAGAACCGGGCGTCGGAATACGAATCGACTGGCAGGGCGCGGAACGCAACGCCCGGCGCAGCACCGTGTTTACGGCGGAAGGTTAAGAACCCTTGGCAGGAGTGGCTTGATGAAGACAGCGTTGGCAACAAAGGCGAAGCAGGACGAAACAGAGGCAGGCGGGGCCGATCCGAAGCCCCGCGTGCAGTCGGCGCTGCGGGCGATCTCGATTCTGCTAGCCGTCTCGGAGAGCCCGAACGGCCTGAAGGTAAAGGACATTACCGAGAAACTGGGGCTGTCGCGCCAGGTGACGTATCACCTGATCCATACGCTGCACGCGACGGGCATCATCCGCAAGAACGAGAGCAACCGCTATGTGCTGGGGCTGGCGGCGGTGGCCATCGCCGAGGGCTTCCATCGCCAGATGGCTCCGCCGGAGCATCTTGCGCGTCGGGTCCGGTCGATCATTGCCACGACGGAGGAAACAGCCTATGCGAGCGGATGGGTCGACGGCGAGATTGTGGCGCTGGCGACGGCACGCGGCCAGTCGCCGGTAGGAGCGGCGCAGGTGCCGCAGGGATTCAGTGGACACGCGCATGCTCGGGCCACCGGCAAGCTGTTGCTGGCGATGGTCGATCCGGCGGTCGCCGAGGCGTATCTGGACAGTCATCCGACCCCCCCCCGGACGGCGAAGACGATCACCGACCGCGCCAAGCTGATCGACGAGTTCGCAAGGATTCGTGCGCAGGGGTACTCGCTCGACGATGAGGAGTTTAACGAGGGGCTGCGCTGCCTGGCGGTGCCGGTGGAAGGTCTGGGAGGACGGTTTGCGCTGGGCATCTCGGTGCCGAGCGGACGGTTCGACGAGAACTTCGCCAGATATCTGGCGGCACTGAAAGAAGCCGCCCGCATCAACTTTTAACCCTTAATAACAGGGATTGCAGCGGCTGCCAGAAAGGACTTCTGGCAGCCGTTTGCTTGGTTGCACCTCGCCAAAATCATCAATATATGATTCATGTATAAATTATTGACAATCTCAGGAGGCGAGCATATTTTGTAGGCTTACGTCGGAGGATCGGTGGATGGAGTGCTGTCAAACTTCAATTCCGCTCGAAGCCAGACCCTTCGCGTGAAAGGGATACGGCATGTCAACTGCCAACAATGAGGTTCAGGCGCTGCACGCGAAGGATGAGCATCAGGCATACCTGCTGGATGCGCTGAAGCGGATGATCGAGATCCGCACCGTGGAGCAGTACGCGCAGGAGTTCAGCCAGACGACCCCGCCGAAGTACCTGGGCTCGGCTCACTTCTGCGCGGGGCAGGAGGCAGTTCCGGTGTCGACGATCGCCGGACTGGAGCCGGAGGATCAGGTGGTGGCGACCTATCGCGGCCATGGCTGGGCGATTGCCTCGGGGCTGCCACTGGTGGAGGTCTTCGGCGAGATCTGCCAGAAGAGCATAGGCGTGAACGGTGGCCGCGGCGGCTCGGCATACATGATGGCTCCGTGGGGACGGTTCATCGGGGAGAACTCGATTGTGGGCGCAGGGCTGCCGATTGCGTGCGGCGTGGCACAGGCGAACCGGCTCCAGCAGAACGGCCGGGTGGTGGTGGTGTCGCTGGGCGATGGAGCATTCAATCAGGGCTCGACGCATGAAGGTCTTGCCTTTGCGGCAGCGCGGAGCCTGCCGGTGCTGGTGATCTGCGAGAACAACGGCTGGTCGGAGATGACGCCGATCACGGAGACCGTGAAGGTGGGCCGGATCGCGCAGAGGGCCTCGGGATACGGCATGCAGGGGGTGACGATTGACGGGACAGATCCGCTGGCGATCCGGGAGACGATCCGGCAGGCGGCGGAGCGGGCGCGAGGCGGCGCCGGGCCGGTGCTGATCGAGTGTCGCGTGCCGCGCCTGTGGGGACACTACAACCGGGACATCGAGCACTACCGGCCCAAGGAGGACCGGCAGACAGCGCGGGAGAGCGACCCGATTGAGCGAGTGGCGCAGCGGCTGGGACTGGAGCGCGGGGAGCTGGATGCGCTGTACGCCAAGGCCAAGGAGCGTATGGAGGCGGTCGTGGGCGAGGTCTTCGATGCGGCTCCGATTGAGGCCGGGACGGCGGCGCAGCATGTGTGGGCTCCGCGAGCAGCGGAGACTCCGGCCGCAGAGGAAACCGCGCCCGCAGCGAAGAGCATCAGCTTTATCCAGGCCGTCAATGAGGCGCTGAATAAGGAGCTGGAGACGCGACCCGAGGTCCTCGTCTACGGAGAGGATGTAGGCTTTGCGGGCGGCATCTTCGGAGCCTCGCGCAATCTGCAGAAGACCTACGGCAAGGATCGCGTCTTCGATACACCCATTTCGGAGAGCGCCATTCTGGGCTCGGCGGTGGGCTCGGCGCTGATGGGCATGAAACCCATCGTCGAGATCATGTGGGCGGACTTCATGCTGGTCGCGCTCGATCAACTGATTAATCAGGCAGCGAATATCCGCTACATTACGGCGGGTCGCTCGGGCGTGCCGATTGTGGTGCGGACGCAGCAGGGCTCGACGCCCGGCGCATGCGCGCAGCACTCGCAGAGCCTGGAGGCGCTGCTGGCGCATATTCCGGGGCTGCGCGTGGCGCTGCCTGCAACCCCGCAGGATGCGTACGACGTTCTTCGCTCGGCGGTGGCCGATCCTGACCCGTGCATTGTCTTTGAGGCCCGCGGCTTGTACCAGACTACCGGCTCGGTCGTACTGCACGATGCAGTGAAGCCTATCGGCAAGGCCGAGCTTCGCATGCAGGGCAGCGACGCGGCGATTGTGGCCTGGGGCACGATGGTGCGCGTGGCCCTGGAGGCCGCGGAACTGCTGGAGAAGGAAGGGATCAAGGCTGCGGTGCTCGATCTGCGCTGGCTGTCTCCTCTGGATACGGATGCTCTGCGGCAAACGACGCTGGACGCCGGAGGGCGCGTGGTCGTAGCGCATGAGGCAAATCTGACGGGCGGCTTCGGCGCGGAGATCGTCGCGCGGTTGCACGAGATGCTGGACGGCCAGGTGGAGTTGAAGGTCCGCCGCGTAGCAACGCCCGATGTGCGGATGCCCGCGGCTCCCCTGCTCTCGCAGGAGCTGCTGCCAGATGCGAAACGGATCGCGGCGGCAGTGCGCGTGGTCCTGGGCAGGTCATAAGTTTTCAGTAGTCGTTCTGAACAGATACAGTGGTGGACCGAAGTAGTGGGAGCACCGAAGGATACACAGCGATGCAGGCGTTTCGTACGATCAAGACTTATACCACGGCACTGACCGTGACCATGCTGACCGCGATGCTGCCGGTTTCCGCACAGGAGGCGCGGTATCTGCGCGAGAGCAGCCAGCCCTTGCTGCAGGCCGCGACGACTGTACCTCCGAAGAGCGGTGGCGAGGGCGCCGGCTCGACGATCTTCGGCAACTTCTGCGAGAGCTGCCACGGCAACCCGAAGGTGCCCGAGGCCCCGCTGCCGGGCACGCTGCGGCAGATGCCTCCGGAGAAGATTTACCAGGCTCTGACCGAAGGCGACATGAAGACAATCGCGCAGCAGTTGACCGACGACCAGAAGCGCGACATCGCCGAGTGGGTCGGCGGCCGAAAGCTCGGCGCGGAGGAGCACGCCGACGCGAAGTCGATGCCGAACGTGTGCAAGGACAACTCGCCGATCAAGGACATCACCTCTCTGCCCTCATGGAACGGATGGAGCTCGGACCTCGCCAACACCCGCATGCAGACGAGCGAGGCCGCGAAGCTGAGCCCGGCGGCGGTGCGTCGCTTGAAACTGAAGTGGGCGTTCGGCGTGCCTGCGGCGACCTCGGTGTATGGCGAGCCTACGGTGGTTGCAGGCCGCGTCTTCTTTAGCTCCGATGCCGGTTACATTTATTCGCTCGATGCGGAGACGGGCTGCGTGCACTGGTCGTTCAAGGCGCAGACGGGCGTACGCAGCGCGATCTCGGTGGGTCCGCTGAAGCCCGGATCGACGCAGTTCGCCGCGTTCTTCGGCGATATCCGCGGCAATGTGTATGCCATCGACGCCAGCACGGGCGAGCAGATCTGGAAGCTCAATATCGACCCTCATCCGCTGTCGCGCATCACCGGCGCAACGCGGCTGCACAACGGTGTGCTGTATGTGCCGGTGGCTTCGCTGGAGGAGCCGGAGTCGTCGAGCGCAAACTACCTCTGCTGCCAGTTCCGCGGCATGGTCGCGGCGCTGGACTCAGCAACAGGCAAGCAGATATGGAAGACCTACACGCTGTCGGAGAAGCCCATTGAGCGCACGCTCCCCGATGGACGCAAGTACATTGGCCCAGCGGGCGTAGGCGTATGGGGTCCGGTGACGGTGGACGAGAAGCGGCACGCGCTGTATATCGGCACGGGCAATACCTTCTCCGGGCCGGACGTGGGGCGAGGCGATGCCATCATGGCGCTCGATATAGCGACAGGGAAGATTCTGTGGACGCAGCAGGATGAGCCGGAGGACGTGTGGCATACGGGCTGCGGACATAACGCCGGCTCGCCTAAGGACTTTCCGCCGCTGAGTACGACCGCGCTAACGGCGCAGGGCGATCCACAGTCACTGCCAAGCGCGAGCAATCCACGACCGAAAATGCCGGACTCGTACTACTGCCCGCTTTCGGAGGGGCCTGACTGGGACTTCTCTGCGGGCGTCATCATGGTCGATCTACCGAACGGCAAGAACCTGCTGATCGCCGGACAGAAGGCAGGCATGGTGTGGGCGCATGACCCCGATAACAAAGGCGCGCTGGTGTGGAAGAGTGATGTCTCGCGCGGGCAGATCGTCTTTGGCGGCGCGGCGGATCAGCAGTATGCGTACTTCCCGATGCGCGGCGGTATGCGTGGCCAGTCGCCTCCGGGTGGTGTGGTGGCGCTGCGGCTGACCGATGGCGTGGAGCAGTGGTATCGGTCCACGCTGGCGCCACCGGCGATGAGCCAGCACACGGGCATTACGGCTGCGGTAACGGTAATTCCCGGTGTGGTCTTTACGGCTGGACTCGATGGCATGCTGCGCGCCTTTACTACGCTGGATGGCACGCCGATCTGGGAGTACGACACGACGCAGGAGTTGAAGACCGTGAACGGTGTAGCAGGTAAAGGCGGCTCCATCGGCTCGGCCGGAGCGACCGTGGCCAACGGAATGGTCTTTGTGCCCTCCGGCTACACGGGCTTTGAGAGCGGCGCGCCGGGGAATATGCTGCTAGCATTTTCTGCGGAACACTAAGGAGCCGGTGTGGAGTTTCTGGTCCATATGGAGATCATGCAGGGGGCGGACGTGCAGTCCTTATTAGCAGCCGAGGCTGCACGCGCCAAAGAGCTTGCCGCAGCCGGTGTGATGCGGCGGCTCTGGCGCGTGCCGGGGCGGCGAGCGAACTGGGGCATCTGGAGCGTCTCCACAATCGATGAATTGCACCAGGCGATTGCCTCTCTGCCTCTGTTTCCCTACATGACCATCACTGTGCACCCGCTGGCCACGCATCCGAACGATCCGAAGCTGCCGCTTGAATTAAGTTCCTGATGAGTTACAAATATCGGGATGGGGGAGAAGACGATGGATCTCTACAACTGGGAGCAGGTGCCGAAGGAAGATCTATTTCCTGGCTTCGTGAGGCAGGTAATTCATACGCCATCGATGACACTATTGCGCGGGGTCTTCAAGGCAGGCGTCAGCTCGCCGCTGCATCATCATGTACATGAACAGGTGACGATGATCGTGCAGGGCAAAATGCGCTTCTTTCTGGACGGCGAGCCGGTAGAGCTGCAGCCGGGCGAGGTGCTGCGTATCCCGTCGGATGTGCCGCACTCGGCAGAGGCGCTGGAGGACTCGGTGCTGATGGATGTCTTCACTCCGGCAAGAACGGACTGGCAGTAGCCAGCGGTGAGCCATGCGTAGATCGTTCTTCGTACAAGCAACAGCTACGGTTACATGTTTTCTACTGGCCTGTTCCGGGGCGCGTCGCATCCATGCACTCGATCAGCCGACCAAAGAGTTCAAGATCTACCAGTTCCCTCCTGATAAGATCCCGCAGATCGACGGCAACGAAGCGGATTGGGCGGATGTGCCGGACAGCTACACGATTGGCACCGACCAGTTGCACGATGACCGGGGAAAGAACACAGGCCCAGATCTGTCGAGCCTTGATGTGCATGTAAAGGTGGGCTGGGTAAAGGGATTGAACCGGCTCTACTTTCTCTACGAGGCTACCGATGACTACTGGGACTTCAGCGATCCCGGTCTGCACAACGACACCTTCGAGCTTGTGGTCGATGGCGACCGGTCAGGCGGCCCGTTGATTCCACGGTTCCGCACGAACCCGGAGCAAGATGAGTGGGAGGCGCACTTCTCCATGCACGGCGTGCAGGCGCAGAACTATCACATCTTCACTCCAGCCGAGGGCAAGGACTGGACGCTCGCATGGGGCTGCCAGCCGTGGATCAAGGAGATGCCCTACGCGAACCACGCGGCGAAGTACAGCTTCAAACCGGGTCAACCGGGCAAGTACGTGATGGAGTTCTGGATTACGCCGTTCGACTATGCAAGCTGCGATGGACCGGCGAAGTCGGTTGAGTCGAAGCTCGAAGAGAATAAGCTGATCGGCATGGCATGGGCCGTCATCGACTATGACGGGCCCAATGGGGGCAAGAGCAACGGCTTCTGGAATCTCTCCAGCCAGCATCAGATGTTTGGCATTGCCAATGAGCTGCGCGCCTTTCGGCTGATGCCGCTCGAAGACAAGTACAGGCCTAAGGGCGTACAGGCGCAGTGGAGCTTCACGGTGCTCGATATGAAGCGACGGCTGGTTGCCTTTGAGGATCAATCCGCAGGCAACGTGACCTCATGGAAGTGGGACTTCGGTGATGGTACGACCTCGAACGAGCAGCATCCTTTACACAGCTACAAGGAGCCGGGCGCATACATTGTCGTGCTGTATGTCGAAGGACCGGAGGGTAAGTCGCGCATGTCGAAGATCTGGGATGTGAACGTGCGCTAGTTCTATGAAATAAGGCGCTCGTCCTTTACGGATGAGCGCCTCTTGTGTTTAAACGATGGCTACAGCGCGCACCGGAGCGGCCGAGGCTCCGCGCCACTTGATCGGAAGCACGCTGACCGTGAACGAGTGATAGGGCGCGGGAATCTCATCCAGATTGCAGAGGTTCTCCAAGTGGTAGTACTCGCGCTCAAGCATCACGCGATGCGCCTCCCAGAACTTTTTGCGCTCGAACATCTTTGAGACTGGCGGATCGAAGCCGATGGCATCGATGCCCATGACATAAACACCGCGGTCGAGAATGTAGTTCACCGACTCCTTCGTCATGCCGGGATGATCGGTGAGATACTTCTTGTCGAAGCGGTTCTTTGCGGCGTCGGTGCGGAGCAGCACGATGTCCAGCGGCTTGATCTTGTAGCCACCGAGCTTTGCTTCGGCCTCTTCGATGTCGGGCACAGTGATCTCGTCGCCGGGCTGCTTGTGCGTGAGATCAAGGACGACACCATCCCCATAGCAGTACTCGATGGGGATGCCCTCAGCTCCGGGCGCATTGGGCTTGATGTGCCCGCGTGAGTCGATGTGCGTGCCGATGTGATCGCCGGTAACGATCATGCAATGGTTCGTGATGGCATTGACACCATATTGATCGGTGCCGATGCTCTTCGCCATCTCCTCGTGCGTCTCCATCACGACGATGACGGGCTTGGCGACGTTCGGGTAGGTCATCATGCCACGATAGACCTCCATGCTCAGGTCGATAATTCGTTTGCTCATGCGGCTCACTTCCCCTTTGTGGTCTGGTGCGTGTTTACTTGCCTACCCAGCCGCCATCGACGTGAATGGACTGGCCGGTGAGGTAGCTCGCCTCATCGGAGGCGAAGAAGGCGACGACGGTGCCGATCTCTCGCGGCGCGCCGGGGCGGCCAAGCGAGATCTGGCTGAGGATGCCGGGCAGAAGGTCGGGCCGCTTCATCACCCATGACGTCATCTCGGTGTCGATGAGGCCCGGATGCACGCAGTTCACACGGATGCCGAGCGGCGTCATCTCGGCCGAGACATTGCGTGTGAGCGCCTCGAGGCCGAGCTTGGCGGGTGCGTAGTGCGTGCGGCCGGGAAGGATCTTGCCTGCCTGGACGGAGCCGATGTTGACAATAGCTGCCTTGCGCGACTCGGCGACAACACGGCGGCAGAAGACCTGCGAGCAGAGCCACTCGCCGCGCAGGTTCACGTCGACGAGACGTGTCCACTGCTCATCGGTGAGCTCGAGAAAAGGTACGATCGTTTCGATACCCGCGTTGTTGACGAGGATGTCGATAGGGCCAAGCTCAGACCACGTCTTGTCGATCATCGCTTCGACATCGGCACGTTTGGAGACATCGCCTTTGACGATGATGGCGCGGCGGCCAAGCGCGCGGACGGCGTCGGCTACCTCTTCGGCCTGCTCAGAGGATTCAACGTAGTTGATGGCTACATCGGATCCCTCTTCGGCAAGAACCTCGACGATGCCCCGGCCGATGCCGCGGCTGCCGCCGGTGACGAGTGCAATCTTTCCCTTAACTTTCATACGCTCCTCATAGATAGAGATAGGTCGTTGTTTACTGAGCCGTATTCTTGCGGCTCAACATGGTGAGCAGATGTTTTGTCAATTGTTCGCGCGTAGCGGCCATCGATTCGTCGGTCCAGTGGAGAAAGCCGTTCTTCGTCTTGAAGCCTAGCTCGCCCTTCTCCACGTGATCGCGCAATGTGGTGGAAGGACGCGGCGAGGCGTTGAGATGAGTAAGCACATAGTCGTGAATGGCGAGAGTAAGGTCGAGGCCGACGAGATCGGCGTTTGTCACCGGGCCAAGCACAGGCAGGCGCAGGCCGAAGCTGTTGCGCACGGCAATGTCGACGGTTTCGGCATCGCACACGCCCTCGTCGATGAGCGAGAAGGCCTCGCGCCAGAGGGCGTGCTGCATGCGATTGGCGATGAAGCCGGGGACGTCCTTCTGCACGCGCACGGGCTCCTTGCCGCAGGCGCGTAGCAGGTCCATGATGGCATCCATATACTTCGTATCGACCAGCTCAGTGCGAACTACCTCGACCAGCGGCACGAGAAACGGCGGCTGATAGAAGTGCATGCCGAGGATGCGCTCGCGGTGCGCGCAATGCTCGCCGATCTGCGTGATGCTGATGACCGAGGTGTTGCTGCAGAGGATGGCAGGAGGCGGGCAGAGACGGTCCAGCTCGACGAAGAGCTCCTGCTTGAGTGGTAGCGACTCGGTGATGGTTTCGATGACAACATCAGCGTCTTTGCAGGCTGTGGCAAGATCGGTCGTTGTAACGATGCGCTCGAGGACAGCGGTAATCTGCGATGCGTCTGCCAATCCGTAGGGCGCCATCTGCTGCAGGTTGGTGCGAACCTTCTCATGCACCAGGTCCAGCTTCGCACTGGTGCGGTTGTGAATGTGTACGGTGTGGCCGTGGGCGGCGAAGACCTGCGCGATGCCAGGCCCCATCATCCCCGCGCCAATGACTGCGATGTTTCCCATGAGAATCTTCCTCGCCGGACATTGTCCGGTATTGATAAGACATCCACTAGATATGCGGCTTCTAAGGCATGTCAAGCCACCGCGCGGCAGAGAAAAATTCACCACGATCCTGGAAGTGCCGAACAGCTCCAGATCGTGGTGATGAGGAGAGCTGGTGCATCATTGCAGCGAGATGGATGACGTCACTTCGCTGCAAGCTTTGCGCTCGGGGTCGTGTCCGCATCAAGATCCCCGAGTATGAATTGAATACCGTTCATGAAGAACTGGTCCATCTGCGCCGAAAAAAACAGATTCGCGTTATGACCGAGCGTTGTGTAGAAGATGCGCCCCTTGCCGTAGGTCTTCACCCATGCCACTGCGTAGTCTTCGTCGCTGCGTGAGATGTTGACTCCCGGCACGAATACAACAGCCTGATTCATATTCGATCGATCGACGTCGATACTGAGCAACTCGTGAACCGTTGTACGTGAATAGGGTGGATTCGGGAAGCGGTAGAACTCATCTTCCTGTAAAAATTCCTTGCCTTGAAACGGGGCTGTGAGGACACTCTGTGGATCGGTGATCTTCACCCAATCCTTCTCTGTCGCCTGACGATGGACGCCACGGCGCGCGCCGAGCATCTCACCGAACTCAGGCCAATCCATACCAGCGTGACTGGTTCCATGGTTTCCACCCAGGCCGCCCCCTTCTCGCACGAAGCGCAGCAGCCCCTCTCGGACCTCCAGATCTTCGAAGATCAGGCCCACCGTGTTATTCAGGAAAATAGCGTCATACTGCTTGATCCTGGGATATTTCAGGTTCTCGAGGTCATTGCTAAAGATGGCTTCCCAGGCACCGGTACGTTTACCCATCTGGTCGATCGCATAATTGCCGGCCGGAATGGAGCGGTGTCCTCCGTGAGGGGTATTGAGATCAATCACAAGCAGCTTGCGCGGCTTTTTGGGCTTGACGGTCGCTTGCGACGGAAGCGCGGCAGTGACCGAGTTGCGTTCCTCGTCCGTCATTGTCGTCTTGATCGCTTGTGTGTGTGAGGTTTCTTTGACGACATCGACGATCATGGGCCGAAGCGCCTCATTAAAGGCCTCCACCGACTGCTGCATGCTATCCGCCGGTCCACTCACCGTAATGAGCGACGGCTTGATGCCCGCGCGATACATCGTCATGAGTAACGCATCGAGCTTCAGTGCACCAGTGCCGGGGATAACATCCCGGCCGGTTTTACCAACTGCGCTACGGTCCCGGATGTTGAGGATGAAGAGCTTTTCCTTAAGTTGATTGACCGTATCGATTGGATTGATTCCATCCTCAAGCCACGTCCCTGTGTCAGCACATACACCTATATTGGGATTGCTGCTTCCTATCGCGGCGAGTACATCCGAAGGGCGCCCGCAGATAGCGACTTTCAACTTTGCTTCGGCGGCGATCTGCTGAACAAGCGACATGTCCGCAGGAGCACTGTCTGTAACCACCGTTGTGACCTTCAGGCTTTGAGCCAGACTCAGAACAGAGCGAATCGATTGCTCGTCCTTTCCTAAAGCAGAAACGTGGTAGGCAACCGGCTCGATGTTAATGGCGAAGAGCTTGTCGAGAACAGCGCGAACTTCATCCGCGTGAAGATGGCTATCGATATTCTTAGGAATAGAGACGTCGAACTTTTGATCGCTTGCGACCTCGGCAGTGCCAAGGCTTAAACCATCGATTCGACTGAGCGCCTCCGTAAAGTAGGTGTTGGGAAAGGCATTGGATTGGATGCCAATCTTCCAACCGAGCATGGCCGTTGCGCCCATCCGCATGTTGGACCAGCTCTCCCATCGCTTTGCTTCGATGCCCCGGAGCGGCGGCGGATACTCTGCTCTTCGATCGGATGCATCCAGCGAGAAGGCCGCCGTCGAGTTAGACGGAGCCGGAGGCGGTGACGCTTGAGAATATATCGGCAGAGTATTCACTGCACCAAGAGCAAGCAGGAAGATGGCCTTTGTCATGGACTTACTCATGTAGATCCTATCTCCGGAGAGCAATTCGTAGAGCGGAACGTCATGCTGGATGCTGACTGGAAACGTTGGACTATACGCATACTGAAGGATGTTGTGGCTGTCCCGTGTAACCTCCGGAACAGCCGCTTCATCCTATGCCAACAAGATAGCTGCCTGCATACGCTTCATCGTGGTTCCCTTTTAGAAGGTGAAACGTCCGCTGAATTGAATGTGACGTGCCTGATTTTGTGTCGTGGTTACTGTGCCGAAGTTCGACGAGTCGATGTTAGTCTGCGGCGCAGCGAAGATGACGTTGTTGAGCAGGTTGAAGAAATCGGCTGCGATCTCGAACCGGAACCGCTCCTTGATCGGAATGGCCCGGCGCAGCGTAGCATCAACCTCCCAGTTGCTGGGAGCGGTCATTCCATAGGGAGCGCTCTGTGGCCCGTTGCCGAAGGTGTACGGCGCGGGGTCCATGAACGCGGCCTTCTTGAGGTAAACCGCCGTATGCGCATTGCCTGATCCGACCTTGTCGTTGTAAACGTTCCCGCTGAAGTTCGGATTGAGGCTCACCATGCAGGTGGAGACGATGCCCGGTGTGACGCAACCTGTACCTGTCACGAAGAGCGGCGCTCCTGAGACATAGCTATAGATACCGGAGACGGACCAGTCGCTCAGGAGGACCTTAGCCACGGGATAGTTGCCGAAGCGATGCCCCTTACCGGCGGGGATCTGGTAGACGCCCGTCAGGTGGAGGTTGTGGCGGTGGTCGATGGTGCCCAGACCGCGGTCCCATTGTGGGTTATAGGGATTGCGCGTACCGGCGGCGTTGCTGGAGTTCCCGAGCTGACTGCCTCCGGTAAGGTTGTCGATCTCCTTCGCCCATGTATAAGCGAACTGCATGGTGCCTCCACGGCCTACCTTGCGGTCGAGCGTGACCTGCAGGGAGTGGTAGCTCGAGTTGCCGAAGTTGCACGAGTAGCAGGTAATGCCGCCCTGGCTTCCAGCGCGATACTGCGGGAAGGGAGCGAGCATCGTAGCCAGCGTGCCCTGGAAGTTCGAGAACGGCAGCGCGATCTCGGGGAACTGCGCCCTGGCCGAAGCCAGCACCGCCGGGCTAACCTGCTGGCTCAACAGGCCACCGAGCGCCAGGTACTTCGGGCTCATCGAGTTGGTGTAAGCTCCCTGCGCGTTGGCGCGAGGCAGGTAGTGGCCCTCGCTGCCCGAGTACGTCATGCCGAAGGTCAGCGAGCCGGGGAACTCATGCTGGAAGCCGAAGCTCCAGTTGATGTACTGCGGCGAGCGTCCGGCGATGTCGGGGATCACTACGGCGGGAGCGATGGCGCCCGTCGGGTTGGCCGTCGAGTTGCCCGCGCCGAAGCCCGCCGTCAGCAGCGGTGTCGGCGAAGGAGGCGTCTTCACGCCCTGGTCCCAGTAGAAGGCAGGAAGGCCCGTGACCGCCTGCGAGATGGCGCTGGGCGGGTTGAAACCGTTCTGGCCCGGTCCGTTGGGCCCGTTGCCGCCAATGCCCAGCGTGCCGAGAGTATTCGACATGATGAAGCCTGCACGGAAGACCGTCTTGCTGTCGACGGCATAGGCCACGCCGATTCTCGGCTGGACGTTCTTGTAGTTCGTGTTGACGAGCTGCTGGCCGTAGACCAGGGCGCCGGGGACGCCGCCCGCTCCGGGGTTGGGCAGATCTGCCACCATGTAGGAGTAGCGATTGTGCTGCTCGCTGAACGGCTTGTATACGTCCCAGCGGACGCCGAGGTTGACCGTCAGCTTCGGCGTGACCTTCCAGTCGTCCTGCACGTAGAGCGAGTAGTTCGAGAAGCGCGATCCCGTCTCGACGACGACGTTGTTGGTGATCGCGGCGCTGTCGACGGCACCGAGCAGATAGCTCGCATAGCCGTTGCCGGTGGTCAGGTCCTGCGTACTGGAGCCCGCCCTGTAGCCCGCTGTCTCGCTGTTGGTGAAGGTAAAGGCAGCGCTGGTGCCGGAGGCCGGATTGGCGCGGTTGTCCTGCGTGTTCTGATATGTGCCGCCGAACTTGAAGACATGGTTGCCGTGGATCCAGCTCACACTGTCCTGCCCGACGTAGTCGTTCTCCCACTCATTGAAGGGCCCGGTGCCAGACCAGCTATTCGGCGCGTTCTGACCACTGAAGGTAATGCCCGGGAAGCCTGCCGCAGCCTGTCCCGTGCCCGGCAGGCCCGACAGGCCGGCCTTCTGCGGATAGTTGCCGCTGGTCGTCACCGGCAGGATCGGAATGGAGAGGCGGACGATGCCGACGCCGAAGTCGTTCAGCAGCGAGGGCGTGATGGTGTAGTTCTCGTGGAGCTGCACGATCAGCGGCCGCTCGATGACGATACCGGGCGTCTGCGTATAAGGCAGGGGCAGCGCGGTGCCGGTGGGCGTGATGTTGCCGGTGTAGTCCGTGCGCCAGGTGCCGTAGGCGAAGATGCCGTAGAGGCGATGCTTGTCGTTGATGTTGTAATCGACGCGCTCAGTCGTGTTCTTGTTGGTGATGGAGCGCGGAAGCGGGTTGACGTAGTTGTTCACAAAGCCTGAGCCAGTCGGGTCAGGCAGGTACGACTGCAGAGAGAGCGCGACGGACGAGAGCCGGTCACGAGGAATGACGTTGCCCGGGAACGCGGTCTTGGTGCAGACGCCGTTGTTGCAGACCTGCGACGCAGGATCGTAGATGGGCGTGGGCAGGGAGCTGAAGTCGCCGTTGCGCATGGCGATGCTGGGGATAGAGAGGACCGTCGGCGCCGTTGTGGTGTTGAAGATGTAGGCGTCGATGTTGCCGAAGAAGAAGAGCTTGCCCTTCAGAGCAGGACCGCTGATGTTGCCGCCGAACTCGTTCTGATGGTCGGGCGGAACGAAGGTGGTGAAGTAGTTCTTCGCGTCGAATGCCGTGTTGCGGAAGAACTCGAAGACGCCGCCGTGGAACTTGTCGCCGCCATTCTTGATGACGTAGTTATGGAAGCCCTGCCCCTGGTACTCGGCCTTCTCGCCGTTGATCTCTACCTGGAACTGGTTGACCGCATCGACGGAGACGCCGAGCGCGATGGGGCGCGTGTCACCCTGCTGGTTCGGGAAGGAGATCGGCAGGCCCTCTACGTAGAGGCCGTTGACCTCCTGCTGACCGCCGTTGAAGGAGGTGTACGAGGGACCGGCGGACTGCAGCACCACCGCCGCCACACCGGGAGCCAGACCGATGAACGAGGTCGGATCGCGTGGCACGCCCTGGCTCATCTGCAGCGGCAGAGCGGCGTAGACCTCGTTGCGCATCGTCGTGCCGAGCGTGACGTTCTCGGTCTGGATGGTTTCGCTGGTGGAGTTGACGGTCACGGTGTCCGTCGCGCCGGGGTTCAGTTGCAGATCGATCGATACACTGGCCAGAGCGTCGAGCGTAATCTTTTCATTCACGAGCGTCTGAAAGCCGGTGGCGCTTCCCTGCACCTTGTAGTCGCCCTGCGGCAGAACCATCACGTACAACCCCGCATCGTTGGAGGTTCGCGTGGTGACGACTCCTGTGCCCAGGTTCGTCGCAGTCACGGTCGCGCCAGGGAGGATGGCTCCGGTCGCGTCCTTGACCGTGCCGGTGATCGTTCCATTGCTTTGTGCGTAGGCAAAATTAACGGCAAGAACTAGCCCCAGAAAAAGGAAACATGCCCGCATCAGTCTCTTCATCTCACTCACCTTCCTTCGGAAAACCATCTCGAAGCCGGATTTGAGCTAGGCCAAATACATCAATATATGATTATTGAATACATATATGACATGCCTGCTCAAACGTGAAGAGAACCGTATGCCTCCCTTCGCGTAGCTGTCAAGCCCTTATTTATGGGCTGCGGCTTAAAAACTTTCATACTGTGATTTATGTATATATATCTGACAGTTAATCAGGGGGGGGGAGCGCACCACCTCAGAATGAAGAAGCCGCTCGGTGTCGAGGCGTGAGAAGCCGCCCCTTCAAAACTCTGCATTTGAAGTACGTCGATAGAACCCTAGTTGATCCGCAGGGAGGAGGGCTGGTTCTGATCGGGGGCGGGACGGGCGTGCCCCAGTGAGAGCAGGGCGAGCGTGCTCTCCAGCGCGACGGGCCTGCTGTAGAGAAATCCCTGGGCGATGTCGCAGCCATACTCCAGCAGGTCGAACGCCTGAAGGTGCTCCTCAACGCCCTCGGCCGAGACGCCGATGCCGATAGCCTGCGCCAGCTTGATCGTCAGTTGCACGATGTCCGCGTTGACCGTGTTGGCACGCATGCGCCGGACGAAGGTCTGGTCGATCTTCAGCGTATCGATGGGGTACTTTTCCAGATAGCCGAGCGAGGAGTAGCCGGTGCCGAAGTCGTCGAGCGCGATCCGAACGCCGAGAGCGCGGACCTCGCTCAGCAGCGCGCCGATGCGAACCGTGTCCTTGAGGAAGATGCTCTCCGTGATCTCCAGTTGCAGGTAACGCGGGTCGATGCCGCTGTCCTCGATGACCTGCCTGAGCTCGCGCAGGAAGTCCTCCTTCTCCATCTGCCGCGTGGAGACGTTGACGGAGAGGACGAGGTTGCGGGCCGAGGCCTGCTGCAGCCTGCGGAACTCGCAACAGGACTGGCGGAGAATCCAGGAGCCGAGCGGGACGATGTGCCCGGACTCCTCGGCGAGCCCGATGAAGGCTCCGGGCGCAAGCAGGCCGCGCAGAGGATGATTCCAGCGCACCAGCGCCTCCACGCCATAGATGGAGGCATCGCGTAGATGGACGATGGGCTGGTAGTACAGCACGAACTCCTCGTTTTCGATGGCGGCCTTGAGCTGCAGCTTCTCCTGCAGAGCTGTGAGCGCCTCTTCGTACATGGAGGTTTCGTAGAGGACGCAGCGGGCGCCGCCCTGCCGCTTGGCGTTGTACATGGCGGTGTCGGCGTTGCGCAGGATCTCCTCGGCGGAGGCATAGCTGTCGTCCACCTCACAGAGGCCGACGCTGGCCGAGAGCGGAATACGCATGCCGAAGAGAATCAGGGGCTCCTCGATGACGTCGAGCATCCGCTGCGCCATGCGGAAGGCCTGGTCGGTGTGCTGAAAACGGGTGAAGAGCAGGGTAAACTCGTCGCCGCCCATGCGAGCCAGCGTGTCCTCCTCGCGGATGCAGCGGGCGAGGCGCGCGCCTACCTCCTGCAACACAGCGTCACCGGCGCGATGGCCCAGCACATCGTTGACCGCCTTAAAGTTGTCGAGGTCGATATACAGCACCGCGAAATGGCCGTGGCTCTTCGTCTCGCGCAGGACGAGCGAGAGCCGGTCCATGAAACAGACGCGGTTGGCGAGGCCCGTCAGATCGTCGTGAAAGGCGGCATGGTTCAACGCCGCCTCAATCTTCCTGCGCTCCTGAATCTCCTTTACCAGCGCCTCGTTCTCGAGCCGCGAGACGCGCTGCGCGGCCAGTGCGATCGCCATGCGGTGCCGCTCTTCGTTCAACTGCATCTCGAGCGTCTGGCGGGAGGCGCGGCCATCCATCACGAGGGCCACCAGCACAAGGGCAAGCGCCAGCACCATCACAAGCGCCAGCGCGGCTGCAACGACCGGCGCAGGAGCGGCCACCGACCCCGGATCGGCCGGGGTGCCCGCCGACGGAACCATGCGGAGCGAGGACATCCAGAGGAGATGCACTCCATAGAGCAGCAGGCTGGAGACGGCGGCATAGAGAAGGCGGCGGCGGTTCCATCCGGCGGCCTGACTCTTCAGCAGGAAGGCCAGACGCACGATCAGCAGTGCCGCCACGAGCATCAGCAGGAGGGCTGGCAGCATCCTGCTCGACTCGTAGCGAACCAGAACACCCGGAATCCGTAGCGAGCCGATGCTGCTCCCCTGCATACCGGCCAGCGCACCGCCGATGAAGAGGCTGCCCGAGAGCCAGGAAAAAACGTCCGGCTTGCTGCGACTGGCAAGCAGAAGCGCCGCCCCGGCGGCAACCCCGGCAGCGGCAAACGAGAGGAGCAGGAAGGCGAGGTCGTAGCGGACGAGGAAAGACCAGGAAGAGGGCGGCGATCCGGGGTACTGAAGAACCCATAGACCCATCCCGAGGGGGGGTATGCCCGCACACGTCCGTAACCACCGGGTTCGTCCCTGCAAGTCGCCGAGCCGAAGAGATAACTCGAAGAAGATGTAAAGGGACAGAAATCCAGTAATTAGAGGAAATAGCACGAAGGTATATTGCAGCGCGTCAGACACTCGCTTATGGAGTCCTTGTCTTTGCTTACGTCTGGGGGAAGCATAGGGTTGTTTCTTCCCTCAAAACAGTCTTTTCTTCCTCTTCGACTACACAAAAGTTCCAAAATGGAACAAAATTCCCCGACCGATGATCCGAAAATCGTAATCATCTCTTTACTTCTATGTGTCGGAGTACTCTGAGGCCCATGACCACGAGGGTGCTGTCGTAACCGGATGCAGCATTACTGATCCGGGAAGGAACTCGCCCCTAGTAACAACAAGCATTTGGCTCACGCCTTGCGGGACTGTCTCTCTTCATTTTCTGCACGTGCAGAACATCCCATCAGGAGAAGTCACCACCATGAAGACGTTGAATCTGTTTGTCACCCACTTTCTCTCAGACGAATCGGGCCAGGATCTGATCGAGTACGGCCTTGTAGCCTCCTTTGTCGCGCTCCTTGCGGTCGCCGCCTTCGGCACCTTTGCCGACGATGTGAAGTCCATGTTCTCCACGATCGGGACTCACCTCACAACGGACGCGACAACCCTGCCGAGCGGCACCTAAGCCCGCCTGCTCTCCAGCCACAGGTTTCAGGAGAGCGCGCACGACCGCAGAGCAACGAAGGGCCAGCCCGGCCTTTCGTGCGCGTTCTCCTGGAGAATCAGCCGGACACCGAAGCCTTCTGACGAAGGCCTGAGGCGGTGCTGCGCCATTGCGCGAAAGGGGGACGAAGATGCACGTTGAGAGCGGGTTTCTGTACCTCGCAACAGCGTCGCTCTGCGCCATCGTTGCCGCCTTCTTCGATATACGCAGCCGCCGCATCCCGAACCTGCTCACAGGACCGGCGCTACTGGCGGGGTTTGCGCTGCATCTCGCGCTCGACGGCTGGCGCGGCCTGCTCAGCGCGCTCGCGGCGGCCCTGCTCTGCGGCGGTGTCTTTCTGATCTTTTACCTGGCTGGGGGTATGGGAGCCGGCGATGTGAAGCTGATCGCGGCATGCGGATGCCTGGTCGGTCTGCCCAGCAGCGGTTCTCTGCTGCTGCTGACGGCTCTCTCCGGGGGCGTGATGGCTTTAGTTCTGGTGCTGCTGCGCCGACAGGTGCGGCAGACCACTCTGCGCATGCTGGAGCTGACACGGCATCATCTCCAGCACGGGCTGACCGAGCATCCGGAGCTGAACGTGCGCAATCCGTCGGCGCTGCGGCTGCCGTATGGGCTGGCGATCGCGGCCGGATGCACCCTGACCTTCTACCTGCATGGAGTGCAACCATAACCATGTCCTCACGCCGCCTTCTTCTCGCGCTGTTTACCGCCGTCGTGATCTCGGGTGTCTTCACCCTGTGGTTTGCCCGGCGATTTGCCGCGCACCCTGCGCCAAAGACCGCGAAGCTGCAATACGTGGCCGCGGCCAAAGAGCTCGATGCGGGCCAGACGCTGAGCGCCCCCGACCTGACGACGATCGACTGGCCGGGCAATATGCCGCTGCCGGGAGCGATCCGGAAGCCGTCCGAGGTAATGAACCGCACGCTGCTCTTCCCGCTGGCCAAGGGACAGCCGATCCTGCAGCGCCAGCTCTCGGCGCCGGGAATGATCGGGCTTTCGACGCGCATTCCCGATGGGATGCGGGCGGTTTCACTGAAGTCGGACCAGGTGGTGGGCGTGGCCGGATTCCTGCTACCGGGCACGCACACGGATGTGCTGGTGACCTACCACGTAGCGAACACGGCCGAGCCGGTAACGACGACCGTGCTGCAGAACGCGCAGGTGCTGGCCGCCGGGCAGAACACGCAACCGGACCCCTCCGGGAAGCCGACGACCGTCAGCGTGGTCACGCTGCTGGCCTCTCCTGCCGATGCACAAAGAGTCGTACTGGCCAGCACGCAGGGGTCAGTTCACTTCGTGCTGAGGAACGGGTCGGACAACGCGCGGCTGGATGATCCTCCGGTGCATCTCTCGGCGCTCGGAGGAATGGCAGCCCTACCGAAGCCGGCGGCTCCGCCACGAGAAAAGCTCGAAGCCGAAACCAGAAAGCCGTACACCGTGGAGACGGTGCGCGGCGAAAAACAGAGCGTGGAGAGCTTTCAACCATGAGGCATAGTGCTTCCCTGCTGCTTCTTCTACTGGCGATACAGCCTCTGCCGGGGACTGCGCAGGGACCCGCGCTCGTCGCGGCGATCAACCCTGCGGACTTTGCCAGCAAGGTTTCGACCGGGGCGGCGACGCATATCCTCGTGGGGCAGTCGATGTTTATCGATACAAAGCAGCGGCTGAAGCGCGTCTATATTACGAATCCGGCGGTAATCGACTCGTACACGGCCAGCCCGAACGAGGTGCTTGTAACGGCCAAAGCTTCGGGCGAGAGCTCGCTGGTGCTCTGGGACGAGAGCGGCGCCTCGCAGGCGTACATGATCTCGTCCGACATCGACGTGACCCGGCTGCGGGAGTCTCTGAAGCAGGTGATGCCGGAGGAGAGCATCGCCGTGCAGGGCAACGCCGGGCGCATCCTGCTGACCGGCACCGTGAGCACCGAAGCGAATGAGAAGGCCGCGCTGAAGCTGGCCGAGTTGTACTCGAAGGACGTCTCGAATGCGCTGGTGAGGAACTCAGCGCGGGCGAAGCAGGTGCAACTCAAGGTGAGGATCGTCGAGGTCGACCGCTCGAAGCTGGACCAGTTCGGCTTCAACTTCTTCAGCGGCGGCGGCAACAACATTGCGCAGACCACGACGACGCAGTTCCCCTCGACGCCGAGTGTTTCCGGGGGAGGATCAGGCGGCGGCGCGAGCAACTCGAACTCGGCGGGCGGCAAGACAGTCTCGGTGACGAACCCGCTGAACTTCTTCTTCTACAGCTCGCGGCTGAACATCGGCGCGACCCTGCAGGACATGGCCAACCGACAGGTGCTCGAGATACTGGCCGAACCGACGCTGACGACGCTGAGCGGGCAGGAGGCGAACTTCCTCTCGGGCGGCGAGTTTCCCTTCCCCATCGTGCAGGGTGGCGTGGGCGGCATGACCTCCGTCAGCATCCAGTTCCGGCCCTATGGCGTGAAGGTGCAGTTTCTGCCGCAGGTGAACCCGGACGGAACGATCCAGTTGAAGGTTGCGCCGGAGGTGAGCGCGCTCGACTACACGAACGCCGTCACCCTGAGCGGGTATGTGGTTCCGGCGCTCTCCACGCGCAAGGCCGATACCGAGGTTGTAGTGGAGAACGGGCAGACCTTTGCGATCTCCGGTCTGCTGGACCGGAGGACGACGGACTCCTTCGGGCGAACGCCGGGCATCGCCAGCGTGCCGGTGCTCGGACAACTGTTCAAGTCGAAGTCGCTGAACCGCTCGACCACCGAGCTGCTGGTGCTGGTGACGCCGACGATCGTGGACCCCATGACACAGCCTCCGGCAGAGCAACCGCAGATGGCGATCCCCATGATCGATACGAAGAGCTTCGACAACGGACTGCCTCCCACAGAGGAGAAGCCTAAGACCAAAGCGAATCCATAACCGCTGTTTCGAGAGGACCCACGTGTTTACGCAGAACAACAACCCGGGAATCTTCAGCACAGTGCTCCTGACGGTCTGCGTGCCGCCGGAGGAGGCGGAGCGCCTGACGGAGGCCGTGAGCAGGATGCTGTGGCGCGTCAGCGTCTCGCACTTCGAGGGATACATCTCCGCGGCGCGGCGGCCCTCGATGGGAGCCGAGATGCGCTCGGCCGATCTGTGCATCGCGGTGGTGGACTTCGACCGCAACCCGGAGATGGCCGCCGAGTCCGCGCAGTACCTGGCGCAGCTTCTGTCCGGAAAGATCACCATCGTTGCGTTGTCGCGCTCGCAGGACAGTGCGCTGCTGCTGGCGGCAATGCGCGCCGGCTGCACCGAGATGCTATACAGGCCGCTCAACGAAAGCACCGTCACGCAGATATCCGACCGCATCGCGCAGCTCTCGGCCGCTCCGACGCAGCGTTCCTCTCCCGGAGGCTCGATCCTGACTTTTCTTGGAGCCAAGGGCGGCGTAGGTACGACGACGCTGGCAATTCACCTGGCGGTCTATCTCGCGCAGTGCCATCAGAAGCGCGTCCTGCTGATCGACAGCCAGCCCGAGCTGGGGCATGTCTGCGTGTACCTGAGGTTAGATGGGAGCCGCTATCACTTTCAGGAGCTGGTGCGGAACGTGAGCCGACTAGACAGCGAGCTGCTGCAGTGCTTCGTCGCTAACCATCCGAGCGGCCTGAAGGTGCTCTCGTCGCCGGATACCTGCGGGGGCATGAAGACGATGTCTCCCGAGGCCGTGACGCGCACGCTGCACTTTCTGAAGAGCGAGTACGACTACGTGATCGTGGACGCGCCGATGAGCTTCGAGGAGTCCAACCTGCCGGTGATGCAGGCATCCTCGACGATCTACCTGGTAGCGACGCAGGAGTTCGCTGCGATCCGCGACCTCTCGCGCGGCGTGGACCGGCTGTTGCAGGAGGAGGGCGCGCAGAGTCGGTTGCAGATCGTCATCAACCGGTTTACCTCCACGAACATCATCAACGCGGAGCAGATCGAGAAAGCGATCAAGCTGCCGATCCATCACTGCATCGCCGAGAACGGAGCGGAACTTATCCGCGCCACCAACATGGGCGAGACGATTTCGTCGAAGTGCAAGTCGGCGTTTGCGGGGCAGTTGCTGAAGTGGACCGAAAACCTGGCCGGAAGCCAATCGCAGACCGCACCGGCGAAGAAGGACAAGCGCCTCTCGCCGATATGGAAGAGAGCCCTGCTGCATACGGACGCATAAGATGAAGGACTCACTGGATACCCTCGGCCCGAAGCCTGTGCTCCCCAAGATCACGCAGCCCCCTGCGTGGGGCTCGACCGGCGTACCGGAGGCGCTGCAGCAACAGATCAAGTCCGCCGTGCACAAGGAGCTGCTGAAGCGGCTGGACCTCGACCGACTGAGCGAGTTCAAGCAGACACGCGCCGGGCAACAGCATCTCTTCTCGCTGATCCAGCGCCTGCTGACCGAGCACGGCGTGCCGCTGAGCAGCGTGGAGCGCGACAAGATGGCGCAGGAGATCGTGGACGAGGTCTTCGGCCTGGGTCCGCTCGAGCCGCTGCTGGCCGATCCGACCATCAGCGACATCCTGGTCAACACCTACAACGCGGTCTACATCGAGCGGCGCGGTCTGCTCGAAAAGACAAACATCGTCTTCAAGGACAATCGCCACCTGATGCACATCATCGACAAGATCGTGTCGGGGGTAGGGCGCCGGGTCGATGAGTCCTCACCCATGGTGGATGCGCGGCTGCAGGACGGCTCGCGCGTGAACGTCATCATTCCTCCGCTGGCGATCGACGGACCGATCCTGTCGATCCGGCGCTTCGGCGGCGCTCCGCTCAACGCCGACGATCTGCTGCGCTCGCAGATGCTGACGCCCGCCATGCTGAACGTGCTGCAGGGCGCGGTCGAGGCGCGGATCAACATCGTGATCTCGGGCGGTACGGGTGCGGGCAAGACGACGCTGCTCAACATGCTTTCGAGCTTCATCTCCGGGCGCGAGCGGATCGTCACCATCGAGGACTCGGCCGAGCTGATGATGCGGCAGGAGCACGTAGTGCGGCTCGAGACGCGGCCTCCGAACATGGAGGGCCGCGGAGCGATCCGTCAGCGCGAGCTGGTGGTGAACGCGCTGCGTATGCGGCCGGACCGCATCGTGCTGGGCGAGGTGCGCGGCGAAGAGACGCTCGACATGCTGCAGGCCATGAACACGGGCCACGACGGCTCTCTGACGACGGTCCACTCGAACTCGCCGCGTGATGCGCTGGCGCGTCTCGAGACGATGGCGATGATGGCCGATGTGAATCTTCCAGAGAAGGCGATCCGGGCTCAGATCGCCTCGGCGGTGCAGTTGATTATCCAGGTGGCGCGCATGAGCGACGGCACGCGGCGCATCACGCACATCACCGAGCTGACCGGAGCCCACGGCGACGCCGTCAGTATGAACGATCTCTTCCTCTTCGAGCGGAAGGGAATAACCCCGAACGGCAAGTTGAAGGGCCGCTTCTATGCGACCGGCGTGATGCCCCGGTTCAACGAGAAACTGCTTGCGGCGGGCACGCCGCTCTCCCCCACGTTTCTTAACCACTCGATCGAGGTCTGAGCGGCGCGATGATCCTGCACGTCCTGTTGTTCGTGACGATCCTGCTGATGGTCTTCTGCATCGTGGTGCTGATGCTGCGTCCGACGCAGGCGCAGAAGACCCTCGAGCGCAGGCTGGCTGCCGTGGTCGCTCCCGCAGCGACGCTGGCCGGCGGCTCGCAGGAGTATGCGCTGCTGGTGCCTCCGGAGGCCCTCGGATGGGTCGAGCTCTGGGCAGGCAACTCGCGGATCGTGCGGCAGATCAAGCTGCTGCTGTTGCGCAGTCAGAGAAGCGCCTCGGTGGAGGCTGTGGTGACGGCGATGGCCGTCATGGCGATTCTCGCGTTCCTGCTGACCTATGTTCTGACGGCGCTGCTGCCGGTCGCCGCAGCGGCCGCAGCGGTGGCGGGCTATCTGCCCATCGGCTGGCTGACGCTGGAGTGCCGCCGCAGGCTTGCGGCCTTCAACGCCGTTCTGCCGGAGTGCATCGAAACCTGCTCGCGCTCGCTGCGGGCCGGGCACTCCATTACGGCAGCCATTGCCATTGTGGCCGAGCTGTCCATGGAGCCCGCGCGGACGGAGTTCGCCGAGGTCTTCAAGAAGCAGAACTACGGCCTGCCACTTCGGGATGCGCTGTTGCAGATGCTCGAACGCATGCCCTCCGTCGATCTGCAGGTCTTCGTGACCGGCATTCTGGTGCAGAAGGATACGGGCGGCAATCTTGCCGAGATCATGGACCGCAGCGCGGCCGTCATCCGCGACCGGGTGCGGATTCAGCAGGAGATTCGCACGCACACAGCGCAGGGCAGGCTGACGGGATGGGTCCTTCTCTTCCTGCCGCTGCTGATGATGCTGACGATTAACATCGTCAATCCCGGCTATACGAAGGTGCTGTTCGTGGACCCGTTCGGCAAGAAACTGCTCTATGCGGGAGCGGCAATGCTGGCCGCGGGCGGGCTTGTCATTCGCCAGATCATTCATGGGATCGAGGTCTAGCGATGATTCCGATGATCCTAAACATCGCCATGGGCTGCACGGTCTTCCTCGTGGTCCTGCTGCTGTCCGCCGTACTGTTTCTGCGTACCTCGCCGGAGTCGCAGCGGTTGCAGGACATCGTCGCCAGTAACCGGCCGGATCAGCGAAAGCTGGATCAGCGGCAAAGGCTTGAGGAGAGCCTGCTGCGCCTTGCGCGAAAGATCCGCTCGCAGCTTGGGCTGGGGGCGAACGCCAAGGTGCGGGAGCGTCTGGAGGCCGCCGGTCTGCGCGACTCCGAGACACCGGACCTCTTCTTCGCGGCGCAATGCCTGCTGCCGCTGGCGGGGGCCTTCGCGGCCAGCTTCATTTCCCGCAACACGATCTTCTGGGTCTTCACGGCAGCGATTGCCTGCTTCGTTGCGCCGGACCTCTGGCTTACGGAGAGGGTCAAGCGCCGCAGAAGAAGGATTCTAAGGAGCATGCCGGATGCGATGGACCTGCTGGTGATCTGCGTGGACGCAGGCCTAGGACTCGACCTGGCGCTGATCCGCGTCGGCGAAGAGCTGGCCTTCAGCCATCCTGAGATTCACGAGGAGCTGATGCGCGTCACGCTGGAGCAGCGCGCAGGAAAGCCGAGGCTGGAGGCATGGCAGAGCCTGGCGGCTCGCACCGGGCTGAACGAGTTTACGGCGTTCGTCAGCATGCTGACCCAGACCGAGCGATTCGGCACGCCGATCTCGAAGGCACTGAGCCGGTTTGCCGATGATATCCGCCTGAAGCGGCGGCAGAAGGCCGAGGAGGCCGCGGCGAAGACGAAGATCAAGATCATTTTTCCGCTGGTCTTCTTCATCTTTCCCTCGCTGTTCATCGTGCTGCTGGCTCCGGCGATGCTAAGTATCGCCGACCAGTTAAAGGGAGTGGGCCGGTAGGAAGGCCCATGTTGAGAAGGCTGAAGGAAAGGAGGTTCGCACCATGGAAATGACCATGTTGATTCGCGTCGCTGCCGCAGTTCTGGCGGCGCTTGTACTGGGCGTAATCGCCTATCGCAGAAAGAAGAGCGCGATCTAGTTGAACGGAGGGGAGACGCCGGAGGATGCGTGTCGTCAAGGTCATCAACGAAACGGGCAGGACGCTGATCGGCGACCACGTCACTGTAGCGGAGAGCTCGTTTACCCGCCTGTTCGGCCTGCTGGGGCGGCGTGGGCTTGCGCCGGGAGAGGGGCTCTGGATACGGCCCTCCACCGGCGTACACACCGTCGGCATGAGGTTCCCCATTGATGTGATCGGACTGGACAGAAGGATGCGCGTGGTACGGATGTGGAGCTGTCTTGTGCCCTATCGCATGACCTCGGTGAGCTGGAGGCTGCACAGCGTACTGGAGCTGCCCGCAGGGCGCATCGGCGAAACCGGCGTGCAGGTCGGCGACATGCTGAGAATCGAGAACTGACGGAGTGCGGATGTGAGAGCCATGCGAAGGATGCGCGAATTCGCTGATGAGAGCGGACAGACGATCGTCTTTGCCGCCTTTGCGATGACGCTTGTGCTCGGCTTTCTCGGCTTCGCCATCGATGTGGGACACATGCGACAGGTGAAGCGGCAGCTCCAGATCGACGCGGACGCAACGGCGCTGGCCGCGGCGCGAGAGATCCGGGTATGCGGCGTGAATGCGGCGATGGATTCTTCGTGTGCGTACATGCAGAAGGCCGCGGAGAGCGCACTCACCGAGAGCGATCCGAGGTACAGCGTGGGCGCGGCGAGCGCGGACGCCAACATCACGCTGCAACTGGATTGCAGCGGCAGCCCGGCGGACCAGGGGCTGACTCTGCAACTGGATGGGACTCCGTGCCTGCTTGGCGCGGCCGACCCGAACAACAAGAAGCCGGGGTACGTGGAGACGGTCATCTCCAAAAAGGAGAGGACGTACTTTGCGAGCATCTTCGGCATCCGCAGCATGCTGATCTCGGCGCGGGCCGAGGCCTCACGCAACATGAACCCTCCCTGCATCTATGCCCTGAACCCGCACGACCCGGGCTCGCTCACGTTTCTTGCGAGCGCCCTGATTGCAGTCCAATGCGGCATAGTCGTCGAGTCGGACTCGGCGCTGGCTGTGGCCGGGCTCGCCTGCCTGGGCACCTCCGCGCCGAGCCTGAGCGTCACCGGCAACCAGTTTTCGCTGCTGTCGCTGGGCTGCATTCATCCGCGCGTCCACGTTCCTCCGCCGACGCCCGCCGACCCGCTGGCCTATCTTCCGCCGCCGCCCGGAGCCAACGACTCCTGCGCATCGGCTCCTGCTCCCACTGGCGGTCTGCTGAACACGACCTACTCCGGCTCGAGCACTCCGGTCAGCGTCAACGTGCTTACTGGGCTGCTGCATACCTATACCTTCAACCCGGGCCTCTATTGCGGAGGCATCAACATCGCCCTGAGTATTCTCGCCAACGTCACCTTCAATCCGGGGATCTACGTCCTGCGGCAGAACGGGCTTTCGGGTGGACTCAGCATCACCGGCAGCGTGTTGAGCAGCATCCAGGTAGCGCCTGGGCCGCCCGGCGGCGTCATGTTCTACAGCGAAGGACCGAACTCCAGCCCGGTGATCGGCGGACTGAACCTTACCTTTCCGAGCCTGATCGGAAACCGCAATCTCTACCCGCCCACCAGCGGAGAGTACGCCGGTGTCTTTTACTACCAGAGAGCCGATAACACGGCGCAGGCCAACCTGACGAACGCTCTGCTCAACGGCCTCAGCGCGGGCGGATTCGGCGGAGCCATCTATACCCCTCAAGCGACAATCAACTACACGGCGACCGCGCTGGGGACGAACAACAACATTCTTGTCGGCGACAAGATCAACTTCACGCTGGGGGTTGCTGCGACCCTGGGGAGCAACGTCGCGGCAGAGGCGCTCAACTCGCCGCTGGTGGGCGATGATGCGGTGCTGGTGCAGTGAACAGGCAGGTGAGTATGCGGCAGAGGATACGACGCTGGATTCATGAAACCGAGGGTTCCAATCTCATCGAGACGGCGCTCCTCTCGCTGGTGCTGATGCCAATGCTGGTAGGGGCGGTCGACTATGGGCGAGCGTACTACATTGCCATCGAGCTGACGGCGGCCGCGCACGCGGGGGCCATGTACGGCTCGCAGAACCCGACCGACACCGGCGGCATGGAAACCGCCGCGCAGATGAACGCCACCGACGTAGCGATAACGGCTACGGCAATGAGCAGTTGCGAGTGCTACGACGGCTCCGCCTCCGCGTGCACGGCGGCCTTTGACGCCTGCCCAGACACGGGCAATCCGGTGCGACTGGTGCAGGTCACGGCCTCGGCCACCTATACGCCGATGCTGTCGTTGTTTCTGGACTTTATCCACCTCTCGTCCTCGATCCCCCTGAGCGCGCAGGCACAGATGCGCGCCGCATACTGACGCCTGGAGCCGCCGATGCAGCGCCTTGCACGATTTGCGCAGGAAGAACACGGAAGCGAACTGGTCGAGTTCGCCATGAGCAGCCTCATCTTCTTCCTGATGCTGCTGGGACTCTTCGAGTTCTGCCTTGCACTCTATGCGGATCACTTCGTGAGCTATGCGGCGAGCGAAGGTGCGCGGTATGCGGTGGTGCGCGGAAGCTCATGGGCAAGCTCGTGCGGCGCGAGCTACGCAACCTATAGCTGTACCGCTGCCGGATCGAATGTAAGCGACTACGTGAAGAGCATCACCCCGGGCGGGATCACGGTGAGCCATCTTACGGTAAACACGACGTACCAAGCCGGCCCCTCCGGCGGTGGCTGTACGGGGCCTGACCTGGGATGTATGGTGCAGGTAACGGTGAGCTACCCGTTCGATTTTCTACTGCCTCTTGTCTCGGTAAGCGCCTTTACCTTGCAGAGCTCATCGGCGATGACAGTCTCGCAGTAAGAGAACAGTTATGGATGATGAAGAAGCTTCTGCTGGCTGACTGCCTGGCCGTCGTCGCGGCGCAGGCTGCGGAAGACGCTGGCGGAGAGGATGGTCAGCACGCCGAGCGAGAGCAGCGCCCTGTGGATGCCGCTGACCATGGCTGCGGGATCGGCATCGGCTGCGCGGGGAACGAAGAAGGCGGTCGTCAGGCCGGCGGCGGCCACGCCGAAGCTGATGGACATCTGCTGCATGGTGCTGGCGATGGAGCTAGCGGCGCTGGTTTCCTCCTCGCTGGTGTCCGCGTAGACGAGCGTATTCATGCTGGTGTACTGCAGCGAGGTAAACGCTCCATAGAAGAACGCCTGCAGCACGATGAGCCAGACCGGCGTGTGAAAGCCGATGGTAGCGAAGATCATCAGCAGGAGGCCGATTACAACCGTATTGGAGACGAGCACGCCGCGATAGCCGGCCCGCGCCAGCAGGCGAGGCATTACGGCCTTCATGGTCATGGCGGCCATGGCCTGCGGCATAATCAGCAGGCCTGACTGGATGGGCGTAAACCCGAGGCCGACCTGGTAGAGCAGCGGCAGAAGGAACGGGACGCCGCCGATACCAAGCCTCGTGAAGAGCCCTCCGCTTACGGCAGCTCGGAAGGTACGAATGCGGAAGAGGCGAAGTTGCAGCAGCGGATACTCCAACGACCGGGCGTGCATCCAGTAGCCTGCAAGCAGGGCCAGCGACAGGACAAGCATGGAGGAGATCTCGCGCGAGCTAAGCGTGTGTTCGCCGAAGACCTCCAGCACGTAGGACAGGAGCGCGACGCCCGAACCGAAGAGGATGAGGCCGACAAGGTCGAGAGGATGCGTATTCTCCTCGCGGTAGTCGGGGAGATAGAGATAGACGAGGACCAGTCCGATCAGGCCGATGGGGATGTTCAGGAAGAAGATGACCCGCCAGTGCAGGTAGCCCACGATGAGTCCGCCGGCAATGGGGCCGAGCATCGGCGCGATGAGCGCGGGGATCGAGACAAAGCTCATGGTGCGCAACAGCTCGGACTTGGCGAAGGTACGCACTAGCGTCAGTCTGCCAACCGGGACCATCATCGATCCACCGCAGCCTTGCAGCACGCGGCAGGCAACCAGCAGGTGGATGTTCGAGGAGATACCGCACAGCAGCGATCCCAGCGTAAAGAGCCCAATGGCCGCGGCGAAGACGCGACGGGTTCCGAAGCGGTCGGCGACCCAGCCGCTGATAGGGATAAAGACAGCAAGGCTCAGGGTATAGCTGGCCAGCACGGCCTTCATGCTGAGCGGCGCGACGTGCAGCGCCTCGGAGATCGCGGGGACCGCCGTATTGAGGATGGTCGTATCCAGCGACTCCATGAAGAACGCCACGGCGACCAGCCAGGGAAGCAGGCGCTGGCTGGCCTCAGAGGGTGCAGGGGAGTGCGACGAAAGGCTGGGCGGTGCGGAGAGGCTCATTCTTTAAACTATGATGCCTCGAGCCGCAGCTTCATAGCCTCTCTGGAGATCAATGCGGCAGAATCTTAAAGGCTGGCTCCGGTTCTGGGGCTGCCTTTGAGAACATCTGCTGCGCCGTTCGCCAGGACGCTCCAATGCCGTCGGAAAGGTAAAAGAGCTTTCCTGCCGTAATGGGGCCGAGCACGCGATAGTTCCCGATGGCCGCGAGCCCCATCGAAGCCATACAGCCGCACTGCGAGCAGTCGGGGTCGCCGCCAAACTGGCAGGGCGTGATCTTCGTCGTCAGGTCGGCCGAGAGAGTATGGGTCGTCCGGGCGAAGATACAGTCGTTGGGGCTCTGCGGAGGCGCAAGGATCTCGCGGAGCAGCCTCTCCGGCATATCCAGAACGGGATATTGCACGCGCAGACGATACAACTCCTGCACAACGAAGGCGCGTTGCTCCGGCGTGAGGATCTCGGGACCGGTTGCTCCGCGCTGCGGCGTAAAGAGGCTGAACCATACCTTTTCGATCTGCGGGCGACCGCTCCAGAAGCGCAGAAACTCCTCGAGGTAGCCGGGACGCGAGGCGATCTGGCCGGTGATAGTGGAGTGAATCGTCACCTTTGCGTTAGCGATGTTTTTGAGGATGCGCTCGTAGGTCGCGGGCTTGCGGCGCTCGTCATGCTCCGGCTGCAGGCCGTCGATGGAAACAGCTACGGTCAGGTGCTCAAAACGACTCCACTCCGCCGGGATGACGCGGAAGGCGCTGGTGACAACCTGGGTATGAACGCCGCGTGCATCCAGCTCCGGTAATAGCATCTCCAGCTCTCGGTAGCGAACCAGCGGATCTCCGCCAACCAGCGAGAGGTGAAGCGGCTTTTCGCGGTCGACGATGGCGAGCACCTTCTGTACAAGCTCGTCTCCCCGGTAGTCCGAGAGCTGGCGCAGTCCGGTTTCTCCGCCGAGATGAGCCTCATCGAAGGCGTAGCATCCGGGGCAGCGCAGCGGACACTCCTTGGTGATCTCGATGGATAAGGAAGGCCTATGCCCTGCCAGAATTCCACCCCACGCCTGCAATATTCTGGACGTCTTCATCGGCACCTCGGGATGCGCATGTATCTCCATTGGATGCGACAGGAGAGAATCGGTCGTAGAGATTTCTTTCGGAGGGTAAGTGTCTCTCTTGATTCGAGTTGACACCAATTAGACTCCGAAAGCACCCCTTTTGGTAGCTCCCTGAGGCATTTCCGCCGCGCTTTTGTTCTACTGGTGCCATGACCGTCTCGACCGATACCGCGATGCCTCCGATCCTTGACCGCAACCTGTTCTTTGGAGAGATACAGATCAGCGGCGCGCAGATCTCTCCCGATGGCGCGTGGATCTCCTTCCTGAAGCCGTACAAGGGAACGCGCAACATCTGGGTGAAGAGGATCGAAGAGCCCTTCGACGCGGCGCGGTCGGTCAGCGCAGAATCGACGCGGCCGGTTTCCGGATACTTCTGGACACGAGACAGCAAATTTCTTCTTTACGCACAGGATAAGGATGGCGACGAGAACTTCAACGTCTACGCCATCGATCCCCGCGCCGAGGCCGAGCCTGCGACGGGTGTGCCGCCGACACGGAACCTCACGCAGGCGCAGGGCGTTCGGGCGATGATCTACTCTGTGCCGCGGAGCCTGCCGGATGTCCTCTTCATCGGGCTGAATGATCGGGACCCGGCGTGGCACGATCTCTATCAGCTCACGCTCTCGAGCGGGGAGAAGAAGCTGCTGCGCTCCAATACGGAGAGCATCGCTGCGTGGATCTTCGATCACGCAGGCACGCTGCGGCTGGCAGTAAAGACCACGCCCGCGGGAGACACCGAGATTCTGCGCGTGGATGCGGATGGATTTCATACGATCTATCAATGCTCGGTCTTCGAGAGCTGCGCGACGCTCCGGTTTACCGCGGACAACGGCCAGGTCTACCTCGCGTCGAACAAGGGCAGCCAGGACCTGACCTCGCTACAGCTTCTGGCCCCTGCAACCGGTGCTGTCACCACCGTCGAGCATGATCCGGAGGAGCGCGTCGATCTGGATGATGCTCTCTTCTCCGATATCGACGACCGCCTGCTGGCCACCTCCTATGAGGACGAGCGATCGCGTTGGTATTGGAAGGATGCGGACTTCGAGCAGGACTACACCTGGCTGCGAAGCCAGCTTCCGGACAAGGAGGTTCACTTCGGCTCTCGCAGCAGAGACGAGCAGGTGTGGATCGTCAGCGCATCAAGCGACAGGGAGCCCGGCGAAACCTATGTCTTCGACCGGAGCGCACGAACACTGAGCCTGCAATACCGCATACGTGAGGAGCTGCCGCGCGAGGCTTTGGCTACGATGACGACGGTCCGGTATCCCTCGTCGGATGGGCTGGAGATTCCTGCCTATCTCACGCTACCGAAGGGCGTGCCCGCGAAGGAACTGCCACTGCTGGTCGTGCCGCATGGAGGACCGTGGGCGCGCAACTCGTGGGGGTACGACACCTTTGCCCAGTTCTATGCGAACCGCGGCTATGCTGTGCTGCAGCCGAACTTCCGTGGATCGACCGGCTTCGGCAAGCGCTTCCTCAACGCGGGCAACGGCGAGTGGGGACGCACGATGCAGGACGATCTGACATGGGGCGTGAAGTACCTCGTGGAGGAAGGCATCGCCGACCCGAAGCGCATCGGCATCGCTGGCGGCTCCTATGGCGGATATGCCACGCTGGCGGGCGTTGCCTTTACGCCTGAGCTCTATGCTGCGGCAGTCTCCATCGTAGGCCCCTCGAACCTCATCACGCTGCTGAACTCGATACCGCCGTACTGGGAGGCCGCGCGCAAGCAGATGTATACCCGCATGGCCGATCCGACG
>DASWOV010000008.1:0-1520 GCA_036398595.1 Granulicella sp.
CATGCCAAACACGGTTCCGGTCAACGACTCCGTCGAGAGCCTCCGCTGGATGCTGGCTCCCGAACGCGACTCCGCTGTTCACCTGCTCGCCATGCCGGCCGTTACTCGCGGCAGCATGGGAGTCGAGCTCACCGACTTCGAAGCGCTCGTCCGCGCTGGTGCAGTCGGCTTCACCGACGACGGCAAGCCTGTGCTCGAAGATGCTGTCATGCGAGGGGCGCTGATGGCTTCCGCCCGCCTCGGCGTCATGATCTCGCAGCACGCGGAAGACACCCGGCTGACCGCACGCACCGGCGGCTCAAGCGGCGTCAACGCGGGTGCTCTCGCCTTTCGCCTCGGCCTTCGCGGCATGACGATCGAAGCCGAGTCGCGCATCGTCGATCGCGACATCGCGCTCTTGCGTGACATCGAGCGCAGCGAAGGGCTCCGTCCCCACCTCCACGTCCAGCACGTCTCCACCGCCCGCGCGCTTGAAGCCATCCGCAACGCAAAGCGCGAAGGCCTGCACATCACCTGCGAGGCCGCCCCGCATCACTTCACCCTCACCGAAGCGGCCATCGCGAACTACGATACCAACGCCAAGATGAACCCGCCCCTGCGCGGCACGGAGGATCGCGACGCCGTCATCGCCGGCCTGCTGGATGGCACCATCGACTGCATCGCCACCGATCACGCTCCGCACGCGCGCTACGAGAAAGAGGTCGAGTTCGACCGCGCGCCCAACGGCATCACCGGCCTCGAGACCTCGCTCGGTCTCGCCCTGCGGGTTCTCGTAGCGGAGCACGGCTGCGACCTCCGCCGAATTGTAACTCTGATGAGCACACAACCCGCCCGCCTCCTCGGTCGCCCGGAGCTCGGCACCCTGCAGGTCGGCAGCTCCGCCGACATTGTGATCTTCGCCCCTGACTCCACCTGGACCTTCAAGGCTAGCGAGAGCATCTCGCGCTCGAAGAACACGCCCTTCGATGGCAGCCCGATGCAGGGCAGAATCGTCGCCACAATCGTCGACGGCCGCGTCCTCTACCGCGCATCAGCCTAGCCATGAGCAGCGCCCGCTCCAGACGCGTTCCCAGTCTCTATGCAGGAAAGCAATCCACCCGAACTGCATCCCTGCGAGCCTGGTTCACCAACGAGGAAAACCTCGCCTTCCTTCTGCTCGCCGCAGTCTGGATCGCGCTGCTCTACGGCCGCGCGCTAGCTGCACCCTTTGTCTATGACGACCTCGACGGCGTTGTGAACAATCCCTCACTGCAGTCGTGGCACGCCTTCGCCGCCCGTTTCCCGCGCGCGCCTGTGGATTTCACCACCAGCCTCCGCGGCGGCGGAGGCTCCACCTATCGCCCGCTTTACTGGCTGTCGCTCGCCCTCGATCGCAGGCTCTGGCAGCTCAACCCCGCCGGCTTCCATCTCACCAATCTGCTGTTGCACCTCGCCGTTGGTTGCGCCGGCTTCCGCCTCCTCCGCAGTCTTCGCGTGGCTCTCACCCCCGCCGCGCTCACGGTCCTCATCTGGCTCAGCCT
>DASWOV010000009.1:0-1542 GCA_036398595.1 Granulicella sp.
TGAGGCCGAGCCCCGAGAAGGACTCGAAGACGATGCGGGCGAGGTTGTTCCAGTTGCCGATCAGATAGGCGAAGACACCGACGAACAGGGTCTTCTTGACCAGGCGCGCGATGATGTCGTCGTCCGCGCCCCACGACCAGAACAGCGCCGCGAGCGTCACGTCGATGACGATCAGCGTGGTGGCGATGAAGGCGACTTCGCCGCTGAGCAGGCCGAAGCCGCTGTCGATATAGGTCGTGAATACGCCGAGGAATTGGTCGATGACGCCAGTGCCGCCCATGATGTTATCGAGCCTCCGACGTGTCGGGCGCGGCCGGTTGTACCGGGTCGGGCAATTTCGCTTCCGGGCGCGCGCCGGGCGCGAGGAAGCGCCTGCGGTTCTCGGCCCAGGCACGCAGGCACGCGGCGTCGCGCGCGCCTGCTTCTCCGATGAGCTGGCAGCGGATCAGCTCGTCATGAAGCGGGTCGGTGAAAGGGGTGATGACGGGCGCGACGCTCCGGTCGATCGGCCGCGTCTCGTTCCGGGTCACGTCGATCACCGTCGCGGTGATGACGAGCGCCACGAAGACGACGGCGCCAAGCCTGGCGAGTGTTTTTCCGTCCATCGCCAGCCCCTCAGTTGCCCATGTGGAACATCTGGACGTTGCCGGGCTGGTAACCGGCGCCGGGCGTGAGGAAGGTGGAGAGCTGTGTGGAGCTTTGGTTCTGGTTGGTCGCCTTGGCAGCGTCGATGAGCGCACGGGCTCGACCGTTCGCCGCTTCCAGGGCGATGAGGTCAGAAAGCTGCTGCGAGATTTGAACGAGAAGCTGGTTGTTCACCTGAGTCGCTTGCAGCGCCCCGGTGGCCGACTGGCTGGACGCGCCGAGCGTCGTCACCGTGGCGCGGGAGGTGGAGATGTTGCCGACCACCGTGGCCTGCATCCTCATCGCGTCCTGCAGGCCGGAAACCGATGTCTGCCAGCGCTGCTGCGCCTGGGCGATCATCTGCTGCTGGCTGAGATTGAGGTTGATCGCGCCGTAGTTGCTGGTGAACGCCTGGTCGATCGACGACACGCTATAGGCGACACGCTGCGCCTGGGTGATGAGCTGCTCGGTGCGCTGAATCTGGCTGGTGATGGTCGAAACCAGCGAATAGGGCATACTCGCAAGGTTCTTGGCTTGGTTGATCAGAGATTGGGTCTGGTTCTCGATCTGCTGAATCTGATTGTTGATCTGCTGTAGCTCGCGGGCGGCGGTGAGCACGTTCTGCGCATAGTTGGTCGGATCGAACACGATGCCGCCGAACTGGGCGTATGCGGGCGCCGCGAGCATCGGCGACAACGCGGTGGGAACGGCGAGAATGGACGCGGCGAGAAACGCCGCGCGCGAGCGACGGACAATCATGACGATATCTCCAGGTTGGTGAGTTCGGGAATGAGGTCGGCGGCCCATTCGACACGGCGCAGCCGGAGCCAGGCCGGGAGGAAAGCAGCACGGCCATGCTCGGCAAGGATGCGCGCGATCTCGGCTTGGTCGGTCTTGGAGGACGCGGCGCACAGCGCC
>DASWOV010000010.1:0-1680 GCA_036398595.1 Granulicella sp.
CTCGCGCTCGTCGCTGGCCTTCGAGCATCGCCGCGGGCAGTACGAGATGGCGCAGGCGGTGGAGAAGGCGTTCAAAGAGAAACGGCATCTGATCGTCGAGGCGGGAACCGGAACAGGGAAGACGCTTGCCTATCTTTTGCCCGCGCTGCGCAAGGCGAGGGAGAACCAGCAGCGCGTCATCATCTCGACTGGAACGAAGAACCTGCAGGAGCAGCTTTACTTCAAGGATATTCCGTTTCTCGAATCGCTGCTGGGGCCGCTGAAGGTTTGCTACATGAAGGGCCGCGCGAACTATCTTTGCCGCCACAAGCTGTATGCCCTGCGCGATAATCCGCTGCTCAACGGCCTGGAGGAGATCGAGCACTTCCACGCTATCGCCGCGTGGGAGAAGGAGACCGAGACAGGCGACCGCGCCGAGATCGACGCTCTGCCCGAGACCTCCGCGCTGTGGCACAAGATCGACGCCCGCACCGAGGCCTGCCTTGGCCAGAGCTGCCCGGACTGGGAGCGGTGTTTCGTTACGGCGATGCGTCGCAAGGCTCTCGAGAGCGACATCGTCATCGTCAATCACCATCTCTTTTTCGCAGACCTTGGCATCAAGCAACAGGCTGCGAACGCTCCTGACGCGGGGATTCTGCCGGATGCAGCCGTCGTGGTCTTCGACGAGGCGCACGAGCTGGAGGACGTTGCGTCGAACTACTTCGGCATTGGCTTGAGCACGCAGCGTGTCGATGAGCTGGTGCGCGACGTGGAGATTATGCTGCGGGCAAAGCAGGCTTCTACTTCCGCGATTGAGAACGCCTGCTCGACCTTGCAGAACCGCTCGCGCATGTTCTTCTCCTCGCTGCCGGACGAGACGAAAGGGCCAGGGCGAATGCCCTTCGTCAACCGTGCCGATTTTCTTGAAGAGCGCGGCGACTTTTACACTGCGACGATGAACGCTCTGAGTCGGCTTGAAGGGGAACTGGAGCGCGTGAAGAACGTGGACGAGGCCGCGGGGCTGCGCAAGCGTACGGCGGATGTTCGGGCGCACCTTCACTTCCTGATGGAATCGACCGCGCAGAATACGGTCTTCTGGATCGAGCGCCGCGCAACGGCGGGAGTGCGTGCCGCGGCGCGGGGAGCGGGCCACACGGCTTTCAACACGCATCTGCAGGCCACGCCGATCGATGTGTCGGAGCTGCTCTCGACCTCGCTCTTCGACAACTATTCGAGCGTGGTGCTGACCTCTGCGACCTTGACCGTCTCGGGCGGTTTCGATCACATCCGCAAGCGGCTGGGGCTGATCACGGCGCGTGAGCTGATCGTCCCTTCGCACTTTCAGTACGAGCGGCAGGCACTCCTGTACCTTCCGCCGACGATGCCTGACCCGCGCGATCCTGACTTCGTCGATCGCGCCTCGGAGCGCATACGGCGCGTGCTCGAGATTACAAAGGGGCGAGCCTTCTGCCTGTTCACCAGCTACAACCAGATGCGAATCATCTACGAGAGGATGCTGGCCGAGTTGCCGTATCCTCTGCTGCTGCACGGCAGCGCGCCGCGGCATGTGCTGGTGAAGCAGTTCCGCGAGACCCCGAATGCGGTGCTCTTCGGCACGTCGAGCTTCTGGCAGGGCGTGGACGTGCAGGGAGAGCAGCTGAGCTGCGTCATCATCGACCGCCTGCCGTTTGCGGTGCCGAC
>DASWOV010000011.1:0-79993 GCA_036398595.1 Granulicella sp.
CAGGGAGTTCCATGGCATGAACTTGCCATTCGTCCGGTGGCTACAATGACGGGGAGCGACATGGGAATCGTCCGCCGCAGGATTCGGGTTACGGGAGTAGTGCAGGGCGTGGGGTTCCGGCCCTTCGTGCACGCTATGGCCGCGCGGTATGACGTGGCGGGCTTTGTCGCTAATGACTCCGCGGGCGTTCTGATCGAGGCCGAAGGTAGGCCGGATGCGATTGCGGGTTTTCAGCAGACGCTTCAGGAGAAACTGCCTCCGCTCGCTCGTATCGAGAGCTTCGAGTCCCTCGAGATTCCCTCCGTGGGCGAGACGGCGTTTGTGATTCACGCCAGCCATGTCGTCGCAGGCGGAGATACCCCCGTGCCGCCCGATATCTCCATCTGCCCGGAGTGCCTGACTGAGCTTTTTGATCCGACCAATCGGCGTTACCGCTATCCATTCATTAACTGCACCAACTGCGGCCCGCGCTTCACGATCATTCGAGAGCTACCCTACGACCGTTCTGCAACGACGATGGCCAGCTTTCCCATGTGCACTGCCTGTGCGCTGGAGTACCACGATCCTCAAAACCGGCGATTCCACGCGCAGCCGATCGCTTGTCCGGACTGCGGTCCGAGAGTATGGCTGGACCCTGGGAACCTGCGGGGAGAGGCGGCGCTGGAGGAGACGAAACGCCTGCTGCGCTCAGGAGCCATAGTAGCTATTAAAGGCGTAGGCGGATTTCATCTGGCCTGCGACGCCACCAACGATGAAGCGGTTCTCGAGTTGCGGCGGCGGAAAGGACGTGTGGGTAAACCCCTCGCTCTTATGGCCTCCAATCTGGAGATCGTTCTTCGCTATGCAGAGGCGACCGGGGAAGAGGCGCGGATTCTCTGCGGCCGCGAGCGTCCTATCGTGCTGCTGAACCGGCGCGCCGATGCGACGTACCAGCTTGCGGAGTCCATCGCTCCCGGGCAGACGCAGCTTGGCTTCGTTCTGCCGTACTCGCCGCTGCATGCGCTCCTGCTGGAGGGGACGCCGCTTGTAATGACCTCCGGCAATCGCTCGGATGAGCCGATTGCGCGGACGAACGAGGAGGCACGCGAGCGGCTCGCTGGTTTGGCCGATGCCTTCCTCCTGCACGACCGCGAGATTCACGTCGTCTGCGATGATTCGGTGGTGCGTGCTTTCCATGGCAGCGAGATGCCGATACGCCGCTCGCGCGGCTATGCACCCCTGCCCGTTGCGCTTCCTGTCTTCGGCCCGGCTGTGTTCGCCGCCGGTGGCGAGTTGAAGGCGACCTTCTGTCTTGCGCGCGGAAGGCGTGCCTACCTGAGCCAGCACGTTGGCGACGTGGAGAACCTCGAGACGCAGAGCGCCTATGAACGCGCTCTCGAGCAGATGCAGCGGCTGTTCCGCATCGCGCCGGAGGTTGTTGCCTGCGACCTGCATCCGGGGTATCGGTCCAGCCTCTGGTCGGCGCGATTTGCGGAGGAGCACGGCCTTCCGCTGGTGAAGGTGCAGCATCATCACGCCCACGCAGCGGCGCTGATGGCCGAGCACGGCATGGCCGAGGACGCGCAGATGCTTGCGGTGGTCTTCGACGGCACAGGGTTCGGTCCCGACGGCGCGATCTGGGGAGGAGAGTTCCTCCGCGCGGACTATCGCTCCTTTGACCGGCTCGGCCATCTTAATTATGTGCCGCTGCCGGGCGGAGACAGCGCCGTGAAGAAGTCCTATCGCATGGCGCTGGCGCATCTTGCGGCTGCCGGTTTGCCCTGGGAGCACGATCTGCCCTGCGTTCGATTCTGCCCCGAGAGCGAGCGCAGGCTGCTGGAGCGCCAGTTGCATCTGGGGCTGAACAGCCCGCCGACCTCAAGCTGCGGGCGGCTCTTCGATGCGGCCGCATCCTTAATCGGAGTCCGCCACGAGGTCACTTATGAAGCACAGGGGGCGATCGAGTTGGAGACGCTGGCTACGCAGGCAAGGGAAGAGGGGGCGTATTCCTTCGCCATTGGGGAAAAGGACGGCTTTATCATCGACCCGGCTCCCGTATGGCGCGACATGGTGCAGGATCTCCGCAGCAGCCTGCCAGCGGACATGATGGCTGCGAAGTTTCATCGAGGCGTAGCGCGGCTTATCGCGAAATGCTGCGTACTCGCTCGCTTACGAACGGGACTGAACATTGTTGGCCTGACCGGGGGCGTGTTTCAAAACGTCCTTCTGCTCGGTATGACGTCAAAGGCATTACAGAACGAGGGATTCGAGGTGCTTACGCATCGCATCGTTCCGCCCAACGACGGCGGGCTGGCGCTGGGGCAGGCTATGGTGGCCTCTGTCTCGAGGAAGAAATGAAAAAGATTGCAGATTCTCCTGCATCATTCTTCGATATCGAATCATCTGATGGCGTAGTATGTTGGTGATGCCCGTACCCTCGAAAGAAGCAACGTCCGCGCCCAAGCTCTGGGTCGTTCTGGCGCGTGCCTATGGCTCGCTTGCTGCCTACGTCGAGCAGATCGTCGAGCGGGAGGGCATCGGCCTCAGCGACTTCATGGTGCTGGAGGTTCTGCTGCACAAGGGCAGCATGACCATCTCCGAGATCGGCGAGAAGGTTCTGCTGGCGGCGCCTTCGATGACCTCCGCGATCGACCGGCTCGAGAAGCTGGAGTATGTTGTCCGCAAAAATCTGAAAGAGGACCGGCGCATCCGCCTGGTGGAGCTTACGCCAAAGGGACGCAGGTTCATCGCGGAGTTGTATGATCGCCATGCTCAGTCGCTGGAGCAGGTGATGGAGGGGCTCAGTCAGTCGGAGAAGGTGCGGCTGCGGAACCTGTTGAAGAAGATCGGCCTGTCGGCTGCTGCGCATCTCGAGGCGAAGGAGCCATCGGTGCAGCCGCTCAGGAAAAAAGCAGCCAAGATGAAGTAGAACGAAAGCGTCGCAGCAGACCTGAAGAAAGGACCTATCGCCATGATTACAGTTCGTCGCAGCTCGGAGAGAGGACACGTCAACCACGATTGGCTGGAGTCGTACCATACCTTTTCCTTCTCGTCGTACCAGGACCCGCGGTTCAATGGCTTCCATGCGCTGCGCGTCATCAATGACGACCGCGTTGCGCCGGGCCGCGGCTTTGGCGCGCATGCTCACCGGGATATGGAGATCCTCAGCTACGTGCTCGACGGCCAGCTCGCGCATAAGGACAGCATGGGGCACACCCGCACGCTCGGCCCCAACGAGATTCAGCGCATGTCCGCGGGCGCCGGTGTCATTCATAGCGAGTTCAATGGGTCGGAGACTGAGTCCGTCCACTTTCTGCAGATCTGGATCGAGCCCAGCAAATTCGGAGTTCCGCCTTCGTATGAACAGTACAGGTTCGAGCCGGAGGAGAAGCGCAATCGCTGGAAGACCCTAGCCTCGAACAGCCCTGTGCCGGGCGCGGTTACGATCCATCAGGATGCCCATGTCTATCTGACGGAGCTGACGCCGGGCAGCGAGATCGCGCAGGATATGGATGGGAACCGGGCCGCATGGGTTCACGTCACCTCGGGCGATGTGCGCATGAACGGCGAAGCCCTTGCCGCCGGAGATGCGGCGGCCGTGAGTGAAGAGGCGAAGATTCAGCTCACCGCCGGGGACAAGGGCGCCGAAGTCATCCTCTTCGATCTCGCGTAACAGCGATAGACGAATTCATGGAACAACGCGCACTGTAGATACCAGCCTCATTTCGCAGGAGCCGATATGAGTCTCTGTGCAAGCGCATCGCGTACAGCCGTCTTTGCTGCGGCACTTCTCTCTGCGGCGGCGTTCGCGCAGACGGCGCCGCAGCCAGCGGACGGCGTGGCCGTCGGTGCGCAGTACGATACGACGCACGTCTACATATCGCCTGCGTCCTTCGATGCCTTCGTCAAGAGCTTCGTTGCGACCTTCGGCGGCAACGCGGCTCAGAAGAGCACGGCGAACGTGCTTCCTGTTCCCGGCAGGACCGAGACGCAATATGTCTGGACCCCGGCAGGAGCTCTCTCCGTCTTCGGATTTGAGACGCCGATTCCTGTTCCCTTCGGGCAGGAGCGCACGGGATATCTCGTAACGAATATGGACGATGCCATCAAGGCTGCGAGGGCCTCAGGCGCGGAGGTGCTGGTCGTCCCGTTTCAGGACCCCATCGGCCGCGACGCGGTCATTCAGTGGGATGGGGGCGTGAAGACGCAGTTGTACTGGCACTTCACGCCGCGTTCCATCCAGCCGTTTGCTGCGATACCGGATAACCGGGTCTATGTATCGCCGGATCGCGCCGCCAGATTTGTGAAGGAGTTCCTGCTCTTCTCCCATGGCAAGGTCGTTTCGGACGATCCGCATGCCGACGCGGGCGAGATCGGCAGGCCGGGCGAGTTCTATCGCAGTATCCGCATCGAATCGCGCTTCGGCAGGATGCTGATCTTGGTCACCGATGGTCATCTGCCCTATCCGTTCGGCCACGAGACGACGGGCTATGCGGTCGCCGATCTGGATACGACGCTGGCAAAGGCGAAGGAGGCGGGCGTTACGATTCTTGTGCCGGCCTACAGCTCCGGCGATCTGCGGTCGGCTATGGTCGAATTCCCCGGCGGATATATCGCTGAGATTCATGGGTCAATGAAGCCTTAATCGAGGCTGGACATGCTTTAGCGGGGAAGGTCCCCCAATAAGGGAGAGATTCAGGCGGCAGGACGTTCTGAATCTTTTTATTCGATATCGAATCATTTGTTATGGAAGGAGATGAAACCAATGCCTCAGCCAATCGTAGGACTTCACCATGTGACGGCAATAGCGTCCGATCCTCAGAGCAACCTTGATTTCTACACCCAGATTCTTGGACTGCGGTTCGTCAAGAAGACCGTTAACTTCGACGACCCGGGAACGTATCACTTTTACTTCGGTGACGATGCAGGTTCGCCGGGAACCATTCTGACCTTCTTCCCTTGGCCCCACGCCCGCCGCGGCCATGCAGGCGTAGGCGAGACGACGCGGACGGCCTTCAGCGTGCCGCTGACCTCGCTGCCCTTCTGGCGCGAGCACCTGAAGAAGAACAACGTTCTCTTTGAGGACACCGGCAAGCGCTTCGATGAGGAGGTCATCACCTTCCGCGACCTCGACAGCATGGCCATCGAGATCGTCGGCCACGCGGATGCGCCTTCGGTCGTTGCTCCGCGCTATGCGGGCATTCCCGTTGAGCATGCGCTGCGCGGCTTCTTCGGCGTAACCCTGCTCGAGCACACCGGCGAGGCGACCTTCAAGATCCTCAACGTGATGGGCTTCAAGGAGGTTGCAACGGACGGTAATCGTCACCGCTTCAGCGCGGAGGGTACGGCGCTGGGCAACCACATCGACGTGGTGATCGATCCGACCGCGCCCTATGGACACATGGGAGCGGGAACTGTGCACCACATCGCCTTCCGCACGCAGGACGCTGCCTCGCAGCTTGAGTGGAGGGAGGAGCTCTCGCAGCATCTGAACGTGACGCCGGTGCAGGACCGCACATACTTCCACTCGATCTACTTCCGCGAGCCGGGCGGCGTGCTCTTCGAGCTGGCGACGGACCCTCCGGGATTCGGCCTGGACGAGCCTGCCGAGTCGCTGGGCGAGGCGCTGAAGCTTCCCGCCTGGTACGAGTCGCACCGTGCGCAGCTTGAGCTTCGTCTGCCCGAGCTGGTGCTGCACAAGGCCACGCAGACCGAGGAGGCATAAGGTGACGGCCATCGACCCGCACGCACATCAGCCGGTGCTGTATGCAGGAGCAGCCGTGGAACGAGCCACGGCTGCGATGGTCCTGCTGCACGGCAGGGGAGCTTCGGCTGAGAGCATCCTTGCGCTGGCCAGTGAGTTTCAGCAGGTGGAGACGGCGGCGACGCGGCAGGTGGCCTTCGCCGCTCCGCAGGCCGCAGGCTTTACGTGGTATCCGAACTCGTTCCTCGCGCCCCGCGACAACAACGAGCCGTGGCTCAGCTCCGCGCTGGCCAAGGTGGAGTCGGTGGTTGCGGGCCTCGTGGAGGCGGGTATTGCGCGGGACCGCATCTTCATCAGCGGCTTCTCTCAGGGAGCCTGCCTTTCAACGGAGTTCGTCGCAAGCCATCCTGCGCGGTACGCCGGACTCATCGCCTTCACCGGAGGCCTCGTCGGTCCGCTGGGTTCTGATCTTACGCATCCGGGCAAGCTGGATGGAACGCCTGCTCTGTTGTTGAGCGGTGATCCTGATCCGCATGTCCCCTGGTCGCGCGTGGAGGAGTCAAAGCAGATTCTGGAGCAGATGGGAGCGGTTGTGCAGGCGGAGCGATTCCCCGGCCGTCCGCATACGATCTCGTACCAGGAGCTGGCGATTGCACAAACCTTTGTGAAGCAGATTCTGGAAACACTGGGCTAACCTGCGCTGGAAGATTCGATGGCAGCATAAAGAGAGCGACTTTCTTTTGAGGAGCAGGACGATGAAGCGGTTTCTGGTGATCTTTCAGGCAGCACACGCAGCGACAGAGAGTCTTGCTCTTGCATTCGGCCTCGGAGCCGTGGAGGGTAGCGCAAACATTCGTCTGCGCCATCTTCCCGGCTCTGTGCCAGCGGCACTGGAGCACCAGGGGTATGGGCGTCTCTCAAGCGCCGACCTTGCATGGGCAGAGGTCATTGGGCTTTTTCTCGAATCCGGTGAGCCGACGGGCGAGTTAACGGGCTTTGTAGAGCAGCTTCGCGCCGAGCAGGCGACTCTCACAGGGAAGTGGGCGTATGTGTTCAGCTCCGCTGACGCGTCCGCGTCCATCGCGTTTGCCGAGCAGGCCTTCCATGAGGAGGGCGTGTTCCTGCTTCGGGAAAAATTTGCGGGCGTCGCCAGCGAGCCGGAGTCGATGAAGGACGTCGGTCGCAGGCTCGCAGGCGTGACTGAGATTTCGCAGCTGCACTGAGGGTGCAGAGGAGCACGGAGAAGGCCGGTTCTGTATCGCTTGATAGTGTATACAGTATTAGGTTGGAGGGCGGCAGTCCGCCTGTCTATCTCCGGAGGAAGTTATGCGGTTCGTTGGAGCTCTTCTCCTTGTTGTGAGTGCGCTGCCGCTCAGTGCGCAATACTCTGCACGCCGCAATGGCGATATCGTCGAGCTGGAAGACGCAAAACACCAGACCGTCGTCTCCGTGATTCCGTCCCTCGGGGACATCGTCGTCGAGATGAAGGTAAAGGGGCAGAACGTTCTCCACATTCCGGCCACCTCCGCGGAGGCCTTCAAGGAGCACCCGGTCTTCTCCGGTGTACCGTTCCTCGCGCCCTGGGCCAATCGCCTGGATGAGCAGGGATTTTATGCAAACGGGAAGAAGTACAACTTCAACATGACGCTCGGCAATGTGCGCGGCGCGATTCCGATGCACGGCTTTCTGACAATGGCGCCCTCGTGGGAGGTCGTCGAGCTGAAGGCGGACAAGAGGTCCGCCTGGCTGAAGAGCCGCCTGGAGTTCTACCGTCATCCGGACTGGATGGAGCAGTTTCCCTTTGCGCACACCATCGAGATCACGCAGCGGCTCGAGGACGGTGTTCTTGAGGTAGACACAAAGATCGACAATCTCAGCGTCGATTCGATGCCCGTGGCCGTTGGCTTTCACCCATACTTCCAGTTGACCGACTCCAAGCGCGAGGACTGGACCATCAGCGTGGGAGCGCGCACGCAGTGGCTACTCGCGCCGAACAAGATTCCTACTGGCGAGACGGAGCCTATCGAGAAATTCTTCCCCGATCCGAAGGCGGTGGCGCTCAGGAACTATAACCTCGACCACGTCTTCGGTGATCTGATCCGCGACCCCTCGGGCCGCGCCTCGTTCTCCATTCAGGGCAAGCAGCAGCGGCTCGAGGTGCAGTTCGGGCCGACCTATAAGGCAGCCGTGATCTACTCGCCCGATCCAACGAAGGCTCCGCCGCCGCAGCCCAATCGCCCCGCGCAGGACCCTAACTTCATCTGCTTCGAGCCAATGTCCGGCATTACGGATGCGATGAACCTCGCGCAGAAGGGGCTGTACAAGGAGTTGCAGTCGATCCCGCCGGGAGGAACCTGGCAGGGAAGCTTCTGGATCAAACCCTCAGGTTTCTGAGGGTTTTTTACCTGACATTTCTTCAAAGCTGTCGCAACCTGGCTGTATTCAGATGTTCCTGAGCAAGAACATATTGCTAGATACTCTGATTGGCGGATGGAAGGTTTCCAGAACATTCGTCGTTCAGGCGGGCATGCTATCCTCCGATCCGAGTGCGGACAGCGTAGAGCGACGAGTGCGAAAACATGAACAGCGTGCGGTGGTCCTTTCCGCCGAAGACGATGTCGATCGGGCGCTCGGGAACATCGATGGTATCGATCAGCTTGCCTGCGGGCGAGTAGACGAAGATCTGGCCTGCAGCAATATAGACATTGCCGTCCCGATCCTGGGCGACGCTCTCTCCACCCTGTGTAGCGAAGAGTTTCAGGTCGGAGAGCGAGCCATCCGCGTTGATCTGTCCGCTATAGGTCTTCTGCTCCGAGTCATTGCTGACATAGAAAGGACGTCCTGCAACGGCCTTTGCCAGCCCATAGGATTGCGTGAGGTCGTTCCACTTCGATCCGAAGTACGGTTCACCCTGCATATAGGTCCTGTCCGCCGGAATAAAGACGGTGTGGTCCGGGGAGACATACTGGAATGGCTTCTTAGTCGACATTCGCCGATGGAACAACTCGTCCAGCGTGGTATAGCGGTAACCATCCAGTGAAAGCGTATTGCTGAAGTCTCCGTTGACCCAGTAGTTCAGCGGCAGTACGGCGGTCATTCCGCTACGCTCGGTTGCAGGCTCTTGCTGTAGGATCGTCACCTGATTCTCGGGCGAATCGGGACGGAAGGCATAGGCCGTCCCTTCCTTGCCTCCATTAGAGGTCACGATAAGGTCGCCTGCCTCGTCGAAGATGAGGTTTACCGGATCGAGCGGGTTATCGCGGACGATCACTGCGGACTTAGTCTCGGGAACCCACTTATAAATGCGCTGCCAGTAGGCGTCGACAAAGTAGAGTTGGCCGGACCGGTCTACCGCAGCGCCCGAGGAGTTGAAGAATCCTGTTGCGAGCCGCTCTACCTTTGCCGACGGCTCAAGGATCGGAGATACCTTATGCGGGGCTGCGGAAACAGCATTGCCCGAGACGTTCATCCATGCAAACTCGTAGTCCCGAACCTCCGCATGGTGCATCTGGTCAAAGATCGCATTCTCGTAGCCGACCTTATTGGCGCGTCCAAACTGCCGGCACTCTCCAGGGGCGTCGCACATGCCCGCTGCGCTGTTGTTATCCACGTGAACATTGCGGAAGCGAAGATCGCTGGAGTCGTAGATGCGAATCGCATAGGGGACCGGCTGATAGCTGTGTGTCACGCGATAGCCGTGATAGTTGGCCACGGTGATGTTCTTCGTATGGTTCAGCTCCAGCGAGAAGGCAAAGGCACTCTCACCGCTCTCTTCCTCGGTCTGTAGCGCATCGAGCTCCCAGTTTTGCACGTTGCTGAGCCGGATCTCGTTGCGAACATGGTGCTCGCTCGAAAGCTCGTAGACATAGCCGGGGGTCGAGGTGTCGGAGATGTACATGCCCGCCTGCGCGAATGTGCTCGGTGTCCAGATGTTGGCGAAGGTGCCGCCGCCTCCGTTGGTGATCCAGAGGCTGGGGTACTGCGAGTCCCAGCGCCGATGGATGTCAGGGTCCGCCGTATGCGTGTTGTTGTAGGGATTCACGCGCTGGCCATTGGGCAGGTTGGTTCCATGGCCGCCGAGAAAGCGCACATCGTCCATCAGCGAGTCTTTACCGGCCATCCAGAGGATGCCGACCGCGCGGCTGTTGATGCCGTTCGTATAAAGGCCGAGGCCGACAACGATGTTGTTGCCTCCCTTCGGCGCTTCGAGCAGAGCCTTGGGTGTATCGGGTCCCTGAAACGCCGGTGTCGAGTCAGGAAGATCGAATTGGGTCGTGCTGGGATGCAGAGCGATCAGCACTGAGTCTGGACGCAGCGTGATCGTATCGCGCACGATATAACGGCCGCTCGGGATGTAGAGGAAGGGATGCTCGTTGATAGCCTTCTGGATGGCGGCCGTATCGTCGGTTGTGCCATCGCCCTTGACGCCGAGCGTCTGAAGGTTGACCCATGTATTTGCTGCGGGCAATGGACGAATCGCGGGTGGATCAAGCGGCGGAAGAGCACTCAGCGGAGCTGTCTCGTACAGCGTCTTCTCCTCGCCGATCGCGCCGAGGTCGGCCATCGTCAGGCCGTGCGAGAACGCTTTGACCCGATACAGCGTGCCTGCCCCTGCGATGTTGCGCTGACTCTCGCGGAACTGCGCAAAGACCGGAACATGCCCGCAGATAATGTTCTCGAGGTTGATCTCCGTCATGCGAACGTGCTCGTTGCTGATAATGATTGCAGGTCCGGAGATGTTCTCAAAACGCGAGTTCTTCACCCATAGTTCGTCGGAGTAGCCGGGGTCGATCGAGATCGCGGTAGGCACATTGCGGAAGACATCGTGCGACAGCGTAAGCCCGGCCTCGTTCTCGCGGATGGCGGCCTCGCGCTGCCCCTCGAAGGTCGAGTCGAGCAGCGTGAACTGCCATGCGGGCGAGGGCTTGCGCGTCATGATGCCATAGCGCCCGCCGTAGAAGTGCAGGTCCTCGGCCTCGTTGCCGACGTCGTTAATGCCCGCCAGGCCGGAGCCGATATGGAAGTCGATGTGGGCCAGATACGCATGCTGTGCGACATGGAAGCGAATGCAGACGGCTGCGGGATTCCCCTCGCCGACCTCGAAGTCCACGTTGCTCATCGCCGAGTAGAAGGTGCCCGGGTTGGCGTCGCCAATGGCCGGATTCGGCGGTACCTCGCCGGGAGGCATCATCGGATGAAAGCGCGCAGCCGGACCGCCTGCGCCGTTGGTTTGCGGACGTCCTCCAGCGTAGAAGAACATGTCGCCCATGCCCTTCTGATAGCCGGGTGTGTTCGCGCCGAGCATAAAGGTAGGGCGATTGGCTCCATAGCCGATCACGCGGACTCCCGGCCAGACATAGATGGTATGGGTGATGAGGTAGCGTCCCTCGGGAATAAAGACGATGCCTTCGCTGCTCTGCTCCTGAACCTTGTCGATTGCGGCCTGAATCGCTGCTGTGTCGTCGGTCTTCCCGTCCGCGTGGACGGGGAAGTTCTCCGGCGTCAGGTAGATGGCCTTTGCATCGTTCAGCCGGACGGGGTAATACGAGGCGCTAAAGCAGGGAAGTGCGGCTCCGCACAGGAGCGTTCCAAGCAGGAGAAGCTTTCTCATCAGAGTTCGCAGACCTTTCCGTGATGTATCGCGTGTCTGCATCCTGCGGGTAGGGGGTACCGGCAAGGAGGCAGATCCATGTCCATGTGTGAGGAGTCCTCAGACGGTAGCAGGGACACGCCCACCCGGTAACGACAAGGCGCATCAGCCACAAAGCACGGCGAAATTATCAAGTTGCGGTCTGCATACTGTCAATAAAAATGGAGTGCGGTTGCAGGGCACTCAAAAGCTCCGCAACCGCGCTGGAGGATGTAAGGGGGGAGCAGGTTTACTAGGAAGCGGCCTCTCCGTAGAGGTTCTTCAGGTGAGCCTCGTACAGAGCATGTGCCGCTTCATAACTGGCGAGCTTGTCCGGGCATGGTGCTGCGGCCTTCGTCTCATCGATCCGGAAGCAGGCCGAGGTCAGACTCTCGAAGCTCTCCGGTTTGCCCGACGTGTGCAGATACGCGTACTTCGCCTGAATGCAGGCTCCCAGGCAGCCCGCCTCCTGCTCTAGTGGAACCTCGACGGCGATGCCGGTCGCATCGGCGATCAACTGCCGCCACTGCGCGGAGCGGGCTCCTCCGCCGATGACAAGGATACGCGTCGGCCGCTCCTGCTCCAGAATGCGCTTGAGTCCGTTCAACAGGCCGAAGGTGACGCCTTCGACCGTGGCGCGGATCAGGTTGTTATGCGTGAAGTTGGAGGAGGAGATGCCCAGCAGCGTGCCATGCGCCTGCGGAAGATCTGGCGTGCGCTCTCCGTTCAGGAAGGGAATAAAGGTAATGCCTCCGGCGCCCGGCTCGGTGCCCTGCAGAGCCGGGTCGATCTCCTTGATTTCGCTGCCGAGCAGTTGCACGGTCTGCGTCACCACGTTGGTGACGTTCATCGTGCAGACCAGAGGAAGCCATCCTCCCGACGAGGAGCAGAATGGCGCGATGTTACCGCTCGGATCGACCGCGGTCTGATTGCGAAACGAAAAGACCGTGCCCGAGGTGCCGAGGCTCAGTGTGACGACGCCCTCGGCCACGTTGCCGGTGCCGATCGCGCCCATCATGTTGTCGCCGCCGCCGCTCGATACAAGGCAGGATGAGGTGACGCCAAGCTGCGCGGCGATCTCGGCGCGCACAGGCCCGACCATCTCCTCGGCGTGGATCAACCGCGGCAGCGCCTTGAACAGAAGCCCTGTTCCGCCGTCGATCTCATCGAGCACTTCCTTGATCCAGCTCCGCGTGCGGACATCAAAATATCCGGTGCCCGAGGCGTCGCCATACTCGGCGCAGATCTCGCCGGTCAGCCAGAAGTTGATGTACTCATGCGGCAGCAGGATGTGCCGGATGCGCTCAAAGTTCTCCGGTTCCTGCTCCTTGAGCCAGAGCAGCTTCGAGACGGTATAGCCGGTCAGCGGAACTATGCCGAAGCGCTCGAAGAAGATCTCCTTACCGCCGAAGCGTCGGATGAGTTCTTCATTCTGTGGGGTGGTTTCCGTGTCGTTCCATAGCTTCGCCGGGCGGATCACGCGGTACTCCTCATCAAGCACCACCAGTCCGTGCTGCTGCCCGCTGACGCCAAGCGCGAGCACCGTCGAGCCATCATGGTCATGGCCGGCAACCGCCTGCCGCACCGAGTCGCGCACCGCATCGAGCCACCATTGCGGGTCCTGCTCGCGCGCGCCTGTGGCCCGTTCGATCAGCGCATGAGGCGCATAGCCTCGTCCAATCGCCACGCCCTGATCGTCGACCAGCAGCGCCTTCGTGCCTTGAGTTCCACAGTCGATACCGAGATACATATTCGCTCCTATACGGTCGAGGGCCTTCAGACGAAGGCACGCTGTTTTGCAGTCACACGGCGTGACCGATGAAATCCCGAGTGGCGTTGCAGCACGATGGCCGCCGCTCCGCGCAGGCGAGCCATCTCTCCTTCGGTGGTGATGCTCAGGCGAGGCGGTGTGCCTGCAAGGATGCCTGCCTCCAGCTCCTTCTGCACGATTGGCCCGAAGGCGGACCAGCAGGTGGTGATGGCTCCCGTAATCAGGATGAGCTCCGGCGAGAGCGCGGTCGTGATGAGCCGCAACCCGCGCCCCAGATTCCTTGCCTGCTGCTCTACGGCCTTGAAGGCGTTTGCGTCGCCTTCATCCGCAAGCTGGAGCAGGTCCTGAATGGTCGGAGCCTTCGCGGCCTCTGCCTCGCAAACAAGCTCCCGATAGAAACGAAGCGCCGCATTCGAGGAGGCCAGCGTCTCCCAGCATCCCTGTCTTCCGCAGCCGCACGCGGGACCAGCAGGGTCTACAGGAATATGTCCGAACTCCCCGGCCAGCCCATTCAGGCCGGAGAGGATCTGGCCGTTCGCCAGGATAGCCGTGCCGAGTCCTTCGGAGAGGCTGATCAGCACCGCATCGCGCACTCCCTCGATCCTTCCGTACCATAGCTCCGAGAGCAGGCACGCGGTCGCATCGTTGTCGATCTCGACCTTGAGCCCAAGCTCCTGTTGCAGGGCGCGTTGCAGATCGAAGTTCGACCACTTGAGGTTTGGCGCAAGGATCAGCCGGTGCGTCTTCGGATGCACGCGGCCTGGAACGCTGACGCCGACGCCCTCAAAGGTGTTGGCGCGGAACCTGGAGCGCATCGTCTGAATTGCATTGGCCATTGCGGATACGGATCGCTCCGGATCGGCGAAGATGCGAACCTCGTCCTGCGCAAGAATGCGTCCGCTCAGATCGACGATGGCGAGAATGGCCCGTCGTGGGCGGATATCGGCGACGATAATCAGCACATCGTCGTTCAGCGAGAGCATCGTGGGCCGCCGTCCACGCGGACGCCGCGCTGTCGGTCCTTCGACGATCCACGATTCCTGCAGAAGCTGTTCTACGATGTTCGATACGGTGCTCGATTGCAGGCCCGAGGCACGGGCAAGATCCGCGCGGGAGACAGGCTGCATGGTGCGGATAATCTCAAGCACGATGTCCCGATTGATATCCCGGGCAACCTCGCTCGATGCGGCCTCCGCATAGCCAAGATTGACCCGCTTGAGAGAGGGCCTCGTTGCTTCGATTGTCTTGCGTTCCGGCATATTTGTTGGGGCGCGCACTATCTTGCACGCCGTGACGATCCCTCTGAAGAGTGCCGACAGTATAGCCGGAATTTCATGGCGTAGTCAGAGGGCAACATGTCCCCCCGGGTTTTCCTGTGAGGACGATATCGAGGAGTGAATTCGCATTGACAAGGCACCTTGCCGCCCCATATAGTTCGGGTCGACAAGAAATATGAAAACCGCAGGAAGACGTCTGCCCGTCTCCTGTTCAGGGGGCTTTGCCTGTCGTCGTGAATCCAGCTCTTATTCTCTTCGAGACACATCTGACGACGCTCGCGCCCACCGATATCCTCATCCTTGCGCTCTACTTCGTCCTCGTCATCTTCATCGGTTTTTACGTGAAGGGATCGACGAACACGAGCGAAGAGTTCTTCCTCGCGGGCCGCGAGATGTCCGCATGGATCGCTGGCCTCAGCTTCGTCTCGGCGAATCTTGGCTCGCTGGAGCTCATGGGTTGGGCGGGCGCGGCCTACCAGTACGGCATCCTTGCGACGCACTGGTACTGGATCGGCGCAATTCCGGCGATGCTCTTTCTCGGCATCGTGATGATGCCTTTCTACTACATCTCGAAGACGCACTCCGTACCGGGCTATCTACATCTGCGCTTTGGCGAGGGCACGCGTGCTCTGAGCGCCGTCTCGTTCGCGCTGATGACGATCCTGATGAGCGGCGTCAATATGTATGCCATGGCGGTCGTCATGCAGACCGTCCTCGGCTGGAACATTACGTTCTCCATCTGGGTCGGGGCGGGCACAGTGGCGCTCTACGTCATGCTGGGTGGCCTTCGCTCGGCCATCATTAATGAGGTGCTCCAGTTTGTGCTGATCTGGGCGGGGGCGGCGATGGTGCCGATCCTCGGCCTCATGGAGGCCCATGGCTGGAACAACCTGAAGGCGCAGATTGCCACCAACGTTGGCAACGCAAACTACACGCATCTGTGGAGCACGCTCGGCCACTTCAAGGACAACCCGATGGGCGTCCACTGGACGGGCATCGTCTTCGGCCTGAGCTGCGTCATCAGCTTCGGATACTGGACCACCGACTTTCTCGTCGTCCAGCGCGTTCTGAGCGCCAACAATCTTCGCGCCGCGCGGATGGCTCCAGTTATCGGCGCCGCGTTCAAGATGGCGGTTCCGCTCATCGTCATCCTGCCCGGCCTGATCGCGCTGGGTCTGCATAACGCCGATGGCTCGGTGGTCTACCATCTCGTCCCGGCCAGCGTGGCCAAGGGAACGGGCCAGCACAGCTACGACGATGTGCTTCCGCTGCTGCTGATCCGCTACTGCGGCCCCGGTCTTCTCGGGCTTGGTATTACCGCGCTCGTTGCGGGGTTCATGAGCGGCATGGCAGGCAACGTCAGCGCTTTCTCGACGGTGTGGACCTACGACATCTATGGAGCCTTCTTCAACAAGAAGGCCTCCGACCAGCACTATGTCTCCATGGGCCGCTGGTCCACCGTGGTCGGCATGCTGATCTCGATTGGGACGGCCTACCTCGTGATGAACGCGGACTCCATCATGGACTACGTGCAGGCGCTGTTCAGCTTCTTCATTGCGCCGCTGTTCGGTACGGTGATCCTCGGCATGCTCTGGAAGCGCACGACCAAGGCAGGCGGCTTCTGGGGACTGCTCGCAGGAACCGTTGCTTCCATCGGCATGTTTGCATGGGTGCACGCCGATGCCTCGGCGCTTCGCTACATCGCCATGAGTCCGGACGCACAGCCGATGGCCGAGAATCTCTACCGCGCCCTATGGAGTTGGCTGATCTGCGTCGGAGTGACGATAGCCGTCAGCCTCGTTACGAAGCCCACGCCGATCGAGGCGCTGACCGGCCTTGTCTATGGAGCGACTGCTCTGCCGGACGACGGTGCAACGTCGCTCTGGCAGAAACCTACCTTCTGGGCTGCGGTCGTCCTCGTTGTCTTTCTGATCGTGAACATTGCACTGTTTTAGGCATTGGAGCGTACTGTCATGAGCAAGAACAAGCCGGGAAGAGACGACCGTCGCGGGATTCATGCCGTCGATCCGCAGTCGTATCCAAAGCAACGGCAGGAGCTTTCGCTCTGGTTCTTCTGCGGCATCCTGCTCTTGTCCTACGGTCTTATCCTTATCGTTCACGGCATCTACGAACGCTTCGGACATCAGCCGGCCACGGTGCTTGCGGCCTTGCATCCCACGCTCTGGTGGGGCATCCTGCTCGCTGCCGGTGGGGCCTTCTATACGCTGCGCTTCCGGCCGCGCTCTCGTTAAGTGTTGCAGGTAAGATGGCGTTAAGGAGAGGTATGAGAGTCTGCTCCAACGCTACCCGTGAGCTTCCCCGTCGATGAACGCGCATCAACAACGGGAGGCGCTACGCATCCACGAGTCCCGGTTCGGTCAGCAAGGGGCGCTGTTCCTTGCTCCGGCTCGCGTCAACCTTATCGGCGAGCACACGGACTATACCGGCGGCTTCGTCCTACCGATGGCGATTAGCTTTCATACGGCCGCGGTCATCAGCCCCCATCCTGAAGGGGAAGCGGCGATCTACTCCTCGTCCTTCGACGAAGAGGTTTCTTTCGACATAGCTTCCCAGCCTGCTCCGCAAGGCCACTGGAGCGACTATCCGCTCGGCGTGCTCTGGAGCCTGCGCCAGCAAGGCATCTCTGCGGAGAGCTTCCGCATGAGCCTAGCTGGCGACGTGCCTCTCGGCGCAGGACTGAGCTCTTCTGCCTCGGTGTCCGTCGCAACGGCGATGGCGCTTCTGTCGCAGACCTCCCAGACTTTGCCTCTCGAAACACTTGCCGCCGTCTGCCGCCGCGCCGAGAACGACTACGTCGGAGCCAAAAGCGGCATCATGGACCAGTTCATCGTAGCGGGCGGCGTTACGCGTCATGCGATGCTGCTCGACTGCCGTTCCCTCCACTACGAGATGCTGCTGCTGCCGGAGGATGTTCGCATCGTCGTCTGCAACTCGATGGTGAAGCACGCCGTCGCTACCGGAGAGTACGGCACGCGCCGCGATGAGGTCGAGGCAGGGCAGGCAATCCTCCAGCAGCACCGTCCCGGCATCACACTGCTGCGCGATGCCATGCTTGCAGACCTCGAAGCCTGTCGTGAGCAGATGTCTCCGCGGAGCTACGCCCGCTGCCGCCACATCCTCACCGAGAACCAGCGCGTGATGCAGGCGAAAGAAGCCTTGCTCGCCGGGGATATGTCCCGGCTCGGACGTCTGCTGATCGAGGCTCATGCCAGCATGCGTGATGACTTCGAGGCCAGTTGTGCGGAGGTGGATGCGCTGGTCGAGATTGCCGTGCGTCAGCCCGGATGCTATGGAGCGCGCATCACCGGCGGCGGCTTCGGCGGATGTACGGTCAATCTTGTACATAAGGAACAGGCCGAAAGCTTTGTGAAGCAGGTGCGGGAAGATTATGAGAGGCAGACCGGCATCGCCGCCGACTGCTTCCTCTGCGAAGCCGCCGATGGAGCCATTGCCATGAGGGACAGCGCACAATGAATCTCGAGATGCAGAAGCACGCGCACCGGCGTTTCAATCCGCTCCGGCGGGAGTGGGTATTGGTTTCGCCGCATCGCACGCAGCGGCCATGGCAGGGGCAGACGGAGACGAAGGCTCCCGAGGTTGTTGCCCAGTACGATCCGCAGTGCTATCTCTGCCCGGGTAATCTGCGGGCCGGAGGCGTGCGGAACGAGCCATACACTGGCACCTACGTCTTCGAGAACGACTATGCCGCCCTGCGTATGGATGTTCCGCAGTTCTCGTACAACGAAGCTGGTAAGGATTTGCTTGTAGCCGAAGGCGAGCGCGGCATCTGTCGCGTCGTCTGCTTCTCCCCGAGGCATGACCTGACAATGGCGAAGATGCCGGTCGAGGATCTCTGCAAGGTCGTCGACGTCTGGGTGGCGCAGAGCGAGGAACTGGGGGGGCGCGAGGAGATTCGCTACGTACAGATCTTCGAGAACCGCGGCGCCATGATGGGAGCCAGCAATCCGCATCCCCATGGCCAGATCTGGGCGAGCGAGTCCATCCCCAATGAGGTGCAGGCCGAACTGATCAGTCAGCAAGAATATCTTGCGAAGAAGGGAAGCGTCCTTCTGGGAGAGTACCTGCAGCAGGAGGAGTCGCTCGGGGAGCGTATCGTCCTCGCCAATCCGAGTTTCGTTGCGCTGGTGCCTTTCTGGGCGGTCTGGCCCTTTGAGCTGCTCATCCTGCCGCGCCGCCACATCGCGCAGCTTGCCTCGCTGACCTCGGCGGAGCGGTCGGATCTGGCTGCGATCCTGCAGGCGGTCACGGCGATGTACGATCGGGTCTTCGACGCTCCCTTCCCGTACTCCATGGGCATTCACCCGGCCCCCTGCGACGGCGAGGAGCATCCCGAGTGGCAGCTTCACCTCCACTTTTATCCCCCGCTGCTCCGCTCGGCGACGATCCGTAAGTTCATGGTCGGGTTCGAGCTGCTGGGCGGACCGCAGCGCGATCTTACCCCCGAACTGGCCGCCGATCTTCTCCGGCAGGCCAGTCAGCGCGTCCCGCGATAAGGCTCGAAATCTTTCCGTAGCTAAATTCGGTCCGGTGAGCTATCGTAGGAGAAATCAGCACAAACTTATCGCTTCAGCGCGGAATGGCATGCTCCGGACAGGTGTAGTGTCGTTGTTTCGTCGTAGCTAATCCGTCGTTTTCCGAAGCGCCAGTTCAGGAGCTCGTATGAAAAACATCCGGAATTCTTGGGGTATCTCTATCAGTGCGCTGAAGAAGAACAAGCTTCAGACGGCATTGACGATGACGGGCATGGCGATCGGCGTAGCGACGGTCCTGACGATGATTGCGCTCGGCTCCGGCGCACAGACGGCGATTCAGGATCAGGTGCGCGCAGCCGGAATGAACCTGATCATCGTGCAGGCGGGCAACTGGAGCCGCGGTGCCGACTCGGGCGCCGGCAGCGGCATGTCGGAGTACCGTCCTGAGACGGAGAAGCCGAACTATGTTCCCGCAGCCTATCTATATAGAGAGAATGCCAGGCCATCCCTGATGACCGCCACCTACTACCCACGCCAGGGGGCGCGTTTTCTTCGGGTGCAGGGCGATTCGGACACCTCCGCGGTAGGGAACGGCGCGGGAGGAAACCTGCCTGTCGTGCATGTCGGCCGTCCGGGCGATCTGAAGTCGGGCCTCGGCGCGGCGACGACGCTGACCGCCGATGATGTGGAGGCCATCCGCAAGGTCAAGGGCGTGCAGTACGCCTCCGCCGGATTGCACGATGAGGTAGCGATCGAGCTCAACGGCAACCGGATCGTGACCACGATGCACGGCGATGAGACGGTGCTGCCGAAGATTCGCCGCGTGTGGAGCCTTACGCACGGGCGCTTCTACAACAAGGAAGAGGAGAAGAACGCGTCGAACGTGGTGGTGCTGGGCCAGTTCGTCAGCGAGAAGTTCTTCGGCAAGGAGAACCCTGTCGGCAAGACGGTGAACCTCAAGGGGCAGGACTTTAAGGTCATCGGCGAGCTCGGCAGCAGCAGCTGGATGGTGCAGCCGTCGCAGGGCGATGACCAGTTCGATGCGGTCTATATTCCTGTCGCGTCAATGCAGCATCTGCTGAAGCAGAACTACCTGGGTAATGTCACGATCTCGACGGTTTCGACAGGCGAGGTAGGCCGTGTCGTCTCCACGATCACGGATCTGCTGCGCAAGCGCCACGGTATCGACGACCAGACGCCGGATGATTTTACCGTCCGCAGCGAGTCGCACAAGTCCATGGCGCACAGCCTGCGCCCGGATGTGGCAAACGCCGTGATGAGCAACGCCGCCGGTCTTGAGAAGATCACGCTCGATCAGATCGGCAGGACGCTCGATCAGGCCAGCTCTACCATGTCGGCCCTGCTGACGAGCATCGCGGCAGTATCGCTGGTCGTGGGCGGCATTGGCGTCATGAACATCATGCTGCTCTCCGTCTCGCAGAGGACGCGCGAGATCGGCATCCGCAGAGCGGTCGGCGCGCAATCCCAGGAGGTGCTGACGCAGTTCCTTCTGGAGGCGACGGCGCTCAGCCTGATCGGCGGGCTTATCGGCATTATCGTTGGATGCTTAATCTCGGCGGTGATCGCACACATGGCGCAGTGGTCGACGACGATCTCGGTGCCTGCCGTGCTCATCTCCTTCGGCATCTCAGCGGGGATCGGTATCTTCTTCGGCTACTATCCGGCACGCGAGGCCTCCCGCATCCTGCCGATCCAGGCACTCAAGTACGAGTAAATCTATACATCCCTATTCACTCAATACCCGAGCCGCTTGTTGACGACGTTCAGCAGCGGCTCGTTCTTATGAAAGCGGTCGTACTGCTCCAGAAAGAGGTCCATAGCGCGCTCCAGCCAGTCCCGCGTGTTGTCGGCGCAGTGCGGCGAGAGTAGCACCTGGTCCATACCGTAGAGCGGGCTGTCCGAAGGCAGCGGTTCCTGCTCGAAGACGTCCAACGCCGCCCCCCGAATCCGTTTCGCGGTGAGTGCCCGCACCAGGGCGGCCTCGTCGACGACAGGACCGCGGCCAAGGTTGATGAAGATCGCTGTCTCCTTCATGGCGGCAAAGGCGGCCTCGCCGACCATGTGCTTTGTCTCCGCAGTCAGCGGCGCGGTGACGACCACATAATCGCAGAGCGCCAGCATCGCAGCGAGATCGTCCGGGGCAAAGTAGCGCTCGATCACCGGATCGGGTATTGCCGGTGCATGCCTGCGTAGCGCTAGCACCTTCATCCCCATCGCATGCACACGCGTAGCGACGGCCTGCCCGATGTCGCCATAGCCGACGATACCCACCGTCTGCCCGGCGATGCGGTCCACCTCGAACGGAGCCCACAGCCGCGCTGCTTGATTGCTGCGCAGGCGCGAAATATCCTTGGCGAAGTAAAGGATCGCGGCCAGCGCATACTCGCCCAGCGAGGAGCTGAAGGTGCCCTTGCCGTTCGTCAGCACGACGTCGCTCTCGACCAGCTCTGGAAACAGGCGGCTGTCGATGCCAGCGCCGCGGGAGTGAATCCATCGCAGCTTCGGGCAGCGGAGAAAGCTCTCCCTCAGGAGATTCTTCGGGCCCGACCAGTGAAGGAGCGCCGTGGCCCGCTCCGCGATCTCCACAGGCGGAGCCGTATCGGTGACGAGGTAGTGCGGAATATGGTTCAGCCGCGCGAACTGCGAGTCGTCCTCCGGAGCCAGTACGAGCAGGATCTCTTGCATGGTCATGGTCTTATGTTCCCACGAGAGGGGCGCATTCCGATGTTGCGGATGTACTCATCCGGCACAAGAAATAAATTTCATCGGATGGTCATCTTCGTGTTACATTAGCTCCACAGTTCAAAAAATTTGGTTTGTTGCACCCGCTAGCATGACGCATTCGTGGGAGAGATCAGCTTTTTTCTGCTGACGCCGAAGGAGCAACCACCCCGGAAACTCTCAGGCAAAAGGACCACGGTTGCAATCAAATCTGGAGAATGATCCTTCGTTCGCGGAGGGTCTGCCGATGGGATAACGTTCTCAGGCACAAAGGACAGAGGGGTATGAAGCAGGCTCTATTTCTGGATGAGGTGCTCACTGACTAAGGAACGATTGATTCGCTATGGGTCGATCCTCTGGTCGGCGAGTGAACGACAACTTCAACCTGAGTTCTTGTTACTGAGCTATTCGACAACCTGACGTTTTCCACTAGCGGGTGCCGCAAGCAGGCATTTTGGGCTACTGGGAATCCCTGTGTCTCAAAAAGCTGGTCATTAGTCCCACATCCACTTGTATCGGAGGCAACAACAATGTCTTCTCCATTTCGACGCATAGGCCTCGTCGCCTTGCTCGTGCTCTTCGTTCTTCCGTGTTGCGTATCGAGGTCTGCCCTGGCGCAGACCACGGCGACCATCGAAGGTGTCATCAGTGACGTTCAGGGTGGAACCATCCCGAACGCCACCGTGACCGTTACGAACACCTCCACAGGTCTTGCGCGTACTGTGACCACCGACGCAGGTGGCCGCTATGCGGTGCCGCAGCTTAACCCGGGCACCTACAAGGTCGATGCCGAGGCGCAGGGCTTCAAGAAGACGACCCTGGCCGGCATCACGCTGAACATCGCGCAGGTCCAGCATGAGGACATCGCCATCCAAGTCGGCGGCAGCAACGAAACCGTCAACGTAGAGGCGCAGGCCCTGACGACCGAGACTGAGTCCTCCTCCGTGGGTCAGGTCATCGATAACAAGAAGGTCGTCGAGCTTCCTCTGGCCAACCGCCAGTTCTACAACCTCGCAGAGCTTTCGCCCGGTGTTGTGCCTCCGGCGCAGAACTCATCCCTCGGCTTTCGCGGTGGTTTCAACGTCAACGGCGCGCCTGAGACGGATAACCAGTTCCTCGTGAACGGTACCTTCAACAACGACATGGGCACCAACCAGCCCTCGTTCCGTCCCTCGGTTGAAACCATCGCCGAGTTCAAGGTGCTCTCCGGCGTGTACTCGGCAGAGTACGGACGTTTCGCAGGCGGCCAGATCGTCATGGTCACGAAGCAGGGCGGCAACCAGTTCCACGGTTCGGCGTATGAGTTCATCCGTAACGGCGCGATCGAGGCCAAGCCCTGGAGCTCCAGTGCGCAGACGACCACCCCTGCCTTCAAGCAGAACACCTTCGGTGTGACCGTCGGCGGTCCGGTGATCCGCGACAAGGCCTTCTTCTTCTTCGGTTATGAAGGTCAGCGTATCCGCCAACAGGTCGTAGCATCGTCCACCGTTCCCACGCCTTGGGCGCTGGCAGGCTGCTTGCCGTCGAGCACACAGGCCTATAATCCCTACACGGGAGAAGCTCTGGCTCTGACCTCGGGCGGAGCCTGCGCGAGTGCTCCTGGCGCAGGTTATGACATCACGACCATTGCGGATGCAAACAGCACGAACCTCTGGAATTCGCCCGCGGGCAAGCTGTCCCAGTTGATGACGAGCCTTGCTTATCCGCTTCCCAATGTGAGCGGCTATACCGGCCAGCTGAGCAACGTTCAGCCGGGTTCGGACTACCTCTTCAGCGAAACCCGCCGCGAGTCCAGCAACGCCTACAACGTCCGTGGCGATTACAAGTACTCCGAGAAGGACTCCTTCTACGGCACCTGGAACTACTTCAACGATCCGTCGTATGAGCCCTCGAACAGCCTCTGCTCGTCGCGTACTCTGCCGAACTTCGGCTGCTTCACGAACCAGCAGTCCACTCTGGCCAACGTGGGGAACATCCACATCTTCAACCCGAGCCTGCTGAACGACATCCGCTTCGGCTTCAGCCGCCTGGTGCAGCCGCGTATCCAGGAGGACAACACCACCATCGGCAGCGCGTGGCCCGGCCTTGCCGGCGCCTTCACGCAGGCTGGTGTCACCGACAACCTCGGTCTACCTTCCATCACGCTGCAGAACTACACCGCGACCGGCGGTCAGACGAACCTTCCTCAGAATCGCTGGACCGATCACTGGCAGTTCAGCAACGTGCTGAGCTGGACCCGTGGCGCTCACAGCCTCAAGTTCGGCTTTGACATGACGGACGTCAAGTCGACCAACTATGAGGTCACGACCGGCCGTGGTTCCTTGACCTTCAATGCCAGCACTCTGAACACGATCAACGGTAGCAATCATCGTGGTACGACAAACAACGCCGTAGGCGACATTCTGCTTGGTCTGCCTTCTTCGACGAGCGACACGCCAACGGCTCCTCTTACCTATCTCCGTTTCACCTCGTTTGACTTCTTCGTTCAGGATGACTGGAAGGTAACGCCTTCGTTGACGGTAAACCTCGGTATGCGTTACGAGCTCAACTCTCCGATGAGCGAGAAGTACGGCAATATCGCCACCTTTAGCCCGCTTACGCAGAACTTTACGGTGGCCAACCAGGCTGGCGTGCGTACGGTGTATCAGTACGACCGCAACAACTTCGCTCCGCGCGTCGGTTTTGCATGGCAGCCGTTCGGCAATGACAGGACCGTCGTCAAGGGTGGTTATGGTGTCTTCTACCAGGAACCGATCATGTACAACGAGTTCCTGAGCTATGGCCTCCAATACCCGGTCCGTTACCCGAAGACCTTCACGCCGGGCGCTGCGGGTAACACCATCGGCAACGGCAACATTACTTTGGACCAGCCGTTCCCCAACGAACTTCCGATCCCGGGTACACCCTATTGCGTCAAGGGGTCGACGGGTTGCAATAATCCGGTCATCGGTCAGCAGTGCGGCAGCCTTGCATCGAACTGCAGCCTGATCCCGGTCGTTACGGGCACAGAAGTCGATCCGAAGTACGCGACTCCGTACTGGCATGAGTGGACGCTCAGCGTTCAGAAGCAGCTCACCAGCACGATGGTCGGCGAGGTTGGTTACTACGGCTCCAAGGGCTCGAAGATCAACTCCAATGCACCTATCAACTACAACACCCTAGGCGTCAGCGCTGCGGCTACAGCTACCACGCAGTCACAGCGTATCTATCCCCAGTGGGGCACTATCAACATCCATAAGACAGGTTACGACTCGGAGTATGAGTCGCTGTTCTCCCGCCTCCAGATGAACACGGGCAAGGGCATCAACTTCCTGATCTCCTACACCTATGGCAAGTCTCTGGACGACCTGAACAGCGCGCAGAACCCGAATCCGAACTATGTTGATCCGAATACTGGCAAGGCCGGTACGCAGTCGGGCGATAGGGCGCTTTCGAGCTTTGACACCCGTCAGCGTCTCGTCTTCAGCCCGGTTGTCGAACTTCCGTTCGGTAAGGACCACAAGTGGTTGACCACGGGTATTCCCTCCGCAATCGCTGGCGGATGGCAGATCTCGGGCATCGTTCAGTGGATGACCGGTCGTCCGATCTCTATCTCCGACTCGACGGTGTCGAGCGGCAGCTATGGCGGCGGTGATCGTCCCAACATCTATGGGAACATCAACGGGTCAACAGATAGCCTCACCGGCGCCAAGACGCACACAGCGGCGGAGTGGTTCAACATCCACGCGGTCAACTGGAACGGCTCGACGGCGGCTCCTCGTAAGGCCGGTACCTTCGGCAATGCGAATCCGGCTCCGATCACGGCTCCTGGCTATGTCACGGTGGATGCAACCATCGCTCGGACCTTCCCCATCAAGGACACTGTGAAGGCACAGTTCCGCGTGGAAGGGTTCAACGTCCTCAACCATCCGAACTTTGCGGCGCCTTCGGGCTCGTTCAGCGGAACGTACACCAGCTATGGCGTGATCACCTCGGCGAACAACATGCGCGAGCTTCAGGCCAGCTTGATCATCCGCTTCTAACCTCAACCCTCCGGTCGGCAGCCTTTCAGGTTGCTGGCCGGGTTTCAATCGATTTCTATCAGGCCGTCATGCGAACCGCATGACGGCCTTTTTCTGTACTCTGGGAACGTAGGCTTCCCCCGGCTTCCTCGATGGGTCGCAGGCGCATCGAACAGGAGAGAGGGAAGCGACGAGAGTCGCGGGGGCGGGCATGGAATTCCACATTTCGCGGAGAGCGCGGGACCGGTATGGCGTCAGCGAGGTGCTGTTCAACTACGCCGGCAATGTGATCTTTGCGAACATCGCGGCCAGCCGGGAGCTGACCGACCGGGTCAACCGCGTGCGAGATACGCATCATCACCCCGAACGGGCGATCCACGCAGGCAGCCTCTTCGCCATGGGGCTGATCGATGAGTTGAGCCACGCCCTGATCGCGCAGTACCGCAAGTCGCTGGACCCGCAGGTGTTGCCCGCCGCCCTGCAATGGATCGCGTCGCAGGCGAACGAGGAAAGAACGGCGAAGCTGCTGCAACGCTTCACCGACCAGTTCCCAAACGCGGCGATTTATACGGGAAAGCAGACGGTTGAGGAGTGGCTGGGGGCCGCGACGGAGGGGATGCCGCATCGTGAGGCGGCGCTCGAGGAGCTTCTGTTGTTGTGGCTGGCGAACGTCAACCGGGCCTTCGTGCCCTTCAGGGAGTTCTTCGACGATCAGCCGCTCGCGCAGCAGACGATCTACAAACAAGTCACCACGCGCCTCGATGACTACTTCTCCACTCGGCCGAAGTTCGCGCCGGAGGTGGGCACGCTGCTCGACGCGTTGCGGGCGCCGATGCTCGCCTCACCTGACTCGTTGACCGGGCAGCTTGCGTACATCCGCGACCACTGGGCACCGTACCTCGGCGACAGCCTGAAGCTGGTGTTGCGGGCAATCGACATCCTCAAGGAGGAGGAGATCGCCGTCTGGATGCAGTTCCATCCGCCGGAGCACTCCGCCCGGCACCCCTTCGGCGAGAAGGGCTGGCGCGATGAGGGCTTCGAAGGAGACGAGTATATCGGTTTCGGCGGGCGGCGGTTCAAGCGCGGTTCCATCGAGCAGCGCGCGCTGATCGAGTATGAGGCCTTCAGTCCCGATCAGGCATGGATGCCGACGGTCGTGCTCATCGCCAAGAGCACCTATGTCTGGCTGGAGCAGCTCTCAAAGAAGTATCAGAGGCACATCTATCGGCTGGACCAGATTCCGCACGAGGAGCTTCAGCTTCTGGCCGACCGTGGACTGAATGGCCTGTGGCTGATCGGCCTGTGGGAGCGCAGCAAGGCCTCGCAGACGATCAAGCGGCTGCGGGGACAGTGGGATGCGGTGGCTTCGGCGTACTCGCTGGCGGATTATCGCATCGCGGACGACCTGGGCGGTGAGGAAGCCTATCGTTATCTGCGCGATCAGGCGGCGTCGGTGGGTATCCGGCTGGCGAGCGACATGGTGCCGAACCACATGGGTATCGACTCGGACTGGGTGATCGAGCACCCGGAGCGATTTTTGCAACGCCCGGAGAGTCCGTACCCTGCGTATCGCTTCGAGGGGCCGGATCTCTCGACCGACAGTCGCGTCGAGATCAAGATCGAGGACCACTACTACGACCAGACCGATGCGGCGGTGGTCTTCCGCTGGCGCGAGCGGAGCAGCGGCCACACCCGCTACATCTACCACGGCAACGACGGCACCACCTTTGCGTGGAATGACACGGCGCAGCTCGACTACTCGCAGGCCGCGGTACGCGAGCAGGTCATGCAGACCATCCTGCAGGTGGCGCGGCTGTTTCCGATCATCCGATTCGACGCGGCGATGACGCTGGCCAAGAAGCATGTGCAGCGGCTGTGGTTCCCCTTGCCCGGCGTCGGCGGGTCGATCCCGTCGCGGTCCGAATACAGCATGACGAACGAGGAGTTCGACGCGCTGATGCCACACGAATTCTGGCGCGAGGTAGTGGACCGCGTCGCCGTCGAGGTGCCCGGCACGCTGCTGCTGGCCGAGGCCTTCTGGTTGCTCGAGGGCTACTTTGTGCGCACGCTCGGCATGCACCGCGTCTACAACTCGGCCTTTATGAACATGCTGCGCGACGAGGAGAACGCGAAGTACCGCTCCTATCTGAAGAAGACGATCGAGTTCGACCCGGACATCCTCAAACGGTACGTCAACTTCATGTCCAACCCGGACGAGCGCACGGCCATCGACCAGTTCGGCGCGCAGGACCGCTACTTCGGCGTGGCCACGCTGCTGGCGACGCTGCCCGGCCTGCCGATGTTCGGACACGGCCAGATCGAAGGCTTCACCGAGAAGTACGGCATGGAGTACAAGCAGGCCCGGATGGAGGAGTGGCCGAACGAGGAGCTGGTGGCGCGGCATCAGCGGGAGATCGCGCCGCTGCTCAAGAACAGGCAGCTCTTTGCGGGCAGCAGCGACTTCTTTCTGTACGACTTCTGGGATGAATCAGGCAAGGTGGATGAGAACGTCTACGCTTACTCGAACCTGTCGTATACCGGCGGTGGGTTGGAGCGGGCGATCATCTTCTTTCACAACCGCTATGCCGAGACGCGCGGCACCATCCATGGCTCGGCCGAGTCGATGGACAAAGGCAGCGGAGAGCTTCGCACGAGGCGCTTGCACGAGGCATTGCGTCTGCCTGGCGAAGATGGCCTGGTACTGGCATACCAGGATCGCTCCAGCGGCCTGCACTACCTGCGCCGGGCTAAGGATCTTGCGGAGAATGGTCTGCGCGTGGAGTTACGGGCCTATCAATATCTTGTGCTGCTCGATTGGCGGGAGCTACGGTCCTCGGCCCGCGAGCCGTGGGACCAGTTGTGCGATTCGCCCGCCGGTCAGGGTGTGCCGGACCTCGGGGAGGCGCTGGAGCGGGTGCGCCTGCAGCCAGTGCATGCCGCGTTGCGGGAGCTTCTCCGTGAAGAGAGCGTGCGCGAGTTCATTGAGCGTGCGGCGGCGCTGCGGGCTGAGGAGCATCAGCGGAAGCAGGACCTTGAGACGGCCGAGAAGAGGCAGGAGGGGCAGCGTCGTGCAACAGCGAAGGGCAATGGACGCACTGCTCCAAAGCTGCCTGAGGCGATCGCGCCGCGGGAGGAGCTATCTAATCCGGCGTCAGACTCTCTGCGCCACGTCCTCGAGCGGACGGAGCAGTTCTTTGCCTCGGCCCACGAGTTTACCCCCGAGGCAGCGCCCTATCCGTCGGCGGACCAGTTGCGCGCAGAGATCGAAGACGCGCTCCGGTTGCCGGGTGTTGTCGAGATCGAGATGAAGAGGCAGGCGACCGCATCGTATGCGCTCTGGGCTCCCGTGTTTGCATGGAGCGTGCTGCGTTCGATGAGCGTAGACGTCTTCGACCGCCTGCAGCTTCGGCGCGGGCTGGCCGAGGCCTTCGTCGCGCATGGCATGGAATGGGAGGAGTCCTGGCGAGCCTCTGCGCGCGTGCGGCTGCTGTTGTCGCTACGTGGAGAGGAAGCAACCGGGCCCCTCGAGTGCCTGATCGCCTCGCTGCGCCTTTGGAGCGACCCGGACGTGCGTTGGCTTGCCAGCGTGCAGGAGCACGAGGGTAAGACCTACCTGCACAAGGAGAGCTTCGAGTCGCTGCTGCGCTGGCTGACGCTGCCGGAACATGAGACGGCGAAGCCTCAGCTTGATCGCCTCGCCGCGCTGGCTGCCAAAGCCGGGTACGAGGTGCCGAAGCTCATCGCTCTCCTTGCGCCCCCGACGCAGACAGAGGACAGCAAGCCGTTGGAGGAATCGCCCGGCAAGCAAACGCTGGTAGAGAGCTAACCGTCCCGTGCATTCCTTCCTGAGAACGCACAGAGAGTGCGGATGAAACGCTGGACGCCTCATCTGCACTATCTGTGCGTATTCTTATCTGCTTTCCCCTGGGAAGGGGCTGTCATGCTTTCGATCTGCCGGGTTCTCGTCGTTACGGGTCTGCTTCTTGAGCTGTTGATTGCCTCGTCTCGGGGGCAGACCCTAAAGCGACAGCCGGGCCGTGGTCAGGCGAATGCGGCCATCGGCCCGGCCCTGATCGTTCAGTCGCGGAGATAAAGTTTTCAGTTGGCGTACAGCGCGGGGAGAATCGTGCCCCGCGCTTCTTTTTTGCCGTTCAGCGCCCCGTATAGACCTGAAACGCGGCCCAGTACAGGGGCTTGCGATAGATGCCGCTACCGCGCAGCATAGCGAGCTTGGCCTGCCGCAGCGCCTCGTCGGGCGAGCTGCCCGCGAGCATTCGGCTGTAGAGGCCGTTCATCAACTGCGGCGTCGAGAGGTCCGAAACCTCCCACATGGCGCCGATGACCGTATGCGCCCCCGCCCGGAGAAAGGCCCACACCAGCCCCACGATGCCCTCGCCCGCATAACTGCGCGTTCCTGAGCCGTAGCAGGAGGAGAGCGTGACGAGCTCCGCATGCAGCGGATGCGCGAGAATGTCGCGGGCGTAGAGCTTGTTCGGCGTCGTGCTGTTGGGGCTGGAGAGGATGATCGCCGAGTCCAGCGGATTGATCTCGCTGGCCGTGGCGTGCGCGACGAAGTGGATGTAGGAGAAGTCGGCCGGACTGCTGGAGGCATAGGCCGCCGGTGAGGCGGACGGACCTGTCACGACACGCTCCTGGCTTGCGGGGAAGGTGGAGGCGACCTGCGTGACCTCCGCCGCGGCGTTGGGCAGGGAAGGGTACTCCTGCGGCCTGTAGACGGGGTTGCCAATGAGCAGAAGCCTCTGCGTCGCAGGACGTGCCGCACGAGCAGGTCGCGCCCCAAGCAGCCGCAGCGAGCGGGCGTTGATAAGCGTGACGTCCTCGATCCAGTAGTGCGGCTGAGGGCCGGGCGGAATAAGCGTCTCGAAGTTGAGGCCGCCGAGATTGTGATCGGCGATCAGGTAGACCCGGCCGTCATGCGGCAGCAGTGCCGCGGCAGGCTGCACGAGAAGGTCGTAGAGCTGACGGCCGGTTGAGCCGGTCTGTGCCAGCAGGTCCTTCGAGTCGAGAATGGCCTGCGTGTGGTGATTGAGTAGCGGAAGGATGGTTTCGCTGCCCGGCAGCGTGAAGAGCTGCTGCTTTTGCGGCGTGATGGCCCACAGGTACGAGGTGTGCTCGCGGAGGCAGTAGACGAGAACCGTGCCATGCAGCCGCGCGGCGAGAGAGCGCGGGTCGGGCTGCGCCGGAGTGGCTCCCGACATGTCTCCGAGCCCTTCGGCGAGCACCTCGGCGCGGCTGTTGTCGAGCACACGCAGCGCCTCGGCGGTGCGGCCTTGGTGGATCAGGTGCTCCATGTACCCGAGGTACAGTCCGCTGCCGTTCTCCAGAAAGGGAAGCTCCAGCTCCACGGTGCGCAGCGAGAGGCGCTGCTTGTGAAAGGTGGCGATGGCGCGCTGGAACCAGTACTCAGCGTCCTGCGAGCGGTTCTGTCGCTCGTAGACACCGGCCAGCGTATTCTCGGCCTCCCATTGGATCGAGGGCGCGGTCGCGTGCGGAATCAGCGCGAGCAGGCTCGTGGCCGCATCCTGTAGCTGGTTTTTCTCGATCAGCAGCAGGCACTGCAGCAGTTGCGTCTGGAGCGATTCCTCAGCGTGGTTGCGCACAGCGGCCAGTTGGCTGGCTTCGCGGATGTGGGCCTCGGCCTGCGCGGAGTGCTGGCGGAGCAGAAGGTAGGCCAGCGAGATATGGGTGTCCAGCATCTCCTCGGTATTGTGTAGGGACTCGGCCAGCATCAGGGCGTGCTCGTAGGAGGAGCGCGCCGCCCTCAGATCGTTCTCGCGGAACTGGCTCTCTCCTGCGTTCGTGCTCCACTGCACCTCGTCGAGCGTAGCTCCGATGGAGGCGGCCATCGTGCGGGCGGCCAGTGCGTTTTCAAGGGCGCGTGCGTCATCGCCGGTCAGATAGTAGGTCCAGCCGAGATTGCCGAGTGCCTTCTCTCGCGCAAGGCGGGCGCCGATGGCCTGGGCCAGCGTCGAAGCGTGCTGGAAGCTCTGCAGCGCATCCTCGTAGCGCTCGAGTTGCAGCCCGACGACGCCGAGGTTCATCCATATCTCCATCTCGAGATAGCGTGAGTCCTGCCTGTGGGCCAGATCGAGTGCCTGCTGGAGAAGACTTCGGGCGGCATCAAGGCTGCCCTGCTCAAGCGCAATCGCCCCCTGTATATTGAGCATCTCGGTCTGCAATGTGCTCGTAGGATGCAGCGCAGCCGCGTTGGCAAGCTCCTCTGCCGTAAGCGTGGGATGGCCAAGACGGGCGTGGCCCATGGCGAGCAGAAGATGCCGCCTGATGGCAACCTCCGGAGATGTGTCGGACGGAGAGGATGGGCTGAGCAGCTCGACGACGTCCACGCTGCGGCCTTGGTAGAGATAGATTTTAGCCAGTTCGGCGCGGAAGGCCTGTGCGCGCGTAGGGTCGGTGGTCCGGTATCGAGCGGCGGCCGCTTCGGCGGCTTGCTCGGCGCTGGGAAGATCGCCGCTGATGAAAATTTGTTCGATCTGCTCGAGCGACAATATCGTCTTCGGCTGCACGGCGGATGAGGATGTCCGCGTGCAGCCGGAGACGATAGAGAGCAAGAGGCAGCAGAGAAAGGTGGTTACGGCATGCCGCGGCCATTGCCGACGGCGGCGGAGAATGTGATCTGTCCGGTCGTCGTCGGATGGTTCAGCTCGACGCGCAGCATGGCAAGCTGGAAGGTCTTGGGATCGACGATGACCTCTCCAAGGAAGACCGTGCCAAAGCCGGGAACGACCAGAACGTGACCGAAGGTTTCGTTGGGATCGGAGCCCTTCACGTCGTTGACGAGCGAGCAGAGGATGTAGCCCTTGCGGGCGCGTTCCCCTGCCGCATCCATCCATTCGTAGCGACGCTTCAACCAATCCGGCACTCCCTTGGCGCTCGTGATCCGCTCATTCTGGGTCACAGCCTTTTCGACGAAGCTCTGCACATCGGGCCAGGGCGTGCCGGGGAAGAGGCTCTTGCCGGGCGAAGCCTGCTCCTCCTTCGCGGCATGCTTTGCGTCGGAAGGGGAGATGTTGAACAGGCTGAGGTCAATCTCCGGAGTGACGGGCTTGCCGCCGATGCGGAGATTCTCAAACTGACAACCGATGAACTCAACCTTAGGATAATAACCGTCGCGTGGATACTCGAGTGCGATCTGCGCCACAATGCGGTCCGCCGTCACGACCTCGAGTACATTCACCTTCTCGACCACCGAAGTGACGTGCGTGGTCCAATTGCGGTTTTCTGGGTGAACGGTGCCGGTAACCTGGGCGTAGACCTTGCCGGTGTGCAGGGTTTCATCGTGCTTGAAGCTTTCGGCGTGCGATTCGGAGTGTCCGCCTGCTTGGCTCAGAGCGACAGAGCTATGGGAGTGAAGTACCGTCTCCTTGGGATGCGTCAGCGTACCGCCGATTGGGGAGGCAGATGCGTTGTAGTAGTACACCCGCTCATTGTTCGGAATGGACATGCTCTCTCCTGCCTGCGCCGGCTTAGGGCACGAGGCTCAGTTGGTATTTGTAGCTGGCCAGCGGCACCAGCGTATCACTCGCAGCGCCCTGCGCGGGAATTGCCTGCACACGAAGTTCGTCGATTCCCGCGGCTGCGGTCATCACAGGAACTTGAATCGTGACAGCATCCCGAGCCTGGCCGGGAGTGATGTCGATATGCCAGAGCTCGCTTCCCCTGGCAGAAAGCAGGGTGCAGCGGTAGGCAGAGGCGTTCGGCGAAGGAGGAATATCGACCGAGAGTAAATAGTAGCCGTTGCGCGGAGCCGTGATCTGGGGCACAGCGTCCCCCCCGCGGGCGCTGGCGTTGGCCAGCACGAGCGGCGTTAGCACGGCAGGCGTGCGGGCCTCGGCGACCTGGCGCTGCATGCCGGGCAGCACGACAAGTGACTGGTACACGATGACAGCAAGGCAGGCTGCCAGAGCGGGCGCAAGCACCCACGGCTGCCAGAGCCAGCTCAAGGGGCTTCGGCGCGGCGTCTCGAGGACCGCCGGGCGGGTGGGAGTTTCGTGAGATACCGCCGGAGTTGCGGCGGGTGCAACGGCCAGTGAAGGCCTTAGCGCGGTACGGACGCTCTCGGTAAAGATGAGGCTCTGGTGGAGATCCTCCGCGCACTCGGTGCAGTCGAAGAGATGCTCCTCAAACGAGTTACGCGCCTCGCCGGAGAGTTCACCCAGCAGATATCGCTCGACGGCGAGTTGTGCCACTGCTTCCTGATGGGTCATGCTCCCGCCTTTCTATCTTCATGGTGCGCGGAAGGCGCAGATCGTTTCATGGGGCCGTTACCATTGCGCACGAGGCTCAGTGACCTCCTGAGGGTGCGTTGTATGCCTTGCGGAAGGAGTGCTTGGCGCGATGGAGCAGTACGCGGATGTACTCGCGGTTGACTCCCATCTCGCGGCAGAGCGCATCCTTATCCTTTTCCTCGAGGAAGAGGGCGCGGAGCAGGGTGCGGTCCCGGTCGTTCAGGGTATCCAGCACCGAGCGGACATGGAGCTGTGTCTCGCTGGTAATCAGGCTCGAAAGCGCGTCCGGCGTATAGCCGATCAGCGAGGCGGCAGTTTCCTCCTCAAGCGGATCGGCGCGCCCGTCGGAGCGGTACTGCTCGAATAACACGTTGTTGCAGATGGAGTTAACCAGTGGACCCAGACGCTCGGCCTGGCGGATGCCCTTGTCGGAGCGGATAAGCGCCAGCGCCCGGACGAAGGTTTCCTGCCGGACGTCCTCGATCGCCTCCGGACTACGCAAACGGGAGCGGAGCTTCAGGAGAATCAGGTCACTGAAGTAACGAACAAAGTGAGCCTCCGTGGCTTCGTCCCCACAACGCAGCCGCTCGACGTATCCAGCGTCGAAGGTATCGAAGTTCACTCTTCCGCCCTCTCCCTGCACTCCCGGTGAGATAGCAGTGTACACCGTGCTTTTGCTTCATTCAGCGGGAGTTAACATGCGCTCCCCAAAAGACGTTGCTTCAGGGGATGGAGGGAGCAGCCCTCATCCTCTCCAGAAAGGAGCGGTTGAAACGGTTAACGTCAAGATCCATGTGAACGTGGACCTGCCGCAGATCGCTGCGGGCCGGTTTCGCATTCTCAGCCCACGCTAGGGTGTCCCCGTAGGCAGGACCGTGCGTGGTATCCACGTCGAGATAAAGGACCTGCTCGCGGGTGATAAGGTTCGGGGCGATCCATGCGGCCGCGGCCAGTTCATCCCATAGGTAGGAGAAGTCGGTGGTGTAGCGGGACAGATACTCCCCGGAGGGAGTGCCCGAGGAGACGATTTCGGCCAACATCTCCTTCGTAAACCGCGTCTTGAGCGAGATGTCGACCGGCGTAAGGTCGATGCGCGGCCATGGCGCACGCAGGACGATATGCGCGGCCTCGGGATCGAACCAAAAGTTGAACTCGTGCCTCGGATGCAGGGCAAACTCGGGATCGTTCGTCTGCGGGTTCAGGCTGCCGCCCATGATGACGATGCCTTGGGCCAGCTCGGGAAGGCCTGGGTCAATAGAGAGGGCAAGGGCAATATTGGTGAGCGGACCGGCGGCGTAGATCGTTACCTCGTGCGGATGCTCGTGCACCTGCCGGATGAGGAAGTGCGCGGCGTCCTCGCTGGCGGGCTTATGCGTGGGTTGCCCTTCGGGCAGCGGTGGCACCTCGAACGGGCCGTGATGCGCTCCCCATGCGCCGTACCAACCCTGCGGACCGTAGCGTAGGGCCTCGTCCTGCGCCTCCTCCGCTGTATGGAGCAGGGAAAAGACGGCTCCGGGGACTACGGGAACGTCCGTCCGGTGAATGATCTCGAGCATGCGCAGGGTGTGCTGCACGTTTTCGGGCTCCCAACCGTCGCCCGAAACCATGGTGATGCCGAGCACCTGGACCTCGGGCGATTGCAGCAGGAGCATCATCGCCATCTGGTTGGTGCCGCCCGGCCCGCTGCCGTCCTCGTCGATCAATACCATGCGCTTTGCCGGAGGTTCCGCCAGCAGAACCGGCGTCAGCAGCAGAAGGCAGAGGAGGATACGCATATCAGGAACGCATGTCCGCGCCGCGGGCCTCTCGTCCAAGCGCGGCGACGAGAGCCACCAGCAGAGCCACGACAAAGACCGTGACGGAGAGTACGACCCGGAGGTTGCCGCCGTAGCGGCTGGCCGCGACCTTCGCCTGCAAGACGCCGTTGCGGGAGCTGATGAGATTGCCAAGCTGGTAGGCGAATCCGGGGAAGGTTCCACGCACCGAGGCAGGCGAAAGCTCGTTCAAATGCGCTGGGACGATGCCCCACGCTCCCTGCACCATGAACTGCATGAGGAAGGCTCCGGCAGCGATCATTACCGTGGTGTGCGACCACGCCCACAGCGGAATCATGGGAATGGCCAGCAGCGAGGCGAGGACGATGGCCTTGCGGCGGCCCAGCTTCTCCGACCATGTGCCGAAGCAGATGCCGCCCAGCAGAGCGCCCACGTTGCCGACGCTGGTGATGAGTCCCGATGCCCTCGGCGAGAGCTGGAGATTCTTTTCGAGGAAGGTGGGGTAAAGGTCCTGCGTGCCGTGGCTGAAGGAGTTGAAGCAGACCATCAGCAGCACAAGGCCGAGAAAGGTCGGCAGATAGCGCACCAGATTCGAGAGCAGCGAGGGCTGCGGTTCCATTGACGCGGCCTGCTGCATCCCCTTGGCTCGCGTCTCGATCCACGCGGGTGACTCCTCCACCTTGGAGCGGATATAGAGAACGAGAAACGCCGGAACCGCGCCGATGACGAACATGCCGCGCCAGCCGACGTATTGGAAGACCGCCGCATAGATCAGCCCCGCGACGAGGTTGCCGACCACATATCCCTCTTGCAGCAGGCCGGAGAAGAAGCCGCGACCCTCGGCCGGGAGCGTCTCAAAGGCAAGCGCCGCGCCGACGCCCCACTCACCGCCCATGGCGATGCCGAAGAGAGCACGGAAGACCAGCAGCATCGGCAGGGTGGGCGCGCCAGCCGAGGCCAGCTCGAAGATTGAGTAGCTGATGATGTTGATCATCAGCGTCGGGCGGCGGCCGTAACGGTCGGCCATCCAGCCGAAGAGAAACGCGCCGACCGGACGCATGGCGAGCGTCAGGAAGAGGGCCTCGGCCACGTCCGCGACTTGGGCGTGGAAGTCCTTGGCGATGGCCGAGACGCAGAAGACCAGGATGAAGTAGTCGAAGGCATCGAGGGACCAGCCGAGAAAGCAGGCAATGAAGGCATTACGCTGAGAGGGCGTAAGCGAGCGAATGCGTTCGATGAGTGGCATGTGTCTGTAACAGTACAGAAGAGATGCGGCGTGGGGGAAGCCCCTAAAATGCGATCCCGCCCATCGGGATGGGCGGGATCGTGGTTGCTGTGGTTTACGCGGGTGACTTTACAGCGGCCAGCGCCAGCCGGTGATCTCGGGCCGGTCGATGCCGTTCTCGTGCGCGTAGGCGATGCTGGCGTTGATCTCGTCGCGCAGCTTCTCCTTGACGTGCACGCCCTTCACTGCCAGCCCGGGGACGCGGTCGATCACGTCGATGGCGAGATTGAACCGGTCCACCTGGTTCAGAATCGCCAGCTCCAGCGGTGTGTTGATGTTGCCCTTCTCCTTGTAGCCGCGCACGTGGATGTTGTTGTGGTTGGTACGCCGGTAGGTCAGCTTGTGGATGAGCGAGGCGTAGGCGTGGAAGTTGAAGATGACCGGCTTGTCCTTGGTGAAGAGCGAGTCGAAGTCCCGGTCGGAGAGCCCGTGCGGATGCTCGTTCTCGGGCATCAGGCGGAAGAGATCCACGACGTTGACGAAGCGGATGCGTAGCTCGGGGAAATGCTCCCGCAGGATGGCGACGGCAGCCAGAGCTTCGGCGGTGGGGATGTCGCCTGCCGCGGCCAGCACGGCGTCCGGCTCCTCATTCTGATCGTTGCTGGCCCAGCTCCACGTGCCGATGCCCTTGGTGCAGTGGGCGACCGCCTCCTCCATGCTGAGGTACTGCAGGTGCGGAGCCTTGTCGGCCACGATCACGTTGATGTAGTTCTGGCTGCACAGGCAGTGGTCGGCTACCGAGAGCAGGCAGTTGGCGTCGGGCGGAAGATAGATGCGCGTGACCTCGGGGCTCTTGTTGGTGACGACGTCGAGGAAGCCGGGGTCCTGGTGGGTAAAGCCGTTGTGGTCCTGCCGCCACACCAGAGAGGTGATGAGCAGGTTGACGGAGGAGACAGGAGCGCGCCAGCGCAGCTCGAGCTTCGACTTCTCCAGCCACTTGGCGTGCTGGTTGAACATCGAGTCGATGATGTGGACGAAGGCCTCGTAGGTGGAGAAGAAGCCGTGGCGTCCGGTCAGGACGTAGCCCTCGAGCCAGCCCTCGAGCGTGTGCTCGCTGAGCATCTCCATGACGCGTCCGGCCGGGTCCAGCTCGGTGCCGTCGGCGTCCTCCGGCAGGATCTCGGCGAGCCACGTCTTGCCGCTGGCCTCGTACATGGCCGTGAGCTTGTTCGAGGCGGTTTCATCCGGGCCGAAGACGCGGAAGTTGGTCGGGTTGCGGCGGATGACGTCGCGCAGGAACTTGCCGAGAGTCTCGGTCGAAGAGAGCTCCACTTGGCCAGGGTGATCGACCTTGATGGCGTAGTCCTGGAAGCGGGGCATGTCGAGCGGCTTGCGCAGCAGACCGCCGTTGGCGTGCGGATTGGCAGTGATGCGGTGTTCGCCGGTGGGGGCCAGCTCCTGCAGCTCGGGGATCAGCGTTCCCTTCTCGTCGAAGAGCTCCTCGGGCTTGTAGCTGCGCATCCACGCCTCGACCTGCGCGAGGTGGGGCGGGTTGGTCTTCACGTCGAGGATCGGAATCTGGTGAGCGCGCCAGAAGCCCTCGACCTTGTGGCCGTCGACCTCCTTGGGACCGGTCCAGCCCTTGGGCGTGCGCAGCACGATCATCGGCCAGCGCGGACGCTCCGTCGAGCCGGTCGAGCGGGCGCGCTCCTGAATGGCGCGAATCTCGAGGATGCAGTGCTCGAGCGTGGCGGCCATCGTTTCGTGCAGCACCGCTGGGTCGTCGCCCTCGACGAAGTACGGCGTCCAGCCGTAGCCGCGGAAGAGCTGCTCCAGCTCCTCGTGCGAGATGCGGGCGAGGATGGTCGGATTGGCGATCTTATAGCCGTTCAGGTGAAGCACCGGCAGCACCGCGCCGTCATGGATCGGGTTGAGGAACTTGTTGCTGTGCCAGCTCGTAGCCAGCGGTCCGGTTTCGGCCTCGCCATCACCGACCATCACCGTCACGATGAGGTTCGGATTATCGAAGGCCGCGCCGAAGCCGTGCGAGAGGGAGTAGCCCAGCTCGCCGCCCTCGTGAATCGAGCCGGGAGTCTCCGGCGTGCAGTGGCTGCCGATGCCGCCGGGGAAGGAGAATTGCTTGAAGAACCGCTGCATGCCAGCCTCGTCGCGGCTCTTGTCCGGATAGACCTCAGAGTAGACGCCCTCGAGGTAGCTGTTGGCCAGCGTGGCGGGCGCGCCGTGGCCGGGGCCGGAGAGGAAGATGATGTCGAGGCTGTACTTCTTGATGAGGCGGTTCAGGTGCACCCACGTAAACGACTGGCCCGCGTCCGATCCCCAGTGGCCGAGCAGGCGGTTCTTGATGTGTTCGGGCTTCAGCGGCTCGCGCAGCAGCGGATTGGCAAGCAGATAGAGCATGCCGACGGAAAGATAGTTGCAGGCATTCCAGTAGGCGTTCATACGCCGGAGTTCGTCAGGGGTGAGGGTGGGGGTGGTCGTCGCGGTCGCTGTTGTGCTCATGGTGCGTGGCTCCGTTCTGAGTCTGGATCAGCTAGCTGGGTTGGCATATCCGGAGGACCTGGCGGGCGATACTACGGTCCTCTTCGGCAGGGACGATGTATACGGCAACGGGCGAGTGCTCGATGCTAACACGGGTAAGACCGGGGGAAGGCTTGGCATTGACGACAGGATCGAGTTGGATGCCGAGCGCCTGCATGGGCGCAAGAATCTCGGCGCGAGTGGAGGGGTCGTGCTCCCCAATGCCGCCGGAGAACGCGATGGCGTCCAGCCCGCCCAGCAGGGCGAGATAGCCGCCAAGGGTCTTGGTGACGGATCGGGTGAAGACGCGGAGGGCGAAGAGAGCCTGGTCGTCGCCATGTGTGGCGGCGGTACGGATGGTGCGGACGTCCGAGTTGCCGGTCAGGGCCTTGAGCCCGGAACCGTTGTTCAACAGGGAGTCGATGGAGACGGCGTCGCCGCCCTTGCGCATCAGGTAGACGACGAGGCCGGGGTCGAGGTCGCCGGGCCGGGTGGACATGACGACGCCCCCGGTGGGCGTCAGCCCCATGGAGGTATCGACCGAGCGGCCGTCGAGCACCGCCGTCACGCTGGAGCCGCCGCCGAGATGAGCGATGGCGAGCCGCTTCGGCAGCTCGCCTGCGGCGCGGAGCTGGTCGCAGACCGACTCGCAGGCCAGCCCGTGGAAGCCGTAGCGGCGCACTCCTTCCTCGCTGTAGCGCGCCGGGATGGCGTAGGTGCTGGCCTCCGGCGGTAGCGTCTCGTGAAAGACCGTATCGAAGCAGGCGATGTGCGGGATACCGGGGAAGCGGGACTGCATGGTGCGGATCAGCGCGACCGCCGCGGGATCGTGCAGGGGAGCGATCGTCTCGGCCTCGAGGAGGTTCTCGATTACTTCGTCGGTGATGATCTGGTGGCCGAGCAGCCGCGGTCCGGGGTGCACGACGCGGTAGCCGATGGCGTCGATAGCCGGCATCTCTGAGGCAGTCAGCGCCTTGGCCGCGAAGGCGATGGCGTCCGAGAGGCTGGAGATGCGCGCCTGCGAGGCCGTGCTCGCGGGCGCGAGGTCGGTTCCCTCGGCGTCGCGCAGCGTAAGCGTCGCGTGCGCAGAGCCAATGCCGCCGATCTCGCCCTTGAGGAGAGTGACGGGGGTACTTTCCTCCGCCTCGAAGATGGTGAACTTCAGAGAGGTGGAGCCGCTATTCAGAACAAGTATGTGCACTGATGCATTGGAGCAGTTGCGCCTCGGCGGCGTTGCTCCGTCTCCAATAAAGAGATAGTGAATGAGATGTGTGAATGGACGTTGACGAGCTTCGGGGCGATTCTGCCGCTACACTGGAACGGCTGTATTCTGCCCGGGAGAACGCACGGAAGGCATGTCGGCCGTGAAGGTGATCGTCAGCGGGTGCTATGCCTCGGCTCTGCCGGAGAAGGGACCACCCAGCCTCCGGTCAGGAATTGCCCTGTTTCCGGGGATCCCTCATTCCCCGGATTTGGGCTATCGTAGAAGCCTGTACAGTCACTACAGACGACGGCATGCTGATGAGCTGACCGGGCCATCCTTTCAACCCTCCAAAGGAGAAGAACGTTGACCTACAAGATTGCGCGAGATGGACAGGAGTTCGGGCCGTACTCTCTGGCGGATGTGCAGCGGTACGTGAGCACCGGCAATATTCTGTTGACCGACCTTGCCCTGGCGGAGGGCTCGACGGAGTGGATTCCGGTTTCGCAGGTGATGGGCTCCATCCCTGTGACCCCGGTTGCGCCCTCGCCCTATGTCGCCGCGGGCATTCCGCAGTTTCCCGATCCGCCGAACCTGCACTGGGCGCTCGTGCTGGTGCTGAGCATCGTTACCTGCGGACTGTTTTCGGTGATTTGGGACCTGGTGCAGGTGCTTTGGCTCAAGAAGGTGCAGCCGGATACCAAGGCGCTCAACTGGATGTACATCTACCTCGGCCTGTGGGTGCTGAACATGCTCTTCTCCTTTGGCCGCGTGGGCCTCGCGGCCTCGCACCAGATGAACAGCAACGCCTTTCTGGCGATGAGCGGCGTCTCCGGACTGGTTTCGCTGGCTACGCTGGCCATCATGATCGTGTATCGCTTCTCCATGCGCTCCTCGCTCGAGCAGCACTTCAACACGGTCGATCCGGTGGGTCTGCAGCTTGGTCCCATCATGACCTTCTTCTTCGGCGGCCTGTACTTCCAGTACCACCTCAACCGCATCAACGAGATCAAGCAGGCCTATCGGTACGGCCAGCAGCAGATGCGCTAAGGAAGATCGATGGCCTCACCCCGCATCCGTCTGGCCCGGTAGTGTGATAGCTTGCGGAAGATGATGGTACAGAAGATGGTGGTAAGGCCCTCGGTCGGGGAAGGTGCTCTGTGAATCGCGTCGTAGTGACAGGACTGGGCTGCATCTCGCCCATTGGCTCGACGGTGGAGGAGTTTCGGCGTTCGTTGTTCGAGGGCATCAGCGGCATCGGCCCGTTGCGGTCGTTTCCGGAGGCGCCCTCGGGCGATCCGCTCAACCCCAACCTGCGGTTCAGCCGCTATGCCGAGGTCAAGGACTTCGACCCCACGCCGTTGCTGGCCTCGGGTATCGTCGTCTCCACCGACCGCACGGCGCAGTTCGGCATCTTGTCGTCGCGGCAGGCTGTGGAGTCGAGCGGCGTGCTGAAGGCGCACGACCCCTCCACGATGGCCATCATCACCGGCTGCTCCTGCGGCGGGCGCGGCTCGGAGGAGCATGAGACAGGCCGCCTATACAGCGTCAACGCGCGCGTCCATCCGCTGACCGTCATCCGCACGATGTCGAGCGCGGGCAGCAGCTACATCGCCACGGAGCACGGTATTACCGGGCCGGTGCTGAACATTTCGACGGCCTGCTCCTCGGGAACGCACGCCATCGGGCTGGCCTTCCAGATGGTGCGTTCGGGCATGGTGACGGCGGCGCTGGCCGGGGGGCACGAGGCTCCGCTGACGCTTGGTTTTCTGCGGGCGTGGGACTCGATGCGCGTCGTCTCGCCGACGCAGTGCAAGCCCTTTGCCCGCGACCGCGACGGCATGACGCTTGGCGAGGGCGCGGCGACGCTGGTGCTCGAGACGCTCGAGAGCGCGCAGGCTCGCGGGGCAAAGATTTATGCGGAGATCGTTGGCTTCGGTATGTCCGCCGACGCGCACCACATCACGCAGCCCAAGGCTGAGGGTGCCGCCGAGGCCATGCGCCGGGCGCTCGCCGACGCTCATGCCGATGCCAGCGAGGTCGGCTATATCAACGCCCATGGCACCGGCACGCAGGCGAACGACTCGGTCGAGGCGACGGCGATCCACCAGGTCTTCGGCGAACGCGGTGCGACGATTCCGGTCAGCTCGACCAAGGCGCTGCACGGGCACTCCATCGGCGCGACGGGCGCAATCGAGGCGCTGGCTACCGTGCTCGCCCTCGAAGAGGGGCTTCTGCCCTTCAATGCCGGGGTGACGGAGGTCGATCCCACGCTGGGGTTGGACGTCATTCTGGGCGAGCCACGCAGGGCGCGGCCAACGCTGGTGCTGTCGAACTCGCTCGCCTTTGGCGGTCTGAACGCGGTGCTGGCGATCCGTCCGTTTACGGCATAGGGATGGGGCCGCGATAGGATGGGACCAGCGATGATCTCCGTCCTGATCCTCACGAAGAATGAGCAGGCAGACCTGCCCGGCTGCCTCGCATCGGTAGCGTGGTCCGACGATGTGTACGTCTTCGACTCATACTCGACCGATGAGACGGTGGCGATTGCAAAGACTGCGGGAGCACAGGTCGCGCAGCGCGTCTTCGACGACTATGCTACGCATCGGAACGCCGGTCTTGCGCTGCCGTTCCGCCATCCGTGGGTCCTCCTCCTCGACGCCGACGAGCGGCCTACGCCGGAGCTTGCCGCGGAGATGCAGCAGGCGGTTGCGTCGGCCTCTCCGGAGACAAGCGGCTTTCGCCTGCGGCGGCGGGACTTCCTCTTCGGCACGTGGCTGAAGCATGCGCAGATTTCGCCGTTCTACATCCGGCTGGTGAGGCCCGAGCGAAGCCGCTACACCCGCGCCATCAATGAGGTCATCGAGGTCGAAGGGCCGATTGCGGAGCTTGCCGCGCCGTTTGATCACTTTCCCTTCTCGAAGGGAATCGCGCACTGGGTCAACAAACACAACGTTTACAGCACGATGGAGGCGGAGCTGATCGTCCGCCAGCAGGGGCTGCAGAACCCCTCGCTGAGGACGGCGCTGCTCGATAAGGACTTCCACACGCGGCGGCTGCACCAGAAGGCGCTCTTCTACAAGCTGCCGGGAAGACCCCTCATCAAGTGGCTGTACATGCTGCTGCTCCGGCGGGCGATTCTGGACGGATATGCCGGCCTGACCTACGCGACACTTCAGAGCATCTATGAGTACCTGATAGTGCTGAAGACGCGGGAGCTGCGGCGGGGCAGTTCCTAGAAGGATTTTGCCCGTTACTGCGGTACACTTAAAGGCTGTGACTCCTCCGGCCGCCATCGACGAACAGAGCGCCGCTCCGGCTGCAACCGCGCGGCCGAAGGTGGGCTTCGTCTCGCTCGGCTGCCCCAAGAACCTCGTGGACTCCGAGGTGATGATGGGCCTGCTGCACCATAACGGCGCGGAGCTGACGCCGAAGGCCGAGGACGCCGAAATCATCGTCATCAACACGTGCAGCTTCATCGACTCGGCCAAGCAGGAGTCGGTGAACACCATCCTTGAGATGGTCAGCCACAAGCGCGAGAACGGCGGCAAGGCTAGCCGCATCGTCGTGGCGGGCTGCCTGGTCGAGCGTTACCGCGACGAAATCCGCAAAAATATTCCCGAGGTCGATGCGGTCGTCGGCACGGGCGAGCTGGAGCAGATTCTTGCCGCCGCCGGTCTGACTCCGACTGGAACGCCGAACGATTCGCCGTTCAACATTCTGCCGCAGGACTTCAACCAGCCCTCCATCGATGCGCACGTGCAGCACGATCTTGCCGTGGAGGAGGACCCGCTGGTGAACGAGACGCTGGTGGCGCGGGAGCAGTTGATCCATCGCGCTCCGAGCGCCGTCAACCAGCACTCGCGCCCGCTCGAGGGCGAGGTTGCGCCGCAGCTTCGCATCGCACAGTCGCTGGCCGAGACGGGCACAACCTACGGCGATGAACCGCTGCACCACGTAGGCGAGCACGTCGCGCACGAACGCATCTCAAGCCGCCCCGAGGGCGACCTGCGCGAGCAGCAGGGCCGCTTCTCCCGCGAGTCGTGGGACGGAGCTACCGCCGCTCTGCCGGACTATCTCTACAGCGACGCCACGCCGCGCATCCTGGCCACGCCGCGTTCCTCGGCCTACATCAAGATCGCCGAGGGCTGCGACCATCCGTGCAGCTTCTGCATCATCCCGCAGCTTCGCGGCAAGTTCCGCTCGCGGCGCATGGGGTCCATCATCGCGGAGGCGCAGAGCCTCATCGCGCAGGGCGTGCGCGAGATCACGCTGATCGGGCAGGATACGACCTGCTATGGCGAAGACCTCGGCCTGAAGGACGGTCTGGCGCAACTGCTCGATGCGCTCGCTGTGCTGCCCGGCCTCACGTGGTTGCGCTTCCTCTACACCTATCCGAACAAGGTGACGAACCGCCTGCTGGAGACGATTGCGAAGCACGACACGATCGTGAAGTACCTCGATGTGCCGCTTCAGCACGCCAGCCCCTCGGTGCTGCGGGCGATGAAGCGCGGCGGCAGTGGAGAGATCTTCCTCAAGCTCATCGAGTGGGCGCGCAAGATCGTGCCGGGCATCGTCATCCGCACCAGCTTCATCGTTGGCTTCCCGGGCGAGACGGAGGAGGACTTCGAGGCGCTCTGCGGGTTTGTCCGCGAGGCGAAGATCGACTGGCTCGGCGTCTTTACCTACTCGGACGAGGAGGGCGCGAAGGCCTACGAGCTGGACGACGCGCTCAAGGTACCGCAGCGGACGATTCAGGCCCGCCGCCGCAAGCTGATGAAGCTGCAGCAGAAGATCAGCGAGAAAGCGAAGGCCGAGTGGGTAGGCCGTGAGGTCGATCTGCTGGTCGAGGGCGAGAGCGAAGAGACGGAGCTGCTGTGGGAAGGCCGCACGTCGCTGCACGCGCCCGAGATCGACGGCAAGGTTTTCATCAATGACTTCGGCCCGCACGAGGCGCTGGTTCCGGGCACCTTCTATCGCGCCGAGATCACCGAGTCGCACGACTACGACGTAGTCGCGCGCATCCTCGAATAAGGGCATCGAATCTAATCAATATGAGCACACCGAGAGCACTCTTTTGTCCTACCTGTCATAAGGTTGTTCAGGCCACCGATGAGAACTTCCCGTTCTGCTCGGATCGCTGCCGCCTGCTCGATCTGGGCAAATGGGCCAGCGGAGAGTATCGTATCTCCTCGCCGATCCAGGACCCGGATCTGCTGGAGGAGTTGGCGCAGAGCGAGTTGCGCCGGGGTACCGTGGACGGCGAAGAGTAGTTACCGAAAAATCCGGCTCCGCATCTACACTGGGAGCATGTGCGGAATCGTCGGTTATATCGGTCCTAAGGCCCCTGTCCCCATCATCATCGAAGGCCTGCGCCGGTTGGAGTATCGCGGGTACGACTCGGCGGGCATCGCTGTTGCCGGCGGCCCGGGCGGACTGGCGCTGCGGCGCGCTCCGGGCAAACTGCGGAACCTCGAGGAGATCATTCGGCAGACGCCGCTTGAGGGCAGCTTCGGCATCGGGCACACGCGCTGGGCTACGCATGGCCGTCCCACCGAGGAGAACGCGCATCCGCACCGCGACGGTACCGGCACGCTGGTCGTGGTGCACAACGGCATCGTCGAGAACTACCTTGCGCTCAAGCAGTCGCTGATCGCCAAGGGGCACACCTTCCTCTCGGAGACGGATACCGAGATCATCGCGCACATCATTCAGGACGAGCTGGAGATGGCAGGTTCGCCCGAGCCGGACGGCAAACGCACCGCCGACATCAACACCTCCGAGGCCGTCATTAACTCCGAGCTGCCTACGATTCCGCTGGAGGAGGCCGTCCGCCGCGCCGTCAAGCGGCTTACCGGGGCCTTCGCTATCGGCGTGCTCTCGGCCTATGAGCCGGGCAAGCTGGTTGCGGCTCGCATGGGACCGCCCGCGGTGCTCGGCGTGGGTGACGGCGAGTACTTCCTCGCGTCCGACGTGCCCGGCATCCTGCACCATACGCGGAATATTCACTTCCTCGCCGACGGCGAGATCGCCACGCTGACGCTCTCGGGCATCACGATGACGGACTTCGACGGCAACCCGCTGCCGCTCAGGATTCAGCGCATCACGTGGGACCCCATCATGGCCGAGAAGGCCGGGTACAAGCACTTCATGCTCAAGGAGATCAACGAGCAGCCGCGAGCCATCCGCGACACCACGCTCGGCCGCGTCTCGCTCGACACCGGGCACGTCTCGCTCGAGGCCATGCGGATCAGCCCGCAAGAGTACCGCGAGGCCAGCCAGATCACTATCGCCGCCTGCGGTACGAGCTGGCACGCCGGGCTGGCGGGCAAGTTCATGATCGAGCGTCTGGCGCGCCTGCCGGTCGAGGTGGACTACGCCAGCGAGTACCGCTACCGCGACCCCATCGCCGACCCGAAGTCTATCGGCCTGCTTATCACGCAATCGGGCGAGACGGCGGACACGATCGCCGCCCAGCGCGAGATGATCGCCAAGGGATCGAAGACGCTGGCGATCTGCAACGTCGTCGGTTCGGCCATTACCCGCGAGGCGCACGGCACACTGACCACCAACGCCGGGCCGGAGATCGGCGTTGCCAGCACCAAGGCCTTTACTGCGCAGCTTACGGCGCTCTTTGTCTTCGCGTTGCATCTGGCGCAGGTGCGCGGGACCGTCACGCCTGCCGAGTCGCTGCATCTAGTGACGGAACTGGCGAAGGTTCCGGGCAAGGTTGAGGACATCCTGCGCTCGGTGGACGACCAGTGTGCGCAGCTTGCCCGAGTCTTCTCGACGGCGAAGGACTTTCTCTTCCTTGGGCGGGGTATTCATTACCCTATTGCGCTTGAGGGCGCGCTGAAGCTCAAGGAGATCAGCTACATCCACGCCGAAGGGTATCCGGCCGGCGAGATGAAGCACGGGCCGAACGCCCTGATCGATGAGACGCTGCCGGTCGTCTGCATTGCGACGAAGGACCCGAACGATCCGTCGAGCGTGCTCAAGTACGAGAAGACGCTCTCCAACCTGCAGGAGGTTACGGCGCGTAGCGGGCGGGTCATCGCCGTCGCCATCGAGGGCGATGAGGAGATTACGCAACTCGCGGAGCACACCATCCACATCCCGCAGGCTCCGGAGCTTCTGCTGCCGGTGCTTGAGGTGGTGCCCATGCAGTTGCTGGCTTACCATATCGCCGTGCGGCGTGGGTGCGATGTGGATCAGCCGCGGAATCTGGCGAAGTCCGTTACCGTTGAATAGATAAAGGCTTGTCCTGCCGGACGGGCCCACTGCGCGTGGGGCGGGCGTTTGCACGCCTTTTTAGAGCTTCGCTTGGCCCTCCCGTTGGTCGGGATCAGGAGTAACGCTAGAGGTTGAAGAGCTCGCGCAGGTGCTTGGTTTGCGAGCGGCTGACCGGGATCTCGGTCTGATTGCGGTCGTCCATGCGCACCTGGTAGCTCGAGTTGAACCACGGCACTACCTCGCGGATGTGCCGCAGGTTCACGATGAACGATCGATGAGCTCGCCAGAAGGTTTCCGGGTCTAACTGCTCCATCAGGTCCTCAAGCGTGCGGCAGTTCGACTGACCCTCCACGGTCGAGGTAACGACGCGGATAGCCCCATCCTCAATGGAGGCGAAGCAAATCTCCGCCGGATCGGCCAGCAGAAGGCGGTTCTGTGCCCGGACGACGACCTTGCCCCAGCTTTTAGGGCTGGCAGAGCGGGGCGCGGCCTGTGTCTGCTCCTCGAGCAGTTTCAGTAGCGCGTCCAGCTTGGCGTCGCTTGAGGAGGTTTCCACCGTCAGGGAGGCTGCGAGCCGGAGCGAGGCCTTATCGACCGTCTGCTGCACGCGCTTGCGGTCGAAGGGCTTCAGCAGATAATCGGCGGCGTTGACCTCGAAGGCGCGGACGGCATAGCGGTCGTAGGCAGTGGCAAAGACGATCTGCGGCAGGGGAATCTTCTTATCGAGCAGCTTCTTAAGCACAGCAAAGCCGTCGAGGCCGGGCATCTGCACGTCGAGGAAGACGACGTCCGGGCGATGAGTGCGGATCAGTTCCACGGCGTCGATGCCGTTGGTGCCCTGCGCGAGCACATCGACGCCGCCGAGCGAGTCCAGCAGGTACTGGAGCTCCTGCCGGGCGAGCGGCTCATCGTCGATGATGAGGGCGGTCAGAGCCATTGTTATTCATGGTAGCCCCTGAGGGCAGAGGAGCGTAAGAGCTAGTCGCGGTAGGCGCGCAGGCGAGCGGGGGCATGGTCCTCGGCGAGATCGTGTCCGCAGCGGATGCAGAAGACGTCGGTGATCTGCACGCTGCTGAAGCACTGGCCGCAGACCGGGGCCATCTGGAACTGGCATTGCGGACAGAAGTTGTACGAGGCGGCGATCTCCGTGCTGCAGTGCGGGCAGCGCGAAAGGATGGGCTGCCGCAGCAGGAAGTAGACGACGCCGCCGATGCCGCCCGGCATCAGGATGACGATGAGCAGCCACAGCGGTGCCGACATGCCGCGGCGCTTGACGTCGCGGCTGACATAGCCGACCAGCAGCACGTAGCTGGCGACCGCCGCGCCCGAGGACCAGCCCATGAGCAGGCGCATTGGCAACAGTTCGGCGCGGTGATGCGGCAACACGCCGTGGAAGAGGTATTGCGTGAAGGCGAAGACGACGATCGCCAGAACGATGGACCATCCGGGGATCATGTCCAGCTCGGACTCTCCGGTCTTGACAGGCTCCTTGTTGCGGTTCCAAAGGGTCATCGGCTCATGTCCCTCCCGCACTGGATGCGGCTGCGGTGATACCACACCAGCGCACCCGCGGCCGCGGAGACGGGCAGGAACCAGATCAGCAGCATGAACATCCGGTGGCTGTCGGTCGGCGTCTCGGGAGAGAACGTCTCGTACTGATCCATCACGCTCCAGAGGGCGACGTAGAAGAGGATCAGCAGTGCCGAGCAGAGTGTCAGTGGCAGCATCAGGCCGCGCAGCCGGCTGCGGTTGGCCTGCATCGTACGGGCGCGCTCGCGGATGACGCGGTGCGTCCGATTGACCATGGTGGCGGGCGCTCCGGTCTGAAGATCGGAGAACGCGGAGCGGCTGACGATACGTGAAGCGGGCGTGCCAAGGTCGCCCCGGAGAGAGCTTCTGCCGGTGTGGACATTGATGGCCGGCCTCATCGCGCGCCTCCCGTGGCGGGACGCACGCCGCGCAGGCGCTCCATCTCCGGCTTCAGCGTGGCAAGACCACGATAAAGACGAGATTTGACGGTCGAGAGCGGAGCGTTGGTCACCGAGGCGATCTCTTCGAGCGAGAGCTCTTCGTGGAAGCGGAGCGTCAGCACCTCGCGGTAGTTGGGCTCGAGCGTCAGCAGCACGGCGGAAACCTCGGCGCTGTGCTCGCGGGCCTGAAAGGACTCGAAGGGCGAGGGATCCTCGGTGGCGATCTGGAAGGGGCGCTCGTCCTCGTGAGTTTCGTGCAGCTCGTCGAGCGAGAGCATGGTGCGCTTGCGCGAGAGGTCGATCACAAGGTTGCGTGCGATGGTGAAGAGCCACGTGTCGAAGCGGGCCTTGCCGTTGTACTGGCCGCCGCGCAGCAGCACGCGCATCCAGGTTTCCTGGAAGAGATCTTCGGCGATCTCGCGCTTGCCGGTCAGGAAGAGCAGATAGCGCAGCAGGCGATGCTGGTAGAGCTCGATCAGCTCGTCGAGCAGGTCGGGGTCCTGCCGCTTCAGACCACGCGCAATCGCTGCGTTTTCGCGCTCTGTTTCGGCGGCGGCAGCGGCAGTGATCGAGAGGGAGGAGGCCGACACACTAGGGATGACGCTCGGGGCAGCAGAAAAGACGCCGCTTCCGCCGGATTTTTTGTCACCCTTCCAGAAGGTCATCCGTTTGTTCGTCCTGCGCGTGGAGGTGGGGAGCTTTAGAAAATTGTATACCTCGTTCCATTCCTGTTTATCCATTATTTTCGGGCGATAGACTGGAAGGATGGAAGTTCTTTACGGCATTCACCCGGTCGAGGAGGCGATCCGCGCCGGGGGGCGCTCGCTGGACCACATCACCGTCGCCCGCGACCGGCACGACGAGCGGTTGGACCGGCTGGTTACGCTGGCGCGGGAGGCGGGCGTCCGCGTCACCATGGGCTCGAAGGAGAGTCTGACCCGACTGGCTAAGACAGATATGCACCAGGGAGTGCTTGCGGTCGTTAAGGAGCGCAAGTTCCTTGCGATTGAAGACCTCTTTGCGGTCGAAAAAGATGGCCCGCGCTTCTTTCTGGCGCTTGATGGAGTGGAAGACCCGCACAATCTCGGCGCGCTGCTGCGGACGGCCGAGGGGGCGGGCGTGGACGGCATCATCCTGCCGGAACGCCGCTCGGCTCCGATTACGGCGACGGTCGCCAAGGCCTCGGCCGGGGCCAGCGAGCATGTGCGCGTCGCTCGCGTCACCAATCTCGTCCGCTCGCTCGAGCAGATGAAGCAGCGCAATATCTGGGTGCTCGGGCTGGATGAGCGCGGCACGCCCGATTATGTGGACTTCGACTTCCGCACCGATTGCGTGCTCGTGCTGGGGCGCGAGGGCGCGGGGCTGCACGATCTGGTGAAGAAGACCTGCGATCATTTGCTGCGCATTCCGATGGCGGGCAAGGTGGCCTCGCTCAACGTTAGCGTGGCGGGTGCGGTCGTGATGTACGAGGCGATGCGGCAACGACGCGTGGCTGCTCCGGTTGTGCCGAAGCCGCCGAAGAAGCTGAAAGGGCTGGGCTCTTGAGAAATTGGTTGTTGATTTCGGCGTTGCTGGCAGGAACGGCAGCAGCGCAGCAGCCCGCGGCGGCTCCTTCGCCAGAGCAGCCTGTGACGATTCCTGTGGATCTTCCGCCCAGCCAGGGCGGGACGGTGCTCTTCTCGACCGAGGGCGGTGTGCCTGCCGCCGCACAGGAGAAGGCGGCGGACAGCGTGCCCGATCTCACTGCGGAGGAGCGGAACGCTCCAACCTTTACTGGCTACGATCTCGATGTTCATCTGACTCCGCGAGAGTCACGCCTGATGGTGCGCGCCCGTCTATCGGTGCGTAACGATGGGGCGCAGCCGCTGCACTCTCTAGGGCTGCAACTCTCCTCCTCGCTGCATTGGGAGAGCCTGGAGCTTGGGGGGGCGAAACCGGTCTGGGGTCAGCGCATCATCGACACCGATGCCGACCACACCGGCAAGGCGAATGAGGCTGTCGTTACGCTGCCTGCGCCGCTCGCACCGGGGGCCACAGTGGAGCTGACGGCCCTCTACACCGGCACGATCACTCCGAGCGCCGAGCGGCTGGAGCGCATCGGCGCACCAGCCGAGCAGGCCGCCTCCTCCGACTGGGACGAAATCTCTCCCGAACTGACCGCACTGCGCGGCTTCGGCAACGTGCTCTGGTATCCGGTCGCCGCCGAGCCGGTTTTCCTTGGCGATGGGGCGAAGCTCTTTCAGATGGCTGGCCGCATCCGTCTGCGCCAGAAGGCTGCGACGGCGCATCTGCGGCTTACGGTGGAGTATGTCGGTGATGCTCCCGATGCCGCCTACTTTTGCGGCCGCCGCGAGCAGCTTGTGGCCACCAGCGAGAACCGCGACCTTCCCGTTGCCGAGTCGCCCGGCGTGGCCGTGGCCGAGTTCGAGGCGGAGCCGCTGGGCTTCCGTCTGCCGAGCCTCTTTGTCACCGACCGTGCTCCCACCGTCACCGACGACACGCTCATCGCGGCCGTTACCGACCATTACGACGCCGTGCCGCGCTACGCCGAGGCCGCCGCGCTGGTTCGGCCGCTGATTACTGACTGGCTGGGGGCTGCGCCGCAGGGGCAGTTGTCGATCCTCGACCACGCTGGCCAGCCCTTCGAGGATGATGCGCTGCTGGTGTTGCCCATGAGGGCGGCTCCGGCGGCGACGCTCGCGCCATCGGTGGCGCACACGCTGGCCCATGTCTGGTTCCGCTCTTCGCAGCAGTGGCTGGACGAAGGCGTGCCGCAGTTCCTTTCGCTGCTGTGGGTCGAGCAGAGCAAGGGCCGCGAGTTCGCGCTGGCTGCGCTGGGGGACGAGGTTAATACGCTTGCTCTGGCCGAGCCGGAGACGACGGACAACGCAACTGCCGGGCAGCCCCTGGTCGAGGCCCGCGATGAGGTTTACTACCGGAACAAGGCCGCAGCTGTGCTCTGGATGCTGCGCTCGCTCGCCGGGGAGGATGCCTTGCGGCTGACGCTATCAAGCTTTGGCCGCAACGACCGCGTAGGACGTGACCCGCAGGCCTTCGAGCAGGCGCTCGAGCAGGCCGCGCACAAAGACCTGCGCTGGTTCTTCGACGATTGGGTGTACCGCGACCGCGGCCTGCCCGACCTGAGTATCGTGAATGTCACGCCGCGCCAGCTTCCCGCGCAGAACGGTCGCACCGGCGGCTGGCTGGTTTCGGTGACGGTGCGCAATGACGGCGATGCCGTCGCGGAGGTTCCTGTCACGGTGCGCTCGGGTGAGTTGAGCGCGACCGAGCGGCTTCGCATCCCGGGCCGCGGTACGACCTCGACGCGTATCACCTTCCAGACCACGCCTGAGGAGGCCGTCGTCAATGACGGCTCGGTGCCGGAGATGCGCACGAGCACGCACACGATTGCGATCAGGCCCGTTGCAGAGAAGCCTTAGGCTGCACGAAGATCTGCCCAGCATCTTCATGTACCGACTGTCATTCCGCAGCGCAGGAATCTGCTGTGTTCTTCCACGGCAAGTTGCCCGGGAGATGAAAAGCAGATCCCTGCGGAATGACGGTCGGGGGAGTTGAATTTATCGCTTGTGGTGGTGCGGCGGGGGCACGGCGGACTGACTCCATGCCGTTCCATGGCCCCAGACATGCGTTCCTTGCAGGTCGAAGCGCAGCGGGGCAGGGGAGTCCGAGGGCGGCAGCAGCGCGGTCATGCCGCCGTCTAGCAGCGGCAGGTTCGCGCCCAGAGCGTGCAGCTTCTCCGGAGCCGCGGTGCCGGTCAGGTGGATCACGTATCCCGTTGGATCGAAGCGTGCATCCACAGTGGCGAAGTCCTTGCTGCCGAGCGTGAGCGGCGTCGGCGGCAGGACGAGCTGCGGATGCGGGTCGGCTCCCGAGAAGGAGACGAGGCGCATCGCCAGCGTGCCCTTGAAAAGAGGAGCGGCGTCGATCTCCGGCACTGTCAGCGAGCTGTTGTTCAGGGTAAGCTGTCCGGCCCAGCGGGCCTTGGGGTCGTAGCTGATGCCGCCCACCAGCGATCCAGCGGCGCTCATCCCCGGGCTCAACCGCGAGCTGGCAACACGCGCCCAGTCCAGCAGCCGCACGGCGGGAATCCCCGGAGTCCCTATGTCTACTGAGGCTGTTTCGAGCTGGCGGACGTCAGGGACTGAGCCGGTGAGGGCGAAGGTTTGTTTGGCCGAGGAGGTCAGCGCCGGGGGCATCGAGCAGCGCACATCCGTCAGCGCGTGGAAGATGTGCTCCTGCGTGGCGAGGCACTCAGCGTCGAAGGTGAGCGTCTGCGGCGGGATGAAATCGGCGCGGCGCAGGTCGGTCAGGTGCAGCGTCGTCTGCAGGGAGCTGTGGCCTATGGTGCCTTTCGCTATCGCGCCCAGGCTGAGTGTGCCGCGCAGACCGGCGTCGCTGCCGATCAGCACGCGGGTGGCGTCGCCCATGGGGACGTTCCGCCACTCGGCCCGCAGGTCGATAGGCATGCTCTCGAGCGAGGTGCTTGAGGTGCTGTGCCCCAACGAGCCCTCAAGCTGGAAGGTGCCGGTGTCGCTGTCGGGCAGGTCGCGGTCGGTGCGCATAGGCGAGCCTTTAAGCCGAAGCTGCCACTGCTGCGGGCTGCTCAGCCACAGCGCAAGGTCGGCGTCGGTCAGAGAGAGCGGCTGCTTCACCTCGCCGGTCTTCAGGTTGAGTCGCGCGCCGGTGGCCTCGATGTAAGGGAAGCGCGGAGCGTCGCTGGGGCGAAGCTGGCCGGTCGGCGCAGCGTTCAGGCGCGAGGCGCGCAGCAGGATGCTCTCGATGTTCCATTGGCCGGAGCTGGTGCGGACGAGGTTGATGCTCGGCTCCGTAAAGTTGATGCTCGAGAACTCGATTCGCCTGCGCCATAGCGAGCTGAGGCGGATCGTCGCATGCACGGAGTTCGAGTGGACGAAGGGCTCCGCGCCGAAGCCCGGGTCCTCAGCTACGGTCAGGTTCTCGATATCGAGGCCGGGCAGGGGGAAGACCGTCAGCGAGATCGTATCCAGATGGATCGGCCTGCCGAGGCTCTCCGAGAGGCTGGCGATCACGCGCCGCTGGAAGCGGTTGATGTTGAGGAGCGGCACGACGAAGGCGATGGCCACGAGCGGCACAAGCACGACCGCCGCGCCGATCAGCAGGCGTCGCCGCCGCTGCCACCATCCCGCGACGTCTTCGCTGCCCTGTTCTACGACCGTCTCTTCCATGCCTGCCTTTTCTGCCTGTCCCAAACGAACCTCTGCAAGATTACCGGATGACATGCAGGGTTCGCCTCCAGCGAGTCTCGTCGAAGAGGTGACGGACGATGTGCGCCAGGAACTCCATCTGCTGTCCCGGGCGCTGCTTGCGGATCTGGTCGGCGGGCGTCTCGAACGACCAGTAGTTGAAGAGAGGTCGTCCGATGATGTTCTGCCGTGGCACGAAGCCCCAGTACCGGCTGTCGAGGCTGTTGATGCGGTTGTCGCCCATGGCGAAGTAGCTGCCCGGCGGCACGATCAACTCTCCATGCTGGACGTGCTGCGGCATCTCTTTAGCCCACTCGGGCGTTGAACCCTCGAAGACGTCCGCCGCGAACTCGGGAAAGTTGTCGCGGTACAGGTCGAACTGATGCCAGGGGTCGCTGTCATCGGGCATAGCCGCCTGCGGCTCGTCCTGCCGGACGCCGTTCAGGGAGACGATGCCGCCATGTAGACGGATATGGTCGCCGGGTACGCCGATGACGCGCTTCACAAGGAAGAGGTTCGGCTCGCCCGGCTTGAAGAAAACGATGATGTCCCCGCGGCGCACCTCGCGGTTGGGCATGAAGAAGGACAGCGGAGAGCGCGGAGCCAGCAGGACGCGGTCGACCACCACATGATCGCCGATGAGCAGCGTCTTCTCCATGGAGCCTGAGGGGATCTGGTAGTTCTGGAAGACGAAGGTCATCACGAAGAGGGCCATGACCAGCACGGCGGCGATTCCGGCGATGGACTCAAGCAGGGTTTCCGAGTCCTCGGACCGCGCCTTGGGCTGTATTGGTTCCTGTGCCGCGGCTTCCAGGGCGCTGGTCGAGATCGTCTCCACAGAGTCCAGTGTATCGGTTCAGCGGATGACGCGGAGCGTGCGGTCCCAGTGCGCCAGGCCTACGATGCGCTGGAGCAGTCCCTCACGGTAGCGCGAGGCGTACACCGGCGAGCGAAGCTGCGCCTGCGCCGGGGGATCGTCGCGCTCTGGTCCGGCCAGCGAGAGGTAGACGAGGAACGGCTTGCCGACGATGGCCGAGGGCGGCACGAAGCCCCAGTAGCGGCTGTCCTCGCTGTTGTTGCGGTTGTCGCCCAGCACGAAGAACTCGCCCGGCGGGACGACCAGATCGCCATTGTCGATGCGGTGGCGCATCTCGATCCACCAGCGCGACTCGATGCCAGGCTCGGCGCTCTGCAGCCGAGGAAAGTTGTCGCGGAAGCTGTCCTGCGTGCCGCCTGTGTGCACCGCGTACGGCTCCTCCTGCGGCAGGCCGTTGCGGTAGACGCGGCCGTCGCGCAGACGGATGCGGTCGCCGGGCAAGCCGATGACGCGCTTGACCAGCAGTACCTCCGGCTGCACCGGGTAGTGGAAGACAACGATGTCGCCGTGGCGGACGGTCGTCAGCGGCAGGGGGTCATGGCTGCCGCCGGTGGGGACGATCTGTTTATCCACCAGCAGGAAGTCGCCGATCATCAGCGTCGGTTCCATGGAGCCCGAGGGGATGCGATACGGCTGCACCGAGAAGCCGACGATGAAGATGGCAATGACGATGAGGTAGAGCAGTGACTGGACTCCGTGCAGAACGCCGCCGTGCTGCATGGGATGGTCGTACCGGAGCCGGGGCCGCGGGGTCATCCTTTGGCCGCCTGCCGATCCTGCCGTTCATCCCTCAGGCGGTCCAGTGCGAGCCGCGCCGCCTCCTGCTGAGCGAGCTTCTTGGTGGAGCCGGAGGAGGCTCCAAGAGCCATCGTGCCGCCCTTGCCGTCGCTCACCTGCACCTCCACGGTAAAACTCTTGCGATGATCGGGGCCGCTTTGGCCGGTCAACACGTACTGCGGCTGGCCCATGCCCGCGCCCTGAAGATACTCCTGCAGCGCCGACTTGTGGTCGCCGATGGCTCCTGAGAAGGTTCCGGCATCGCGCAGAGCGACGTCCAGATCGGGCAGCGTGGCCTTGATCACATTCTCTTCGATGAAGCGCTGTGCCGCCGGGAGGCCGGCGTCCAGATACAGCGCGGCGATGACGGCCTCCATCGCGTTGGCGAGCAGGGCCGGTTTGCGGCGGCCGCCGCTCTGCTCCTCGCCCTTGCCCAGCAGCAGGCGCTCGCCCAGCCCGATCCGCTCGCCCACTGCGGCGAGGTGGCGCCGGCTCACGAGCGAGGCTCGCAGGCGCGTCAGCTCGCCCTCGCGCGAGCCGGGAAAGCGGCGCAATAGGCTCTCGGCGACGACCAGCCCCAGCACGGCATCGCCGAGGAACTCGAGCTGCTCATTGTCAGAGGCCGGGTCGGGCGCGGCCTCGGCGTCGGCCTCGTAGGCCAGCGAACGATGCGTCAGCGCGCGCGTCAGCAACTCCGGGTCGCGGAAGGTATGCCCCGGAAAGGTGCTGATGCGCGGGTTGGAGGAGGTAGACCGGCGGCGGGTCATAAGGCTCTCTGCACTCTACAACATAAGACAGGTGGGCAGACCTGCGGTCCGCGCCGGTCTGCCCATAAATAGTTTGAATTCAGCCAGATCGCTTGCGGAAGACGAGGCTCAGGGGTGAGAGGGCCGGTACGCCTCTTTCTCCGCCTTGCCGGAGGGATCGAGGGGCTCTTTATCGTCGTCCTGGCTCGGCATGGCCTCGCGCTGGGGCAGGGCGAAGGGCTTCTTCAGCCCGGCCTCGGCGGCGGTCTTCGTATCCGGACGGCTGTCGCGGGTGGACAGAGCCGCCTTATACTCCTCGAGCGCCTTGGGCCGCTCCGAGCGCACGTCGTAGAGCCTGCCGAGATAGATGTGCGTCCACGCAACCGTGCGCGGGTCTTTGGTGAGCTTCAACACCTCGCCGAAGTGGCCGATGGCATCCTCCGGCTCGCGCTGCATCAGCTCGGCGCGGGCCAACACGTAGTTCGCCTGCGCATGGTCGCCCTTCGGGTCGGACAAAGCCTTGTTTGCCAGCTCTTCGGCGGCCTCGGTGTCGCCCTGCGCCAGTTTCATCTCGGCGAGATTCAGTCCCGTCGGCGGGGTGGCCACGCGGCGCACGATGTCGCTGCTGCCGTTCAGCTCGGGGCTGCCCGGCGGGTAGAAGGCGATCTGCTCGTCGTGATGGCGCTCATGCTCCACGTCCATGCCGTAGATCATCGGGCCGATCTGGTCCTTCAGGCTGATCGACTCGCGCTCCATCGGCCCAAGCTGGTTGTAGAAGTACTCCGTCAGCACCCAGCCCTGGCGCATGTCCTTCTCGACCGCCTGTCGCCGGACGATCTCGGCCTGCTTGTCGTAGGCAGACCTGGCAGACTCGTACTGCTCCATCTCCACGCGCTGCCGGATCGCGTCCGGTCGCATCGGTCTGGGGATGCCGACGTCCATGAGCTGCGCCTCGACCGCTTTGATGAGGCACTCCGTCAGCAGGGCGACGATGTCGGTCTTATGCACAAAGTCCAGCGGAGCATCCTGCACCGAGCGCAGCAGAGGCTGCAACCGTTCCATTGACGAGGCCTTCGAGTAGATCAGCGGCTCTACCATGTAATGCAGGTAGGTGTGCCGGATGTCATCCATGCGCACCGTCGCCGTACCGTCGCTGGCGACCGAAGGCGAGGCGACCACGATGTAATCGCTGGCATAGATGCGCGCATTAATGGTGGAGGGCGAGAGCATCGGCTCCAGCAACACCATGAAGCGGCGGCCGTCGTAGCTGCTGACCGGCATGTGCAGAAAGATGTCCGTATCGAGCACGCTGCGCGTCATGGGCATGTGAATCTGGTTCGTCAGCGCCTCGTACTCCGACCGGTGCTCGACCCAGAGCGCGTGGAGCTGCAGCGTATCGGCAAAGGTGCGCAGCAGCGGCAGGATATTGACCACCTGCAGCGAGTCCGGCGGCATCTCGGTCTGGTCGACGGCGGTGGTCAGCTCCGGCAGCGGCGTCAGGTAGAGCGAGAGTGAGACGTACTGCGCCAGGTTCAGTCCGGGATCGGCCAGCGTGTGCTCGCGGACGTAGGCGCAGACGGCGTCGCGGCTATCCCGTGCCGGGGCCGAGGCGGTCAGCTCCTCGTTGATCTGGTCGCGGACGCGGCGGCGCACCGGGGACGAAGAGTTCAGGTCGGCGTCGTAACCGCAGGCGTTCAGCGCCACGGCAAGATCGAAGAGCGGCTCACTCGTCTCGAGCGTAATGCCGGAACCTCCGGCCTCCACCTGCGGAGCGCGTACAGCCGAGCGAGGCTGCGGCGGTGGAGCGCTCTGGCCGCTGCTCGAGGAACTGCTGGGGTTCTGCACCTGCTGCGCAGGTACACTCTGCGCCAGGGAAACGGCCGGGAGCGCCGTAAGAAGCGCGCCGGTCACGATGCGAAGGGAAGCGGTCTGGAGGATCGAAGCCACAGGCGTATCGCTCCCTAGCTTATGCTCCGCCGGGTGCGGAGGCAAGGCAGCTAGGCACGGACGGAGACGCCGGAGAAGGTCATCACCACGCGTCCGCGCACCGGAGAGCCGAAGACGCTGGCCGGAGTGAAGACGCTCGAGAGGAGCTGGCTCTCCAACTGCGGACGGATCGCCGGGTCCTGCGGTCCAGAGACGATGGTGTAGTCGTACACCTGGCCGCGCGTGTTGATGAGCGCGTCGACGACAATGGTGGCATCGCACTGGGTAAGGATCGGCCGTGGCTGCTCGGCTGAGTAGAGATAGTGCGGCGCGATGACGACGCTCAGCGGCTCGTCGTTCGCCAGCACCGGCTGCGGAGCCGCGCCCAGTAGAAGGCCGACGCCGCCCAGCAGGGAAACCGCCGCCACAAAACCCGCCGCGGCCTGCAGCAGCCATGGGCGGAGAGTGTTCTCCCACCGTACGCTCAGGTTGTTGAAGATGCCTGCGGCGCGCCGCGAGCTCTCATGCGAGATGGCGATGCGCAGCTTCAGCCCTAGGTCCATCGGAGCCTTCGCCTTCGCGTCCGTGCGCAGCATGGCAAGCTGGTCCTGCATGGAGCGCCACGCCGTGAACTCCCGCGAGCACTCGCTGCATGTGTCCAGGTGCTCGGCCATCTGCTGCATGGCGACGCCGCTCAATTCGCCGTCAAGGTACGCGGAGAAGGAGGCCTGCACGAACTCGCACTGCGGGGAGTCGTTCATCGTCCGGCCTCCGTGCAGGAGAAGATACTGTCGCGGGAGAGGATCGACCGGCGAGCCTCGAGGTCGGCAGCTTCGAGGGCAATCAGGATGTCCCGCAGAGCGATGCGTCCCCGGGTTAGCCGCGACTTGACGGTGCCCAGGTTGACGTTCAGGATCTCGGCGATCTCCTCGTAGCCGAAGCCCTCGATCTCCCGCAGGATCACGACGGTGCGGTAAGCCTCGGGAAGCTGTTGCAGAGCCTGCTCGACGCGCCCGCGAACCTGTCCCTGTACGGCGTAGTCGAAGGGAGAGTCCCGGTGGTCGGCGAGCAGCGCGCTGAGCGAGAGCGGCTCGCCCTCGTCGTCGGACTCGGGGCTGGAGTCGATGGTGATCTCCTGCCGCTTGTGCCGCGACCACCACCGCCGCTGGTTCGAGGCCTCATGCAGCGCGATGCGGTAGAGCCAGGTACGCAGGCTGGACTCCTCATGAAAGCTGCGCACGTTGCGGAAGACCTTGATGAAGACCTCCTGCGTAATGTCGGCGGCGTCGGAGGGGTCCTGAATGCTGCGCGCGATGAGCGAGTAGAGTGGCTGATGGTATTGCGCGATGAGCTGGGCGAAGGCCGCCTCGGAGCCGAGCTTCAGTTCAGCCACGAGAGCTGTGTCTTCCGTACGGATTCCGATTGCGCTTACGAGATCCATCATTGTCCAGCCCGCCATGTAGGGGTGCCCTCTACCTTACGATTGATTGCCGCCTGCTTGCAACTGCCGCACGGCGGAGGCCGCGAAGACGGTTGGGAGCGCGCTCACTCTATGTACTTAGACACCACATGGCAGGCAGTTTGTTCCCGGGCGTTTGACGAAACGGCCGGCGGAGGCGAGAATAGGTAAGTCCTTCCTCTTTTGGAGTGGGCCTGTGGCGCAGCTGGGAGCGCGCTTCCATGGCATGGAAGAGGTCATCGGTTCGATCCCGATCAGGTCCACCAATCAATTCAATCATTTAGCGGTATCCCCTCCACCTCGGCTTTGTCGTACATTCCCAAACCACACCGTGCACATGCGGTGGATTCCCCTCTCTTTTCTGTAGAGGCTTTGGTTTGCGTGATTTTCCCGTCTTCGAGAATCCCTGCGTCTGCTTCGAGATCGGCGTCCTAAGCCGTCATTGCCCAAGGTTTCTGTGCTTACCGACTCGGCAGGAATCGGGTTACTGGGGGCGCACATTCAGGAGAACTTAGACGAAACCCGTGCTCTCGGGCCGCCCGGCACGCATCCCTGAGGGCATGGGCCTGAGCGATGGACGCGAGCTCTCCTGTTCCAGTCGATTTGTCGTCCGCGTATCGGGCCGGATATTCACTGCTGCAGTTCGTGACAAGGCGGTCGCCGAGCGGATGACGCAGAAAACAGACATGGAGTGGGTCATCGTGCGCCCGGTTGTGTTGGCAGATAGGCCGGCGAAGGGCCGCTACACGGCGGGTCCGTTAGCACGAGTTCCGGTACTGGTTCCTCTTTCTTTTGATGATTGCGCCGACTGCCTGCTTTGTGCCGCGACAGAGGAACCAGCCTGGATCGGAAACATGGTGAACGTGGGTTCCTGATACCGGAATAAGCCTCATCAGGAACGTTACTTGCTGAGTTGAGGAGGCATCGAAGGCCGACTGTCCGATGGATGGGATTTTACGCTCGTACGCTGAGAGTCTTTTATCGGAGCCTCATCCCGATGAGCACAGGATAGTTCGCATGATGATTTGAAGATTCGCGTGCGGGATAGTACGCACATGGGGCCGCTTCTTCTTCCCCGTCATGAGCAACAACCAGACATGAGGTACTCGCTCCTGGGATTACTTCCAGACCACCGCCACATCGTCGGCAGACGAAGTTCGTGGAAGTGAAAGGTCCCTCGCTTCAAGCAAGGGAAGTCCGAGATAGCTTCCGATTCAGCAAGAATCCGGCGATGAGAAAGTAGGCTCCTCCGAAGATGGCGTAACCTCCCAGATCTTTAATATGGATTTTTCCGCTGAGCGAACCCAGGATGAAGGCCACGCCGGCTGCAGCAGACTGTAGACCACTGAGAATCATCGCCCACTGACCGCCAAGATCCTTCCGGCGAATGATGCCGACTGCCAGTTGAGCAAGTCCGGCCAGAAGGGCCCAGGCACCAAATACCACGACTGCTTGTTGAGGCGACTTGAAGACAGTGAGAGCGATCCCGACTGCAGTCAGAACTCCAAGCGCACAATTGACATACTGTGCAGTCGAAGGACCGGAGGTAGAACGGGTGGAAGCTCTCAGGTCATAGACCGTACAGGCCACATCCCAGAGCGGATAGAAGATCAAGAGCCCAGCGGCCAATCCCGGATTGCTGATGGCGCTTGCCAGGACAGCAACTCCCCAAGCCAACTGGACGACGGTGCGGGTGAAGTAGAGGTTACGTAACGAATACGCGGGTTGTAGTCCGCTCACGGATATGGTCGACATGTGTACTCCTTGTGCTACCTTCTAGTTGGTAGGTTTATTGAAGCTGGATAGGTTCTTAAGCGCACTTCTTTTACTTAAGGCTTACGAGAAGAGATGCGCTTGAGCGCACTGGTCGTGACGGCACGGAATACATCAGGGGTCCCAAGGGCCCGGGCCGACAGCATCGCACCGTGGATGAGAGCCATTAATGTCTGCGCCTCATCTTCAGAGGTTCCTTGAAGTTTCAGACTCCGTTTCGTGACGCCTTCTTCGAGAGTCTGGCGAAGCCATCCGCTCAACTCTTGAAAATGTTGCTGGATTTCGCTCCGAACATCATCGGGAAGGCTGGGGAGTTCGGCGGCCAGCAACGCAGCTATGCAAAAAGGCTCCTTGTTGCCGCGAATGCAGTCCTCCCAGTACTGTACGTATGCCTGGAGTCGGGCGAAAGGATCGCTAACCTGCTGGGTCAACAACTGCGTCCCCTGGATTAGTCGTTCTCGATGAGCCTTGAGTACAGCGACAACCAGACTCGCCTTTGTCGGGAAATGATGATGAATGCTTGCCTTGCGAATCTGGACAGCCTCGGAGATGTCGGCATAGCTGAATGCCGAGTATCCAAGATCTGAGATCAGGATGTGGGCGCTTTGAAGGATAAGTTCTGAAGTTTCTCCCCGCATGATTAGTATCCTACCAACTAGTAGGTTTGTGGCGCAAGTTAATTCCTTACTCAGAATAGAGAAGAGAATTTCCGCTTGGAGGAGCAGAGTGGCTTTGTTCCACGAAGAGCCGCTGCCAACTCCTCCTCCATGAGCCAATTCCGTGTTACGAAAAAGCGTGTGAGTGGCGAGGGCTGCCGGAACTGGAGCTGAAGACGATTGGGCGCGCGCCTGTATTACCAGGGGTGACTTCGGCATTACCAATGATGTGCGGAAAACACGGTTTGTTTGCTTGTAGGGTGCATATGCCCATGTCATACTCGCGTCGCATCATCCAACCGATGCGGGCCTCCGTTCAAGAAACAGAGTTTTCTGAGACGTAGAAAAGCTCTATCTGAGCGTCTGTCGGATGGCGATTACGCCATCCATGACTCGAAGATCCTGCGGGTGAAGCTGAGGCTCACCTGCGCTGTGATGCGCCGCGCAGTACATCGCAATTTCAATATCCATCCGGGCCAAATCATTGCCAAACCAAAAGCAGGAGGAAGCAGGCCTTGCGACTTCATTATGTAGCAGCACTCGCCATCCTGGTGCCGTCCATCAGCTACGCTGATTCTCTGACCTACGACACAACGATCTTCAACACAAACTTCGTTACCGGGGCCGTTGGTATGCGGGATACAGGCTCTGGGAACCTGGTCATCGGCGGCGTGCCCGCGGGTGCGACGGTGACACGGACCAATCTCTATTGGCACGGTCCCACGAACTCCAGCAATCTGTCTTCCAATGCAAGTGTCACGGTTGCGGGCCAGGCGGTTACTGGAACGAACATCGGCTTTGCACATGACAATTTCTGGGGTTATGCGAACAGCCAGTCGTATCAGGCGAACGTCACCTCTGCCATCAACGGGAACGGAACCTATGCCCTGAGCAACTTCACGAAACCCGATTCCAACGTCAATGGCGCGGCTGCGTTCGTGTTCTATGATGGCGGTTCGAGTGCCGGGAAAGAGGACGTGATTCTTTATCACGGCAACGACTCGAACTTCGCCAGTCCGACTGATCCCGCAGGTTGGGACTTTACTGCAGGCAATATCGATTACAACGGTGGCGAGGCTTCGTTGACGCTGTACGTGTCCGATGGTCAGAATTTTTCATCGTTCGATGATGGAACATTGACGATCAACGGTCAGGCGCTGGCCAGCGGAGGTATCTTCCAGGGAGTGGCTCCGGGGCAGAATGTTGGGAACGGAACCCTGACGGATATCGTGGTCTATGACCTGACGCCGTACCTGGTTCCGGGAATTAACAGTCTCAACATCCGGCTGGATGCAGGGTTCAATGATGCGCTGAGCCTTGTCGCCGCCGCATTTGCGGTTCCGGCGGGCGCGGCCCCACCGACGCAGGCTCCGGTGCCGGAGCCGGGAACGCTGTCGCTGGTAGGCCTGGCGCTGGTAGCTGCGGGGGCGTGCCGGGCGCGATTTGCTAGAAGCATGGCAAGCTAAATCTCTGCCACTCCATTCGCTTGGAGCAGAGCAGGTTCAGAGCCCGGAGTCTTCTCCGGGCTCTTTTTGTCTTTCTCCGCTCCGAGCATGAATCTTTTCTTGTGCGACCTTCCTGGTGTAGCGCAGCAACTGCAGGTGCTGCGTGCTCACTGGATCAAGGTGTATTCGGGCAAGACATTGCAATGAGCAGCATGAAACGCACAAAAGAGGCCGGCAGCTTGCCGGCCTCTTTCATTGCATCGGGGTAGTGAAGCTACTGCAGCGGTTTGCCCTCGACGGTTGCCGCGTGCGTGTCGCGGGATAGGTTCGGATTCGTCAGAGGACGCTGCCCGGCCGGAGGTCCAGCGGGGCGCGGATTCGGATTGTTCGGTCCACGTGCGATATACACCCACCACTCCGTTTTGGTCTTGCTCACGTTCAGGTTGGAGTGATCCGTCTTGCCGGTCGGCGGCACAAGATAGGCGGAGTTCTCGGGCATCTCGCGCAGGTCGCTGTTCATCAGGATGGGAATCGTTCCCGGAGAGATCTTGGTCCAGATCTCCTCGGTCCCCGGCGTGTGCGGATGTGGCTGTGAAACCAGCCACGGCTGCAGCATGACGATGAAGATACGCTCGCCCGGCAGCAGGCCGTCCGCTGCGCTGAAGATGCAGCGCGACGTGTTATTCCAGTGGGCATTCTCCTCGCACCACGGCAGCAACTGCGTGTTGCGGACGATCAGCTCCTTCTTCGCATCGGGACCGCCGGTCCACTGCAGCAGAATCATGTCCAGCGGCTTGTCGGGAGAGGTGTTAATGAGCCGGTGCGGCACGTTCTGCGGAGCCAGCACGGCGATGCCCGGCTTCAGCTCCCACTGGAGCTTGCCGTCGTCCAGCCTTCCCTCGCCACTCTTTACGTAGAAGAAGTACGCATCCGGATACGCGGCAAGAGGAGTCTGGCTGCCCGGCAGAAGCTGCGCAACGGCGAGCAGCTTGCGATATTCCAGTACCTCGGACTGCGGGCCAGGTTGGTAAGGATTGCCGGGTTTGAGAATGGCATGCGTCAGCAGCGTGCCATGCGAGAGGTGAACGGGCTCGTTCTCCGGATGTCCGATAAAGCGATCGACCGAAAGGCCCTCGACCTCGTTCAGGCTGGAGTAGGTTCTGGGCGGGGCAGGATTCGCGGGAGCGGCAGCAGGCGCCTGTGCCATGCAGATCGAGGTGCCGAGCAGCGCTGCGGCGATGAGAGACTTCATGGAATCATCCTTTCGTTGTTCTGGCTCGGCGGATGGCGCTCACACCGAGGCCCATTTCTCCCGATCCATTTCGCGCCGAAGACTATCAAAAACCTGTAACACAGGTCAACGTCTATTTTTGCTCGTATCACGGGACGCACTCAAGGGTATGTCTCTGTTTGCGGTACCCCGAGCTGCATTGACCTGTCTGATAGGCGTCTGATAGTATCCGCACGTTCCCGATCCGTTTCCTGAAGGAGCCGATATGAAGCATTGCATCCTCGCGTTGCTTGCCTGCTCGATCTTGACCGGCAGCGCGCTCGCAGCCGATCCGCCTTCGGTCGAGCTGCACAACAAGCAGCTTCGCCTGAAGGTCTATACCCCCGATGCGAAGGCTGGCTTCTATCAGGGCACGCGCTTCGACTGGTCAGGAGTGATCGGCGACCTGGAGTTTGCGGGGCACCATCTGTATCGTCCCTGGTTCAACGCCGTTGATCCTTCCGTACGCGATTTCACCTACACGGATACGGGGATTACAGCGAGCGCCAACAGTGCAATGGTCGGCCCTGCGGAGGAGTTTCAAAAACCCATCGGCTACGATACCGCGAAGGCTGGAGATACCTTTTTGAAGGTAGGCGTCGGCATTCTGAGAAAGTCTGATGATGCGGCTTACTTCTTCGGCAAGCACTTCGATCTGGTGGATGGTGGAACGTGGACGACGAGGTCCACAGCCAACTCCGTAACCTTTCAGCAGATGCTAGGCAAGCCCGGTCAGGACTATGCCTATCTTTATACGAAGACCATCCGACTTGTCGGTTCCGAGGCAAAGCTTACCATCGAGCACAGCCTGAAGAATCTGGGCAAGGTTCCTATCGTTACGCCGCTCTACGACCATAACTTCCTTACGATCGATGGCCTGAATGTGGGGCGGGCGTACACCATTCTTGCTCCCTATGAGATCAAGCCGACGCGAGCGCCCGATCCGAAGTTTGCGGGAGTGGAAGGGCATACAGCCTCGTATCACACCGATCTGCAAGGGCAGGATCGAGCCGCATTTGGTCTGCAAGGATTCTCCTCGCAGGTATCCGATTACGACTTTCAGGTGAAGAACGCATCCGCGCATCTCGCTGTGCGGATGCAGGGCGATCGTCCTCTCTCGAATGCGTCGGTGTGGTCGATTCGCAGCGTGCTTGCGGTAGAACCGTTTATCGATGTCTCTGCCCAGCCGGGCGAGGAGTTCCGCTGGAGCTATACCTACACCTACAGCACATTGGAGGCGCAGCCTTAGCGGAGGGGCGTTGTTTGTGTTCTTGCCTCGCCGCCTTTGCTGCGCGGAGGCATTGCTGTGCGCTCCGCAGAGGGCATATCTCTCATGGGCACTCATCGTCCTATCCGATAGCTTTCCCAAAGCTGTAGTGCAGGATGGACCGGCATAGCCTCTCTTTTCCGAGGGACCTAAAGCGTTATTTACCTCGTGAGTACTTTTTATATGGGCATAATCCGTATTTTTCTGTATGGACAGACGACTTTCATCGCAATGGCGGAGAAATCGAAAATATGTTTTAAAGTCGTTGACCTATCTGATAGGTATTTGCTATGGTTCATCCGGTTCCGATTCATCTGTTTGTGACGAGTTGAGTTGGACCTATGCGCTGGAAGGCGAAGGAAGGCTGTGAAGTGCTCACGAAGCCTTCGGCGCAGGAGCGCAACCGTATGGGGCGTTCGTTCCGTTCCTTGACGCATGGACGCGGAAGAACATGCAGGTGATGACGAGGAGAAAGAACCATGAACAGACGTAACTTTTTTGCGAGGCTACTTCCGGTCCTGTTGCTCGCGCTGATGGCGTGCGGTACAGGCTGGGCTCAGGCAAGTGGATCTCTTGTGGGTACGGTGATGGACAATCAGGGAGCCGCCGTGCCGGGCGCAACCGTTGTCTATACGAACGCTGGCACCAACGAGACTCGGACAGCTACGAGCGATCCGAGCGGCAACTATCAATTTCTGCAGCTCCAGCCCGGTATGTACAAGGTGACGGTGAGCGCGCCGGGCTTCAAGCAGTTTGTCCGCTCCAACATCGAGGTAACACTCAACAACGCAACGCGAATCGATACTCCGATGGAGGTCGGCGCCGTATCGGAGACGGTCGAGGTTTCTACCGAGAGTCCTCTGGTCAGCACGCAGTCCTCCTCGCTCAACTACGAGGTCGGCACCAAGCAGATCGATAATCTGCCGCTGAATGGCCGCAACGTGCTCAACCTCGTCAGCCTCGTTCCGGGCGTCGTGCCGCAGGGCAATACGTCGGGCAATGCCTCGACGTTGAACGTTAACGGCTGGGGCAACTACCAGATCGGCGGCGGCGCGGCCAACCAGAGCCAGACCTTCATCGATGGTGCGCCCATCAACGTCAGCTATACCAACAGCACGGCGCTGGTGCCGACGCAGGACGTGGTGCAGGAGTTCCAGGTGTCGACGAACAACGTCTCTCCCGAGTATGGCCGCTTTGCCGGCGGTGTCATTCTCATGGGCACCAAGGCCGGTACGAACGACTTCCACGGAACGCTGTACGAGTACTACCGCGATGCGGCGCTCAACGCGAACCTCTTCTTCAACAAGCGCACTGGCCTGTCCCGGCCTGTCTATACGCAGCATCAGTTCGGCGCTGCCGTCGGCGGACCGATCATCAAGAACCACACCTTCGCGTTCCTTAGCTGGGAGGAGTTCAGCCTGCGGCAGGCAAGTCCTACCGTCACGACCGTTCCGACTGCGCAGATGCTGAACGGTGATTTTTCGCAGATTTCTGGGCAACTCTACGACCCCATCAACAAGGACTCCCAGGGAAACCGTCTGCCCTTCGGCGGCAATCAGATTCCGCGGGACCGTCTCAACTCCTCGGCCCTGGCGATTGCGAAGGTTCTTTTCCCTGCGCCAACCAATCCGAATGCAATCGTCAATAATTTCAATGCAAACGTTCCCAGGGCCACGGTGTACAACCAGTACACGGTTCGCATCGATCATCAGCTCAACTCGAAGAACCAGCTCTTCGCGCGTTTTACCAATTGGCATAAGAACGCTTCGGGTTCTTCGAGCCTTCAGAACCAGATCGGAAATCAAGCCGCCTTTGCCACTACACAGGCAGTTTTTGGCGACTCTTTTACGCTGACCTCCAACCTTGTAGGTCAGGCACGAGCGTCCTATCTTCGCTTCTACGATTCAAGCTTCCCATTCCTTTGCTGCAGCTACGATGAGGGCTCGCAGCTTGGAAACTGGGGCAGCTATCAGAGCCAGATTCGCTGGGCGCAGCCTCCGCAGCCGAATATCACCGGCTTCAACAACTTCAGCACCGGCGCGACCATTCTCGATACCGATAACACGTATGCTCTCTCCGGCAACCTTACCTGGACGGTCGGGCGGCATTCCATCCAGTTTGGCGGCGAGTCGCGGCGCATCGAATGGGCCTACGCGCAGTCCAACAGCCCCGGCGGCACCTTTACCTTCGACAATGGTTACACGGCCTCCAAGCTTGGCGGTACGGGCGGATACAGCTTTGCCAGCTATATGCTCGGATTTCCCACTGCCGGCAGCGCTCAGGAGCCCAACCTATCCCTGGGAACGCTGTACTACTCCGGGCTCTTCGTCGCAGATTCCTTCCGCGCCTCGAAGTCGCTGACCATCAACGTCGGTCTGCGCTGGGAGCAGCCGGGTTCCTTCCACGAGCGCAACAACAGCCTCACCACGATGGACATGGATCTTGCGCAGCCCGCTCTGTCCGCGGCCGCGGGCCGTACGATCACCGGCGGCCTCGTCCTGGTGGATTCGCCGCAGCGCTCCTCCAGAACCTGGCAGGACCAGCACTGGGCGCTCTTCTCGCCGCGTATCGGCTTCGCGTATAGCCCGGGCTCGGACTGGGTTGTTCGCGGAGGCTTCGGCATCTCGTATCTGCCGAACACGGTAGCCTTCAGCCTTGGGCCGTACAACAATCCTCCCAACAGTGCGATTACTACGATGACCGCATCGCTGAACGGTGGCGCAGATCCTTACCTCGGCACAACCCTCAGCAATCCATTCCCGGACGGCATCGCGCAGGGGGCGGGGCATAGTCAGGCTGGCATCGACGCCCTGCTCGGTACGGGTATCCAGTCGCCGCTGGCGAAGACGAGCTATCCTTACTCGCAGCAGTGGAACCTTGGCCTGCAGCATCAGTTCGGGCAGGGGCTTGTCGTGGATGCGGGCTACGTCGGCACGCATGGCGTCAGTCTTCCGCTGTACTCCATCAATCTCGATCAGCTCCCCAACCAGTACAACTCTATGGGAGCCGATCTCTTTACGCAGGTGCCCAATCCGTTCTACGGCATCATCCCGGCGAGCGCCGGTATCCTTGGTCAGCCTACGGTCGGCAAGGGCTATCTGTTGAAGCCGCATCCGCAATACCTGTACATGACGCAGGACGCGCCCTCCATCGCAGACTCGTCGTACCAGGCGCTGCAGCTCAGGGTGGAGGAGCGCTTTCGGAGCGCTGGTGTGCTGCTTGTCTCGTACACGCACGCGCATCTTGAAGGTACGGCCGATCCTCTGACCGGATGGCTTGAGGGAAGCCGCTTCGGCGTAGGTGGAGCTTCTGGCGTTCAGGACAATAACAACATCAAGAACGAGTACTCCAAGTCGAGCTTCGACATTCCAGACCGCGCCGTCATCAGCTATACCCTCGGGCTACCCTTTGGCCGCGGGCATCGTCTCCTTCACAATGCCAACGGCCTCGTCGATCGGCTGGTGGACGACTGGACGCTCAACGGCATCTTCACCTTCCAGTCGGGGCTGCCCATCGCCTTCCAGGACTCCAGTGCGAACACTCTGGAAACCTACTTTGCCGCAGGTAATGCAGGCCCTGGACTTCCGGCTGGCGTCACGCGTCCCAACCGTGTGGCGGGCTGCGATCCAGTCATCGGCGGCTCTCCAAAGAGCAAGCTCGGCAAGTACTTCAATACAGCCTGCTACACGGTTCCGGGGCCGTACGAGTACGGCAACGAGCCGCGTGTCGATCCGACTCTGCGGGCGCAGGGCCAGAACAACTTCGATCTCTCTGTAGCCAAGAAGGTCGACTTTGAGCGCGGCATCGGCTTTGAGTTCCGCGCCGAGGCCTATAACCTGTTCAACCGGACGCAGTTCGCTCCACCCAACGCGCAGGCCGATACTCCGCAGTACGGTACCGTCACCTCGCAGACCAATCAGCCTCGCATTATGCAACTTTCAGGGCGCATCAACTTCTAGCAACGAAGCCCTGTTGAAAGACGGGAATATGGCCGGCACATTTCTGGTGTGCCGGCCATATTTCCGCTTTACACTCATGGTGTTGCGGTATTTTCGGGCTGGCCGCATCGCGGCGGATTTCCTTTAGGAGCGTATACCTGTCCAATAGGATGAAATTATGGACCGAACATATCCGCGATGTTCTATCCGATTCCATGGCCTCCTTCTGCGCGGAGCAGGGGAAGATGCCTGCAGCAGACTCCCGGCCTTTCCGAGGTGGATTCGGCGCAGTTTTCCTGCCGATTCGGCTTGCAGCAGAGTGGGATAATCAAGTTTGAGGTACGATCCAGTCGATATGCAGACCGATTCGCTAACGTCCCGTGTTACTGACTACATCTTCGAATACATCCGCGACAATGGCCTGAGCTCGGGCGACAGCTTGCCCTCGGAGCTGCGCACCAGCACGGACTTGAACATCAGCCGCGGCATCGTGCGCGAGGCCTTCTGCTCGCTCGAAATTGCAGGAATCATCGAGAAGGGGAACGGAAGATCCCCCAAGGTAGGCACGCTGAACAGCGACTTCCTGACGCATCTTCTGCTGCACGCGATCTCCACCAAGCAGATCTCCATCGAGCAGGTGCTCGACCTGCGTACCGCCGTCGAGGTGCGCGCCGCGGAGCTGGCGGCGCTCAAGCGCACGCAGGCGGATATGCAACAGCTTCGCGCAGCCATTCTGGGCATGAGGAAGTCGGTCGCCTCGCCGGATGACTTTGTGCAGCATGACCTGAGCTTCCATGGCGTCATCAACGGAGCTACCGGCAATCCGCTGGTGGAGGTGATGGGCGGCGCGATGCACGAGTGTATGCAACAGTCCATGCGGGTGGGCATCCTCAATCGCCGCGTCAAGAGCGAGGTTCTGAAGGTCGTCGAATCGCACGCGGCAATTGCGGACGCGGTGGAAGAGCGTAACTCGGTCAAGGCGGGCAAGCTGATGAAGAAGCATTTCGCCGAGGCAAAGCGGGCTCTCCGCGTTCCCCGCCAGTCCTGAAATCGCCAAAGCAGATCATTGACCTGTCTTATAGGTGTGTGTTAGGTTTACTCCGATTGACGCACATCGAAAGAGGTTGTGATGAGTCTGCGGCTGCAACGCTTGTTGGTCCTGTTCGGCATCCTGACCCCGGTTTCTCTATATGGACAGGCCGGTTCTGACTGGCCCATGTACGGACACGATGGGGCCAGCACCCGCTTTTCGCCGCTCAAGGACATCAACACCGCGAACGTTGCGAATCTGAAGCGTGCTTGGACCTATCACATGGCTCCGCAGCAAGCTGCCCAGCCCTCGGCCGCAGCGAGTCCGCTTGCGGCGCGTACCCGGCAGCGCCGTTCCGAGACGACGCCACTGATGGTGGACGGCGTGCTCTATCTGCCGACGCCCTACAACGAGGTGGTTGCGCTCGATGCCACGACCGGGGCAAACCTCTGGACCTATAAGATACCCCGCGGAGCTAACGCCAGCACCCGCGGCGTCGCCTACTGGCCTGGCGATGGCAAGCTCAGCCCCCGCATCGTCTTCGGTACCAGCGACGGATTCCTGATTGCGCTGGACGCGAAGACCGGCGCGGCTGCCGGCGGTTTCGGCACGGGCGGCGCTGTGGACATGAAGCCGGGTGTCACCAACGACATTCCCAATGCGCGCTTCAGCCTGTCGTCGCCTCCGCAGGTGTACAAGAACATTGTGATCACCGGCGCTGTCGTGCAGGAGTCGCCGAGCCTCGGAGCCTCAGGCGATACGCGAGGCTGGGACATGGCCACCGGCAAGCTCGTGTGGCAGTTTCACTCGGTGCCGCGCCCGGGCGAGCAGGGAAGCGAGACATGGGAGACGCCGGACTCGTGGAAGTCGCGCTCCGGTGTCAACGTATGGGGTTTTATCAGCGTCGATCAGGAGATGGGGCAGGTCTATCTCCCCTACGGCGCGCCGACTACGGACGCCTACGGCGCGGACCGCAAGGGGGCAAACCTGTTCTCGAACAGCCTTGTAGTGCTCGATGCGCTGACCGGCAAGCTGAAGTGGTACTTCCAGGCCGTGCATCATGACACATGGGACTACGACCTTGAATCCGCGCCGATCCTCGCCACGGTACGCAGGAGCGGTAAGAGGATTCCCGCGGTCGTAGTCACGTCGAAGACGGGACTCGTCTTCATCCTCGATCGCCGCGACGGCAAACCTGTTTATAAGGTTGAGGAGCGCCCGGTTCCCAAGAGCGATGTGCCCGGCGAGTTCAGCATCGATTATCAGCCGTTCCCGGTGAAGCCGGAGCCGCTGGCCCGGCAGACCTTCCAGAAGAGCGACATCGCTACCGTTACTCCGGAGCACCAGAAGTTCTGCGAAGACCTGCTGAACAGCAAGGAAGGCATGCACAACGACGGTCCCTTTACCCGCTATGGGATGAAGCCGTCCATCGTTTTTCCCGGAACGCTCGGCGCGACCAACTGGCACGGAGGATCGTACGATCCCAGTCTGAACTATGTCTTCTACAACACCATTGAGCTGGCCGATATCGGATGGATGGCCCCGCAGCCCGCGGGCTCGCCACTCGCCTACCAGCGCACCGGAGTACACGGTCCCTACGATCGCTTCTGGGACGGTGACAAGTATTGGCCCTGCCAGCAGCCCCCATGGGGGCAACTGGTCGCGCTGAACCTCGACACGGGCGAGTACGCATGGAAGGTTCCGCTGGGCACGATTCCCGAACTGGACGCGAAGGGGATACACAATACCGGCTCGATGAACATGGGCGGCAGCATCGCCACGGCAGGCGGACTGGTTTTCATTAGTGCGACCAACGACCATCACTTCCGCGCCTTCGAGTCGAAGACCGGCAAGATCCTCTGGGACGTGGAGCTCGAAGCAGGAGCCTACGACACGCCGATCACCTATAAGGCAAAGGATGGCAGGCAGTATGTGGTGATCGTCGCTAGTGGCGGCGGCTACTACGACAAGACAGGCGGCGACAGCGTAGCGGCGTTTTCGCTGCCATAGAGCACTCACATCGCAATCGTTTTAATGGTTCCTCTTCAACCCAGCCCGCAGGACACGGAGAATACGCAGTTGACGCACACGACGGATATAGAACGACCTTCCTTGCTGAAGATACGAAGCGAGGCTGCGTGTGCGTGGGACTTGGTTGCGCTTGGAGAAGTGATGCTGCGCTTCGATCCCGGCGATGAGCGCATCTCGCGCACCCGGAACTTTCGCGTGTGGGAGGGCGGCGGTGAGTACAATGTGGCTCGCGGCTTGCGGCGCTGCTTTCAACAGTGCACCTCTATCGTGACGGCCCTGGTGGACAATCCCATTGGCAGGCTGCTTGAGGATCTGATTCTCGAAGGCGGCGTCGACCTCAGCAACATCCTTTGGAGCGAGTTCGACGGTGTAGGAAGCCGTGCTCGGAATGGCATCTATTTTCTGGAGCGCGGCTTCGGCAAACGGGCTGCACTGGGCACAATGGATCGCGGCCATACACCTATCTCACAGCTTGCGCCCGGTGAGATCGACTGGGATGGGATCTTCGGTAAGCAGGGCGCGCGCTGGTTTCATACGGGCGGTATCATGTGCGCCTTGTCGCTGCAGGCAACCGAGGTAGTCTACGAGGCCATGCAGGCCGCCAGAAGGCACGGCGTGATCGTCTCCTACGATTGCAACTACCGTCCTTCACTCTGGCAGAGCCGTGGCGGGCGGAAGGCCGCAGTCGAGGTCAACCGGCATCTCGCGCCGATGGTCGATGTGCTGCTGGGACACGACGGCGACCTGGCCACAGAGATGGGCATGGCCTCCGCTGCTCCGCCGTGGCACAACACTGCGGAGAGCTATGCCGGCATGGCAGACACGATCGTAAGCGACTTTCCGAACATCCGTGTCATTGCAACGGCAATGCGCCGCGCCATCACGTCCAACCGCAACGACTGGGGCGCATTCGCATGGGCGGCTGGCCGCGTCTGCCAGAGCATGCAGTTTCCCGACATGGAGATCTATGACCGCGTCGGCGGCGGAGATGCCTTTGCCGCGGGCCTGTTCTATGGCCTGATGAGCGGACGCGATCTGCAATGGTCGCTGGACTGCGGTGTCGTGCACGGGGCGCTCACGATGACCACGCCGGGGGACAGCTCGATGGCTACACTCGCCGAGATCGTCCACATTATGAACGGCAACAGCAACGGGGTTCAGAGATAAAGGATCGGAGCAGAGTGATGGAGAAGTCGATAGTAATCCGCAGAATCCGCGAGGTGGGCGTGTTGCCCGTGCTTCGTGCCGGGTCGGTCGAGCTTGCCATGCAGCTAGCGGAGGCCATCGCGGAGGGCGGCATCACCGCCATCGAGGTCACGATGACCGTGCCCGGAGCCATCGACGTGATTCGCCGCCTGGTGAAGGAGCGACCCGATCTGCTCATCGGGGCAGGCACCGTGCTCGATCCGGAGACGGCGCGGACATGCATCCTCGAAGGCGCGGAGTTCGTGGTGAGCCCCGCGCTCAACATCGCTACCATTGAGCTTTGCCATCGCTACTCGGTCGCGGTTCTGCCCGGTGCGTTGACGCCTACGGAGATCGTGACCGCATGGCAGGCGGGCGCGGACCTCATCAAGGTCTTCCCGGCGAGCGCGATGGGCGGAGCAAAATACCTGCGAAGCCTGAAGGCTCCGCTGCCGCAGATCGAGCTAATTCCGACGGGCGGCGTGTCCCTTGCGAACGTCGGCGAGTTCTTCGCTGCGGGTGCGTTTGCCGTGGGCGTGGGGGCTGACCTCGTCGATGAGCGCTCCATCCGTGAAGGCCGCCGCGAATCTGTCGTCGAGACGGCGCGCAGTTATGCGGCAAGCGTGCGGGAGTACCGCACGCCTACTCCATAGCGAGCGTGTTATCCGCAACGGCGTTGCGTTGTGTACTGGTGATCGGCCGCAGCAGCAGGATCAGGATGCCTGAGAGAATGAGCGCCACGGACATCAGCAGGTATCCGGCGCGCGAGTTGCCGGTGTATCCCTGCAGATAGCCCACCAGCCAACTCCCGACAAACGAGCCCAGCGCGCCGAGGCTGTTGACCAGCGCCGTCACCTCGCCGGCGACGTTGCCGGGCAGCATCTCCGGAATAATGGCGAAGAACGGTCCATAGGGCGCGTACATCGCAGCTCCGGCGAGGATCAGGAATCCATAGGCGATCCAGAAGCTCGCGCCTGCCGAGAGATACGAGCCAAAGAGCGCGACGCCTGCCAGCACCAGGAACGGCCACACAAAGAGCGAGCGTTTCGCAGAGCGGTCGGAGTAGTAGCTGGCTACGAGCATCAGCAGCGCGGCGAAGGCATAGGGCACAGCGCTCAGCAGACCGGTAAGGCCGATGCCGCTCGAGGAGCCTTTGCTGATCATGACAGGCAGCCACAGAACGAAGCCGTAGAGGCCGGTGCTCCAGAGGAAGTACTGCGCGCAAAGAAGGATGACATTGGGATTGCGAAGGGCCGCCGCAACATTGGCCATGCGAGGAATCGAGCTCTGCTCGTAGGCGAGGGAGGCTTCGAGATCATGGCGGCTCTCTGTGCTCAGCCACGAGCACTCCTCGGGGGTATCGCGGATAACCGAGTACCATACGAGTGCCCAGAGCACGGAGGGGAGGCCTTCGATCACAAACGTAAGCTGCCAGCCGAAGGCCTTGATGATGTAGCCCGTCACCGCTGACATCCATAGAACAGTGACGGGATTGCCAAGGATCAGCAGAGTATTGGCGCGTGAGCGCTCCGCCCGCGTAAACCACTTGGTCAGCAAAATCAGCATGCCCGGCAGGATGAAGCTCTCAGCCGCGCCAAGAAGAAGACGGTCTGCCGCAAGCAGCCAGAAGCTCTTGATGACACCCGTCAGCGAGGCGAGAATCCCCCAGGTCACCAGCGAGAAGAAGATCAGCCTGCGGGCGCTGCGCTTGCGCGCATAGGCCGCGCCCGGAATCTGGAACAGGAAGTAGCCGAAGAAGAACAGAGAGCCCAGCAGCGCCGACTGCGACGGCGTAATGTGCAGCGTCTCCGCAAGCCCTGCAGCCGCGCCGAAGCCGTAGTTCGCTCTGTCGACGTAGGCAAGGCTGTAGGTGACGAAGACGGCGGGCATGATGAGCAGCCATCGCTTCTTCAGGTCGGGCCGGTCGGCCTGTAGCTGGTGCTCCGGGAGTTCGCCCGTCGAGGACTCGAATGCCATGTGCAGCTCCTGTGTGTCACTCCTGCAGCAGACGGCGAGGCCCACACGCGGAGATGGATGCTTCGGATTAACCGTCGCGCAGACAACCGGAGAAACGGCGTTTGCAGCGCTTGACCTATATAACAGGATGTTGGTAGCCTCATCAAGCCATAACTTCACCGGGAGTTGCCGCAGTGAACAGAAATGACCGCACGACACACGAGCGAGGAGCAGTGAGATGAGGCGAATGCACTGGTTCCTGCCGCTGATCGCCCTGACCATGCTCGCTCTCGGGCTGCGCATTCCTAACGTGCGAGCGCAAGCGGCTGCCCCAACGCCGAATGCGCAGCCCGATCTTCCGCCCGGCCCCGGCCGCGACACGTTTCAGCACATCTGCAGCAGTTGCCACGTCACCTCGGTCGCAACCACGCAACGCAAGTCGGCGGACGACTGGGCGGGCATCGTGGACGACATGCGAAGCCGCGGAGCCAACGGCACCGACGCGGACTTCGAGCAGATCGTGCAGTACCTGGCAACGAACTTTGGTCCTGCCTCCAGCACTCGAGTGAACATCAATACCGCCGCGGCAGATGCGCTTGCATCGGCGCTCGGCCTGACGAAGGCAGAGGCTGAGGCAATCGTGCAGTACCGTACCGAAAAAGGACCATTCAAGGATGTAGACGCGGTGAAGCAAGTGCCCGGCATCGATGCAGCCAAAGTGGACGCGGCAAAGGACCGGATCGACTTCTAACGCAGGATCAGAACAGAGGAGAACACTCTACATGCGTACGGTTACAGCGAGCATCCTCGCATGCGGCATCGCAACGGCGGCACTCGGTCAGTCACTGCCGGCAAAGAAACCGCAGCCGACCCCGGTCAAGGTGATTGAAGAGCACTTTGCTGCATTGAATGCCTGCGACTGGAGCCGCATGATGGCGCAGTATGACGACGGCATCCAGTTCTGGTCGAAGGATGGTGCAGTGGTGAGCGGCAGAAAGGCCATCGGGGAGATGTTCCACAAATCGCTGTTGCCTCCCGCGCAGGGAGGCCAGTGCGGCATGAAGCTCATCCCTGAGCGCACGGTCGTGGTGGGCGATACGGTCAACGTAATCTGGCGCGCCGAGGCTCCGTTTTTCGCCGAGCCATACAGAGGCGCGGAGGCCTTCGAGACTCGGAACGGTCTGCTTGTCCTGCAGGTGACGACGTGGGACCCCAGCGCCATCAAGATGAAGAAGTAGCCGTGGAGAAGAGGACGATGCGTATCCTGCGAACTCTGATTCTGCTGGGCAGTGCTGTTGCGGTTCCCATGTCTATCGCGCAGACCGCATCTGCGGCGAAGCCCCGTGAACACTACACCAAGGCCCAGTTCGATGCGCTCTTCCAGCAACTCTCCAACTGGGGCCGCTGGGGCAAGGACGACCAGATCGGCACACTGAACCTGATCACGCCGGAGCGTCGCCGCACCGCAGCCGAGCAAGTCAGGGAGGGCATCTCCGTCTCGCTCGCCCGTGAGCTCAATACGGTGAAGGGCATCGATAACCCCACGCCGTTTCAGGACACGATGTCGCTCGGCGTTGATGGCAAGTTCAACATGGATACCTACACGGTCAACTTCCATGGTTTTGCGTCGAGCCACTTCGACGCGCTCTCGCACACCTACTACGAGGGCAAGCTCTACAACGGCTATGCGGACTCGCGCATCACGGCCAGCGGCGCCGAGGTGCTCGACACCGTGCAGTACGGCTCTGGTATCTTCACGCGCGGCGTGCTGGTCGATATCCCATGGTTGCGCGGCCTGCCGTACCTTGAGGCGACGGCGTCGATCACTGCCGACGACATGGACGCATGGGAGAAGAAGACAGGCACGCACATCGGTCCCGGCGACGCGGTGGTCATCCGCACCGGCCGCTGGGCTCTGCGCGATGCCAAGGGGCCGTGGGATATCGCCAACGCGGAGGCTGGTCTGGATCCTTCGGTGATGACGTGGCTGAAGAGGCGCGACGTTGCCATGCTGGTGAGCGATGACGCGCACGATGCGATCCCCTCCGCGGTCGAGGACGTGGACTTTCCCATCCACATCCTTGCCATCGTGGCGATGGGCATGCCGCTGGCCGATCAATGCAATCTTGAAGACATCGCAAAGACAGCGCAGGCGCTGCATCGGCAGACGTTCCTGCTGATTATGGCTCCGGTGAAGATTAAGGGCGGCACGGGTGCCCTCATCAATCCCATCGCCACGTTCTAAAGATCGGTCAGCGTAACGGTCTTTGGATCGACAGTGATCTCCGCTAGTCGCTGTGCAATATCTTCGGGGACATCTTCCTGATACCTGCCATGCAACTGCGTGGCGAGGAACTTCTCCATCGCAGCAATCATCGCAAGATTGTTGATGGGGCGGCGGAAGCCATGGCCCTCATCCTGCGCGACGAGATAGGCGACGGCAATTCCATGTTCGCGCAGAGCTACAACGATCTGGTCGCTCTCGCGCTGCTTGACGCGTGGATCGTTCGCGCCTTGCACGACCATCAATGGCGTGCGGATCTTATCGGCGGCGTTCAGCGGACTCTCCGCCTCAAGCAGGGCCTTGC
>DASWOV010000012.1:0-212170 GCA_036398595.1 Granulicella sp.
CGTGCCTCTGCGTTCGCTGACCTCTGCCGGACGCCTGCGCGTGCCCGTCAGCGAAGCGCAGACCTATCTGCAGCGCACCGATGCGAAATTCTTTTACTGCATCACCCGCGCCGCGGACTCCGGCCCGGCGCACTGGCATGCGCGCATGCAGTTCTACAACGGCGAGGACCCGGCCACTGGCTCGGCCTCCGGCTGTGCGATCTCGTATCTTGTGCGGCATGGACTGGTCGAAAGCGGTCGGACGATCCTGATGGAGCAGGGTATCGAGATCCATCGGCCGAGCCTTCTGCACCTCTCCGCGGTACGTTCGGGCGATTCCATTTTGGAAGTGCGTGTTGGAGGACGCACCATCCATGTTGCATCGGGACACCTTTTCATTCCATAGTCCACGGGCTTTTCAACAGGGGGACCGCAAGAATCCCCAATGTTAATGCGCTCTTACTTAACGTCGGTGGATGTGCAACCTCTAATGAGCTCTGTTTTCGCCCTAAATTCGCTGTTGACCAGTCGTCTGTGGGCCTCTAGTGTTGGGAAGCGTTGACGAGGGCGCGAGCCAATCGCGGCCCCTCGAAGATGATGATTCTTTCGCCTGGTACGACCACAACTTGAGTTGAGAGAAGCTCGACTGCCGTTGCAGTTGCGCCTCCCCCACCGCGCGCGTTCCGCTCCTCTGCCCACGCACGCCGGGACAGCTATTCGCTGCTCCCGGACGTGCTCCGCGGCAGGACGGACCGTTCCACAACCGGGGAGTCGCAGGCAACCTGCCTCGGCACACAGCCTCTCTCGCACCCGCGGCTCGGCGCTCGGAACAACCCTTCCATGCGCGGAGCCGGGGCACTGCCCCTCTGGGGCGGACAGGAGAGCTTTTGCTTTTTTGATCCGCCTTCTCCGAGGCAGACGCCCTCTCTACGCCTCGAAGAGCCTTCTTCGCTGCGCCGCGGGAAACGCGAACTACCCCGCCGCTCCGCGTATGCCAAACAGCATCGCCTGCGGCCAGGGCCAGCGCGCCGGTCCGGCTCCAAGAAGGAGCGCACCGGCAGAACCGGAAACCGCATGCGTCCTAAGAAGCTGATCCTCTGTGTCGATGACAATGAACAAGCCCTTTCGGTCCGAACCTTTCTTCTGGAAACCCGCGGATACCGCGTCCTCGCTGCGCTTACGGCGCACGAAGCGCTCGAGCACCTCGAACGCGCCCTGCCCGGCAGCATCGACCTGCTGCTCACCGACCTGCTGATGCCCCGCATGGACGGCAACGAGCTCGTCCGCCGCGCCAAGGAGCTTCATCCCATGCTGCCGGCGATGATCGTCTCCGGCACCGTCACGGCCGCCGATCGCGCTGTTCATGCCGATGCGTTTCTGCCTAAGGGAGCCTCCTCGCCGTCGGAGATGCTCGAGCGCATCCGCATCCTCGTGGCGCGCAAGCGAGGGCCGCGCAGGGTGCATGTGCCGATGGCCACGCAGGCGATGGCCTCGTAAAGCTGCTCAGGCTGCAGGGAAGCTACGGTAAACGCCGCGGCTCTCTCTAGGCTTCGACCAGCCCGTAGCGCCGCTGCCATTGCGTCTTCAGCCGCTCCCACACGGCTCGGCGTTCTTCCTCGGAGATAGCCGGGTCCGGCTCGGCGACGAAGCTCGCGGCCTCGGCCTTAGCCAGCTCGAGCACAGCGCGGTCGCGCAACAGGTTGGCCACGCGGAACTCCGGCATGCCCGCCTGCCGCGTGCCGAAGAACTCGCCCGGCCCGCGCTGTTGCAGGTCCAGCTCGGCCAGCTCGAAGCCGTTCTGGGTGCTCACCATGGCGTCGAGCCGCGCCTCGGCCCCTTCGCTCACCTTGCCGCCGGTCATCAGGATGCAGAAGCTCTTTGCGGAGCCGCGTCCGACGCGCCCGCGAAGCTGGTGCATCTGTGCCAGCCCGAAGCGCTCGGCGTGCTCGATGACCATGACCGTTGCGTTGGGCACATCCACGCCGACCTCGATCACGGTCGTTGCTATCAGCACGTCGATCTCGCCGCGCTTGAAGCGGGCCATGACGACCTCTTTGTCGTCGGCGCTCAGGCGACCGTGCAGCAGGCCCAGCCGCAGCCCGGCCAGTGCGCCGCTGCGTAGCTCTTCGTACATCTCAGTAGCGGAACGCAGCTCCGGCTTCAATCCCGGAAGCACTGCTTGTTTTACAGCCTTCTTTTTTCCCTTCTTTGGGCTGTCATTCCGCAGTGAAGCGGAGGAATCTGCTTTTCGTTTCCCAGACGATTCCACTTCCACCTCCGCAGGCTCCGCCGCCGCAAAGTCCAGCTCCGGCTGATCGTCCTTCGCTCCTTCGATCACCGGATACACCAGATACGCCTGCCGCCCCATCCCGACCTGCTTGCGCACAAACTCCCACACCTCGCCTTCGCGCTCCTCGCTGACGCGCCGCGTCACGATGGGCGTGCGCCCCGGCGGCAGTTCGTCGATCACGCTGACATCGAGATCGCCGTAGAGCGTCAGCGCCAGCGTGCGCGGGATCGGCGTTGCCGTCATCACCAGCACATCCGTCTCGATGGTGCTGCCGGGCTTTTTCATCAGACGGAAGCGTTGCTGCACACCGAAGCGGTGCTGCTCGTCCACAATGACCAGTCCCAGCGCGTCGAACTCTACCTTGTCCTCGATCAGTGCGTGCGTTCCGATGGCAAGGTCCGTCTCGCCGCGATAGATGCGTCCGCGAGCCTCGCGCTTGGCTGCGGGATCGAGCGAGCCGGTGAGCAGAGTCACGCGGTAGGGCCTGCCGGTACGCGGCGAAATCTTGTCCGCCAGCAGCTTGCGGGCCGAGAGATAGTGCTGCGTCGCCAGAATCTCCGTCGGAGCCATCAGTGCCGCCTGGCAGCCGTTTTCGATGGCCACCAGCGCTGCCTGCATGGCCACGATCGTCTTGCCCGAGCCGACATCGCCTTGCAACAAACGCCGCATCGGCTGCGGCCTGCGCATGTCGGCGACGATCTCGGCCAGCACGCGCTTCTGCGCCGCCGTCGGATGGAAGGGAAGCACCTGCCGGATCGCCTCGCGCACCGAGTCGTTCGTCTCGAAGGCGATGCCCTCGCGCTCGCGCAGGCGGCGGCGCTTCAGCTCCAGACCCAGTTCGAGATAGAACAGCTCCTCGAAGATGAGCCGCCGGTGTGCGGGTGTTGCGGCGGACATCAGCTCCGCCATCGGCGTTCCCGCCTCGGGGAAGTGGATCGCCCGCAGAGCGGCCATGCGCGAGGGCAGGCCCAGCCGCTCGCGCATCGCCGGGGGCAGAGTCTCTTCGGCGTCGATGTTGTTTTCGGCAAGCTCCTCGAAGACGCTCCACATCACGCGCCGCGTCCACTTCGAGGTCAGCTTCGAGCCCCATGGCGTCGTGCCGCCCAGCGACTCGTAGACGGGCACGATGCGGCCCATCTCCATCTTGACGAACTCCGCATCCGGCCCCGTCGCGCCGGGCTCGGGCAGCACCTCGAACTGCGGCTGGATCATCTTGAACCGCCCCGCTGTCGAGCGCGAGGACTCGAGCCTGCCGTAGAGCGCCACCATCTGCCCGGCGCGGAACTTGTCCTTCAGGTATGAGCCGTTGAACCAGAGGCACTTCAGCGTGCTCAACCCCTGGCCAACGGTGATCTCGAAGAGCGTGCCGCCGCGCGTTCGCAGCAGCGCCGAGCCGCGCACTTCGCCGATGACCGAAGCCATCGCGCCCGCCTTCAGGTCGCCGATCAGGACAGGGTTCAGCCGGTCCTCGTAGCGGAAGGGCAGATGGTACAGCAGGTCCTCGACCGTCTCGACGCCGCGCTTTGCGAGGTTCTCCGCGATGCGCTCGCCGATCCGCTTGACATACTTGACCTGTGTCGCAAGCTCCAGCACTCTCCGATGCTACAACCTTTGCCCTGATAAACTTGGCTCAGATAGCACCCCGAGATCCAATGCCCATCGTAGAACTCGAACACGTCCGCAAGGCGTATGACACCAAGATCGCCGTCGCCGACCTCAGCTTTTCGATTGAGCCCGGCACCATGTTCGGCCTGCTCGGCCCCAACGGCTCCGGCAAGACCAGCACGATCCGCATGATGATCGGCATCACCGTCCCCGACTCGGGTACGGTGCGGCTCTTCGGCAAGCCCTTCGAGCGCGAGGCCATCAAGCGCGTCGGCTATCTGCCGGAGGAGCGCGGCCTCTACAAGAAGATGAAGGTGATGGAGCAGCTTGTCTTCCTAGGCCAGCTTCACGGCCTCAGCGCCACGACGGCGAAGCAGCGCGCGCAGCAGTGGTGCGAGCGGCTGCAGATCACCGAGGCCATCCCGAAGAAGACCGAGGAGCTGTCGAAGGGCATGCAGCAGAAGATTCAGTTCATCTCCACGCTGCTGCACGAGCCGGAACTGATTATCATGGACGAGCCCTTCAGCGGCCTCGACCCGGTCAATGCGCAACTGCTTATTGACACATTGATCGACCTGCGCCGGCAGGGCAGAACGATCCTCTTCAGCACGCACCGCATGGACCAGGTGGAGAAGATGTGCGACGCCATCGCGCTCATCCACCGCTCGCGGCTGGTGCTCTCCGGCTCCATGAGCGAGATCAAGGCAGCGTATCCACGTAACCGCGTGCAGATCAACTTCACCGGCGACTCGAGCTTCCTGCAGCATCCCTCCATTGAGGAGTACAAGGACTACAGCGGCCGCGCCGAGATCAAGCTGCGTTCTACGCCCGGCGTTGAGCCGGACGCGCAGCCTCTGCTGGCTGCGGCCATCGCGCACGGTACGCGCATCACGCGCTTCGAGGTCACGGAGCCTACGCTCGAAGAAATCTTCATCGAGAAGGTCGGCGAGGATCGCGCCGCGCTCGAGGTCGAGGAGGTCGCCCATGTTTAATGTATGGCTCATCGCCAAACGCGAATATCTTGAGCGCATCCGCACCAAGAGCTTCCTTGTGATGACGGTGCTTATTCCACTGCTGATGGGCGGTGGCCTCTTTGGCGCGGCGTTTCTGACGAAGGACTCTTCGTCCGGCTCGCACATCGTAGTTGTCTCGACCGATGAGCAGCTTGCTACCGATCTGCAGAAGGAGCTTCTCCACAGCCAGCACGGCAATATGGCTGTCGATATCATCTCGCCGCCGGGCTCGGATACTCGGCAGATCCTCGATGGCGAGCTGGAGGACAAGAGTCTCGACGGCTACCTCTGGATCACTGCGAATGCGGGCAATCAGGAGCATCCCACCTTCTCGTGGACACCGAAGTCGCATGCGGACATCAAGCTGCGCGGCACCCTCAGCGCGGCCCTGCGCACCGTGCTGACACGCGAATCGCTGGCGCATCGCGGGCTGGGGTCCGCCGATGTGGACTCGCTGACGCAGCCGATTGAGCTGGATACCTCGAAGACCGGCATGAGCGACTCGGAGAGCGCCTTCTACAGCGTCTATGCGCTCTTCTTCCTTATGTACTTCGTCATCATGTACTACGGCATGAACGTGGCGCGCTCCATCATTGAGGAGAAGACCTCGCGCATCTTCGAGGTCATGCTGGCGACCATCCGCCCGGAGGAGATGATGGCGGGCAAGGTCATCGGCGTCGGCTCGGTCGGGCTTACGCAGGTGGCGATCTGGCTGGTGATTGCGCTGCTGCTGACGCATACGCCGCTCATTGCGCAGATTACGGGCTCGAGCGTTCACATTCCGCTGACCAGCGTGCAGATTCTCTTCTTCCTCCTCTTCTTTATTCTTGGCTATTTGCTCTACTCCTCCATCGCTGCGGCGCTGGGTGCGATGACGAACTCCGAGCAGGAGTTGCAGCAGCTCAATATGTTCCTGGTAATGCCGCTGGCCTGCTGCATGTTTGCGCTCTCGGTGGTCATTCCCAGCCCGGACAGCACTATCTCGACGGTGCTCTCGTTCATTCCCTTCTGCACGCCGCTGCTGATGTATATGCGCATCTCGATCGGGCATCCGTCGGTGCTGCAGGTCGGCGGTTCCATCCTGCTGATGCTGGTGACGATCTACGCGATCCTGTGGATCGCCAGCCGCATCTACCGCGTCGGCATCCTCATGTATGGCAAGAAGCCAAGCCTGCCGGAGATTCTGCGCTGGCTGCGGTACAGCTAGGCACTACACTCAAAGCCGTGTCCTACACGCTCTCGCAACGGATTACGCTGGCTGTCGTTCCGCGCCTCACCGCGCTGCTGGTGCGCATGGTGGGCCTGACGCTGCGCTATGAGGACCGCGCCGAGCCTGGGGTTACGCCCGGTTATGAATATCCCGGCCCGATCGTTTTTGCCTTCTGGCACCGCTCGCTGCTGGCCTGCGCGCATCGCTTCCGCGACATGAACATTGCGATTCTCATCAGCCGCAGCTTCGACGGCGAACTGATTGCGCGTACCGTGGAGCTGCTGGGCTTCAAGGCGATTCGCGGCTCCAGCAATCGCGGCGGAAGCACGGCGCTGCGGCAGATGGAACGCGCCTACCGCCAAGGCCAACGCTGCGCCATTACTGCCGATGGGCCGAAAGGGCCGGTCTTCGTAGCCAAGCCGGGTACGGCGCAGTTGGCGCAGCTTGTCGGTGCGTGGGTCGGCGTCTTTTATGTGCTGCCGCTCAAGGCGTGGGAGCTGAAGACGTGGGATCGCTTTTTGATTCCCAAACCGTTCTCGAAGGTCATCATCACATGGCCGCCGCATGTTCCGGCCGATCAGGTGAGCGAGGCGACCGTGCAGGGCGCGCTCGACCGCGCCGTCGAGATGGCCCGCTAGAATCGAAGGTGTGCTCGTCTCCGACTTCCATTTCGATCTGCCTGCCGAGCTGATCGCCCAGTCGCCACCCGCGCAGCGTGGATCGAGCCGCATGCTCGTTCTCGACCGTGCGACCGGCGTGTATCGTGATGACCTTTTTGACCATCTGCCCGATCATCTGCGTGCGGGTGATCTGCTTATTCTCAATGACAGCCGCGTCATTCCTGCGCGCCTCTTTGCCACGCGGGCTGGTCTGCGCACGCAGCACAACTCGCCCGAGCCTTCGGGGCGCATCGAGGTTCTGCTGACGCAGCAGCTTGCGCCCGAGACGTGGACGGCGCTGGTGCGCCCCGGCCGCAAAGTGCAGCCGGGCGAGATGCTTCTCTTTGCGGCTGAAGATTCGAGTGAGCCACTGCTGCGGGCCGAGGTCATCGCTGCGGGTGAGTTTGGCGAGCGCACACTGCGCTTTGAGCCGACGCCGGAGTTTCTTGCGATCCTCGATCGCATCGGCCACATGCCGCTGCCGCCGTATATTCATCGGGGCGACTCGCTCGAGGACCGCGACCGCTACCAGACCGTCTTCGCGCACCGGCCCGGCTCGGCTGCCGCGCCCACGGCGGGCCTGCACTTTACGCCGGAGATGCTTGGCCGTCTGCGTGCGCTGGGTGTGCAGGCGGAGACGGTTACGCTGCATGTTGGCCTTGGCACCTTTCAGCCTGTACGCGCTGAACGGGTGGAGGACATCCATCTTCATGCGGAGCACTACACGCTGTCTGCCTCGACAGCCGAGGCGATCAACGCGGCTCGGGCCGAGGGGCGGCGCATTATTGCCGTCGGCACAACCACTACGCGCACGCTGGAACATTGCGCGACGCTCTATCCAGAGCAGCTTGAGCCGCACTCCGGCGAGACGAGCATCTTTATCTCCCCCGGCCATAACTTCCGCATCGTCAGTGGGCTGCTGACGAACTTCCATCTGCCGCAATCGACGCTGCTAATGCTGGTTTCGGCCTTTGCGGGCGGGGAGGTGGTGCTGGCTGCCTACGCCCACGCCGTCCGCGAGCGCTACCGCTTCTTCAGCTACGGCGATTGCATGCTGCTCCTCTAGCCGCGCTACCATCAAAACAGTTATGGCCGATTCGAACACCCCCGCCAAGCCGCCCGTCTACCTGCTCGACTCGATGGCCTTCATCTTCCGCGCCTATCACGCGATGCAGCGCCAGCGGCCCATGTCCACGCGCACCGGCATCCCCACGGCGGCGACCTACGTGTTCGTCAACATGATTAACAAGCTGCGCAAGGACTTCCAGCCTGTGTATCTCGCTGCGGTCTACGACGTGGGTGCGCCGGTGCATCGCAACGAGCTGGCGACGCAGTTGAAGGATGTGCAGAAGTTCAACATCAAGACGCAGACCTTTGAGACGGTCGAGTACGGCGGCTACAAGGCCAACCGCGCCGAGACGCCGCCCGACCTCATCCAGCAGCAGCCGTATATTCGCCGTGCGCTCGAGGCTTTCCGCATTCCGATTCTTTACTACGAGGGCTTCGAGGCCGATGACGTCATCGGCACGTTGAGCTGCCGTCTCGCTGAGCTTGGGCACAAGGTGTATGTCGTCTCGTCCGATAAGGACATGATGCAGCTCGTCAACGAGAACGTCAGCATCCTCAACCCGACGAAGGAGAATCTCATCCTCGACCCGGCCGGTGTGGAGACTACGCTGGGCGTGCCGCCGGAGCAGGTGATCGACGTGATGGCGCTACGCGGGGACAGCATCGACAACATCCCCGGCGCGCCGGGCATTGGCGATAAGGGATCCGTCGAGCTGATTAAGCAATTCGGCTCGGTGGAGGCTGCGCTTGACCGTGCCGATGAGGTGAAGAAGAAAACGTATCGGGAGTCGTTACAAAATAACCGGGAGAATATTCTGCTCTCGAAGGAGCTGGTCACGATCCATACCGGCGTGCCTATCGAGTACTCGCTTGAGGCCATGCGCACGCAGCCGCCGGATGTCGCAGCCTGCCGCGAGCTCTTCAGCGAGCTGGAGTTCACGACGCTGCTCAAGGAGCTTGCTCCAGCTCCGGATAATACGGTGATTGCTTACAACCTCAAGCCTACGGCTGCGGAGATCGCCGAGCTTCTTGCGCAGGCTCGTGCCATCAATCCCGCGACGCAGCAGCCGTATGGGCTGGCAATTGCGCTTGCCGAGGATGCCCGCGCTGTTGCAGAGGAGATTGCTGTTGAGCCGGACGCCGAAGTCGAGCCTCCTCCTGCGGAGACGATGAATCTCTTCGGCGCGCCGCCGGAGCCGACGATTCCTCTGGCCGGTGCGCCTGTCGCTGATGCTGCCTGCATGCTTGGCCTTGCCGTTACGGATCATGCCGCGATCGAGGTCAGCCTCGATCATCCCGGCGTGCGTGAGGCGCTGAGCGATCCATCGCTGCCGAAGGATTTGCACGATCTCAAGGCGGCTCTGCGTGCGCTCGCTCCGCACAACGTGATGCTGGCCGGCGTGCGCGATGACGTGATGCTGCTGAGCTATCTCGTGAACCCCACGCATGGCTCGCACACACTGCCCGACATCGCTGCTCGTGCTACCAGCCGCGCTCTCGTGCATCAGCCGACGAAGGAGAATCCTGCTGACCCGAAGCGTCTGCCCGAGGCGGCTGCGGCTGTCGTTCGTCTTGCGGCTGCGCTGGGTGCGCAGATCGCCGAGGCTGGCTCTTTCGAGCACCACATCCCCGAGGACGACCCTGCGCTTGGCGGAGCGGCGACCACCGAGATGCTCTTCAACGCGCCGGTTACGAGCAAAGCTTCTTCGGAGTCGCCGCTGCGGGATGTCTATCGCACGATCGACCTTCCTCTCGTGCCTGTGCTGCTTGGCATGGAGCAGACCGGCGTGCGCATCGATCCGGAGTTTCTGCGCTCCATGTCCTCGCGGCTTGCCGTCGAGATCGACGATCTTGCTGAGCGTATCTATGCGGAGTCGGGCCATCATTTCAACCTCAACTCGCCCAAACAGCTTGGCGATGTGCTCTTCAACAAAATGGACCTGCCCAAACCGATGAAGTATGGCAAGGGGAAGGTCGTCTCCACGGCGCAGGATGTGCTCGAGGAGCTTGCGCTGACGCATCCTATCGCGGCGCGTGTGATCGAGCATCGGCAGTTGCAGAAGCTCAAGTCCACGTACCTCGACGCGCTGCCGCAGCTTGCCGATGCGGAGGGCCGCATCCACACCACTTTCAACCAGGTGGGCACAGCGACAGGGCGGCTTTCGAGCACGAATCCCAACCTGCAGAACATTCCTGTCCGCACGGAGCTGGGACGCGAGATTCGCGCCGCGTTTATCGCCGCGCCGGGCAATGTGCTCATGTCGGCGGACTACTCGCAGGTCGAGCTGCGGCTGATGGCGCACTTCTCCGAAGACCCGCTGCTGCTTGACGCCTACCGCACGGGCAAGGACATCCACACGCTGACCGCGGCAGAGGTCTTCGGCGTCGATCCGGAGACGATGTCCAAGGAGATTCGCAACCGCGCCAAGGCCGTAAACTTCGGTATCGTCTATGGCATCAGCCCCTTCGGGCTGGCCGCGCAGCTTGGCATCCCGCAGAGCGAGGCGAAGGCCTACATCGAAACCTACTTCGAGCGGTACAAGGGCGTGCGCTCCTTCATCGATCGCACGCTCGAGACGGTACGCCGGGAGCAGGCTGTGCGCACGTACTTCGGCCGCATCCGGCCTATTCCCGATATTCAATCGCGCAACCCCAACATGCGCGGCTTTGCCGAGCGCACGGCCATCAACACGCCGCTGCAGGGCACGGCGGCGGACCTCATCAAGCTGGCGATGATCCGGCTCGATGCCGTGATCGTCCGGCGCGGTCTGCACTCACGCATGACACTCCAGGTGCACGATGAGCTGCTCTTCGACGTCGTCCCCGAGGAGGTTGCGGAGATGGGAGAGCTCGTTCGGCAGGAGATGGAGCACGTGGCGGAGTTTTCCATCCCCATCGTGGCCGAGATCGGCGCCGGGGCCAACTGGCGCGATATCAAGTAGATGAGCGATGGCATTAACCATTAAGTAAGAGGAGGCGGTTACTGGTGGTGAGAAATCTGCTGCGGCCTGCGGATTTCTCCCGCCTGCGCACCCTATACTGAACCTCGTCATGCCGTGGCGGATGGTACTGGATCGCGGCGGACAAGGATTCCCACTCTCCCAGCTCTGTTCTCTGTTTTTCCTCCCCAAACAGGGCCTTTCCCCCCCTAAAGACGCTGGCTCTCCCGGGCGGCGATTCTGTTTCTTCGCAAGGATTGCCAGGCTTTGCCTCCGTCCGGCGCCGGTGCTGGTAGACTAATCCTTTATGCGGCCTCACCCGCCGCCCAGCCCGCCGTACTCCGCGCGGGCCAGGCAAACGCAGAAGGAAGACCGAAGACATCGTGGATCAGCAGACCAAAGCCGCCCTCAAGCAGAACGACCAGTTTGTCGCCACCACCGAGCATGGCATCGAGTGGGCCAAGTCCAACCGCCAGTCGGTCGTCCTCACCACCGGCATCCTCTTTGTGATCATCGTTGCCATCGTGGCCGGCTCGGTGATCTACAACAAGCGGTCCGATGCTGCGTCGATCGCCTATGGCTCGGCGATGCAGGTCTACCAGACGGCGGTGGCAACGCCAGGCGCCCAGGTGCCTGCGGGCGTCAAGACCTTTTCCTCGGTCGTGGAGCGCGCCAAGGCCTCCAGCGCGGCCTTCCAGAGTTGTGCGGATACCTACAGCATGGTTCCGGCGGGCAAGGTCTGCCGCTACTTTGCCGGGCTTACCTATCTTGAGGCGGAGCAGCCCACGCAGGCCGAGCAGCAGTTGAAGCAGGTTGCCGATGGATGGAACGGCGATCTGGCCGCGCTGGCCAAGCTCTCGCTGGCTTCGCTGTACCACCAGACCAACCGCGATGCGCAGGCCGTTACGCTCTACAACGAGCTGGATGCCAAGCCCACTGCGACGGTTCCGGCCGGTCTTGCCAAGTTACAGCTTGCGGCTCTGTACGCGAGTGAGGGCAAGGACGCCGACGCGAAGAAGATCTACGCGCAGCTCAAGGACAAGGATGCCAAGGGCGCTGCCGGTACGATTGCCGCGCAGAAGCTGAACCCGCAGGCAGCCGCGGCGCAGATGGCCGCTCCGACCGCGCAGTAAGCGAACGAAACGCAAATCTTCTTCGGCCCGGACGTCTGTCCGGGCCGATCGCTTTAAGCCCCGGTTCTAGCGATATTCCTGATCGTGCAGGTGGATCGCCGTCGAGCGTTCGCTGATGTGCAGCTCGGCTGTGCCGAAGAGCGGCTCCGGGATAGCCCGCAGCTCGGAAACCTGTTTCCATGCGTCCTTCTTCGCCTGCGGCTTCGGCGCCCACAGCGGCAGCGACAGTGCCAGGTACTCGGCCAACGCCTTGGCGTGGGACTCGTACATGGCGCGCAGTTTGGTGAGCCGCTCGGCGGAGCTGGCGTCGGAGCACATCTCCACCGAGGTCGGCTGCAACAGGCTGCACACGCGCTGAAACTGCTCCGGAGGCAGTCGGTCATTGGAGTCGGAGTTAGAGGACTGCGCCAGTGACTTCACGCGCTTGTCCAGTTGAAAGACGTGGCAGAGGTCGACCAGAGCATGCCGCGAGATGGCAAAGGTAAGCTGCGCCTGCCGACCCGGAGGCACGCCGCGCACGGGCCGCGGAAGCTGCGAGGCGATCAGCAGGGCGCAGGCGTCGGTGATGGCGACCAGCGCGGAGAGCCAGCTCTGGTTGTCGTGCTGCGAGCGGTAGTAGCAGAGCAGAGGGTAGGAGACGTGCGTTTCCAGCAGCTCGGCGGACCAGCGCTCCCACTCGGCCAGCAGGGCGATCAGATCTGTCTCGCCGCCCTCGAAGCCGTGGCGCGTAAGCAACTCGGTGGCCGTCGGGGGAGAGCCTGCGCGGGCGTCGAGCAGGGCCACCGCTACCTCGCGCTTCGAGAAGGCTCCATACAGCACGGGCAGATAGCCGACGACCATCGCCACGAAGCCCAGTCCTACGCCGGACTCGCAGATGAAGATGATGCGCGCCAGCGGAGCGAGCGGGACTACATCGCCCAGCCCGAGCGTGAACAGGGTGGTTCCGCTGACGTACAGATCGGTCACGAAGTTGATCGGATGGCCCGCGAGATGCACGAGGATGGTGTCGTGAAAGGGACTGCCGAGCGAGAGGTAGATCAGCGCGAAGCCGGTGATGAGCAGCACAGCCCACACCCCCAGCAGCAACAGGAGCGAAAACGGGCCGTAGATGCTGTAGATCTGGTCGCGCTGCTTCTCGTTGCGGATGCGCCGCGTGATAGCGGCCCAGGGCGTCCAGGTGACGATGTAGAAGATCCACGTCAGCCGCAGGCGGCCGGTCGGGCGGCGCGGCAGAATGATCGTCTGGAAGGCGTCCAGAATGACGAAGAGGCAGAATAGAACTCCGGCGATCAGGGCAAGCGTGTGCACGGTATCCTCGAGCTGGATCGAATCTCTGCCGGTCTACCTTATCAAAAAAAACTGAGCAGTTTTTGGCGATTTGAGCTACGCTCTGCGTCTCGGTGACGGATGCAGGTCCGCATCGTCTCTCTGGAAAGACGGTACCAAAGTGGTTCTGAAATTGTTGCTCGTGTAAGGATTGCGGCTTTCCGACTGGCGCCGCAGCCTTTAAAATCGAGCCTGTAGTCTCTGTCCTACTTTGTGCGTGCGCACGATCTGCCGTTCTTTCCACAACGATTGAAGGATGAAACGGGAGTACCTATGCAGCGCATTCTGGTAGTGGACGATGAACGGATTGTTGCCGACACGCTTCGGATGATCTTCAGTAAGCACGGCTTCGATGTGCGTGCGCGTTACGATGTCGACGAGGCGCTGCGCTGCGTGAAGGACTTTGTGCCGGAGCTTGTGCTCTGCGACATCAGCATGCCGGGACGCGATGGTCTTGAGTTGCTGCAGGAGGTCAGCCGCCTGCTGCCAGAGTGCCGCCTGCTGGTGCTCACCGGCAACTATGCCAATCTCGGGCGCGTTCGTGAGCAGGCGATGCGCCTCGCCCGGCCTGCGGGTATCCTGACTAAACCCTGCCAGCCCGACGACCTGCTACGCGAGGCTGGAGCCCTGCTCGCAAGCGCATAATGCTTCCATGAACGTTCTCGGCAGAGGACTGATTGCGGTGGGTGTTCTGCTCATCGTGGCAGGTGGAGCGGTTCTGCTGGCTGGCAGGCTGAACCTGCCGCTGGGCCGCCTGCCAGGCGATTTCACCTGGCGCGGCCGCGGATGGGTTGTCTCGTTTCCGCTGATGACCAGCCTTTTGGTCAGCCTTTTACTCTCTCTGGTACTGTGGCTGGCTGGCCGACTGCGCCACTAGGGCGCTCCGCTGCGATAGACTCAACCGGTATGGCGGATGGCGACAAGACTCCGGGAACCTTTGCCAGCGTAATGCTGCGGGGCAAACGGGCAGGGGCGAGGCGGGCGTATAGCGAACAGCCTATGCAGTCTGATCTCTTTGCGAATCTTCCGCCTGAGCCTCCTCCGCCTTCTGCTCCCGCTGTCGAAGAGATCGTCGAGATTGTCGAAGAGGTCATCGAGGAGCCTGCGGTTCAGCTTCTGACCGTCCGCGATCTGGTCGGCCAGATTCGCCAGCAGGTCGAGCGCCAGCACGCGTCGGTCTGGGTCGAGGGGGAGATCTCCAACTGCCGTCCCGCGCCCTCGGGACACATCTACTTCACACTCAAGGACGGCGAGGCGCAGCTTCCGGTGGTGCTCTTCCGCCGTCAGGCACAGCTTCTCGGGATCAGGCTCAAGGACGGCGATGCTGTCGAGGTGCGGGGACGCATCTCGATCTACGAGCCGCGTGGACAGCTTCAGCTCATTGCCGAGACGGTAGAGCTGCGCGGTGCGGGCGCGCTCGAGGCGGCGTTCCAGCGGCTCAAGGCCCGGCTGCTCGCCGAGGGGCTCTTCGATGCGGAGCGCAAGCGGCCTTTGCCTGCGTTTCCCCGCTGCATCGGCGTCGTCAGCTCGCCGACGGGCGCGGTCATCCGCGACATCGTGCAGGTGGCTCGCCGCCGTCATGCGCGGCTGAACCTTCTGCTCTATCCGGCTGCGATGCAGGGCTCGCGCTGCGCCTCGGAGGTCGCTGCGGGTATTCGCTGGTTCAACCAGCACCCGGAGATGGTAGACGTCATCATCCTCGCTCGCGGCGGAGGCTCGCTCGAAGACCTTGCGGGCTTCAACGATGAGGCGCTTGCCCGCGTGATCGCCGAGTCCGCGCTGCCCATCGTCTCGGCCATCGGGCACGAGACAGACTTCACTATCGCGGACTTTGTCGCCGACCTGCGCGCGCCTACGCCCTCGGCTGCCGCCGAGCTTGTTACCGCCGCGCAGCATCGCATCGAGGAGCGCGTCGATGCGCTCGCGCAGCGGCTGCATCGGGCGATTCGCTACCACATGGTCATGGCGCGGCAGCGTTACGCGCAGCTCTCTGCGGGAGCCGTGCTCAACCGCCTGCGCGACGAGGTCAGCCGCCGCGAGCAGCGCATCGATGAGCTGCGCTTTCGGCTCGAGACAGCCACGGAGCGGCGCCTGCGTATGCCCGCGCAGCGTCTGCAAGAGGCCACGGCGCGGCTGCGGAGGCAGGACCCGACCCATCGTCTTGCGCTCTCCCGCGGACGCCTGCAGCAGTGCGCCCAGCACCTCGAGCGCCTGCGCCGCTCGCTCACGGCGCAGCGCAGCTCCCGCGTCGAACAGGCTACGGCGCGCCTGCATGCGCTCTCTCCGCTCGCGGTGCTCAGCCGAGGATATGCGCTCGTCTATGCGGCGGACGGCTCGCTGCTGCGCGACGCCCGGCAGACGCAGCCCGGCGAACAGATTCGCGCCCGGTTTGCCGCCGGTGCGCTCACGGCAACAGTAAAGGAAACCACGGAATGAAGAAGCTCTTTGGAACCGACGGCATCCGCGCCGTCGCAGGCGAGTACCCGCTCGATCCCGCCACCGTCTACGCCGTCGGGCTGGCATTAGCTCATCGTCTGGCCGCCGAGACAGGCGCGCAGCCGCGCATCCTGCTCGGGCAGGATACGCGCGAGTCGAGCGAATCCATCGCCGCGCAGTTGACCGCCGGGCTTACTACTGGCGGGGCCGCTGTCGAGAGCGCCGGAGTCATTACCACGCCCGCCGTTGCCTATCTCACGGCGAAGCACGCCTTCAGCGCCGGAGTGGTCATCTCGGCCTCGCATAATCCGTGGGAGGACAACGGCATCAAGCTCTTCGGCTCCGACGGCTACAAGCTGCCCGACGCGACCGAGTTGGCCATCGAGGAGGAGATCTTCCGTCAGCTCGCTAATGGCGGCGGGCTTACCGAGGCCAGCGTTGCTCCCGCCGTCAACGAGGCCGACCGCGCCGAGTATGTGCGCTTCCTGCTCGCTTCCGTGCCCGGCCTCTCGCTCGACAACAAGCGCATCGTGCTCGACTGCGCGAATGGTGCAGCCTCGGCTGTAGCTCCACAGCTCTTTGCGGACCTCGGCGGCGAGGTCCACATCACGCACTTCAGCCCCGATGGACGCAACATCAATGAGCATTGCGGTGCGCTGTATCCGCAGGTCGTTGCCGCCGAGGTCGTCACGCAGCAGGTCGATCTCGGCATTACCTTCGACGGAGACGCCGACCGCGCCCTCTTCGCGGACAGCTATGGCCGCGTCGTCAACGGAGATGCTGTGCTGCTGCTGGCCGCACGCGATCTACAGGCCCGCGGGCTGCTGCACAAGGACACGGTCGTCGCCACCACGATGTCCAACATGGGCCTCGAGGCCGCGCTTAAGCGCAGCGGCATCCGCATGCTGCGCGCTGCGGTGGGCGACAAGTACGTGCTCGAGCAGATGCTTGCCACCGGGGCCGCGCTCGGCGGCGAACAGTCCGGCCACATCATCTTCCATGGCCGCTCCACCACCGGCGATGGCCTGCTGACCGCGCTGCTGGTGCTCGATATTATTCACCGCTCGGGCAAGTCGCTGGCCGAGCTGACGGCGGACCTGAAGACCTTTCCGCAGGTCATCGTCAACGTCAAGGTACGCGAGAAGCGCCCGCTCGACAGCATTCCCACGGTGGTTTCGGCCATTGCATCGGCTGAGGAGGAGTTGGCCGACTCGGGCCGCGTCGTCATCCGCTACTCGGGTACCGAGGCGCTGGCAAGGGTGATGATTGAAGCCGAGTCCGAGGAGCGGATGCGGCACCATGCGGATGCGATTGCTGAGGCTATCCGCGCCGAGTTGGGAGTTTAGCGCGGATCGGAGCGTAACCTTGCTGCCCGGTACGGTATCCGATACGCTAACAGCATGTACGAAGACTTCAAGGTTACGGATCGCTGGACCGGCGAAACCCTCCGCGTGCTGTGGAAGGGCACGGTCGTCGCCATTGCCACCCGCCACGCCGACGCTACCGACATCCGGTTCTCCGTCAACGGCAACAAGGTCTGGATCGCCATGCCGAACGATGCCTGGGTCGAGCAGAAGCGCCGCAACGGCAAGGTCATCACAGACTACCTGGCCGCGCAGATCGCCGGACGGTATCTGAAGACGGCCATCGAGTCCGGCTACGACAATGGCCGCGAGATGTACACCATGACCGTCGATGAGGTGCTTGAGAACGCCGAGGCGATCGTGCGCGAGGCCGGAAGCACGCTCAAGCTGCCCAGCCTGCCGGTCATTAACGAGAACGTCGAGCCTGAGCTTCAGCTTGGCCGCCTGCCCGCGGATAATCAGGGGCCGGTCGAGATTCCGCCGACGCATACGGTTCTTTAGCGACATTTCGCCGCAAGTAATTCGGGCCGCCTCCGAGGATTCGGAGGCGGCCTCTGTGCTTTTGCGCTAGCTCTGCTTCAGGCTCGCCATGTCGATGACGAAGCGATACTTCACATCGCTCCTGAGCACGCGCTCGTAGGCCTCGTTGACCGTGTCGATGTTGATCATCTCCACGTCGGAGACGATGTTCTTCTCCGCGCAGTAGTCCAGCATCTCCTGCGTCTCCTGGATGCCGCCCACCATGGAGCCTGAGAAGGAGCGCCGGTTCACGATGACCGAGAACGGAGCGATGCTCGGCGGAGCCTCCGGCAGACCCACCAGGCAGAGCGTGCCGTTCAGCCGCAGCAGGCTCATGTAGAGGTTCAGGTCGTGCGGGGCCGAGACGCAGTCGAGGATGAAGTCGAAGCTCGCGGCGTGTTTTGCCACCTGCTCCGGGTCCTTCGTCACGACGACCTCGTGCGCGCCCAGCCGCTTCGCATCGGCGATCTTGCTCTCGGAGGTCGTGAACTGCACCACCTCCGCGCCGAAGGAGTGCGCGAACTTCAGCCCCATGTGCCCCAGTCCGCCGAGGCCGATCACGCCGACCTTCTTGCCGGGGCCGACGTTCCAGTGCCGCAGCGGCGAATAGGTCGTAATGCCCGCGCAGAGCAGGGGAGCGGTCGCCTTCAGGTCCAGCTTCGGCGAGATCAGGAGCGCGTACTGCTCCGGCAGCACGATGTTGTCCGCATAGCCTCCATAGGTCGGCTTGCCCTCGTAGTCCCGCGCGTTGTAGGTGCCCACCATGCCCTTGACGCAGTAGTTCTCCATGCCTGCCTTGCAGTTCTCGCACTGGCGGCAGCTATCGACCATGACGCCGACACCGGCCAGGTCGCCCGCTTTGAACTTCGTGACCGCCGAGCCGACCGCCGTGACCTCGCCCACGATCTCGTGGCCGGGAACCATCGGGTAGATCGATCCGCCCCACTCGTCGCGCGCCTGGTGGATGTCCGAGTGGCAGATGCCGCTGTAGCGGATGGCGATGACGATGTCCTCGGGGCCGGGCTCGCGGCGCTCGAAGGAGAAGGGGACCAGCGGCGAGGTCTTGGTGTGGGCTGCGTATCCGTACGATTTCATCTCTCGAAGAAGCTCCTTAACACGTTGGGAATGAGGTGTTCCCCCAGTGTAGCCGGTGCGTCTTCCGGCGAGATGAACGCCCGTTCCGAGGCCGATGGCTCACGCTTCGATAATCGGCTTAAATTTTTGATCTTCGCGGGAAACTGCGTTTTGGAGTGCCATTCCGGGAAAATATGCACTCATTCTAAATGGCTTAAATTTTTTAAGAAAAAATAGTTGACAATCATTTACTCGATTGTTTATGGTGGTGATGGACACACCTTACAACTGGAGACTAACACTATGCGTTCAACCTTTATGCTCGCCCTCGCTTTCGCTCCTGCTCTGCTCCACGCACAGGCAATTCAGCCTGCCCAGCCGCAGACCGGCGCTGCCGCGTCGCTGCTTGAGTCGAAGTTGGTCGCCCCCGCGGTCCCCGCCGACCGCACCACGGTGGCCGCTCCCCGTATCTCCACCGGCATCATCGCTCCCAAGCTCATCAGCGTTGTGGACGTTCCCACTGAGATCACCGTCCGCTGGATGACCGCTGGCCGTTCCCGCTCGGCTGTGGTTTCGATGATCGTCGATAAGGACGGCAAGCCCACCGATCTCAAGATCGCCCAGTCCGCCGGTTCGGACCTGGACAAGAACATCCTCGCGTCCGTCAGCCAGTACCGCTTCCAGCCGGCGACGGTCAGCAACATGCCGGTGAACATGCCGGTCATGCTCACGGTCAACGTGTTGAACCCCTACCAGCGGTAAACACCGCCAACGGCCCGGCCTGAAGGTCTGGGCTACGCACTGAACCCCGTCCCTGCATACCGCAGAGACGGGGTTCGGTGTTTAGGGCCGGGTTATTTACTCGCTGTAGTGCAGGAGGCTCAGGACGTCGTACTCGGGGAACTTCTCGCGTCCGTTCAGGAAGTCCAGCTCCACCGCGAAGGCCAGACCCGCGATCTGCCCGCCGAGCTGACGCACGAGCTGCACGGTCGCCTGCATGGTGCCGCCGGTGGCGAGCAGGTCGTCAACGATGACCACCCGCTGTCCGGGCTGGATCGCGTCAAGGTGAATCTCCAGCGAATCGGTGCCGTACTCGAGGTCGTAGGTCACGCGCGCCGTCTTCCACGGCAGCTTCTTCGGCTTACGCACGGGCACGAAGCCTGCGTTCAGCCGGTAGGCCAGCGCCGGGCCGAAGATGAAGCCGCGAGCCTCGATGCCGAGCACCAGGTCGACCTCCTTGTCGATGTAATAACCGGCGAAGGCGTCGATCATCTGGGCAAACCCTGCCTTGTCCTTCAGCAGCGTCGTGATGTCGTAAAAGAGGATGCCCTCTTTAGGGAAGTTAGGTACGGTACGAACGAGGCTCTTCAGCTCCTCGCAATTGGGCAGGCTCATCTACCAGGCTCCTTCGATTACAAATGGGCCCAGCTTGGCGCCCTCACTCTCATCCAGCTCATGCTCCAGAATCCGGTCGACGCGGCTGCCGCGTGAGCCGCGCCGGGCGGCGGCGCGCAGCTCTTCGAGCGGCTCGGAGCCGCCCTCCGCGACGATCTCCACGTGACCATCGGCTGTATTGCGCACCCATCCGCGCAGGCCAAGCTCGGCGGCCTCCCGCTGCACGAACCAGCGGAATCCGACCCCTTGCACGCGGCCTTGAACGAGCAGATGGATGACCATGAGCGTGTTTAGTCTCGCAGAGTCGCTGATGGGAAGCAAGGCTGGGCCGTGTTCTATCCGGTAGGGTAGTTGCCTGTCTGGGAGGCATTCTGCTGCATGATCCGCAGCGCGTCGTGCAGCACCTCGAGGGTGTTGCTGTCCGGGTCACCGCCCGTATAGCCTTCGATCCTTGCCAGAGCGTCCTCCAGAATCGTCTGCATGGCCTGCGGGTCCGGGTAGGTGCGCGTCAGCGCGAACTGGCGCAGAGCGAGCGCGGCATGGAAGAAGATGAAGGGGCGCTCGGTCTGAAAACGCTCGCTGAGCCAGCGAAGATAGCTGGCGTCGGGCTCGGTCTGCAGGACGGCGATCGCTGCCAGACGCTCGCCGGGGTTGGAGGAGATGGTCAGCTTCGGCAGCATGGGCTTGGCCGCGATGCCGAGCGTCCGCAGGCTGCCCATGATGCGGTTCATCTCCACGGTGCGCTGCGGCCCGTGGGGCATGGTGGCGCGAATGGACTCGTATTCGGCGGCGAGCCGGCGGACCGGCTCTTCCACGGAGACGAGGATGATCTTCTGATCGGCTCCGGAGGACTGAAGCTGCGCGTTCAGCGTCGCCGCATTCTTCACCTGCTGCTCGGGAACCGCGCGGCTCGCCTCCAGCCGGTTGGCGGGCTCGTTGACGGCGGCCTCGACGAGGTCCTTTGCGGCTGTCAGCTTGACTCCCCATGCCTCGAAGCTCTCCGCGCTGCGGAACTTCTCGATCAGCACCGGCAGGAACCGCTCAATCCATCCCCGGTAGCGGATCAGCACAAAGAGCGCGATGGCAGGCCACGCCAACGCACCAATGACTCCGGCGAGTTCATGCAGCAGAGACACTGCGACGGAGTCATTGGGTTCGGAGAGGTTGAGCATAGAGGGTTATGCGCGGGACATGTATGCGCCTTCGGCCGTGTCCACGCGGATCTTCTCACCCTCGTTGATGAAGGGAGGCACCTGCACTACGAGGCCGGTTTCGGTCTTGGCGGGCTTGGTGACGGAGGACGCGGTCGCCGACTTGATGCCGGGCTCGGTTTCGACGACCGTCAGCTCGACGACGCCGGGCAGCTCGATGCCGACGGCCTTGCCGTCGTGGAAGCTGACGTTGATGGGCAGGTTCGGCGTCAGGTACTCGACGGCATCGCCCAGCGTCTCGCGCTTCAGCATGGTCTGCTCGAAGCTCTCGTCCATGAAGTAGTAGTCGTCGCCGTCGTTGTAGAGGTACTCCATCTTGACCTCGTCGACGATCACGCGGTCGATGGGGTCGGGCGAACGGAAACGCTCGACGAACATGGAGCCGGTGCGGACGTTCCGCAGCTTGGCCTGGATGAAGGCGCGCAGGTTGCCGGGAGTGCGGTGCTCGACCGAGAAGACGAGGTGAAGATCGTCCTTGAACTTGATAATCATGCCCGGGCGCATCTGCGTTGCGGGAATCGACATAGGTAAACCCCTGATCTGTTTGGCTGTTGCAAGAGGCCGTTCTCCGCGCGCGGCGGAGGAATCCTCAACCTTTTCATTGTAGCGTGGAGCCGGGGAGCGAGGAAACGCGATGGATGGAGAGTAAGATCGCCGGAGGCGGTCTATCCTATGCCCGAGCAGAGCAATCAGTCCGCTGCCCACCCCTCGCCTGCGGATGCTCAGCCCGAGCTTATGCTGCACGGTTCAGTCCTGGTCCTTCTTCAGTTCGATGTCTGTGAGACGATCCGCCTCGACTGTCTGCGTGAAATTCTCGGTGCGCGTACTGCGCCCAAGCCGCAGCCGCAGCCGTACTCGCAGCCAACTGTGCAGCCTCTGGTCACGGGAGCTATCGACTATGATCGCCCTCCGGTCGTCGAGCCGGTCGAGCCACTGGTGCTCGCCAGCGGTGAGCGCCTCACAGGCCAGATCAAGTTTTACGACTACGGTGTGCTCAGCATCGTCTTCGAGAGGCCTTTCGTGGGTGGATGGTCGAAGCTGACTGGGCTGGCCAGCCGTTGGGTCTGGGATATCGACTTCGCGGCCGAGGCCACGCGCATCGTCCGCGACAAGCTCGCCCGTGCCGCTGTAGCGATCGTGAAGCCCTACAACGAATGGCTCAGCGAGGATTACCTCATCTTCCATATCCGCGATGTGGTCGCGCCCGATGGCGGTCCCGGCCCCACTATTCCCGAGTTCATCCAGCAACATGGGGCACGTATTGCACAGGTCGTTCGTGGAGATACCGGCAACCTTGCCGAGTCCGAGATCAATGAGGTCTTGCAGTCGCGCATCTCGTACTATGCGAACGATCTGGCAGTCATCGGATGGGATGCCGCATTCCTCGTGGATTCGGCGTTCGGGGCAGAAACCTCGATTCAACTGCTTGAGTATGCAAACTCACAGTTGCTCGAGTTCCGCCACTATGACGATCTGCTCACCGAAGAGCTTGAGAGCGTCTATCAGTTGCTCGATCAGGGCACCGGAATCTTTGCCCGCTGGCGGCTGGCCCGCTCGGCGACCCGCCTGCATACGGTGCTGCTCGATGTCGATGAACTCACCGAGCACACCGATAACGCGATCAAGTTCCTATCGGATATGTTCGCCGCGCGCTTCTACAAGCTGGCGGCGCAGAAGGTAGGCGTGCCTGACTACAAGAACCTGGTCACACAGAAGGTCCGCACTGCCGAGGAGCTGTATCGGTTCATGGTCGATCAGTTCAACCAGAGCCGCGCCTTTTTTCTTGAGCTGACGGTGGTGGTTATTTTGATCATTGAGCTGGTCTACCTCTTCCGTGGCAAGCCGTTGTAGCGCAGCCTCGCATTCCAGATGGAATGCTGACTCGCTTGCTGTCAGCCTCCGAAGAGATGTTTGAAGAAATGCCCGATGCTGTGAAAGAGCCCGGTCTGCTTCGCTGAAGCGGCTGGTGCGGAGTCGTTGAGCGGCGTGCCGGCAGCGGGCGAGGCTGCGGCGCTGGTAGAGGTTCCCGCAATCGTGCCGTCGCCGTCGCTGGAGTAGCCCATCGTCGTGCTGACCTGTGCGTGCGGTGCTCCCGGCGCGGCCTGTGGTACTGGGGGAGCAGGAGCCAGCCCCTGGCTGACTGCCGCAGGGAAGGGATGTTGCTCGGCTGCGGTGGGTGTGGTGGAGGTTCCGGCGTGCGAGGCCAGCAGCGCGTCGGCGAGGGACATGCCCTGCTCCGGCGCGGGGCAGCCGCAGGGAGAGCTTTCGTGGTCCACGACCTCCTTCAGGCTGCCGTGCTCGAAGAGCACATGCTGATCGGGCCGCAGCATGTAGCTGGCGTCGCCGAACTGGTCGGTAATGCCAAGCATCGGAGCGGCCGCGCCGCGGTTCTCGACGCAGGTGTCGCCGTTCTTCGTCACGCGCACGCGCAGGTCGAGCGAACCGGCTGATTGTACGCTGAAGCGCATGTCCGGCGTAATCAGGATGTCGTTTGCCATGGCGTTTGCCTGCATCTCGATGGCGCCGTTGTCGAGCGCCAGCAGCAGCGGTTGCATGCTGCCGGGGTACGTCTGGGCCAGATGCAGGCGGCTCGTCGCGCAGACGCGTACCGTGCCGCCGCGAGTGAGGGCGATCTCTGCCGTGTGGTCCTTTGCCGTAATGCTGCTCGAACCTCGCAGAATGGCGCGCCCGCCGGTGACGGAGAGATCCCCGGCGACAGTGGCATCCTCGACTGAAACCGTGCCGACGCCATTCTGCGCATACAGAGGCAGTGCTGCCAGCGCCACAAGCGTACTCAGAGCGGCGGTCTTCATCGGCTCAGCCCTTCAGGTTCAGGAAGTTCTGGATGATCTGCTTGCCGTGCGTGGTCAGCACGCTCTCGGGGTGGAACTGCACGCCCTCGATCGGCAGCGAGCGGTGCCGCAGCCCCATGATCGTCTCGCCGTCCAGCGTTCGCGCCGAAACCTCAAGCTCCGTCGGCAGGTTCTTGTCCTCGACGATCAACGAGTGATACCGCGTGCAGGTCATCGTGGTGGGAATGCCTGCAAAGATCGTTTTGCCGTCGTGCTCCACCTCGCTGGTCTTGCCGTGCATCAGCTTCGGCGCGCGGATGACGTTGCCGCCGAAGGCCGCGCCCAGCGCCTGATGCCCCAGACAAACTCCCAGGATCGGCACCTTCGGTCCGCCGTTCTCGCCGAGCTTTGCGAAGTGCTGAATCAGGGCAATCGAGATGCCCGCGTCCTGGGGCGTGCAGGGTCCGGGCGAGATCAGGATGCGCTCCGGGTGGAGCGACTCGACCTCCTCCGGCGTCAGCTCGTCGTTGCGGCGGACGGTCATCTCCGCGCCCAGCTCGCCCATGTACTGTACGAGGTTGTAGGTGAAGGAGTCGTAGTTGTCGAGCACGAAGACCATGGCTATGGATAGTGTAGCGTCCCTGTCGACAGCGCGCCGGGACCGCTGTAACCTTGTACCCGCCGCCGCGTCCTAATTAAGCGCCCGTAGACCGCAGGCACAGGAGGTCGCCATGTTCGAGTTCCCGCAGGATCAGCCCTCAGATACGTCCGACACGCACAGGATGACCCGTCGCGCCGTTCTTCTCGGCGGATCGGTCGCCGCTTTAGGGCTGTTTGTGGCTCGCCGCGCCTTCATGAGGGAGGCTACCGTAGAGGCTAAGGACAAGCCCCACGGCGCTCCCGGTCATGTCACGATCGTCAATTTCAGCGATGACGGAGTCAGCCAGGGCAAACAGACCGTCGACAAGGTGGTCAAGTCGGACGCGGAGTGGCGCGAGCAGCTTGGCGCGAACTCCTTCAACATCACCCGCCGCGCAGGTACCGAGATGCCCTTTACCGGCGTCACGTGGAAGGAGCACGGCAAGGGTATCTACCGCTGCATCTGCTGCGATACGGCGCTCTTCAGCTCGAAGACCAAGTTCGAGTCGGGCACAGGCTGGCCCAGCTTCTGGGAGCCGCTGGCCAGGGAGAACGTTTCTAGCGTGGAGGACGGCTCCCTGGGCATGGACCGCACCGAGGTGCGCTGCGCCCGATGCGACGGGCATCTCGGCCACGTCTTTGACGACGGTCCGCAGCCGACCGGCCTTCGCTACTGCATGAACTCCGCCTCGATGAAATTCGTGAAGGCCACAGCGTAGGCTACTGCTGCCGCGCCCGCTCGATGGCGCGCACGACCGCCCGCGCCTTGTTCAGGCACTCCTCGAACTCCGTCTCCGGCACCGAGTCGGCTACCAGACCGGCTCCGGCCTGGATGTGGCCCTCCTTGCCGTCCATGAACAGCGTGCGGATGGCGATGCAGGAGTCGAGGTTGCCGCTGAAGTCCGCGTACAGGATGCTGCCGCCGTAGACGCCGCGGCGTGCAGGCTCCAGCTCCTCGATGATCTCCATGGCGCGAATCTTCGGAGCGCCGGAGAGCGTGCCTGCGGGGAAGCATGCCTTGAGCGCGTCGATGGCGTCCAGCTCCGGCTTCAGTGTTCCCTCGAGCGAGCTGACGAGGTGCATCACGTGGCTATACCGCTCCACGAACATCAGGTCCTTCACCTTGACGGAGCCGAACTCGCTGACGCGGCCCACATCGTTCCGGCCAAGATCGACCAGCATGACGTGCTCGGCGACCTCCTTCTCGTCGGTGCGCAGGCTGGACTCGAGCGCCCGGTCGGCGATCTCGTCCGCGCCACGCGGGCGAGTGCCTGCGATGGGGCGATACTCCACGGTGCGGTTGTTTACGCGCACCAGCAGTTCCGGCGACGAGCCGACGATGTGGCCCTCGCGCCCGTCGAGGTCGAAGCGCAGGAAGTACATGTACGGTGACGGATTGACGATGCGCAGTGAGCGGTAGACGTCGAAGGCGGGCACGCCCGGCGTGCAGTCGAAGCGTTGCGAGAGCACACACTGGAAGACATCGCCCGCGGCGACGTACTCCTTCACACGCTCCACGGCCTTCAGAAAGGCTGGTTTCGTGGTGCGGGCCTTCAGTTTCAGCTTGCCGGTTTCTTTTTTCCGCTTCGCCTTCGGGAGAGGTCCGGCCAGCTTGCGCTCCAGACGATCCAGACGCCGTACGGCGCGAGCATAGGCTCCCTTGCGGTCCGTGCGTTGCAGGTCGGCGGTCACGATCAGGTGAATCTCCTTCTTCACGTGGTCGAAGGCCAGCACCTGGTCGAAGAACATCAGGCAGGCGTCGGGGGCGCGCAGCTCATTCTTGGCGGTGGAGGGAAGCTTCTCGATCTGGCGCACGATGTCGTAGGCAAAGAAGCCCACCGCGCCTGCTGTAAACGGAGGAAGCGCCGCCAGCCGCGCCGGGGTGTGTCCGCTAAGCGCCTGCTTCAGCTCGGCGAAGATGTCGCCCTCGAAGCTGCGCCGCTTCCTGCCCTCGATTACCGTGATGGCCGTACCGCGGGCGACCATGCGCCGGTACGGCTCGATGCCGATGAAGGTATATCGGCCCACATGCTCGCCGCCCTCGACCGACTCCAGCAGAAACGCCTCCGGCTCCTCGGCGGCGATGCGCAGAAAGGCCGAAACCGGCGTCTCGAGGTCTGCCGTCACCGTGCGATACACCGGCACCAGCGAGTGCATGCGGCTGAGCTTGTCGAAGTCGCGGGAGGATGGCAGGCTGACGGCGGAGGATCTCGGCATTCCCCTATTATCACCGCGACGGCCTGCCCGTGTGTCCTTTCGGGATGCCTTCCACGCACATTTCACAGGACCTTCGGAGGGAGTTCAGGCATCCTCTTCTTGAGGAGCAGGGAATTGCTCCTCCCGTTCAGCGGGACTAAACTTTAAAAGTTTGGGCATGACCCGGCCTGCCCATGCGTGGCACCATCCCTCACTCGGTCGGAAGGCTGCTGCCAGCAGCCCGCAAAGGATCAATACATGGCATCCATTACCTCCCCCCTGACCGAAACGCTCACCTTTGAGCAGGAAACCAATCCCTGGGAGGCGCAGGCCGCCCGTTTCGACTTCGCCGCAAAGAAACTCAACCTCGATAAGGGCATCTGGAAGGTGCTGCGCGAGCCCATGCGCGAGATCATCGTGCACATCCCCGTCGGCATGGACGACGGCACCATCGAGGTCTTTACCGGCTACCGCGTGCAGCACTCCATCGCCCGCGGACCGGCCAAGGGCGGCATCCGCTACTCGCCCGATGTCTCCCTCGACGAGGTGCGTGCCCTCGCAAGCTGGATGACGTGGAAGTGCGCGGTCGTCAACATCCCCTTCGGAGGCGCGAAGGGCGGCGTGATCTGCGACCCGAAGCACATGTCGCGCGGCGAACTGGAGCGCCTGACCCGCCGCTATACCTCCGAGCTGATCGAGTTCCTTGGGCCGGAGAAGGACGTTCCCGCGCCCGACATGGGCACCGACGAGCAGACGATGGCGTGGATCATGGACACCTACTCCATGCACATGCGACAGACCGTGACTGCGGTCGTCACCGGCAAACCGGTCAACATCGGCGGCTCGCGCGGCCGCCGCGAGGCTACCGGGCGCGGCATCTCGGTCGTCTGCGATCAGGCGCTCAAGTATCTCAACATGCCGGTCAAGGGCTGCCGCGTCATCGTGCAGGGCTTCGGCAACGTCGGTTCGAACTCCGCCCGGCTGCTGGCCCAGAAGGGCTATACCATCATCGGCATCGCCGAGTACGATGGCGGTCTGTACAACGAGACGGGCATTGATATCGAGAGGCTCCTGGAGCATCGTCAGGCGAAGGGCACCATCAACGGCTTTGCCGGAGCCACTGCCGCCGATCCACAGGAGCTGATGACTCGTTCCTGTGAGATTCTCGTCCCTGCCGCGACCGAGAATGTCATCACCAGCCTGAATGCCGCCTCGCTCAACTGCCGCATCCTCTGCGAGGGGGCCAACGGCCCGACGACCATCGTGGCCGACGATATCCTCGCGCAGAAGGGCGTCTTCGTCATCCCCGACATCCTCGCCAACGCGGGCGGCGTCACCACCAGCTACTTCGAGTGGGTGCAGGACCGCATGGGCTACTTCTGGACCGAGGCCGAGGTCAACCAGCGGCTCGACACTATCATGATCGAGAGCTTCAACGACGTGATCCGCTACGCCGAGGCGCATGGCGTCAACAACCGCATTGCGGCGTACATGCTGGCCATCGACCGTGTTGCCTACACAACGAAGCAGCGCGGCTTCTACGCGTAGAACCGGCAACACCCCCGGATACAGCACCTTGCCGGACAGTCTCTCTCTGACAAGGTGCTGAAGCGGCCATTGGTTTCATAGGATTGTCATTGCCGCAGACCGATCCTTTTGGCGGCCCGACCGTCCAATGTGGCAGAATGCTAGCATCTGCCGTGCACCTCGCCGCACGGATCGCCACCGATGAATCTGCCCAACTCCATCACGCTGAGCCGTATTGCCAGCATCCCGCTGCTTATCTGGATGCTGTCGCCCGAGTTCCCCTGGCAGGGACACGGCCGGGTTGGGCTCGTCGGCGGGGAGCAGGAGATCATCGCCTGCCTGCTGTTTATTGCGGCAAGCATCACCGACGGCCTCGATGGGTATCTCGCCCGCAAGCGCGGCCAGATTACGACCATGGGCATGCTGCTCGATCCTCTGGCAGATAAGCTGATGGTTTCGGCGGCATTTATCCTGCTGGTCGCCTATACGCCCACGATCATGAAGCCGTGGATCGCCATCGTGGTCATCGGGCGTGAGTTTCTTATCTCCGGGCTGCGCTCCATTGCGTCGTCGGAGGGGTTCACCATCGCGGCCAGCGAGATCGGCAAGCTCAAGACGGTCCTCCAGATCGTCGCGGTCGTGGCCTGCATCCTGGCGCATCGGTGGGACTACTGGAACTGGTTCGGCTTCATCGTCGGCGTGCGGCTGATTGCGATGACCGCCGTCTACTGGATGATCGTCGTCTCGATCGTCTCGGCGGTGGACTACTTCGTCGCCTTCTGGAAGCAGATCGACCATGCCTCGAACCGCAGCCGCAGCTCGGTGATGATCCGCCGCAAGCCGGAAACTCCCGCAGCCCCGACAACCCGGGAGCAGTCTTCCAGCATCTCTTCTTAGAGTCTCGGCATTCCTTCGTTTTTGCATGGAGATAGTAGCCGGTCACTGAAATTTAACTGGATTTCCCTCCTGCCTTATGAAAAGGTAACGTTACGTACCCGGGTACGAAAGATGACGCTCGGTTTCCAAACAATGATGTACTGACTTCCAAGGGTTCCCCCTTCTCTCAGGCCGAATACCCCTGCTTTTTCGTGCCGGGATACGGTTTGTGATTCTGGCGATACGCATATCTGCCCGAGAAAAACGGAGAACATCCATGTTCGATATGTTCCTTGCTCTCGCTCTGTTCGTAGTGTTCTTCGCGGCCCTGTTTATCTGGGTGCCGCTCCTGCAGTCTGTGGAGGCGCTCGCACGCCGCTACCCACAGCAACTCGCAACAGATATGCCCGATTTACGAGAGGATGATTCCAGCTCACAGTTTACTGGCAAGGTAGCCTGATTCAGGTCTGCTTCCAAAGAGCCGAGGCGCACCCGGTTGGGGTGCGCCTTGGCTCTTTAACGCTCTTTTTTGCGGTTTTTACGAAAGGATGGGCACGCCGCTCAGGTTGTTCTGCGCGATCTTTGCCGCCCACTCCGCCGGTCCGGTCTGGTGCACGGAGCTGCCCGTGGCATCGACGGCGACCGTTACCGGCATATCGACCACCTCGAACTCGTAGATGGCCTCCATGCCCAGGTCGGCGAAGGCCAGCACCTTCGCACTCTTGATCGCCTTGGAGACGAGGTATGCCGCGCCGCCGATGGCGATGAGATAGACCGCCTCGAACTCGCGGATGGCATCGACCGCCACCGGCCCGCGCTCGGCCTTGCCGATCATGCCCAGCAGGCCGGTCTGCTCCAGCATCTGCCGGGTGAACTTGTCCATGCGCGTGGCTGTGGTCGGTCCCGCGGGCCCGACGGCCTCATCGCGCACCGCGTCCACTGGGCCGACGTAGTAGATGAAGCGCCCGGTGAAATCCACCGGCAGCGTCTCTCCGCGCGAGAGCATGTCGGTCATGCGCTTGTGCGCGGCGTCGCGGCCTGTCAGCAGCTTGCCCGAGAGCAGGACGACCTCGCCGGGCTTCCATGTCCTGATGTCCTCGCGTGTCACCGTGTCGAGGTTCACGCGCCGCGCCGAGTGGACGTCCATCGAGAGCTTCGGCCACTTGTCGAGCGACGGCGGATCGGCCATCACCGGCCCTGAGCCGTCCAGATGGACGTGCAGGTGCCGCGTCGCCGCGCAGTTCGGGATCATCGCAACAGGCAGGTTGGCCGCATGCGTGGGGAAGTCCATGATCTTGACGTCGAGCACGGTCGTCAGACCGCCCAGACCCTGCGCGCCGATGCCGAGCTGGTTGACCTTGGTGTACAGCTCGATGCGCAGCTCCTCGATCTTGTTCTGCGGTCCGCGCGCGAGCAGCTCCTGCATGTCGATGGGGTCCATCAGCGACTCCTTGGCCAGCGTCATCGCCTTCTCCGCCGTGCCGCCGATGCCGATGCCGAGCATGCCCGGCGGACACCAGCCCGCGCCCATCGTCGGTACGGTCTTGAGCACCCATTCGACGATGGAGTCCGAGGGATTCAGCATGGCGAACTTGCTCTTGGCCTCGGAGCCGCCGCCCTTCGAGGCGACCGTGATGTCCACGCCACCGCCCTGTACCAGCTCCACCACGACCATCGCCGGAGTGTTGTCGCCGGTGTTCTTGCGGGTGAAGGCAGGGTCGCGCAGCACGCTGGCGCGCAGAATGTTGTCGGCGTTCTTCCATGCGCGACGGACACCCTCGTCCACCATCTCCTGCATGGTCAGCAGGCCCTTCGACGAGGGCTCCCACTGGACCTCCATACCCACCTTGACGAAGGCCGTGACGATGCCGGTGTCCTGGCAGATGGGCCGGTGGCCCTCGGCGCACATGCGGCTGTTGATGAGGATCTGCGCCATGGCGTCCCTGGCCGCCGTGCTCTGCTCGATCTCGTAGGCGCGGGCGAGGTTGGTGATGTAGTCCTCGGGATGGTAGAAGCTGATGTACTGCAGAGCGTCCGCTACGCTCTGGATAAGGTCGTCCTGCTTGATCGTCGCCATGGTCTGTCGGGAATCTCCGGTCTTTTATTCTAGGACGCGCATCGAGGCTGCGTCACACTCCATTAGGGAGTAGTGGATGTACGAGCCTGTTCAAGAGCCACTGCCTGCCCGGGCGGGATACCGTGATGCGCGGCAAGGGCATGCTCTATAGCATCGCGTATCGGCGAGTCTTTGCGGACAAACCAGCATTCACGATCCCCCTCGCCGTACCGCCATTGCCTGCGTTGTCGATAGAACTCCGATCCGAACGAGGAGACCCAGAGTTCATATTGAGCGGGGTCCGCACCCAGAATGAGATTGCGCGTCATGTGTGGCCATGCGCGGCTCGTATAGGCAGGCTGCCAATCGGACTGCACGATGCAACGCTCGGAGAAATCGGGATGAAGGAGGATCAGGTCAGGTTGCAGGCGGGTGACGTCGGCCGGCTGTATGAAACGGTGTGCGAATCTGGCGGTGTTCAGTCCCCAGGCATCGTAGCTCGTCCAGCCCGAGTAGTACGGGAGAAAACCTGCCTCGGTGGTCAGGATGACGCCATGCGTCGGCAGATGGTGGAGGTCGTCGCCGATTGCCTTCATGTCACGGAACTGCATATCGCGGAAGGTACGAAACTCCCGCTTGAGCGGCATGGAGAAGAGCAGCAGCCATGCTGCGAAGACAATCCGTAGTCCCCATATGCGACGAGCTTGAAGCGCAGTCCAATTCACCGCAAGCAGGATCGCGGCCGCCAACGGCAGGTAGTAAAAGAAGCGATAACTGACGTCCTGATCGAGCCGCATCGCCCAATAAAAGAAGGTAGGTGCTCCGATAAGCGCGAACACCAGCAGCCATGTACGCGTAGCCCACGGGCGCGGCAATAGAGATAGGACGATCCCGATAAATCCCAGGAATGGGAGACTGGCGTGAAACGAGGGACCCACGAACCAGCCCAGTATGCGCGGGGTGTCCGACTTCACCAGAAACGGCAGAGGCAGAAATTCGCCGAAATAGTGCCACCGCCAGAGAAAATACAGCGCTCCGGGCAGCAGGAATGTCATCGCAACCGTTGCGGAGTTCGTTTTACGATGCTCCCGGTCAAACCAGAACGACGCCATGAGCGGTACGACGATGACGACGGCATCCGGGCGGAAAAGACATAGCAGGAACCCGCATAGTCCTGCCCAGGCCACCTGCTCTCGCACAATGCACAATACAAGCAGGGCAATCAGCAGGGCATCCGGCAGCACCGCAAAGCCGAAAGCCGCTGCGAAGATCTGTGGGAACAATGCTGCCGCGCCTGCGATGGCCAGCACCGGCATAAGCGCAACGCGCCGCCCCGCCAGCCTTAGAAGGATTCCTGCCAATCCAATCAACGAGAGTACGTTCAGGATCGCGCAGGCCCAGAACGGTGGCAGACCGCAACGCTCTGCCAGGGCAAGCAGCACCATCCACGCAAAATCAGTCGCTCCCTCCGTGTGTGGGCCTCCGGCGAAGAATGTGATTGCGTTTTGGGTAGCCAGATTGTGGCTGTACTTAAAAAGAATCACCGCATCTTCAGCAGGCAGGAAGAGATGCGGCACCAGGAGGAGAGCGATCAGTGCGATCCCCCCGTATATGGCGAGCAGGTGAAGCAGCAGCCGGTCAAAGGCCTTTAGACGGGGAGGCTGATTCCTTGAACTCATGCTCAAAACTTGATTCGACGAAGGCATTGTCGGCTTGTCTGACGGGAGAGATCGATCTTTATTCCGTTCTGGTCGGACCACAGATCCATAGCCTGATTGTGACCTTACTCTCATTGTCACAGAATTGGATCTTTGCCCGGCTTCGTTTGGCAATCAACTGTGACTTGAACGGAAAAAGCCCCGGCGGATGCCGGGGCTTTTCCTGATAGCTGTGCAGAGCCTAGTGGATGCGTCCGAAACGATACACGAGGCCGACGTTCAGGTTGAAGTTGTTCTGCAGCGTGTCGCCGAAGTTCGTGCCTACATACGCCGGTGTGACGCGGAAGGCGAAGTTCGGGAAGAGGTTGTAGTCCAGATTCGCGCCGATCGAGAACGCGGGCTTCGCGTTCGACGAGGGCCAGATGCCCAGCTCCGTCTCGGGAATGCCCTTCGATCCGCCGCCAAACTTGCCCAGCGCGCTGCCGCCCGTCACAAACAGGCTGACCGCCGACTTCTGCTCACGGTAGACGCGGAACTCCGGCCCGGCCATGAAGGTGTACTCGGAAATCTGCGGATTATCGGGCTGGTTGAAGTACGTGTTGCCGATCTTGGCGTTGCCGTACGCGCCGTGCACGCCGCCCACGACGCCGAGCTTCTGATTGAAGAAGTAGGCCGTGTCGACCCAGAAGGTCACTTCGTTGTTCTTCTGCAGAGACTGGCCCGACCGCCAGCGCATGTAGCCGCCGCCTCCGGCGACCTCCCAGCGGCGGGTGTAGGTGTCTGCGATGATCCGCTGCGTGCGGGCTCGCCGCGTTGCGCTTGTCTCCCGCCTGCGCGTCGTCTGCTGGGAGTGGGCCGAAACTCCAGCCGCTGTCATCATCAGCAATCCCGCTGCCAGCAGCCGGATGCTCTTACCCTTCGCCTTCCAAACGGACATCAACAATTTCCCCTGCACAAACCTGATTAGCTACTTGATTGCGGCCCTGAGCGGCCCCATCATCCTATTAGAACATCGCCGCCGCCTTCGTGCTGACGGACTGATGACAGGAGCCCTTCCCATGGCAAAAAACTCCGGCGGCGGATTCGGAAAACTCCTCCTCGGCTTTGTGCTCGGCGTCGCGGCGGTGGCCGCCGGGCTCTTCGCCTACCTCCAGTTCGGCGCGCTGCCGGTGGCGACCGCCGACAAGCCCTTTCCGTTTGAGGACCGGATAGTCCGCTTCCCGCTCCACGCCCGCATCGACAGCGAGCTGAAGAAGCCGCCCTTCGGCACCGGCGAGGACGTCTTCGAGTCGGGAGCGAAGGTCTATCGCAAGGACTGCGCGAGCTGCCACGGCACCCCCGGCCATGACGTTCCCTTTGCGGAGGCCATGTATCCGGTCGCGCCGCAGCTCTGGAAGAAGCATGGCCGCCGCGGCGTGGTCGGCGTCAGCGACGATGAGCCGGGCGAGACGTATTGGAAGGTCGCCAACGGTATCCGCCTGACCGGCATGCCTGCCTATAACCATGTGCTCTCGTCCACGCAGATGTGGCAGGTCAGCCTTCTGCTCGCTAATGCAGATAAGGAGCTGCCGGACCCCGTAAAGCAGATCCTGACAGCTCCTTAGAAGGTTTGCTCCTGATCGGCGATCAGAAGGTGTAGCCGACGCCCGTAACGAACTGGAAGCTGTTCTTCTTGTAGCCGACCGGGGGATCGTTGATGAAGCTGTCGCTCAGCCCGACGTTGACCGACAGCCGATGGTACACGGGCAGCGCCAGGTTGAGCGCGCCGTTGGCCGAGTAGGCATCGGTGTTGTTCCAGGCCGGCAGGATGCTGCCCGTCTCCGTCAGCAGGATCTTCGCCGGGAGCGTTCTACGGTAGGCCTCCGAGAAGGTGGAACCGATCAGGTCCTGGTCCGCCATTCCGGCGTCGGCCAGGAACTGCTGCTTCTCGTAGTGGACATCGAACTTCAAGTCGAGCTCCTGCTTCGCGTCCATGATCGGCGTCCAACCGAAGCCGCCGCCATAGACCTGCTGCAGGTTCAGGCCCTGAGCGAAGCTGTGATCGAAGCTCGTATCGCCTAAAGCGTAGAAGCGTGGCGAGAAGTAGCGGTCATACTCGAAGTCCGTGTGGAAGATGCTGGTCTTCGCCACGGAGTCGGGCAGGTTGTCGGGGTTCGGGACGACCGGCTGGGTCAGCTTGCCGTAGGTTTCGCTCAGGTTCAGCGTCTGCCGGTCGTGCGGCGGAAGGAAGGTGACGCTCGGGGCCACTCTCTGGATATTCAGGCCCACCGTGAAGGTCGTGCCGTAGTTCGTGGACTCGACATCGGTCGCGCCCGCGGAGGCCGCGCCCTTCCATCCCTTCAGGAAGCTTTGTCTCTGAAGCGCCTTCTGGTAGCTTGGCTGGTCGACGATCAGGTTCAGATCCTTCTCGGGAACCGAGGAGCTGGTTCCGGCGGGGCTCTGGACGGTCACTGTGTTGTCGGCATACGACACGGTGCCGGGCAGCGCCTGCTTTTCGACTGCCTGCTTCTTGAGCGGGATATCTTTCTTCAGTACAGCGAAGCTGCCATTGGACCGCAGCTCCTTTACATTGTCGAGCGAAACGGTAATCTGTCCTGCCATATCGCTTTTGAACACAACATCGGTGCCTGATCCGCTTACCAGCGTTCCTGTCAGCTGGTCTCCGTTTTTGAAGATGATCAGGTCGGGTTGTGGCTTAGCGGGCTGATTCTGCGCGAGTACCGTGGTTACCGTCGAGCAGGTGACTATGCCCACGACAACCGCACTGCGGAGCGTCCTTCCGGGGAGGATTCTGGCCAATAAAGTAATCATGCCCTTTAAGATAGCCTAGGAACACACCAGAGTTATCGGAGATTTATGAACCCCATTGTTCGCGTCCTCGGCAGAGTCCTCAGCCTTGTTGGTATCTCCAGCCCGGAAGATAACCGGCCGAAGCCCAAGGACACCTCCGTCCCCTCGTGGCGCGACCGCCCCGCGCCCGGCTCCGCACCGGACGCCGCCAAGAAACAGGACTGAGCCAATCGCCCTCCGAATGGCCGGATCTTTCGCGGGCAATCGCTCATTGTTGAAGCGGGGGACTGCTCTGCGTTCCCGAGAATGTGCCTTAAACGCACACAAATAAGCTTTGTCGCGGCCAGCCGTTAAAAATGTATTGCCAAGTGTCACAAATAAGGGATAGTATCCGTTTCGCTCTCGGTACAGTACGCTAATCGCGCACGCGCCAGGGGGTTCGGGCTCCGTCTGTTGACGTGTGTCCAGTACTTCACCCGCAGGAAAATTTCCCTGCAGGGACAGAAACCCCGCAGTACTTTGGAGTGAATTGTCATGGCATGGTACGCCTACTGCATCACCGAACGTCAGGCCTTTCCTGAGCTTTGCCGCCATCGCCGCCCGATGCCCCTCGCGGGAATCACGGGTATCCATGGAAATCAGACCTTCCTCTTTCCCGCCAGTGATCTTGCCGTGATTGTCTCCGAGCATAATGCAGAGGAGGCCGCCCTGATGGATCAGGCAGCCGCCCGCGATCATGCCCGTGTCATTGCCGAGTGCTTCAAGCTGTCCACCGTTCTGCCGTTCCGCTTCAACACCACCTTCACCGACGACGATTCGCTGCGCCGCTCGGTCCGCTCCAACCATCGCCACTTCATCGCCAACGTCGACCGGCTTCGCGGCAAGGCCGAGATGCACCTGAAGGTCGTCGTCGACGACACCTGTCCCGGACACTCCGCCCGTAGCATGATCGTGGGTCAGGAGTACCTGCACAGCCTGCATGAGAGCGCCTCCCGCCAGCGGGAGCGCCAGGCCAAGGCCCGCGCCCTCTCCATCCAAATGCAGCGCATGTTCCTCCCCATTGCGGAGGAGGTGACGTGCAAGCGCATGGACTCCGGCAAGATGCTGCTCGACATCGCCCACCTGATCGACCATAAGACCGTGGAGCGGTACCAGAACAAGTACTCCTCGGCCTCGCAGACGCTCAAGGAGTGCAGCATGCAGCTCTCCGGCCCGTGGCCACCGTACCACTTTGTGCACAAGGCGCAGCACCAGCACAACGCCTGAATCCCTTCAGGAATCCAGCGGAACCTCTTCAAAAAACTCCCCTTGCGCGCACCGCAGGGGGAGTTTTTACTGTCTGTGGGACAGCCTTTTCGCCTCGCGCGGGCATCGCACTAAGGTGTCTGTCCCCGGCGGTATCTTCGGGAGGCGGCGCTCAAGGAGACTGTATGACCCGCACGAACCGATCGAGACTGTCCCTTCCCGTTCTTCTCTCCGCTGCACTTGCCCTGACGGCCGCCTTTCCTCTTACGGCGCAGGAGCCGAATCCCACCTCGCAGCCGGGAGTGCAGAACCCTATCACCGAGCAGGACGGCGTCTACCTGTACCGCGTGAAGGTGGTGCAGCGCGACCTGGACGCGGTGAACTACCTGCACCGCAGCAGCTCCACGAAGATTGCCTTCAAAGGTACGACCCTGCTGCCCGCGGCCAGCGGCGAGGCCCGCGTCGAGAGCCAGCGCGGCGGCATCACGATCGACGCGCAGTTCAAGGGGCTGACCCCGGCCAATGGCTTCGGGCCGGAGTACCTGACCTATGTGCTGTGGGCGATCTCGCCCGACGGCCGCCCGCAGAACCTCGGCGAGGTGCTGCCGAGCGGCACGAAGAACGACATCCACGTGACGACGACGCTGCAATCCTTTGGCCTGATCGTCACCGCTGAGCCGTACTTCTCCGTCACGCAGCCTAGCGATGTGGTGGTGCTGCAGAACTTCATCATCGAGGACAAGACCAACGGCGTGCTCGAGAAGGTGAACGCGCACTACACGCTGCTGCCGCGTGGTATCTACGCGCAGACGAACGGCCCGAATACTGTGCTCGACCCCATCACGCGGGATGAGCGCTCTCCGCTCGAGCTGTATGAGGCGCAGAACGCCCTCCGCATCGCGCAGCTCGCCGGGGCCGACAGATATGCGCCCGACATCATGAAGGAGGCGCAGCAGGACTTCGGCAACGCGATGGCCATCGACCAGAACAAAAAGGGCGACCGCAAGATGGAGATTACGATGGCTCGGCAGGCCGTGCAGCGCGCCGAGGACGCCCGCATCATCTCCATCCGCAAGCAGGCCGACGAGCGCCAGCGCAACGCCGAACTGGCGAAGCAGAAGGCCCAGAGCGATGCCCAGGTCGCGCAGCTTCAGGCCGAGCGGGCCCAGCTTGAGTCCGAACGCGCCCGCGCCGCGCAGGCCCAGGCCGACGCGCAGCGAGCCCGCGCCGAAGCGGAGGCAGCGGCCGCTCAGAAGAGCGCTGCCAATGCCAACGAGGTCCGCGAGAAGCTCCGGGCGCAGCTCAACAGCGTGCTGGCTACCAGCGAGAGCGCACGCGGCCTGATTGTGAATATGTCGGACGTGCTCTTCGACACCGGCAAGTACACCCTCAAGCCGGATACCAAGATCAGCCTCGCCAAGGTTTCCGGCATTCTCGCGGCCTACCCGAGCCTGAAGCTGCAGGTGGAGGGCTATACGGACTCGGTCGGCAGTGACGAGTACAACCAGAAGCTATCGGAGAACCGGGCCGATGCGGTACGGGATTTCCTCGTCTCGCAGGGAGTTACCGAGGCGAACATGACCGCAACCGGCTACGGTAAGACGCATCCGGTTGCGGATAACGCCACCGCGCAGGGACGCTCGCAGAATCGTCGCGTGAACCTCGTTGTCTCCGGCGACATCATCGGCGTGCAGGAGAAGTCTCCGGATGATGCCAATGTCGCGGCACCCGCTCCGGCTGCTGCGCCGAGCACCGGCGTCTCGCGTCCGCCCGAGCAGCCGTAACCACAGCCTATAGCGCGAAGGGCCGCACGCCGGACGTGCGGCCCTTCGCCTGTTTGGGGTATAAGGGAAACCATGAAAACCCTGGCAGGAAAGATCGTTCTGATTACGGGCGCCAGCGCCGGTATCGGAGAAGCCACCGCGTTCGCCTTCGCCTCCGCAGGGGCGCGCCTTCTGCTCTGCGCCCGCCGCCTCGACAAGCTCGAGCAGATGCAGCCGAAGCTGCTAGAGGCCGGAGCACCGGCCGTCCATATCTTTACGCTCGACGTGACCGACCGTGAGGCAGTTGCAGGCACGCTCGCCGCGCTTCCGGCCGAGTGGGCCGAGGTCGATATCCTCGTCAACAACGCGGGCCTCAGCCGCGGTCTGACCAAGCTCTACGAGGACGACCCCGACAACTGGGAAGAGATGATCGACACTAACGTCAAGGGTCTGCTCTACGTCACGAAGGCGATCGTTCCGGGGATGGTGCAGCGCGGGCGTGGCCACGTCATCGGCCTGGGCTCGACTGCCGGGCACATGACCTATGCCAACGGAGCAGTCTACTGCGCCACCAAGGCCGCCGAGAAGGCGATCAGCGAGGGGCTGAAGCTCGATCTGATGGGAACGCCGGTTCGTGTCTCGTCCGTCGATCCCGGCATGGTGGAAACCGACTTCAGCCTCGTCCGCTTCCGGGGCAATGCCGAGAAGGCGGCCAAGGTCTACCAGAACATCACGCCGCTCCGGCCCGAGGACGTCGCCGAAACGATCCTGTGGGTGGCCTCGCGGCCGCCGCACGTGAATATTCACAATATTCTGATGACTACCATCGACCAGGGCAACTCGGTCACGTTCAACCGGCGCTCCTGACCGGGAGTGCTACATGTGGATGGACCATCCCAGCTCGGTCAGGCGGGCCTCGATGTCGGCCAGCGCCGTCTCGAGTGCCGACCGGCGGTGCGGACTTGAGGTGCGCTCCGACAGAATGCGCTCGCGTTGCATCTCCAGTGCCTGCCGCTCCCGCTTGAGGCTGGCCTCTTCGCGTTTCGCGCTGGTAGTGTCGACGGGCCTGGATGTCGCCTGGCTTTGCTGCTCTTCTACCGATTTGCTCTCCCAACCCTTTGCCATAGCCGGATTCTACGCCGACGGGTTTGAAAAGGCATAAGAAATCCTTCCGCCCCCGGCGTGCAGAGGGAGGAAACGGGCTTCAGCCCTGAGGGACTCTGCCGATGCTCACCCCCTATAATCAACCCATTGAAGCACGAAGAAGGCGGCACGGGTGATCGTCGAGATAGCAGGGCTCCGCAAGGTCTATGAGGGAAAGCAGCGCGTCGTTGCCGTGGACGGCATTGACCTGAACGTCCGGCCGGGCGAGCTCTTCGGCCTTCTCGGCCCAAACGGCGCAGGCAAGACGACGACCATCAGCATCTGCACCACCCGCTCGCTGCCGACGGCGGGCGGCGTCCGCATCGCCGGGGTCGATGTGGTCGCCAATCCTGCGCTGGCCCGCACGCATATCGGCGTGGTGCCGCAATACAATACGCTCGACCGCGCCTGCACCATCTACGAGAACATCTACTTCCACTGCAAGTACTTCGGCTCTTCGAGCGCCGAGGCCAAGGCTCGCACCGATCAGCTTCTGGCGCAGTTCCACCTCTCCGAGCGCACCGGCGCGTATCCCAACCAGCTCTCCGGTGGCCTTGCCCAGCGTGTGCAGATTGCCCGCGCCATCGCGCATCACCCGAAGGTGCTGTTTCTGGACGAGCCGTCGGCCGGACTCGATCCGCAGAGCCGCCTCGCCATGTGGGAGGCTGTCAGCGCCCTGCGCGAAGAGGGAATCACCGTCGTGCTGACCACGCACTACATGGAAGAGGCCGACGAGCTCTGCGACCGTGTGGCCATCATCGACCATGGCAAGATCCTCGTCGAGGACACGCCCTCCGCGCTCAAGGGCTCCATCGGTGCGGAGAAGATCTACGACCTGCACCTCCGCGACCACGAGGCCCAAACTACGCTTGCCGCCGCGATCGAGCAGCTTCCAGGCGTGACGAAAGCCGAGAACACACCCACCGGCCTGCGGGTCTTCGCACAGGGCACCGACGGCCTGATCGCCGAGCTCGTGCGCACCGCCAATCCGTACGGTCTGCGCGACCTCGCTGTCGCCGAAACGAGCCTCGAAACCGTTTTCATCCGCCTGACCGGCCGCGACCTCAGGGAATAGGAGCAAGTTATGGCCACCGCAACCACTGCCGTCACGCAGCCGACCACGAACACCGTCTCCTACACGCGAGCCTTCCTCGGACTGCTCCAGCGCGACCTCTTCGTGCTGCGGCGCGAGCTGGTGCCGTTCGTCATCCGCGTCTGCATGAACCCGCTGCTCTTCCTCTTTGTCTTCACCTACGTCATTCCGAACCTGAGCGGAGCCGGCAGGTCCAATCCCACGGCAAGCATGGGCGGTGGCGCGGCCTTTTCGACCGTGCTGCTGCCGGGCCTGATGGCCGTCGGCATCATGTTCTCGGGAATCGCTGCGGTGGCGCTGCCGCTGGCCGTCGACTTCGGCTCCACGCGTGAGATCGACGACCGCGTGATGTGCCCGTTGCCTGTGCCATTTGTCGCCATCGAGAAGGTCATCTTCTCAGCCATGCAGAGTATCGTGGCCGCCTGCATCGTCTTTCCGCTGGCCTACTATGTGCCTGCCACGCACCCAAACGCGCACGTCTCGAACTGGCTCTACCTGATCGCGGTGGTGGTGATGGCTTCGCTGGTGGCGGGTGCGTTGGGGCTGACCATCGGAACCTCGGTCAAGCCGCAGCAGATCGGCCTTATCTTCTCGGTGATCGTCATTCCAATCACCTTCCTCGGCTGCATCTACTATCCGTGGGCGGCGCTCACGAGCCTGCGCTGGCTGCAGATCTGCGTGCTGGTCAACCCCATTGTCTACATGAGCGAGGGCCTGCGCGCCGCGCTCACGCCGGGCCTGCCGCACATGCACCCGGCGGTGATCCTGCTGATGCTGGCGGTCTTCCTGGTGCTGCTCTCGTGGGTCGGCATCCGCGGCTTCCTGCGCCGCGTCATCGGCTGAACGAAGCTACTTCTTCGCAGCTTCGAGTGACTCTTCGGAGTGCCTGTGTGCCTGCGCCGAGTACTCGTGCGCCTTGCGTGAGAGCTCATGCGCCGTCAGGTGATCGCCCTTCTCGTGAGCCGCGGCTGCGGCCTCGTGGGCATGGGCGGCGAGGTTGTGAAATTCGGCGGCGGGGTTGTGTGGGCTCTGCGTCATGGGGAAGTCTCCTGATTGGTTGGATGCAGTTCAGCGAGAGAGCATCGGTGTGGAGAGCTTCGACAGCAGATCGTCGGCGATGAGCTTGCCGTGGAAGCGTCCGTTCTCGATGAAGATCTCGTTCGTCCGCTCACCAGCCACGATGACACCCGCAAGATAGATGCCCGGCACGTTGCTTTCGAGCGTCGCCGGATCGCAGACCGGGCAGCGGGCGTTCGTGTCGTCCAGCTTTACGCCCAGCCGTTCGATGAAGCTGAAGTCCGGGTGGTAGCCTGTCAGCGCAAAGACGAAGTGGTTGGGCAGCGTCTTCTCGCCCTCGGGCGTGGAAAGTGTCACGGTGTCCTGCTCGACCCGGTCTACGGTCGAGTTGAAGTATGCCGCGACCTCGCCGTTCTTGATGCGGTTGGTGATGTCCGGCAGAATCCAGTACTTCACATGCGAGTGCATCTGCGGCCCGCGGTGTACCAGAGTCACCTTCGCGCCGTGGCGCCACAGGTCCAGCGCCGCGATCGCCGCCGAGTTCTTGCCGCCGATCACCAGCACATCCAGCCCGTAGAACGGATGCGGCTCGTTGTAGTAGTGGAGCACCTTGCTCAGGTCCTCGCCCGGGATGCCGAGGTAGTTCGGCAGGTCGTAGTAGCCGGTTGCCACGACGATCTTGCGTGCCTTGTGCTCGATCTTTCGCGCGAAACGGTCTTCGGTCGAGACGACGAACTCACCGTCTGAGCCGGATACGGCAAGCACGCGCTCGTACTGCCGCACATCGAGCCGGTAGTGCTCGGCGACCTTGCGGTAGTACTCGAGCGCCTCGCTGCGCGAGGGCTTCTGATTCGGGCTCGAGAAGGGCATGTCGCCGATCTCCAGCAGCTCCGGCGTCGTGAAGAAGGTCATGTGCGCCGGGTAGTGAAAGAGGGAGTTGCACAGGCAGCCCTTATCCACCAGCACCACGGAGAACCCCGCACGCTGCGCCGCAATGGCGCACGCCATTCCTGTCGGACCTGCGCCGATCACCAGAACGTCATGGAGGTCGGCTCGCACTTGCTCGCTCATAGAGATATTGTACGCAGCCGATCCGTATCCACAGGGCAGGGAAGCGGCACACAAGGTAGAGTTAAGGGCCATGGGACCGGACGGAAGCCAGCCAGCCACCTCTGCCGAGCTTGAAGCGCTCCGGCTCCGCGTCGAGCGGCTGGAACAGGAGCTCGCCGCGCTGCGGCAGGGGTATGTTTCTGTCGCACAGACGCCGTTGCCAGCCGCGCCTCCTCCAGTGATTGCCGTGACGCGCGAGGTGGCCATGGCGCAGCCTGCTCCTGTCTTTGTGCCGCCTCCGCAACCGGCGCGGGCGCAGGTTTCGCTGGAGAAGCGTCTCGGTTCGCAGGTCTTCAACCGCATCGGCATCATCGCGCTGCTCCTTGGCACGGCGTGGTTCCTGAAGCTGGCCATCGACAACCAATGGATTGGTCCGGTAGGCCGCACGCTGATCGGCCTCGTTGCGGGGGCGGGGATTATCCTCTGGTCGGAGCGATTCCGCAGGCAGGGCGTCCGTGCCTTTGCCTACTCGCTCAAGGCGGTCGGCACCGGAGTGCTCTACCTCTCGCTATGGGCGGCGTTCCAGCTCTACCATCTGCTACCCGCGCCGGTGGCGCTTGTGGCCATGCTGCTCGTTACGGCGTGGAACGCCTTCATGGCGTGGTCGCAGAACTCCGAGCTGCTCGCGGCCTATGCGCTCATCGGGGCCTTCATTACGCCGATGCTGCTTGCGACCGGCGGCAACCACGAGATCTTCCTCTTTACCTACATCCTCGCTGTCGATGTGGCCACGACTGTTCTCATCCGGCTCCGCTCGTGGCCGCGCCTGCTCTTCGGCACGCTGCCCATCACGATCCTCTACTTCATCGGCTGGTACGCGAACTACTACGCCGCCGAGGATCTGGGGCTGACCATCCTCTTCCTCGTGCTCTTCTGGCTGGCATTTCTTGCAGCCGACCTTGGCAGAAGGAGCAGCGATACCCGGCCCACGCTGGCGACGTATCTTGCCGGGATTCTTCTGCCGCTGGTCAACGCGGCCTTCTTCGCGCTCGGCCTCTACTTCGTCCTGCAAAGCGCGCACGACTCCGCGTGGATGCCGTGGATGATGGTGCTGCTCGGCGCGGCCTACCTCGGCATCATGCGGCTGCCGCAGAGCAGGCTTGCCTCGGCGATTCACCTCTCGCTGGCCGTCGTCTTCCTGACGATCGCCATTCCGCTCAAGGCCAGCGGCCATTGGATCACCGTCGCATGGCTGATCGAGGGCGCGGCGCTCTTTTGGGTAGCTACACGACTCTCCGCGTCGGAGACTGAGCCAGCACCGGCCGTGCGCGAGACGACCGTGCTGCGCGGCCTCTCTGTGCTTGCCCTTGCGCTCGGTCTGCTTGCCACGCTGGCGGTCGACTACTGGTTCGATCCCTCCCGCCATGCGGATTTCCTCAATCACGACATGGCGACGGCCCTTATCGCCATTGCTGCCTGTGCCGTGGTCGCTTGGCTGGCCCGCCGTAGCCGACTAGCTGCTCTCGCTGCTGTCGCGCCGTTCGCGGTTATCGACGGTCTGGCCTGCCTGCTTGCTCTGCGCGAACTTTTTCTGCCACACACGCCAGCGCAGACGGCCTTCCTGCACGCGGACTTCGGCCTCGCGCTGCTCGGCATCGCAGTGCTGGCTGCGGCGTCCTATGTTGCGCTTCGGCTGGCGCGCATTGGCGATTCTGCCATGTGGCGACCTTTCGCAGGCGTCTCCGTTGTTCTGATCAATCTCATCGCGCTGATCTCCGGCGTGCGCGAGATCGGCGCGCTGTGGGGCGAGGCCGCTATCGATCCCAATATCGGCCTGAAGCGCGCCCTGACCGTCTCCGCCTTCCTGATGACCTACAGCGCATGTCTGCTGGCCGCGGGTTTCTGGAAGCGTAACGCCTTCATCCGTTGGCAGGGACTCCTCCTGCTCGTCTTCACCATCCTCAAGACCTTCCTCTACGACATGCGCAACCTCAGCCAGGGCTACCGGATCGCCAGCGTGCTCGGGCTCGGCGTGCTGCTCATGGCCGTCAGCTTCGCCTACCAGAAGGACTGGCTGAACCTGCGCCAGCAGTCCGCGCCGAAGGAGCCATCATGATCCTCCGACCGCTGCTGCTTGCGCTTGCGTATCTGCAACTCGCCAGCCCTGTCGTCGATCAGAGCTTCTTCCGCTATCAGCGTGCGGTCCAGCCTGCCTCTGATGATGTTTCGTCAGCCGTGCCCGTCTGCGCCACGCTCGACGGAGCCGTCTATGCCCACTCCTCGCCCTCGCTGAAGGACCTGCGGCTCTACCAGGGCACGCGTGAGGTTCCTTACGCCATCACCCTTAGCGAGGCGGCGCAGGCCGATAGCGAGCCTGCGAAGGTCATCAACAGCGGCATGGTCGGCTCGCACATCTTCTTCGACCTCGAGATGCCTACGCGGCCTTACACCGACGTTACGCTTGACCTCGACGCGCACGACTTCCTCGCTACAGCCACCGTCAACGCGCTTGAGGACGCTGATCCCCCGGCACTCGTCCGCCTCGGCAGCTTCACGCTCTTCGATCTCACGAGCCAGCACCTCTCGCGCAGCACGACGCTCCATTTACAGGAGTCCACCTTCCGCAAACTGCGCATCGAGCTTGATCTGCGGCCCGCGCCCGGCACGTCTGCCGAGCTGCATCCCAACCCTGGCATGGTGCGCGGCGCGACCGTGCCGCCAAGCCGCGAGGCCCAGACCCTCTATACTTCCGTTGCCGAGGCTACAAGCTTCACACAGCAGGGCCGCAAGACCATTGCCCACATTCACCTGCCCGCGCACGTGCCGGTCGAGAGCATTGCCTTCGCGCTGCCGCCGGACTACACCGGCAACTTCAGCCGCACGGTCGAGATCGCCGCGCATACGCAGAACTCCCCGGCAACCGCGGTCGAGACTGTTCCCGGCACCATCCAGCGCGTGCGCATGGGAGCGATTCATCAGGAACAGCTCACCATGCCGGCTACGATCGGAGCGAACCTTCAGCAGGACGCCGAGGTTACGGTTGCCATTGATAACGGCAATGACGAGCCGATTCCACTGAGCGCCGTGCGCCTTGAGATGCGCGAGCGAAAGCTCTGCTTTCCCGCAATCGCCACGACGCCGGTCCTCTTCTACGGCGACCCCGCGCTTGACGCCCCGGTCTACGACTTCGCCCGGTTGCTCTCGCTGGCACGCGGCATTCATCCGGCCAGTCTCGGGCCGGAGCAGCTCAACCCTGCGTATCGCCTTCGGCCGCCGCCGCCTCGCGCGTTGACGGAGCGGTATCCGCAGCTTCTCTGGGTGGCTCTGCTGATTGTTGTGGGGTTGCTGGGAGCCGTCGCGCTCAGCTCGGCAAGGCACATGCAGCGGTAGAGCGTATAGCTCTCTACCGCGTTACCTCGTCGACTTCATGAACCCATCCCGGTGACTTCAGCAGCTCACGCGGCTTCGATCCATCCGCCGGTCCGACCAGCCCATCGCTGTACATCAGGTCGATGAGGTGCGCCGCACGGCCATAGCCGATGCGCAGCCTGCGCTGCAGCAGCGACGTGCTCGCCTTGCCGAACTCGTAGACCAGCCGCACCGCGTCGTCGTACATCGGGTCGTCTGCCTCGCCGCTTTCGCCGCCGTCGCCGTCCTTGCCGTTGCCCTCGTCCTTCGGTCCTTCGAGGAAGCCCTGCACGTACTCGGCCTCGCCCTGCGCCTTCCAGAAGTCCACGACCGCGGAGATCTCCTTCTCGGTCACGAAGGGAGCATGCACACGCTGCACGCGGCTCGTGCCCGGCGGCAGGTAAAGCATGTCGCCGCGGCCCAGCAGGCTCTCCGCGCCGTTCGAGTCGATGATTGTGCGCGAGTCTACCTTGGTCGCCAAACGGAAGCTCATGCGCGTCGGCACGTTTGCCTTGATGAGGCCGGTGATGACGTCGACCGAGGGCCGCTGCGTCGCCAGCACGAGATGGATGCCAACGGCACGCGCCATCTGCGCCAGCCGCGTGATCGACTCTTCGACGTTGGCGCGGTCCAGCATCATCAGGTCGGCCAGCTCGTCGATGATGATGATGATGTAGGGCAGCGGCTCCTGGTTCACGTCCTCGAAGAGATACTCGCTGCCGTGATCGAAGAGCTTGTTGAACTGGTCGATGTTGCGCACGTGGTTGGCGGCCAGCAGCTTCAGGCGGCGCTCCATCTCGCGCACGGCGTTGCGCAATGCGTTGGCCGCGAGCTTCGCCTCGGTGATGATCGGCGTGAACAGGTGCGGGATGCCCTCGTACATGCCCAGCTCGACGCGCTTCGGATCGACGAGGATCATGCGCACCTGCTCCGGCGTGGACTTGAAGAGCACGCTCATAATCATGGCGTTGATCGCCACCGATTTACCCGAGCCGGTCGAGCCCGCGATGAGCACGTGCGGCATGCTGGCAAGGTCCGCCGACACAATGCGGCCGTTGATGTCCTTGCCCATTGCTACCGCCAGCCGCGACTTCGACTGCGCGAAGCTCTCGCTCTCCACGATGTCGCGCAGCCAGATCGTCTCGCGCTCCGTGTTCGGCACCTGAATACCGACGGTGGACTTGCCCGGCATGCGCTCGATGAGGATCGACTCGGCGGCCATGGCGAGGCAGAGGTCGTCGGCGAGTCCCGTGATGCGGGCCACCTTCACGCCCGCGTCGGGGCGGAACTCGAAGGTCGTGACGACCGGGCCGGGGTTGATCTGCGTCACCTGCCCGTCAACCGCGAACTCCGCGCACTTTTCGACGAGGATACGCGCCTCTTCGCGCAACTCCTCCTCGCGCACCGGCGCATGCTCTTCGCTGCGGTAGAGCAGGGAGGAGGACGGCAGCTTGTAGCCGCGCACGCTCTTCGGCACAATCGTCACCGGCTTGATGTCCGCGTCGGCACGCTTGCCGAAGGAGATGCCCTCGGCGGCTGGCGCGGCCTTCGGCTCCTGCCTTGGCTCGGGCAGAGGCTCGATGGCACGCGGCTTCATCTCGCGCACGTTCGACCGCGCCGGTGGAGGCTCCGGCATCTCGGCCCTGGTGGTCACCGGCTCTTCGAACGCCGCAAAGGCCGGCGTCTCGATAATCCTGCCGTCCCACTCGCGGGCTGGTTCGGCTGCTCGGGCAAGCTCTTCGGCATAGGGGGCCGCTGCCGCGCTCGCCGTGCTGAACGGTGTCGGCGGCGGAGCATCGACCAGTGTCCGCGGCATCTGCTGCCACACGGAGGGAGCTTTCGTCTCGGCGACCTCCTCCTCTGTCTCCGTTGCGGCGGCCTTGTTCCGGCGGCGGCTCAGCCAGTTCCAGAAGCTGCTCAGCAAAGTTGTGCTCTCGCTGACGACGGGCGTCTCTGCGACCGGCTCGCCTGCCAGCCGCGCAGCCAGCGCCTGCTTCTCGCGGTCGCGGCGCGACGTTGCCTCCATGCGAGCGCGCCTGCTTTCGAAGACCTCCATCTCCTCGGCCTCTTCGGCGCCGCGCCGGGCGCGCCACAGCAGCCAGCGGTCCTGCATGGTCTGGAGGAAGGGCACGCGCGAGGCCGCCCACTCGGTCGCCGTCTGGAAGGAGAAGGTCGTCGCCAGGTAGAGCGACATAGCTACCATCAGCGCCAGCACGATGCAGGTGCCGGGCATATTCAGCAGGCCGATCATGCCGTCGGCCAGCAGGCGGCCTGTTGCTCCCTCCACCGGCAGCGCGCCGCGCCATAATACTGTGTGCTTTAGGAAGATCGGTAGCAGACCCACTGCCGCCGGAGCAAAGACGACCCACATGCCAAGGCCGATGCTGCGCGTGACGGCCGAGCCTGCCGGTGTCTGTCGCAGCCAGCAGAAGCCCACGCGCCCCAGCACGATCGGCAGGAAGAACGCTGCCACGCCGATCAGTTGCAGCAGAGCATCGGAGAGATACGCGCCTACAACGCCGGTCCAGTTATGCGCCGGGCGGCCGCTGATGTAGCCGCCCACGGTGTTCAGCGAAGGATCGGTCGGCGTATAGGTGGCCAGCGCCAGCAGCAGCAGAGCCGCACCTACCATTACCATCAGGCCCAGCAACTCGTTCAGTCGGCGATTGCGCGTCGGGGTGGCAGCCAATCTTAAAGTCTTCATGGGGTACGCGGAACCTCCGTCGTCTCGCAATGCCTCCCGGTCGACGACGACCAGAGCACCCCTTGATTATCCGCTACCCCAAAGCGTGATTTGCACGCCATCACAGGCGTGGAATCAGGATGGAAACCCCGTCTGTGGCCCGAATTGCCCGCCTAGTACCCTGCGCCGTGCAGGTAGAACACGAACCCGCTCATCACCAGGCAGTACACGCCGAAGAGGTACCACTTACCCGTCTCGAGCCAGCTGCTCAGCCATCGCAGCGCGACCAGCCCCGCGAGAAACGCGAAGACCATGCCGATCAGGCTCATCAGGAAGGACTCCTGCAGATGCGCCGTGCCGCCCGGCGTCTCATGCACGGACTTCATCAGCCGCAGTACCTCGCGTGCGACCACCGGCGGCGTCAGCACAACCGCCAGCGCGAAGCTAAACCGTTCTGCGCGCTCCTTGCTCGCGCCAGCCAGCATGCCGGTCGAGATCGTTGCGCCTGAGCGCGAGAAGCCGCGAAAGGGAAGACACAGGCCCTGTACGAAGCCCATCCATCCAGCCTGCTTCATGGTGACGCTGTCGCCGACCACTGGCTTGATCGTGCCTGCCTGGCGGCGCTCCAGCAGCCCGGCCACAAGGATGAGCACGCCTCCTGCCAGCAGCGCCGGTGCGATCCATTCGAGGTGGCTGAACAGGTCTTCGATCTCAGCCTTCGAGGCTCCGTGGAAGGCAGTCTTCTCGATCACCTTCTGTAAGGCCACGCCGATGATGCCCGTCAGCAGCGTCGCCCAAATGACGCGCACAGCGAACCGCTTGAAGGAGAGAGAATCCTTAAAATAGGTGAACTTCCACTGCTTCCAGAAGTAGGCGATCACGGCGAACATGGTGCCCGTGTGCAGCATCACCAGCAGCAGCGTCATCTGCGGAGAGGAGGGGTCCAGCCCCATCAGCTTTTCGGCCACCACTACGTGCGCAGAGCTGGAAACCGGCAGCAACTCCGCAAGACCCTGCACCACGGCCAGAATCAACACTTTAAGAATCGGCATATATCTATCCTAAAGTGTCCGCGTGGCAATGCCGTCAATCGTTTGCGGGAGTTCTATTTGTGTTACTGCGATAAGGTAAATGCCATGCCGGTCCTCTCGCGCTCTCTAACATGCCGCCTGTTGGGGATATTCCTGATGGCGGTTTTCTTCGCCGGGAGAGTTTCTGCCGCTCCGGTGAGCGGATACAAGGTTGTCGCAACCTTTCCGCACTCGACGGACAGTTACACGGAGGGACTTTTCTATAGCAATGGCCTCTTCTACGAGGGGACTGGGCTCAAAGGCCATTCGGCTTTGCTTGTTGTCCAGCCTGATACCGGCAAAGTGCTCCAGCGCATCGATCTGCCCGCAAACTACTTCGGGGAGGGGATCGTCGATTGGCATTCCAATCTCTATCAATGGACATGGACTTCGCATCTCTGTTTCGTCTATGACCGCTTCAGCCTGCGTCTGCTTAAAACGCTCACCTATACCGGAGAGGGCTGGGGCATGACGCACACCTCTCGGGAGATCGTTACCAGCGACGGCTCCTCGACCCTCCGCTTCCGCGATCCCGAAACCTTCCATGAGGTCCGCCATATCGTGGTGAAAGATGGCCGTCGAGAGATATCGCAGCTTAACGAGCTGGAGTATATCCACGGTGAGATTTATGCCAACATCTGGCACTCTGACCGCATCGCGCGCATCTCGCCGCAGGATGGCCATGTTATTGGCTGGATAGACCTCGCCGGAATCCTGCCTGACAACCAGAAGGTCGATGCCGAGTCCGTTCTCAACGGTATTGCCTACGATTCGCAGAAAGATCGTCTCTTTGTCACGGGCAAACAGTGGCCGAAGATCTTCGAGATCAAGCTCGCGTCGGCTGCTCGTTAGTTTCGATCCGAGCCGTAGACGGGAATCTCCTGCGCGACCCTATAGGCCAGCGCCGCGCCGCGAGCCGCGTAGTCCGTTCCGGCGAACTTCGCCTTGAGCTGATCGGCCAGCGCCTGCGCGTGCTGGGCCGCGTTGTTGGCCTTCTTCTTGTCCTCGTCCACCGTGTACATCGTCACGAGCACGCCCTGCCGGTACTCGGCGTTGTAGAGTGCCTCGGCTGTGCGTGGCCCATCGGGATACTGCGCGGCGTATTTCTCGTACAGATCCGACTCTTTCTCTGGGCACTTCGGCAGGCCCTGCCAGTCGCCGCAGAGCTTGTTGTCGAGCAGGTCATACGCCGCATAGGCCGCGAACTTCGTGCCCGGATAGTTCTTCATCACCTTCTTCATCTCCCCCTCGTAGATCGTCGGGCGCAGGTAGGCGTCCTGCTCCTTCGCCGAGGGCAGGGAGGTGACGTCCCGTCGCTCCATCTGCCAGCGCACATCGGCCGAACGCCACGCCGCCTCCGGGGCCAGCGGCGAGTTGGGATAATACTCGGCCACGCGGCGATAGAGCAGGTGCGCCTCGCTGGCGGCGCCCTTCGGCGCATGCGGCTCGGTGGCAGCCTCCTCATAGGTCGCCGCCGCGCCGTACAGGATTGCGTCGCCGTCCTTGGTCGCTGGGCCGACCACGCCCTTGTCGTGAATCCAGCCCGAGGCCGGGGTGATATTCTCTTCCTCCTCGACCAGCGGGTGGTCGGCCTCGTCGGCCTTTTCTTCGACGTCGGTGTTGGCGAAGACCCGCACCCACGGCCCGCTGCGCTCGACTACCACGACCTCATGCCCCGGGAGGACCGTCGAAACCTTCTGCGCGTTCACATCCGGCGAGACGTAGACGATAGCCTCATGCACCACCGTCGCCCGAGCCGCTCGGTCGTAGCCAGCGGCCTTGTCGTCCTTGTTGTTGCCGCGCTGCGCCGTTGCCGTCGAGGTGACCGCGGCCATTGCGACACATCCCACCACACGCCACAGCATGCTCATAGCTTCTCCCGCAACACTGATTAGACGGCGATCTCCAACTCTAGCTGTTCCTTTAATGAAGGCTCGAGATTACCACCGCTGAGAATGATGGCGACGGTCTTCGCCTTCGGCAGTTCTGCCGCGTGGAAGAGCACCGCGGCCAGCGTGACCGCTCCGCTCGGCTCGGGGACAAGCTCGGTGGCCTGCAGCATCACCTTCATGGCGGCCAGAATCTCTTCCTCGGAGACAGTCACGATGCCGTCTACATACTCGAGGATATGCTCGAAGTTCAGCCTGCCGAGGCTTTGCGTTCGCAGGCCGTCGGCGATGGTCCGGGCGGTCTTCTCCGCAGGCCACTGCATTAACTCCTTCGCGTAGAAGCTCTCCTTCGCGTCGGCGGCCAGCTCCGGCTCCGCGGCCCAGACCTTTGTGTTCGGCGAGAGCAGCTTCACCGCCGTCGCCGTTCCGCTCAGCAGACCGCCGCCGCTTACTGGCGAGAGCACCAGCTCGACCTCCGGCAACTCCTCGACGATTTCGAGGCCGCAGGTCGCCTGTCCTGCGATGATGTGCGGGTGGTCATACGGCGGGATGATCGTATAGCCGTGCTCGGCTGCCAACTCCTCGGCTTTCTGTTTCCTCTCGAGCGAGGCCGGGCCTACCAGCACGATCTCCGCGCCCAGCGCCGCCGTGGCCTTCTTCTTGACCTCCGGCGTATTACTGGGCATCACGATGACCGCCTTCGCCCCGAGCGCCCGCGCCGCGTAGGCCACGCCCTGCGCATGGTTGCCGCTCGAATAGGTGATGACTCCGCGCTGCAGTTCCTCAGGCGAGAGCTGCGACACCATGTTGTATGCGCCGCGCAGCTTGAAGCTGCCGATCGGCTGCGCGCTCTCGGCCTTGATGTACAGCGAAAACTCCGGCGTAAAGCCTGCGCTCTTCAGGCGTTCCGCATCCACGCGTACCAGCGGCGTCCGCACCGCCGCTCCGGCGATCCGCTGCTGCGCCTCTCGGATTTCCTCAAGTGTCACCTTGCTGCTCATGCGATTGCTCCCTCTCCCAGCCATTTTAGGGGTTGCCTCACGCAAGAAAAAACTTCGACAAATTCCCGAAACGAAATTGGCAGTATCCACACTATGGCTGTAGATGGCGGAGGAGGACCAGTATTACCACCGCCTAAACGAAAACATGTAACTCAAACAGGAACAATTCCGAAGAAAGGTCTGATCGAACCGCCATGAGAACGCGCACGCCGTATCCTTCCATCGCCAGCGAACACCTTTGGGACGAGGATGACCTCGTGCAGCGTCTGGGCCAGACCCTCGAGCTGGCCGAACACCAGCTTCGGAAGCTTCCTTCGGACGGCGACGCCGATCTCCAGACTGCCCCGCGCTCCCAGGCTCTGCTTGCCGACGTCAGCCTCCTTCTTCTCGCTGCATCGAACGTCGACAGCTATGCTGCCATCAGCCCCCGCGTGCTGCGCGTCTCCAGCCTGCTCGCGCCGCACGCACACAGCCGTCACGTTCTGCGCAGTATCTGCCTTGAGCCCTCTCTTGCCTTTGAACATGCCATCCCGCACATCTGCCTGAAGCGGCTCGGCTATTACGACCCCGACTTCGACGCGATGCTCGACCTCGCCGCCGCCGCCCAGGCCAGCGAAGGCCGCGAGCGCGCACCGCATCGCATGCTCGAACAGGAGTGGCTCCGCCAGAGCTGGCTCTACCCCGAGGGCCTGCCGCGCCTCCGCGCCAGCGCCATCCTCGCCAGCTCGTCGCTGGTCCGCACCATCGACTTGCTGTACGGCACGCGCGAGGACATCTCCGGTTTTACCCATGCGCTGATGTACCTGCGCGACTTCAACCTCTTCCCGCGCAGCCTGCCGCGGCAGCGCGAGTGCCTTCTGGCTGAGGCGGAGGGCATGCTCGCCCGCGCTCTCGACGCCGGGGATGATGAGCTGGTCGCCGAGGTGCTCCTGACCTGGCCGCTCACCGGCGAGAGCTGGAGCCCTGCCGCCACCTTTGCCTTCCGCGTGCTCGCCGGACGCATGGACGCGCATGCGGCGACGGCCTCGAACTTCCGCGCCGTCTGCGCCATGGGTGTGCTGGTGGCCGCGATGCTTGCGCCGGGCAAGCGTCCTCCGCGGGAGATTCCGTCGGCGACCGTCCGCGATGGGGCCTTCGAGTCCGTCCTCGACTGCATCTGCTCGCGGGAGCAGGCCTCGCACTGGCAGCAGGAACTTGCGCCGCTCATCCCGAGCGAGCGCGAAGCGATCTCCGAGTTTCTTCTCGTGATTGCGATTCACCGCGAGGTCGCCCGCCGCGACTTCGCAGAGCTGGAGCGCGTGCTCGCCGTCGGGGCGGCCGTCGGTCTTACGCACAATCCCGTCTTCGCGCAGGCCGCCGAGATGATGAGCCGCATCCGCCAGTTCGCCGACACATTGGAATACACCGCGTTGCCCTCCCCAGGTTCCGTAGTCGCGGTGTGTGCCTGAGCGAGAGCATCAGGCACAAACTAAGAAGCGGCGCCCATTCCCCTGGCGCCGCTTCTCTTTTTTCATTCCCATGCTGTCATCCCTCTGCATAGCGAAGGAATCTGCTTTTTCTATAGTTCCAGAATCACCGGCATAATCAGCGGTCTACGACTCGTGCTCTTCTGGATGAACCGCTTCAGGTCGTTGCGGATCTTCTCCTTGATGACCCCGTAGTCCTGCTTCTCCTCGGTGTTCGAGCCGTCGAGTGTCCGCAGCACGATCTGCCGTGCCTCGGCGATCAGCTCCTCGTCGCCGACGGCCATGCCGCGCATCACGATCTCCGGCGTTGTCTCTACCCGGCCGGTCTGCTTGTTCAGCGCGATGATGGGCAGCACGATGCCGTCCTCGCTCAGGTGGCGGCGGTCCCGGATTACCAGGTCTTCCACCACGTCGCTGGCTGTGCCGCCGGAGTCGATGCACACGCGGCCCACCGTTACCTTCCCGGTCTGCGCGGCGGAGTTGCGGTCCAGCTCCAGCACATCGCCGTCCTCCAGCAGGAAGGCCTTCTCGACCACGCCCATGCTGGAGGCCAGCTCTACATGCCGCTTGAGCTGGCGATAGTCGCCGTGCACCGGGATGAAGAACTTCGGCCGGACAAGGTTAATCATCAGCCGCAGCTCTTCCTGGCTGCCGTGTCCGCTCACGTGGATCAGACCGGCGCTGCCGTCGTTGTAGATCACGTTGGCGTCGCGTCGCTCCAGGTGGTCGATCATGCGATTGATCGCCTTCTCGTTGCCCGGAATGATGCGCGAGCTCATCAGCACCGTGTCGCCCGCGTCGATGTGCGCGTGCTTGTGGTTGTTGACGGCGGCGCGGCTCAGCGCGCTCATCGGCTCGCCCTGCGTGCCGGTAATCATGATGCAGACCTTGTTCGCCGGATGCTCCTTGATCTGGCCGGGGTTGATGATGAGTCCCGGTGGCAGGTCCAGGTAGCCGAGGTCCTGCGCGATCTCGGTCGAGTTGTCGAGTGAGCGGCCGATCACCGCGACCTTGCGGCCATGCTTATGCGCCAGCTCCATGGCGATACGGATGCGGTGGATCGACGAGGAGAAGCAGCTAAAGAACAGCTTCTTCTTCGCCTGTCCGAAGAGTTCGTCCAGCCGCGGACGCACCGCGTGCTCGCTGGGCGTATAGCCCTTGCGGTCCACGTTGGTCGAGTCCTGCAGCAGCGCCAGAACGCCCTGCTTGCCCAACTCGGCGAAGGCCTGTAGATCGAAGGGTTTACCGTCGGGTGAGGAGAGGTCGATCTTGAAGTCGCCCGTGTGCAGCACCACGCCTACCGGCGTATGAATCGCCAGCGCCACGCAGTCCACCAGCGAGTGTGTTACGCGGATCGGCATCACCGAGAACGGCCCGATGGTGAATCGCCGCCCGGGAAGCATCTCGATGAGGTCGGCGTCGTCCAGCAGGCGATGCTCCTCGAGCTTGCCCTCGACGTAGGCGAGTGTGAACTCGGTGCCGTAGACCGGAACGTTCAGCTCGGAGAGAATCCACGGCAAGCCGCCGATGTGGTCCTCGTGTCCGTGGGTCAGAAGGATAGCCTTGACCTTGTCGCGGTTCTCCGTCAGGTAACTGATGTCGGGCACAACAATGTCGACGCCCAGCAGTTCCTCTTCGGGGAACATCAAACCGGCGTCGATGACGATGATCTCGTCCTGCCACCGGAGCGCCATGCAGTTCATGCCGAACTCGCCCAGGCCACCCAGTGGAATAATGCGTAGCTTATCTTGTGTCATTCAACTCCCAAGTCTAGCATCCGCAGCTGTTCTCGGCTTTGGCGCATCCGGCGCGGCGCGCTCAGGCGGTTTTAACTCCCGTCGTTCGCACGGCCCGGCCCGTCAGAAAGCCGAAGACTGTCTTCGAGACGCCCACCAGAAGGTACACGAAGCCGGCAGCACCCGCGGCCTCTGCCGGCAGCGCGAGGGCCAGCAGGCACGAGAGCAGGCCGATGCCCACCATCGCCAGGTGGTCGTACATGTAGATCCTCGTCAGCTTCCGCTCGAGCGCGTTCAGCTCCAGCTCCTCGCGCTGCCGCCAGCCGTTCCAGTAGAGCGCGAAGAGCAGCAGGTAGACCGCCGCAAATCCCAGTCCATAGAGGACCATCAGCTCCACGCCCTGTTGCGGGCCAAGGTCCTTTGCGCTGGCGCTACCCATGATCTGCCCCACCACGAGGCCGAAGAGGAACTTCAGCGGGTAGACGTAGAACAGCACGACGAACAGCAGCATTGCGTTCAGCGAGATCGTGCCCACGTCGTGCAGGCCGAAGCGCCGGAAGAAGAAGAAGTGCGCGTACCAGATCGTGATCAGCAGCGTGAAGCTGATAGCAAAGGGCAGAAAGCCGCGGATCAGCTCATGCAGCTCGACGTAGCTCTTCGGAACCTCGAGCGAAACCACCAGCAGCGTCAGCGCGAAGCCGAAGACGACATCGCTGAACCCGTCTACGCGGGACATCTCCCGTCCGCGCAGGCGGAAACCGTCGCTGCCGATTGCTCCGTGCTCTGAAGCGCTCATGGCCAGAGCCTATCGCAGCAGGTCCTCGAGCGCCAGAGAAAGCTCCGTCTTTTCATCGCGGTACTTCACGATGACCGGCGTCGCCACGCTCAGGCCCCACTCCGCGCCCTTGCCGGACGAAACCGCGCGCGCGCCGGGAACGACGACCGCGCCCGTGGGAATTATCAGTGGGCTCTCGGCGGTGGCCTTGTAGACCTCGCCCTTCACCACGTCGTAGACCGGCGTGCCGCGCGTCAGCACGACGCCTGCGGCCAGCACGGCCTTCGACCGCACGACCGTTCCTTCGTACACGCCCGTGTTGCCGCCGATGAGGCAATCGTCCTCGATGATGACCGGGCTTGCGTTTACCGGCTCCAGCACGCCGCCGATCTGCGCCGAAGCCGACAGGTGCACCCGCTTGCCGATCTGCGCGCAGCTTCCCACCAGCGCGTGCGAGTCCACCATGGTGCCCTCGTCGACGAACGCGCCCACATTGACGTAGGCCGGAGGCATCATCACGACGCCCTTGGCCAGATACGCGCCCGAGCGCACGCTCGAACCTCCCGGAACCACGCGTACGCCGTCGCTCGCCGCAAACCGCCGCGCCGGATAGGTCCACTTATCGACGAAGGAGAGCACCTCGTCCTCGCCCATCTCGACCATCGCGCCGATGCGGAAGCCCAGCAGGATGCCGCGCTTGACCCACGGATTCACGCGCCAGCCAAGCGGCAGGGTAGCGTCCGGCTCGGCCGACCGCAGCGTGCCTGCCTCAAGCTGTCCGCGCAGCTCGATGAAGGCGTCCATCGCCTCCTGATTGCCTACTGCCGCCGCACCCTGTCCGAACCAGTGCTCAATCCGCGCTTCCAATGTCTCGTGCAAGCTCATCTTTCTCCTGAATGTTTGAAGGGGCGCGGCTTAAGTCGCGCCATTTGGTCTGCATTAGGGGACTGCACTCAGAACATCCGCAGATTTCCCTCGGCCTGCGGAGCCCCCACCAGCAGGCCAAGCTCGCCCACCACGCGCTCCAGTCTGCGCCGCGTCTCCGCCGAAACCACCGTCATCGGCAGCCGCAGAACATCCGGCCCCTTGCCGATCAGCGAGAGCACGGCCTTTACCGGGGCCGGATTCGGTTCCCAGAAGTGCGCCTGCATCAGCCGGAACCACTGCCGATTCAGCCGCCGCGCCCGCTCCCAGTCGCCGTCGAGCGCCGCGTTGACCATCGCCGACATCTCCGCTGGAATCACGTTCGACGCCACCGAAATAACGCCCGCGCCGCCCAGCGCGATCACCGGCAGCGCCAGCGCGTCGTCGCCCGCAAAGACCTTGAAGCTCCGCGGAGCCTGCGTCAGCAGCTCGGTGATCTGCGTGATGTTGCCGCTCGACTCCTTGATGCCCACAATGTTCGGAATCTCCGCCAGCCGCAGCGCCGTCGCCGGCTCGAGGTTTGCGCCCGTGCGTCCGGGGATGTTGTAGAGCAGCACCGGCAGGCCGGTTGCCTCGGCGATGGCCTTGAAGTGCTGGTACTGGCCCTCCTGCCCGGGCTTGTTGTAGTACGGGTTCGCCGTCAGGATGCCGGTCAGCCCCCATACCGCGCCCAGCCGCTTCACCCGGGCCACGGCCTCGCGTGTCGCGTTGTGCGTGCATCCGGCGAAGACCGGCACACGGCCACCGGAGGTTCCGGCCACGATCTCGACCACGCGCAGCCACTCCGGCTCGGACAGCGTCGCCGCCTCGCCCGTGGTGCCCGCCGGCACCAGGAAGCCGATCCCCTGCGCAATCTGCCACTCCACCAGCGCCGCCAGCGCCGGCTCATCGACGCTGCCATCCTCGCGGAAGGGAGTCACCAGCGCCGTTCCACATCCCTGCAGTTCCATAGATTGCCAGTGTACCTCTGACGCCCCTTGAAAATCCGTCTTCTTCACCGCATCCGGCCTGTCCGGGGAGAGATCGCCTCACAGTCGAGGGACTCAGGCCGTCGCTCTCCTTCGCGTCTGCTTCAAGGTCCACCTCAGGCCGTAACGGTTACGGAGTCACTCCCAGCGCCTCTCCCGTCTTTCGGGTGGTCTGTCCCAGCGCCTTCCTTACGTTCCGGAAGCTCTTCGACAATGCCGTACCTGTACTCTGCATTGCCGTACCCAGCGCATCTTCGGTGTGATCGTCGGCCACTGCCAGTGCCGCATCTGTCGCTCGAACGCCCGTGGCTGCTCCGCCAGCCCCGGCATTCCCGCCCAGAATGGTCGCCTGCATCGGCCTCTTCGCCGGATTCGCCCATGCAATGTCGCTCTCCGGCAGCCGCTCCAGCCGCTTCACCCGTACCGTCGAAAAGTCGCTCCGCCGCATCTTGTCCAGCAGCGGCCACGCCGCCGCCCGTACCCACACCGCGCCGTGCATCGGAGCGCCCTCTTCGCCCATATTCACGATCCGCGAGGTCTTCAGCTCCTCCATCGCCCTGCATCGATCGCCTCCGCATCCATAGGCGCAAAGCTCCTCATGCAGAAAGGATGCATGCTTTCCCGCCGAGATCCATACCCTGGCTCCCGTCTTCTCCGCATCCACCGTAGCTGCCCGCGTGATCTGGCTCGCGTCGCACACGGTGTCTTCGTGTGCTGCGGCATACCAATAGCGCGCCTGCCATCGCCCCTCTGCACCTTGCTCCAGGAGAGCCGATACGTGCTCCGCGTCCAGGGCATGCCCGAGTTCGCCGCAGTCTCTCCGCCACAGGTGGTAGAAGTGCAGCTCGATTCCATCCTTCACCGGGAACGCCTGTCCGTACAGCGTGCCGTCGTCCGATACGACCCGGGGCACCCGTTCCTCCGCTGCAAATGTGGCCGGGAGCACCGAGCAATCCTCCCGGCTTACCATCAGCCGTGGCGCAAACTGCGTCAGCAGCAGCTCCTCCAGAGCATCGCTCAATCCGTCGTGATCGCTGTCCACCGAAGGGGACGCTTGTCCCCAGGCAGCTCCTGCGGCCAGGCATAGCAGCAGTGCGGCAATCAGGCGAGAACGCATGTGTCATCGTACAAGGGCGCAATTCGATTCCAGCAAGATCGCCGCAGGATCATTGCGGTTCCATAGAAAAAGCCCCGGACATCGCCGGGGCTTTTCTCATTGTCTGTCTCACCGGATCAGGCCCGAAGCAGCTCGCTCGGAATCCGCTCGAGGCTGGGGAAGTGCAGCTCCGCGCCGACGACCGGTCCGGCATCCATGCAACGCACGAACGCCGTCTGGAAGCGAGCCATCTCGGCCTTGGTGCCGACGGTCACGCGCACATGGTTCGGCATCGCCGCCCACGAGCGACCGATCGCAATGCCGTTCTGCATCATGGCCAACTGGAACTCCTTGCCCGGACGGCCCACGTCCACCATGAAGAAGTTGGCCTGAGAACCGGCCACGTACTTGTAGCCCTTTTTGTCGAGGAACTCGAGCGTCTCCGCCCGCACGTCGCTGTTGATCTTCTTGCGCAGCGGCACCAGCTCCGGGTCCTCGAGGCTCGCCCGTGCCGCCGCCGCCGTTGCTATCGAGACACTGGCCAGCGTCCGCGCCGGGGTCGCCACGTTGAGGAACCGCATCAGTAGGTCCGGCCGCGCCACCGCGAAGCCCGCCCGCAGGCCCGCCATACCGTAGATCTTCGAGAAGGTTCGCAGCACGATCAGGTCCTGATCCGCCGCGACCTGGTCGATCACCGAGTCCTGGTCGGAGAAGTGCAGGTACGCCTCGTCCACGATGACCACCGAGCCCTTCGGCTTGTTCTTCAGCAGCCAGAGGATGTCCTCGCGCGGCGTGATGGTGCCGGTCGGGTTGTTCGGATTCACGATGTAGTACGCGCCCGCCTTGGGCGTCGCGGCCAGCATGGCTTTCACGTCATGCGCGTAGGTGCTGGTCAGCTTGACGGGGAACTTGGGGGCCTTCATGGTGTCGGCCGCGCGTGGTCCCTGCTCGTAGCTGGGGTCGCCGTAGACCAGCGGCCGGTCCGGCCCGATGTTCGACATCAGCGCAAGGTCCAGCGCGCCGCCCGAGCCGGGGAACATCGCCGTGTAGCCGTGCTTCAGGCCGTAGAGGTCATTGAACACCGCCACCGTCTTCATTGTCTCGTCGGAGTGATACCGGCCACCCATAGCCGCCATCGAGCCAAGTGCGGCGAGCGCGCCCTGCGAGGGCCCCAGCGGGTTCTCGTTCGAGCTGATGATGACCGTCTCCTGCGGAATCTCCTGTACCGCTGTCGCATCGGCGCTGTACAACCGGCTGCCGCCCGGAAACGCCGAGGGGGAGGCAGAGGCAAGGGCAGGGAACGGAGCCGCAACCGCCACCGAAGCCACGCCAAGCCCGCGCATAAAGTTCCGGCGAGAAAGTGTCTGGTGAAGCTTAAAGCTCATGCGATTCTCCTCAGGGTGGGGTGATGGAGATACGCCGCGGCGCAACAGGGGAGCGTACGGCCGTTGTCCGGGTCGTTTGTCTCTCCTGCCGGCGTCAAGGGCGGCAGAATTGCTTAAAGGGTTCACCAACAATATACCGCAAATTTACGTGGATGCAAAGATGGAGATCGCTGCGGCAGGATCATTTCGGCGGAGCCGGGAGGGAAAAGCCGTGTACGTTCAAGGCGAAGAAAACAAAGCAGCCTATCGGGCCGATCCCTCGTCCAACCATCTAACCTACCCCTGTTCTCGCAAATCAAATTTTGTAGCCTATCGGGCCGATCCCTCGTCCAACCATCTAACCATGAACACTCTCGTTCTCGATATCGGCGGCACGCACGTCAAGGTGGCTACGAATAAGCACCTTAAGCCCATCAAGATTCCCTCCGGCCCGGAGCTGACTCCGCAGCAGATGGTCGACGCGGTTCTCGCCGCAACCGATGGCTGGAGCTACGACCGCATCACGCTGGGCTTCCCCGGTCCGGTTCAGCACGGCCAGCCGATGGCCGAGCCTCACAACCTCGGCACCGGCTGGGTTGGCTTCGACTTCGGCAAAGCCTTCGGCGGCAAGCCACATCGCTTTATCAACGACGCCGCGATGCAGGCGCTCGGCGACTACGCAGGAGGGCGCATGCTCTTCCTCGGCGTCGGCACGGGCCTCGGCTCGGCGATGGTGATTAAGGGTCTTGTTGTCCCTCTTGAACTGGCGCACCTTCCCTACAAGAAGGGCCGGACCTTCGAGGAGTACGTCGGCCTCTCCGGACTTCAGCTTCGTGGCAAGAAGCGCTGGCGCAAGTCGGTCCTCGACGTCATCGAGCGCCTCCGAGCCGCGATGGTCTGCGATCACGTCGTGCTCGGTGGCGGCAACGCCAAGCTGATGAAGGCTCTGCCCGAGCATGTCGTGCTCGGTGCGAATACGAACGCCATCAAGGGAGGTATCCGGCTCTGGGATATGCCCGAGATTCCCGCTCCGAAGGCCAAACCCCTTACGGCTCCGAAGAAGAAGGCCTGAGCGTGGGCATCAGCCCTCGGTGCTTGCCAGCAGACCGTGCAGATCGAGCGACCGCGTGTACATCCGCAGGCCGCCCTGCGCGTCCTTCGGCCACTCGGCCTGCGGACGGTCCCAGTACAGCTCCACGCCGTTGCCGTCCGGGTCGCGCAGGTAGAGCGCCTCGCTGACGCCGTGGTCGGCCACGCCCTCGAGAGATATTTCCGCCTCCACCAGCCGCCGCAGCGCATCGGCCAGTAGCGATCGCGTCGGGTACAGGATCGCCACGTGATATAGCCCCGTCGTGCCGGGCGCCGGAGGCTGGCCGCCGAGACTTTCCCAGGTGTTCAGTCCGATGTGATGGTGATAGCCTCCGGCTGACAGGAAGGCTGCGCCCTCGCCGTACCGCGCCGTCAGTTCAAAGCCCAGCACTCCGCAGTAGAAGCGCATCGCCCGCTCCAGGTCTGCCACCTTCAGATGGATGTGCCCGATCCGCACGCCCGCATCGATCGTTCTTGTCGCCATGACGATTGGATGAATCCCGCGCTCTCCGGCTTCAGGTTGTGGCAGGAGCACCGAAACTTCCCTCGGAGGCAGGCGTCTAAACAGGCATGCACGCCCTTCGCTTCGCTCTTGCTGCCGGAGCCTTCTCTCTGCTTGTCCTGCCTGCCTGCGCGCAGCACCCGACCCTGAAGACGCCGCAGGACGAGGCTCCTGCCCAGACTGCGAAGCCGACCGAAAGCAAGCCCGCCGACGCGAAGCCGCAGACCCTCTCCGTAACCGCGAACCTCGTGAATCTTCCGGTCGTCGTCCGCGACAACAAGGGCGCGCTCGTTCCGGGACTCAAGGCATCGGACTTTACCCTGCAGGTCGACGGCCACGCGCAGGCGATCCGTTACTTCGACGTCGATCACGACCTTCCGCTGACGGTCGGCCTGCTGGTCGATACCAGCGAGAGTCAGCGCTCGGCCATCGACGACGAGCGCACCGCCAGCTCCGCCTTCCTCGACGAGATGCTGACGGGCAAGAATCAGGCCTTCCTCATCCAGTTCGCCCGCTCGGTGGAGCTGCTGGAGGACGTGACCAGCTCCCGGCCCAAGTTGCAGGCCGGGCTGAAAGACCTCGACACGCCCGCGCCCAACGACCACTCCTACGCCGACAACAGTGAGGACGACTCGAACGACCGCAATAACAATGGCCGCCGCGGTAACGGCGGAGGAGATCGCGCCCGCGGAGCCACGGCGCTCTACGACGCCACCTTCCTCGCGTCGGACGAGATCCTGTCGCACCAGAAGGGCCGCAGGGCGATCATCCTGCTGACCGGCGGTGTGGACCGCAACAGCAAGGAGCGCCTGACCGACGCCATCGAGTCTGCCCAGCGCTCCGACACCGTCCTCTACGCGATCTACTTCAAGGGCGAGGAGCAGCGGCAGGACTATGGCAATCGCGGTGGTGGCTATCCCGGCGGACGCGGAGGTATCGGCTTCCCCGGCGGTTATCCGGGCGGCGGCTACCCCGGCCGAGGCGGACCGAGTCGTCAGCCCGAGCAGCGGCCGGACGGTAAGAAGATCCTCGAGCGCATGACGAAGGAAACCGGCGGGCGCATGTTCGAGGTGTCGAAGCACCAGCCCGTCGGCGACATCTACAAGCAGATTGCCGAGGAGCTGCGCGCCCAGTACCGGCTCGACTTTACGCCCGATCCGCTCTCCGCCGGGGATGGCTACCATCAGGTCGATCTCGCCCCTGCGGGCTCCGACAAGAAGAAGTACAGCATCCAGACCCGCGACGGGTACTACGGTCGCCCATGAGCGCGGAAAAGAATCCTCCGGGTTTGCCGAGCCATCCAGTTAGAATCATGCGCATGGGACGCAGGCACGCACATCCCGGATTCACTGCTCTTCTGGCCGGAGCTCTGGTGTTTGCAGGCTGCCAGAAGGCCCCGGCGCCTCCGCCGCAGGCCGCGCCGAACCCGGTCGCCGCCAAGCCGGCGAAGCCTCCGGCGCATCCGTTCTCGCCGCGTCACATCTACTCGGAAACCGCCAATCCGAAGGCGGACATCGCCGCCGCGCTCAAGCAGGCGAAGGCCGAGCACAAGCGCGTCCTCATCGACTTCGGAGGCGACTGGTGCGGCGACTGCCAGGTGCTCGACATCTACTTCCGCGAGAGCCCGAACGACCAGCTTCTCGCGCAGAACTTCGTCCTCGCGCACGTCTTCGTCAACAGCGATATCAGCAACAATCTGGACCTCGGACAGAAATATGGCATCCCACTGAAGAAGGGCGTGCCCGCCCTCGCGGTCCTCGACGCCAACGGCAAGCTGATCCATGCCCAGTCCAGCGGCGAGTTCGAGGACATGCGCCACATGGATGTGCAGTCCGTCACGGACTTCCTGAATCGCTGGAAGTCCTGAGCCGTACCTTCTCTGCCCGGAGGTTCCCGCTTCGTGCCTGGTATCCGCACCGAATCCGCCTCCGCACCGGGCCTTGCCTCGCTCCCGCACCCTCAGCTTGAGGCTCTCGAGCGGTCCACGATCTATCAACACCTGCTGCCGCGCTCGCTGGGCCGCATCCTGCTGCGCTCGGTAGCGCGCGCCATCGACCATGACTGCTTCAACCTGGCCCAGTCCTCGGCCTATGCGGCTATTGTGGCGCTGTTCCCGGCGCTGATCGTGCTGGCCTCCTTCCTCTCCCTGCTGCCGGATACCGCGCCCCTGCGCTTCCAGCTTTCGCTCTTCTTCGACCACATCCTGCCCTCCGACGTCAGTCCCATCATCGAGAGCTACATCGTCGCCGACTCGCCGCATTCCGCCCGGGTCCTCGTTGTCGCCGGCATCATCTTTTTGACCAGCACCTCGGGCCTCATCTCCATCCTGATGGAGGGCATCCGGCGAGCCCACCAGTTTCCGCAGCATCTCTGGAGCTTTCGCCAGCGCCGCACCCGAGCCCTTCTGCTCGTGCCGCTTTCGATGGTCCCGTTTGCCTTTGCGAGCCTGCTGATTGTCTTCGGACACTACCTGACGCTCTGGCTGGCCAGCCATCTGCTCGGCTCGGCAAAACCGTTGGTCTACGCCGTGGCCTTCCTCCTCCGCTGGAGCATCGCTTTTGCAGGCAGTGTCGTGCTCACCGGGCTGCTCTACTACATCGGGACGCCGCGCAGTCACAACTGGCGCAATATCCTGCCGGGGGCCATTATGGCCACGCTCCTCTGGTTCGTCTCCACGCTGCTCTTCGGCTTGTACGTCACGCGCTTCGCCAACTACACGCAGGTCTACGGCTCGCTCGGCGCGGGCATCGCGCTGCTCTTCTGGCTGTGCATCATCTGCCTTAGCGTGCTCTGCGGGGCGGAGTTCAACGTGCAGTTTCAGGCCCAGTGCGAGGGCAGAACCCTGCCCGCGACACATGGGCCGACGGAGGGCCGGGATACCGCCTGAGTCCTCACTCGGCGGGAAATCTCCCATATGGGAGATTCCTTTTTCCCCGTGATTGCCTTCCAATCGAGAGGTTCCTCCTAATAAGCAACCACGGTGTCACCCCGCACCACCTGATCGCTGTGCCTTGCTGTACCTCCTGCCTCGCTCTCTCTGTAACCTGCCATGCCCGCCGCTCACGCTCCTGTTGCAGCGGCGGGGCATGCCCCGAGAGTGGTAAGTTACATCCCCGCTGCGTTACATCCCGGTTCAATTGATCGGAGCGTCGTTTTGGGCGGCTACAATAGAAACCGTTCCAAAGATTCTCAGCAACCTTATTTCCGCGGTAGTAGGGTTGTGTACAAGGACCCGGGATCTCCTCCATGACGATGACTTCAAATGCTTCTGCCATCTCCGCCGCCGATCAGAGTGCTGCTCACAGCGCCTTCAGCCGCTTGTCTACCGTGCGCCGCGCCAAGATCGTCGCTACCCTCGGGCCTGCTTCCAGCTCCGAGGAGGTCTTCCGTGATCTGGTCCGCGCCGGGCTCGACGTCGCTCGCCTGAACTTCTCCCACGGCTCGCACGCGCAGAAGGCCGAGCTGATCGCCATGGTTCGCAAGGTCGCCCGCGAGGAGGGTAAGCCCATCTGCATCCTCGCCGACCTGCAGGGGCCGAAGATCCGGACCTCGAAGCTCGTGGGCGGCAAGCCTGTGCTGCTCAAGGCCGGGGAGCGCCTGACCATCGTCCCGCATGAGATCGAGGACGGCACCGCGCAGCGCGTCGGCACCAGCTTCACCACGCTGGCCGAGAACCTTGAGCCCGGCTCGCGCATCCTGCTCTCCGACGGCCTTATCGAGCTGCGCGTCGTCGAGTGTTCTCCCGCGGGCGAGGTCATCTGCGACATCATCAACGGCGGCATGCTCGGTGAGAAGAAGGGCATCAATCTGCCCGGCATCCCGGTCAAGGTGCCTTCGCTGACCGAGAAGGACGAGGAGGACCTCGTCTTCGCCATCGGCCAGGGCGTCGACACCATCGCCGTCTCCTTCGTCCGCACCGCCGCCGACATCCGCCACGTCAAGGCCCGCCTCGCCGCACTCAACTCCGACGCGTGGATCATCGCCAAGCTCGAGAAGCCGCAGGCCATCGAGCATCTGGACTCGATCCTCGAGATTACCGACGGCATCATGGTTGCCCGCGGCGACCTCGGCGTTGAGGTGCCGCCCGAGAAGGTACCGGCCATCCAGAAGCACATCATCAAGCGTGCCGCCGAGTACCGCCGCCCGGTCATCACGGCCACGCAGATGCTCGAGTCGATGATCGAGAACCCGCGCCCCACCCGCGCTGAGGTTTCGGATGTCGCCAACGCGATCTATGACGGCACCGACTCGGTGATGCTCTCGGCCGAGTCCGCCGCAGGCAACTACCCCGTGCAGGCCGTCGCCATGATGGCCAAGATCGTCGTCGAAACCGAGTACCAGATGACCATCGGTGAGACGATCCGCGAGCAGCAGCGCGCCAGCCGCCCGCGGCTGACCATCGCCGAAACCGTCTGCGAGTGCATGGCCCGCGCCGCCGACGACCTCGACGTGGCCGCCATCGCCATCTTCACCGAGAGCGGAACGACCTCCCGCATCCTCTCGAAGTACCGCCCCTCGGCGCCGATCTACGCGCTTTCGCCCTACGAGAACGTGACCAACCGCAACATGCTGCTCTGGGGCACCTACCCTATCCAGTGCGAGCGGTACACCGATACCGACACGCTGGTCGACGTCGCCGAGATGATTCTCGAGGAGCTCGGCTACGTGCGCCAGTCGCAGGTGCTCGGCATCGTCGCCGGTACGCGCACCCGCTCCGGCGCGACCAACTTCATGCGCCTGCACATGGTCGGCGACCGCGATCCCGACAACAGCAAGTAAGCAGCGGTTGGCAGTGAGGCTGCCGGAGGACGATACTGGTTCCGCTCTGCCAGCCGCCTCCGGGAGGGAAGGTAATGACGATCACCCGTCGTGAGTTCAGCCGCCTCGCTGCCGCTTCTGCCGCCACTTCGTTTGTTCCTCATGCTTTTGGGCAGTCGGCGCAGCGCATTCGTTACGCCATCGTCGGGCTGGGCCGCATCTCCATGCAGCACTTCATGCCTGCGACGAAGGGCAGCGCGACGACGCAGGTGACGGCGCTGGTTAGCGGGCATCCCGAGAAGGCCCGCCGCGTGGCCGCCGTGTACAACATCCCCGAGTCCTCCATCTACAGCTACGAGAACATCGGCAAGCTCCGCGACAACCCCAATGTGGATGCGGTCTACATCGCGCTGCCCAACAGCATGCACGCCGAGTACAGCATCCGCTCGGCCGAGGCCGGCAAGCATGTGCTCTGCGAGAAGCCGATGGCCACCAGCGTTGCCGACGCCGAGGCGATGATTGCCGCGTGTAAGAAGGCCAGCCGCAAGCTGATGATCGCCTACCGCATGCGGCTGGAGCCGACCACGCTGCGCGTGCGCGAGATGATCCGCTCCGGCCAGCTTGGCACAGTGCAGGGAATCGAGAGCGCGAACGGCTTCAACATCCGTGCAGGCGAGTGGCGGCTCAACGGCAAGCTGGCGGGCGGCGGGCCCCTGATGGACATGGGCGTCTACTCGCTCAATGGGTGCCAGTTCCTGCTCGGCGAGGAGCCGACGCAGATGTTTGCCACGGCCTCGGTCATCGACCATGACGGCCGCTTCGACGAGGTGGAAGAGAACCTCTCATGGACGATGAAGTTTCCCTCCGGTGCGGTCGCCGCCTGCAACACCACCTACGGCGCGGGCATGGACGGCATGATGACGATCCACGGCTCGAAGGGATGGCTCCGCATGCAGCCTGCCTTCTCCTACGATGGGCTGCACCTGACAGGCCGCATCAACGGCAAGGACATCGATGAGCCGGTTGCGGCGAAGGACCCAAGCCAGTTTGTGCGCGAGGCGGAGTACTTTGCCAAGTGCATCACGGACAACACCACTCCTGAGCCTTCGGGCGAGGTGGGATTGCGGGATATGAAGTTGATGATGGAGCTGTATCGGCTTTCTGGGCGCATCAAGGCGTAGCTGTTCGCTTCTGGTTGCTAGCTATTAGCGAAACGCTCTCAACACGGTCACCCCGTACTTCAGCCCTTGTCATTCCGTAGCGCCGCGGAGGAATCTGCTTTCCTGCCCTTGCACTATTGCTGGGGAGAGCAAAAAACAGATCCCTCCGCGGCGCTGCGGAATGACAAATGGGTAAATACTGATCTCCTTCAGCTCCGCTTGAAGTACTGAATCGCCCGCTCGTGCTCCTCCGCTTTTTCGCGGGTAGGAAAGGTGCCGAGATTTTTGCGTTTGCCGGTCCTGGGTTCGGGGTGGCGCGAGTAGATGCGGAACTCCCCTGTCTTCAATTTGCGAATCATGGCGTATTCTCCTCCCTTCGTAGGATGCCGTCAGGTTTCATCCCGTTTTCACACACGCCGCGGCTCTACAATCGAAGGTTATGGGCCGTATCCGCATCCTCTCCGACCAGGTCGCCAACCAGATCGCCGCGGGCGAGGTGGTCGAGCGTCCGGCCTCCGTGGTCAAGGAGTTGTTAGAGAACGCGCTCGACGCGGGCGCGACCCGCATCCGCGTCGAGGTGGAGGGCGGCGGACGCAAGCTCATCCGCATCGTCGACAACGGCCACGGCATGGGCCGCGACGACGCGCTGCTCGCCTTCGAGCGCCACGCGACCAGCAAGCTCCGCACCAGCGACGACCTGCTCTCGATTGCCACCCTCGGCTTTCGCGGCGAGGCGCTACCGTCCATCGCATCCGTCGCGCGCGTGCACCTGCAGACCCGCTCCGAGGAGGATGCCACCGGCACCGAGATCGAGATCGCCGGAGGCAACATCCTGCGCGTCGAAGAAACCGGCCTGCCCACCGGCACGACGCTGGTCATCCGCGACCTGTTCTTCAATACGCCCGCGCGGCGCAAGTTCCTCAAGAGCGAGCAGACCGAGCTGTCGCACATCGCCGCGCTGGTGACGCACTACGCGCTGGCGCATCCGCAGAAGCACTTCGAGCTGCACTCGGCGACGCAGGCGCTGCTCATCGCGCCGATGGTGGCGAACGCAGGCGACCGGCTCTTCCAGATCTTCGGCAGAGAGACAGCCGGGCACATGCTCTCCATCGCCTCCGAGATGGACTTCGCCCGCGCCGGTCTGCCCGAGCCGCCGCCGTGGAAGCGCGAGGCCGACTACGAGCCGCCCGATCCGGGCTTCGTGCGCTTGGCCGGCTTCGTCTCCAAGCCCGAGCTGCAGAAGCTCAATCGGAATGCGATCTACGTCTTCGTGAACGGGCGGCTCATCCGCGACCGGCTGGTGATGCACGCGCTGCTCGAGGCCTACCGGAACATCATTCCGCCGACCAGCTATCCGGTGGTGCTGCTCTTTCTCGAGATGCCTCCGCACGAGGTCGATGTGAACGTGCATCCGGCGAAGACTGAAGTGCGCTTCCGGCAGTCCAGCTTCGTCCATGACTTCATCCGCGACGCGGTCCGTACGACGCTGATGGCAGCCCGACCGGCGGCGAGCTTCGCGGCGGCGCTTTCAACAGCTCCTCAGGGAGCTTCCAGCTCTTTAATGCTCGATATCAGCCCGCTGCCCGCAGGCGATCTGCCGCAGCCGTTCTTTTCGCCGCAGTCGGAGCCTGATCCCGTATCCTCCGATGCAGAACCGTTCATGCTGGCCCCGCAGCCGGTCGCAGCGTCGTCCGCCCGGCTCGACTTTGCAGAGCAGAGCATCGCCGTCGGCTACGAGGCCGAAACCTCCGGGCCTGCCGAGACGCCCACCCTCAACGCGCTCGCCAGCCTCAAGCCGCTCGGCCAATTGCGGGACTCCTTCATCCTCGCCGTCAACGAGGAGGGCCTGTGGATCATCGACCAGCATGTCGCGCACGAGCGCGTGCTCTTCGAGAAGGTATTGAAAGAGCGGGAGATCGAGCAGGTGCAGCGCCAGCGGCTGCTGATGCCGGTGCTGGTGGACCTGCTGCCTGCCCAGATGATCCGCTTCGCTGATCTGGCCGACGAACTGGAGCGCAACGGCTTCGAGGCTGAACCCTTCGGCCCGCGCACGCTGGCGATCAAGGCCGCGCCGGTCGGATTGGAGGGCCGCGAGCTGGAACGCATGCTCGAGGAGGTGCTGGGCGTCCCCGAGCGCGAGCAGCAGACTGAGAACGCCGAATCCCGCCAGCGGCGCATTGCTGCCTCCATCGCCTGCCACGCGGCCATCAAGATCAACACCCCGCTCGAGCCCGCAAAGATCGACTGGCTGCTGCGGGAGCTGGCGAAAACCGAGCATCCAACCAGTTGTCCGCACGGCAGACCCATCGCTTTGCGGTATGCTTATAAGGATGTACTGAAGGCGTTCCAGCGAATCTAGCTGCGCCCGTCCCTCGACAGCTTTCGAGAAGAAAAATATTTCCCCCCGCTGCGGCCCGGGACGTGATGTTTCGCGTCTGTTCCAGCAGGAAGGCAAGATCAAATTGAGCACCCCCGAACCCGAACTCCCCACCCTCGAACGTCTTAACGTCTCCCGCCAGCAACGCTGGCACCAGCAGGGAGAGGCGCTGCTGACCTTCGAGAACCTCCGGAGCTGGATCAATGCCTCCGGCCTTGTCCTCTTCACCCCGCGCCCGCAGCAGCTTCCGGCGCCCGCCCCGTCGATGGTCGAGGCCGTGCTCGGCGCGGCCAACGCCAATCCTTCGCTGGCCGAGACGGCAGAGGCGCGTTCGCTGCTCGCCCGGCTCATTGCGGAGGGCATCGCGGTTCCGCTCAACCTGCTGGGCATCCCCGGCGATACGCCGGATTTTGTGGCCTCGGCGGCAGTCTTCGCCTATGTCTTTACCCTGCGCGGCGACAAGGGGTGGAAGCAGCCCCCGGCCACCAGCGGCGCGGCAAAGGTTTCCCCGCTGGCGCTGGCCACGCACGCTCTGCTCGCGGAGCATGGACCGAAGAGCGCCTACGACCTGGCGACGCAGCTTGGCAAGGAGATTACCGAGTCCGCCGTGCTGCGCGCTTTGACCGAGCTGTGGTCGCACCTACGCGTTCTGCCGCTGCTTCAGCCTGATGGCGAGGCGACGCTGTGGGAGCTGGCCGGAACCCGCTTTACCAAGCTCATCAAGGCCGGCGCGAACGCCGGGCAGCCAAGTGCTCTCTCCGCGCTCATCAGCCTGTACCTGAACTCGACGATGGTAGCGACCGAGGACGAGATCGAAACCTTCCTCTCGCCGCTGGCGGCGCGCAGCCGCATCCGCGACGTGGTGCATGCTCTGCTGGGTGCCCGCGAGCTGGAGACGATTGCCATCGAGGGCAAGACGGTGGTGTACGTCGCCGGGGAGGCTCCGGAGTTTGTCGCGCCGGTGGTCGAGGTGGACGCTGCCGCGGAGGCTCCCGCAGAGGAGACGATCGAGGTCGCACTGGCCGAGGCCGACGGCGATGCGCCGCGCATTACGAAGTTCGTCGCCAAGCCGCGGAAGACCGGCACCGGCTTCCCAAAGAAGTTTGCGGCCAAACCGGTGTCTGGAACACGTCCTGCATTCAGCCGGGACCGGGAGCGCCCGACCGACCGCGAGCGGCGTCCCTTTGATCGCAGCAGCCGTCCCGCCGCAGGCAAGCCTGACTTCACGAAGCCGTGGCAGGAGGATCGTCCTGCGCGTCCGGCCGCCGAGGGTGGCGAGGGAGAGCAGGCTCGTCCTCGCTTCGACCGTCCCAAGCCGCAGTTCGATCGTGGGGCCCGCCCTGCGTTCGGGGATCGTCCGAAACCCCGGTTCGACCGCGGGGATCGCCCCGCGTTTGGGGATCGCGCCAAGCCTCGATTTGATCGCGGGGATCGACCTTCCTTTGGGGACCGTGCCAAGCCCCGCTTCGATCGCGGCGACCGCCCTGCGTTTGGAGATCGTCCGAAGCCGCGATTTGAGCGCACCGGGGATCGTCCGTCCTTTGGAGATCGCCCGAACCGTGGCTCCCGTCCTGAGGGCAGAGGGTTCGCTCCAAAGCGTTTCGAGGGCGGCACAGGCCGTCCGCCGCGCCGTGAAGGAAGCGAAGATCGTCCCTTCCGTAGCCGGTCCTTCGATCGTCAGGCAGGTGAGCGCAGGCCGTTCACTCCCCGTGAGGGAGGCTCGCAGGATCGTCCGTTTACTCCGCGCGGGCCGAAGACCTTCGGCGACAGGCCGCAGGGCCGGTTTACAGGCGAGCGCAAGCCGTTCGCCCCGCGTGAGGGCGGCACAGGTCGTCCGCCGCGCCGTGAGGGCAGTTCGGATCGTCCCTTCCGCCGCTTCGACGCGCCGCACGGCGACCGTCCGGCACGCCCCTTCCGCAGCGAGGGTGACCGTCCATCACGTCCATTCCGTAGTGAAGGAGATCGTCCGTCGCGTCCTTTCCGCAGCGAGGGCGGCCGTCCCGGCGCGAAGTTTGCTGGGAAGAAGCCCTTCGGCGGAGCCGCGGGCAAGCCCGGCGCGAAGAGCACCGGCGGTCCCTTCGACAAGTTCAAGGGCAACGCGAAACCATTCGGCAAGCGTCCTCCGGCGCGTAAGTTCAAGCCGGAGAAGGGAGCCGCGGGCGAGTGAGCGCTGATGCCTCGAAGCCGGTACGTTCGCGGCCGGTCATCGCCATCGACGGACCGGCGGGCGCGGGCAAATCGACGCTGGCGGCCTATCTCGCTCGCCGCTTCGGCCTGCTGAACCTGGAGACGGGCGCGATGTACCGCGCATTCGCTCTGAAGGCGCTCGAAAGCGGTTGCCCGCTCGACGAGGAGGCTCCGCTGCTCGCACTGGCGGGTACGACCGTGATTATGCTCGAGCCGCAGCCGGAGGGCGGTAACCGCGTTCTGCTCGACGGGCGGGAGGTCAGCCGCCGTCTCCGTGAGCCGGATGTGACCGCAGCCGCCTCTCGAGTTTCCGTGCATCCCAGGGTGCGGACGTGGATGGTCGAGCAGCAGCGAAAGCTCGGCCTGGCGGGCGGCATCGTGATGGAGGGGAGAGACATCGGGACGAAGGTCTTTCCCGACGCAGAGGTGAAGATCTTCCTCGATGCAGCTCCTGAGGTGCGCGGAGGCCGCCGCTTCCGCCAGATCGCCCCGGCGCAGGATGCGAGCCAGAAGGCCGCCGAGGCTGCTGTCATCGCCGAGTTGAAAGAGCGCGATCACAGGGACCGCACCCGGACCGAATCGCCGCTAGTGGCTGCCGCTGATGCCGTCATGCTGGATACGACCGGCCTGACGCTCGAGCAGACGCTGACCGCCGCCGAAGAGATCGTTCGCTCCCATCTCGACGGTAAGCTTTCCGGAAGGTGAAGAAGATAAAGGAGATGGGGGAGTTGCACAGAAAATTGTGCAACCTCGCCGTTACCGAATATTTTTCTTGTGGATTACTTGGCAGGACGTGCTAATCTTTGACATCGTTTGAGTCAGATGGGTCTTCTGCAACACGATGGTTTTGTACGAACCCCGATTGATCCAGCGGCAAATTTCACTCGCAACAAGGAAAAATGGACATGGAGCAGGGAACAGTAAAGTGGTTTAACGATGCCAAGGGGTTTGGCTTCATCAGCCGTCAGAACGGCGAGGATGTGTTTGTGCACTACTCGGCGATCAATTCCAGTGGCTTCAAGAGCCTTCAGGAAGGTCAGGCGGTGCAGTTCAACGTCGTCAAGGGGCCTAAGGGTTGGCAGGCTTCTGACGTTCAGCCTCTCTAATTCTCTCTAATCACATCTCCGCGGAAGACTGCGTCTATCAAACAATTTGTGGTAAGGGATGGCTCTGGCTGTCCCTTTCCCGTCTGGACGTGTCTCTGCTGTGGAGTGTCTCAGCGCGGTGGTGGGGTAGTGCCCGGATCTTCGGGCGCTGAATCTGTCCTGATCGGCTGCTTCTCCTCCTTTGGAGCGTCCGCCGCTGGCAGGATGGTCGCTGTCGCCTTGAATTTTCTATAGTTTGCGTATACGACCTGCATTCTGCCCTGAAAGCGGAACAGCAGTAGGACGCGCATGCTGCCGTGCCCGCTCGCCGAGGCTGGCAGCCAGACCTCACCGTTGACCTGTGTCCAGTCGGCGCGGAAGCTCGAGCCTTCCTTAATATCGGCCACCAAGCCGCCGCCTATCCGGAAGGAATGGGCGAACCTTCCTTCGATCCGTCGCAGGGCGCGGTCTTGCTCGTCCACCCAGACGGTTCCTTCCATTTCGTGAATCGCTCCTTCGAGCCGGTTGCGGGTCTTCACCTTCGGATTGCCGGTAAAGTCGATGGCTATGGTTTCGCGGCCGTCCAGCGTAAGCCGCCGGGCGTTGCCGAAGCTGCCCAGCTCGAGAAAGCGGGAGACGGTAACGGTGTCCTCATCGAGCGGCTTGCCCTGTCGTTCCTTTGCCTTACGAATCTCCTTGTCGATCCGCTCCGACTCCTTCTGCTGCTCCTCGGGGGTAAGGTCCCGGCTGTCCTTGCGGGTGCGCCGCCAGATCTGGGTTCCGGCGACGTAGAAGACGTCGGCCTCTTCGGTTTCGGTCCGTTTGGGAGTGCCGTGGCTGTCCTCCTGCTGGCGGACGACGGTGGCATGGTAGAGGTAGTTCCTGACGATAGCCTCGGAGGTCTTCTGGTGCTCTTCCACCTCGTGCATCAGCGTTGGGATGTCGGGCAGGGAGCGGGAGGTTTGTGCCGTGCAGAGCGGCGTGGCCAGCAGAAGGGCCGAAGACAGCAGGCTGCGGAGGCATCGCGTGCCGGTCGCCATATCTCCCACTATAGTGTGGTGCTCTCGGAGGTGCCGTGCCGGGAACCTCGTATGCAGATTCTGCACGATTACCGGACGAGCCTCTGGCCCTTCGTTCGCGGATGGGTCTAGCATAGTAAGGCGGGTTCGCCCACACACGTCTCGCCTTTATTGAGGAAGTAATGGCCACCAAATCTCCTGCCCGACCTACTCCAGCCCCTGTCTCCGCCGAAGCCCGCGAGCAGGTCTTCGACATCTTCCGCCGCTGGGGCTACCTTCAGAGCAATCTCGATCCGCTTGGCCAGTACCTGCCGCCCGAGCCCTTCCCCTGCACGACGGTGCCGGAGGGCGAGTTCGCCGCCGAGGCGCGTGGCTACTACTGCGGCAACTTCGCGGTCGAGTTCATGCACATTCCCAGCGTCGAGCAGAGGCAGTGGTTGCAGGAGCGGCTGGAGCAGCCGACGCCGAAGCCGGACCAGAAGCTTGTGCTCTCGCAGCTTATCCGCGCCGATCTCTTCGAGCAGGTCATTCAGCAGCGGTATCTGGGCACGAAGCGCTTCTCGCTTGAGGGGCTAACGGTGCTGATTCCGTTCCTCGACCAGATCTTTGCCACCGGCTCGAGCCTGGGCATCAACCGGGCGATCCTCGCCATGGCGCACCGCGGCCGCCTGAACGTGATGACCAACACCGTTGGCCGTCCAGCGCGTGAGCTGTTTGCCAAGTTTGAAGACGTCGATCCGCGCAGCACGATGGGCAGCGGCGACGTGAAGTACCACATCGGCGCGACGGGTGAGTACACTGCGCCGAACGGCAGCAAGGTTGCGCTGCATCTGGCCTCAAACCCGAGCCATCTTGAGGCGGTCAACCCGGTAGCGATGGGCCGCGCCCGCGCTTACCAGACGCGCATCGGCGAGGGCGGCAAGAAGCAGGTTCTACCGATCATCCTCCACGGAGACGCGGCCTTTGCCGGGCAGGGTGTCACGGCCGAGTCGCTGAACCTTGCCTCGCTGACCGGCTACAGCATCGGCGGCACGATCCACATCATCACGAACAACCTGCTGGGCTTTACGGCGAACCCGGAGGAGTCGAACTCGACCCGCTTCTCGACCGATCTGGCGAAGCGCCTGCCGATCCCGATCTTCCACGTGAACGCCGAGGACCCTGATACTTCGATGCGCATCGCCGCGCTGGCCATCGAGTACCGCCAGCGCTTCCATGCGGACGTGGTCGTGGACCTGATCGGCTACCGCAAGTATGGGCACAACGAGTCGGACGATCCGACAGTGACGCAGCCGCGCCGGTACGCCATCATCAAGGACCGTGCGCCGCTGTACCAGCTCTACGCACAGTCGATCGGCGTCGATCCGGCGGCCGAGGCCGAGGAGGCGCGGCAGCACTTCTTCAACGAGCAGGCCGAGGGCAAGAAGTTCGAGCACAAGCCGCACCTCTCGACGCTGCCTGAGTACTGGAGCGCCTATCACGGCGGCGAGATCACGACCGAGGATGAGGTCAAGACGGGCCTCTCCGCTGAGCGTGTGCTTGAGTTGTCGAAGCTCTCGAACGGCTATCCGGCGGACTTCCACATTCATCCCAAGGTGCAGAAGCTCTACGAGCAGCGGCTGAAGATGGCCGAGGGCCAGATGCCCTTCGACTATGGCTCGGCGGAGCTGATCGCGTATGCGTCGCTGCTGGCCGAGGGAACGCCGGTTCGGCTCGCCGGGCAGGACTCTCAGCGCGGCACGTTCAACCATAGGCACTCGGTGCTGGTGGATACGGAGACTGAGGTGCGGTACGCTCCGCTCGACCATATGAAGGACGGGCAGGCGCGGTTCGAGGTGCACAACTCGCTGCTCTCCGAGGCGGCGGCGCTCGGCTTCGAGTACGGCTATGCGCGTGACTATCCCGAGGCCCTAGTGCTGTGGGAGGCGCAGTTCGGCGACTTCGCCAACGGCGCTCAGATCATCATCGACCAGTTCATTGCTGCGGGCGAGGCCAAGTGGGGTTTGCTCTCGGGTGTGGTGATGCTACTTCCGCACGGCTACGACGGGCAGGGGCCGGAGCACTCCTCGGCGCGCATGGAGCGCTTTCTGCAGCTTGCAGCCTATGACAACATGGTCATTTGCCAGCCCTCGAATGCAGCGCAGCACTTCCACCTGCTGCGTCGGCAGGCGCTGCGGAAGATCCGCAAGCCGCTGATCGTCTTCACGCCGAAGAGCATGCTGCGCCACCCGGATGCGACCGCGCCTCTGTCGGCCCTTTCGGCAGACCGCTTCTTGAATGTGCTGCCGGATATGGAGGCGCAGAACCCGCGCCGCCTGCTGGTGTGCACAGGCAAGATCGGGCACAACCTGCGCGTCGAGCGTGCCAAGCGCAAGGACTACGGCGTGGGCATCATCTTCGTCGAGCAGCTCTTCCCGTGGCCCGAGGCCGAGCTGCAGGCGGCGCTCGACCAGTATCCCGACGCTCAGGAGATCATCTGGGTGCAGGAGGAGCCGGCCAACATGGGCGCTCACTTCTACGTGATGCCGCTGCTGAAGAAGCTCGCGGGTGACCGCGCTCTGACCAGCATCAAGCGTACGGCCAGCGCGACCCCGGCGACGGGTTCGGCCAAGGCGCATGACATGGAAGAGAAGACTCTCATCGACCTCGCCTTCGGCTCGCTGAAGGCCTAAGCGTTACCTTAGAACAAGAACAGCAAGAGCCATGGACATCTGTCCATGGCTCTTGTTGTTTGATGGGTTTTCCTAACGGACGGTGACCGAGGTGGCTACATCCACGTTTCCCCGAATCGCATTGGAATAGGGGCAAACCTGATGCGCACGGTGTACGAACTCCTCGCCCGTCTGCTGATCGACTCCGGCCAGTGTTACGGCGAGAGACGCCGACAGGACAAAGTTCCCTTGTTCGTTGCGGCTCAGGCCGATCTCGGCTACGACCTCGACCTGGTCGTCGGAGAAATGGTGCCTGGCCTCCCGGCTCACCCGCAATAAGGCGTTCTCAAAGCAAGCCGCATATCCTGCACCAAACAACTGCTCGGGATTCGTTGCGCCTCCGGGGCCGCTCAGTTCTTTGGGCATCGCCAGGTTGAGGTCGAGAAGGCTGTCCTCGCTGCGGACTGATCCGTGACGGCCTCCCTTCGCAATGACTTTCGTGGAATACAGCGGCGCCATATCTTAAATCTCCTTGGAATATCGCACCGTACCAGCGTAGTCAGGGAACCTGAAGGTGTCGAGTCAGCGCCTCAGGCTCCGGCGGTGACGGCGATAATCAGGGCGAGAATGCCTGCAAGGATTGCCATCATGGGGAGAGGAGCGGAGGCTGTGGTGGTCGTGCGGCTCATCGGGGTATCTCCGGGGGATTCGGGAATTTAGGGGAAAAAGAAAACCCACGTACCGGCGGCAAATGATGCGGCCGGTACGTGGGTTCTCGGAACTTGCGGTCTGAAGTAGGCTTAGACCTTAGCTGGAACGGACGCAGCGGCGCGTGCCCTGACAACAGGGACAACACATACAGGCCGCAATGCGAATCGATACCATTGCCTTTTAGAGTAGGGACTCCCGCGAAAGGAGTCAATTTTGTTACGGGTTTAAAATGGAAACCCACGCAGCGCGGTGGGGGCTGATGCGTGGGTGTTCCAGTAAAACAACGAAGTGGGTGGACTTCGTTGCGGCGGGCTCAACCCGAAGGGAGCCTTGCCACTCCAAAATGCTACGCGACTCCTGTCGTTTTGTCAAGTCACGTTTCGGTGAAAATAACGCGGGGTATCTTGTGTGTAACTGTTTCGAAATAAAGGACTTAGCGCAGAAGGCAGAGGTGCGGGGAGCGCATGTCTCTGCCGTGGACGGCAGACCGCCCTGTGGAAACGGTGGAAGAACGCGAAAACCCGCGCTGGGCGCGGGTTTTCTGCATGGGGCAGAGCCGTTACTCGACCTTGCGAGCGAAGATGCCGTCGAAGGCCGGGCGGACGCCGAGGAAGGTCAGAATCCAAAGCACCGTGACGACGGCGGCCAGCGGCAGACCCTCCGGAGCCATGACAGCGTGGAAGGTGACGATGTTGACGATGACCGGGCCGAGGATGACCAGAGCCAGCGGCACGTAGGACCCCGCAAGCAGCAGGATGGCCGGGATGAGCTGGCAGAGGAAGACAACGACCAGATAGTGGCTGACAAACAGCGCACCAAAGAACTGCCCGGCTGTCCCGGTCGGCATCGCCTGCGGGATGAAGTGCAGGAAGCCGTTGAGTCCGAAGACGAGGAAGATGAGGCCGAGCAGGTAGCGGGCGATGGTTGAGGCGATCTTCATGGGAACGTTCTCCTGAAGTATGGAATTAGGCAACCTTGAAGAGCGAGCGGACCGAGGCGACGTGCGGCTCGAGGAACTCTCCGCGATCCTTGCCATAGTTGAGTGCGGCGGCTCCGCCTGCGGTGACGACATTGACGTCAGTAACACCGAGGAAGCCAAGGAGCGTGCGGAGGTAGGGCTCGACGAAGTTGTAGGAGGCCATCACCGTGCCAGCATCATACACACCGCCGGCGGCGATGAGAATGGTGGCCTTCTTGCCGGTGAGCAGGCCGACGGGCGTGCCGGTGGCATAGGAAAAGGTCTTGTTCACGCGGGAGATCTGATCGATCCAGAGCTTGAGGGTGGAGGGGATGCTGAAGTTGTGCATCGGGACGCCGATCACGTACTCGTCGGCGGCCTGCAACTCGCCGATCAGGGTGTCGGAGAGGGCGGTGAGCTGCTTCTGCTCCGGGGTCAGGGACTCGGCCGGGGTATAAACGGCGCCGACCCAGGCCCCGTTGATCGGGGAGATCGCGGTGGTGGTGAGATCGCGGGTGATGACTGTGCCGTCGGGGTTGGCGGCCTTCCAGCCCTGAACGAACTCGCTGGTCAGGTGGCGGGAGACCGAGGCTTCGCCCATGGGGCTGGAGTCGATGTGCAGAAGGGTAGGCATGAGTGTTTGAATCTCCTTTGCATCAGTTGATGTCTAAACAACAGATGTTGATTCAAGAAAACACGACAAATGTTGTTTAGGCAAGTCTGGACAAGAAATACCATAGCTGGATAACAGGATTGGGAACATTTAGTAGTCTGAAGCGTAGGAAACGATCATGGCTGAGAGCTGTCAGGAGATACTGGACCCGCGGATACGGCGCACGCGGCTGCTGTTGCAGGAGGCGCTGGGACGTCTGATCGAGACGACGGAGTTCGACAAGATCTCGGTACAGGACATTGCGGAGGCGGCGACGGTGAATCGCGCGACCTTCTACGACCACTACCCGGATAAGTATGCTCTGCTGGAGTGCATGGTAGGCACGCGTTTTGCGGAGCTGCTGGCGCGGCGCGGCGTGCGCTTCGACGGCGGCTGCGGCGAGGCCGTGAAGGCCATGATGCGCGGACTGTGCGACTACCTGATGGAGCTTCCGGGGCTGGCCTGCGGACGGCAGCGCACGATGGAGCCGCATCTGGAGTCGGCGGTGGTGGCGGTGGTGCGGAACATGCTGCTGGAGGGCCTGCGGAGGCATCCTCCTACGGTTCCGGGCATGTCTCCCGAGATGGCGGCGGCTACGGCGAGCTGGGCGATGTACGGTGCGGCGAAGGAGTGGGTGCGCACGCCAGACCATGGTCCTGTGGAGGATGTGGTGGCGATGGTGATTGGTGTGGTTGCCCCGGTGCTCGGGTTGATGAGCGGCGAAGAGGCCATGGCTCACTGAGCGCTTATAAAGCCGCAAAAGGAAAGGCCCGCGCACTCGCGGGCCTTTTTGTGTTTTCTGTGTGCCTGAACGGTGTTAGCTGATGGCGGAGTTGACCAGCGATTGTGCCTCGGACTGGAGCTGCTTGAGGTGGTCCTCGCCTTTGAAGCTCTCGGCGTAGATTTTGTAGACGTCCTCTGTGCCGGAGGGGCGTGCGGCGAACCAACCCTCGGCGGTCGAAACCTTGATGCCGCCGAGGGGGGCCTTATTACCGGGGGCTTCGGTCAGGATGGCGGTGATGGGGTCGCCTGCCAGATCCTTCGCGGTGACGTCCGAGGGCGACAGCTTGCCGAGCCTGGCCTTCTGGTCGCGGGTGGCCGGGGCGTCGATGCGCTGGTAGACTGGCGCGCCATACTTCGTGGTCAGGTCGGCGTAGAGCTGGCCGGGGTCCTTGCCGGTGCGGGCGGTCATTTCGGCGGCGAGCAGGCCGAGGATGGGGCCGTCCTTGTCAGTGGTCCAGACGGTGCCGTTGCGGCGCAGGAAGCTGGCTCCGGCGGACTCCTCGCCGACGAAGCCGAGCGAGCCGTCGAGCAGACCGTCGACGAACCACTTGAAGCCGACCGGAACCTCGAGCATGGAGCGGCCAAGCCCCCCGGCGACGCGGTCGATCATGGACGAGGAGACAAGCGTCTTGCCGATGCCGACGTGCGCGCCCCACTCCGGACGGTGGCTGAAGAGATACTGGATGCTGACGGCGAGGTAGTGGTTCGGGTTGAGCAGACCGACAGAGCGGGCGACGATGCCGTGACGGTCGTGGTCGGTGTCACAGGCCCAGGCGACGTCGTACTTGTCCTTGTTGGCGATCATGCTGGCCATGGCGTAGGGGCTGGAGCAGTCCATGCGGATCTTGCCGTCCCAGTCGCAGGTCATGAAGCGGAAGGTGGCGTCGACGTGTTCGTTGAGGATGGCGAGCGGCAGCTTGTACTGCTCGGCGATGCGCGGCCAGTAGAGGACGCCCGCGCCGCCGAGGGGATCGACGGCCAGCTTGAGCGAGGCGCCGCGGATGGCATCGAAGTCGATGACGTTGACGAGGTCGTTGGCATAGGCGTCGATGTAGTCATAGCGCAGGGTGGTTTCGGCGGTGATGGCGCGAAGGTAGGGGATGCGCTTCACGTCCTTGAGGCCGCTGGCAATGATCGCGTTGGCGCGGTCCTCGATCCACTTGGTGGCGATGGTGTCGGCCGGGCCGCCGGTGGGCGGGTTGTACTTGAAGCCGCCGTCCTCGGGCGGGTTGTGCGAGGGCGTGATGACGATGCCGTCGGCGCGGTGGTGCTTGGGCTTGGCGTTGTGCGTCAGGATGGAGTGCGAGCACACCGGCGTCGGCGTGTAGCCGAGGTCGCGGTCGATGAGCGTCTCGACCCCGTTGGCGGCGAGCACCTCGAGCGCCGTGGCGAAGGCAGGCTCGGAGAGCGCGTGCGTGTCCTTGGCAAGAAAGAGCGGCCCGAGGGTGTGGTGCGCGGCGCGGTATTCGCAGATGGCCTGCGTGATGGCGAGGATGTGGTCCTCGTTGAAGCTGGTGTGGAAGGCGCTGCCGCGATGGCCGGAGGTGCCGAAGGCCACGCGCTGCGAGGGCTCGACGGCGTCGGGCTTGAGGGTGTAGTAGGCGGTGACGAGACACGAGAGGTCCACGAGCGTGGAGGGAAGCGGAGGCTGTCCCGGTGTGTTCACGGGAGGAGTGGCAATGGTCATGCGATCGTTCGTCCTCGAAGAGAAGATGCCTGATTGTAGGCGCACTCTAAGAGATGCGGATTACGAGGAGAAGAAGAGCCTGTGCGGGCGCGAAAACTCGCAGCGGTCGATGGGCTATGTCGAACAGGACGAAGGGAAGAGTGCGGCGTTGTCGTTTTTTGCGTGAATTTTTTGGGATAGTGAGGAAATTCTGTGGAGGGATGCCAAATAATCGTGATGAGTTATCCCTGCACATGGGATGACCGGTTGCATTTCATTTCCGAAAGTACGCGCCACATGCTTCGTGTTGTTCTCTTCGCCCTGGGTGCAGTGATCTTTTTTGGAGCCGCGACGACGATCCGGTTTGAGGCTCCCTATCTCTCCACAATCGTTCTGCTGCTGCTCTATGTCGGCACCGGCGCGTACTTTGCGCTGCGCTCGCTGGATGCGCTTCGTATACCGCGGGAGCGTGGCCGGGGCGGCCTGCCCGCGATGGGCGGCTCGCAGCGCTGGGACTAGATCTTTCGTCACTTGTGCGGTCGGGGAAGGCTCCTGTACAACAGAAGCGTTCCCCAGGCGCAGTGCCCCATTCAATCGCATGGCCAGTCTATGGCCAGCGGCAACGTGCATCGCTGAGTTTCGATCGTTGAGAGGACGTGCCCGGGACTCTGTTGCCAGAGTCTCGGCACGGGATTCAGGTGCGGATGAGGAACGCGGGGCGAGCGTGGTGGGCCGGTCTGGTCCTGCTGCTGGCGTGGGGATGCGATGCGTGGGGCGCGCAGGCGACGCTCGCGGCAGACGCGCATGTGAACATCGCCCAGCCTGCGGTGAACAGTGGCGCTCTCTCCAACCTGAACGTGGGTGGCGGGTATACCTCGCTGGTGCAGTTCGATCTAAGCACCTTGCCGGTGGGGACGACCTCGGCACAGGTGAGCCGGGCGGTTTTGTTGCTGTACTGCAACCAGGCCGATACTCCGGGGACGATTTCAGCCGCGCCGGTGAGCGCGGGCTGGGCCGAGTACGGCGTGACCTATGCGACGCTGCCGGTGCTAGGGAGTGTGGCCGCGTCGGCGATGGTGAGCGCGGCGGACCAGTATGTGGCGTTCGATGTGACGGTGCTGGTGCAGGGATGGATTGCGTCTCCGGCGGCGAATCATGGGATGGCGCTGAGCGCCGATGCAGCGAGCGTGCAGTTCGACAGCAAGGAGAATGATGAGACGGGGCATGCTCCGATGCTGGAGATTGTTCTGGCTGGTCCTGCCGGACCAGCGGGAGCACAGGGACCAGCCGGGATTCCGGGAGTGACGGGGCCGGTTGGGCCTCAAGGCCCGGCCGGCGTACAGGGGCCGGCCGGAGTTGCCGGTGTTCCGGGCCCCGTTGGTCCGGCGGGGTCTGTGGGCGTGGCAGGAGCACAGGGGCCAGTCGGCCCGATTGGGCCACAGGGTCCGGCAGGTGTGCAGGGGATGGCTGGGTCAAAAGGAGATGCGGGGCCGCAGGGAGTACAGGGACCAGTCGGACCAGCAGGCTCGACTGGAGCGATGGGGCCGCAAGGCCCGGTGGGGATGAGCTTTCGCGGAGCCTATGCTCCGGCGATGGTATATGCCGCCGGGGACGGCGTGTTGTATGGGGGAGCGGCTTACGTTTCACTGGCGGCGGCCAATGTAGGGAATGTGCCGGATGAGAACCCGGCGGTGTGGTCGATGTTTGCCTCGGGCGGAGCCGGTCCGACTGGACCGCAGGGGCCTGCCGGAGTGCAGGGGCCGGTTGGGCCGACTGGCCCTCAGGGGTTGGTAGGGCCTCAGGGGTTGCAAGGCGCAACGGGGCCGGTAGGTCCGCAGGGCGTTGCGGGGGCTGTGGGGATGCGATTCCGTGGCGCATGGGACGCAGGTACGCCCTACGCCACGAATGATGCTGTGAGCTTTAGCGGATCAACCTACATAGCATCCGCGTCCAACGCGGCCGAGCAACCGGATCTGTTCCCGGCGGTGTGGGCGGTGATGGCCGCTGCGGGCGGCGCTGGTCCTGCCGGACCGAGCGGACCGTCGGGTCAGGCTGCAACCCTTGCCATTGGCTCGGTGGCAACGGGGCCAGCGGGTTCTCTGGCTATGGTGACGAACAGTGGAACCTCTACAACGGCGGTGCTGAACTTCGTGATCCCGCAGGGTGTGCCGGGTACGGGTTCAACCTCCGGAACAAGCGGGACGGACGGCGCGCTGCCGGTTTCGGTTTATCACGCAGTCTCATTCAGCTATAGCTATTACTCGCTGAGCGCGGCGACCTCCGGCGTGGACGAGTCGGCCTCGGTGCTGACGTGGATGCCGCAGGCGTGCACGGCGACCTCGTTGCAGGTGTACTCGCAGCAGGCGAATGCGATCACGGTCCGTCTGCGGCAGGGAGCGCCGGGCGCGATGGCCGATACGGCGCTATCGTGCACGGCTGCCTCGGGTAGCCAGTGTATTGCGACCGGCACTGTGGCGATTCCGTCAGGCAGCTTCGTCGATGTAAGCGTGACCGGCGCGGATGGGACACCGGCGGCGGTGTGGACGGCGCTCGGGTGCAGCTAGGAAGCCCGTATCCCTCATGCCCCAAAATGGCAGCAAAAACGGAGAGCCCGAAGGCTCTCCGTTTGTTTGTATCGGCAAGTTCGACTACGCGGTGACGGGCACCTGGTCGATCATGGTGGCGAAGTTCTTGCCCTTGCGCTCGGCGGCTGCGTCTTTGTGGAAGGCGTAGCCGGTGATGAGCGGCAGGGCGAGCGTCGCTTCGGAGTAGACCATCTGTTCGTAAGTCAGATCGACCTTGCCCCAGGAGCTTGCTTCCTTCAGCGTCGAACCGGAGAGCGCGCCGTCGCGGGCGTCGGCCACCGTGATCTGGATGGCGTATTTGTGCATGGAGGCCTCGACGCCGAGCACGTCGGCAGCGACGACGATATCTTGCGCGAAGTTCTTGGGAACGCCGCCGCCGATCATCAGCAGGCCGGTGGTGGGGTTCTCGAGCTTGATCTTCGTGATCTCGTAGAAGTCCTTGGCGGTGTCGATGGAAACCATCGGCTTACCCTGCCGCGCATGCTGGTGGGCGACAAAGCCGAAGCCCGCCGAGCAGTCCGAGAATGCCGGGCAGAAGATGGGCACGTTCTTCTCGTAGGCAGCGAGCACGATGGAGTCGCGTCCGCCATCCTGCGGGGTCTTGCCGTTCTTCACGAGGTAGGCGCCCATCTCACGGATGAACTCACGCGAGCTGTAGGGGCGCGGGTCGAGCGAGTTGGTGATCTGGTGCATCGTCTCGTCGCAGATGCGCAGCTCTTCCTCGTCGATGAAGGTGTCGTAAATGCGGTCGATCATCAGGTCGCGCAGCTCGGCGTCGCCCGCGCCGTACTTGTACTCGTCGCCCGCGATGTAGTGGTTGAAGCCGAGGGCCTCGAAGAAGTCCTGATCGACGATGTTCGCGCCGGTGGAGACGATGGCGTCCACCATGTTGTTGCGGACGAGATCGACGAAGATCTTCTGCAGACCGGCGGAGATCAGCGACCCGGCGAGGCAGAGGATCACGCCGCAGTCGGTGTCGCGCAGCATCATGTCGTAGATGGAGGCGGCGCGGTAGGTGTCACGGGAGCTGTAAGCCATGTGCTGCATGGCCTCGACGAGCGGCACTACGTTGTGCTGCTTGATGTCGATGTGCTGGATGACCCGGTTGAGGAGCTCTTTTTTCGTAGCCATAGCTTCTAGGATAGCAACTCGTCCGAATATCGTTGGCAGGCAGAATTGTGAATTTTTGGGTGGTCGGAGCCGGAGAAGGGCGAGGAGCTCCGCGATGGCAGGATGCGTCCATTTCTCCTTCTTGCAGGGCGGGAGATACCAGATACCATAGATAAATGCCAAAGATTGCTTACCTTGAGTCCGTCCGTAGTGGAAACCGCCTTAGCGCCGATGTTCCGCAGACCCTTGACCCCGCCACCCAGGAGAGCCTGTACGTCCGCTATGACATGGACGAGCTGAAGAAGACCGCCAAACGGGACGATCCCGCAAAGCTGGCGGCGGCCAGTGCGAAGAGCCTCGGCATGTGGCGCTACGCCAACGTGCTGCCGGATGTAACCCCCGTGACGCTGGGCGAGGGCTGGACGCCGATGATCCAGAGTAAGAGATACTCCGGCCTTCTGGTGAAGGAGGAGGGCGCGAATCCGACCGGCACCTTCAAGGCGCGTGGTTTGGGCATGGCTGTGACAATGGCGAAGCACTACGGCCTGAAGCACCTGGCGGTGCCGAGCGCGGGGAATGCGGCCAGCGCGCTGGCTGCCTATGCGGCGGCGGCGGACATCAAGGCTCACCTGTTCATGCCGAAGGACGTGCCGTTCGCCAACTACATGGAGGGCATCGTCTATGGGGCCGAGGTGACGATGGTCGATGGCCTGATCTCGGACTGCGCACGCATGGTGGGCGAGGGGATCAAGGCGCAGAAGGCGGCTGGCGCTCCGGTTGAGGATGTCTGGTTCGATATTTCGACGCTGAAGGAGCCGTTCCGCGTCGAGGGCAAGAAGACAATGGGCTACGAGCTGGTGGAGCAGCTCGGCTGGGAGTATCCGGATGCGGTCTTCTATCCGACGGGCGGCGGCGTGGGCCTGATCGGCATGTGGAAGGCGTTTGAGGAGATGGAGGCGCTCGGCTGGGTTTCGGGCAAGCGGCCGAAGATGTATGCGCTGCAGGCGAGCGGCTGCGCCCCGGTGACGAAGGCCTTCGACGAGGGCAAGAACGTCAGCGAGTTCTTCCAGAACGCGGCGACCTTTGCGGCGGGCCTGCGCGTTCCGAAGCCGTATGGCGACCAGATCATCCTCGACATCGTGCGCCAGTCGGGCGGCGAGTCGATTGCTTCGACCGACGAGGAGATTCTGGCGAGTATTTTGGACTGGGCCAAGGAGGAGGGCATCTTCCTGTCGCCCGAGGGTGCGGCGGCGACGGCGGCGTATGACAAGCTGCTGGCCAGCGGCGATCTGAAGCCCACGGATCGCGTGGTGCTCTTCAACACCGGTGCCGGGCTGAAGTACACGGACATGACCGCCGAGGCGATGAAGCTGAAGCGTCCCTAACCCGTTTCGCGGAGCCGTTGTGTCGATTCGCCGGGAGATTGCACCGATGCTCGGCCTGGCTCTGCCGCTGATTGTGGCAGAGCTGGGCTGGATGTCGATGGGCATTGTGGACACTCTCATGGTGGGCCACATGCCGGGATCGGCTCTGGCGATTGCTTCCGTCGCGCTGGGGCAGGTGCTCTACAACACGATTGCCTTCGGACTGGCCGGTGCGCTGCTTGGCCTCGATACCTACATCTCGCAGTCGCATGGAGCGGGGAGGTACGACGAGGCTAATCGCTGGCTGTACCACGGGCTGATGCTGGCTGCGGTGCTGGCCGTCGCGCTGATGGGGCTGATGGAGGGGTGCTCTATCCTGCTGCCGCGGTTGCCGATGGACGCTGAGGTGCTACACGGCGCGGCGACGTTTTTGCGAGCTTTGAACTGGGGCACACCGGCGCTGTTCGTGTACTTTACGCTGCGGCGATACTTGCAGGCCTTCAACCATGTGCGGCCGATTGCCGTGGCGCTGGTCAGCGCCAATCTGGTGAACATCGCTCTGGACTGGCTGCTGATCTTTGGCCATGACTGGGGCTGGATCAGGATTCCGGCGCTCGGCGTGATCGGGTCGGGGTTGGCGACCTCGGCGGCGCGGTTGTACCTGGCGCTGTTTCTCGTCGGCGCGATCTGGCGCGTGGAGACAAAGCATAACTATGGCCTGCGCACGATGCTGCGGCACGTGGAAGGCCTGCGGCTGAAGCGGCTCATGCTGCTGGGAGTGCCGGCGGGCGGGCAGATCTTTGTGGAGATCTCGATCTTTGCCATGGTGACGTTTCTCTGCGGTGCGCTTGGCAGGCTGCCGCTGGCCGGGCACGAGATTGCGCTGAACTGCGCGAGCTTTACCTTCATGGTGCCGTTTGCGATCTCGGCGGCGGGCTCGGTGCGGGTGGGGCAGGCGATCGGCAGGCAGGCTCCAGCGGAGGCGCGGACTGCGGGGTGGACTGCCATCTTGCTCGGCGCGGGCGTCATGGCCTGTTTTTCCGGCGTGCTGCTGCTGTTTCCGCATACGATTGCCGAGGCGTTTAGCAAGGATGCTGCGGTGATCGGCGCGACTGTGCCTCTGCTGCTGGTGGCTGCGGCCTTTCAGTTCTTCGACGGGTTGCAGATTACGGCGATGGGCGCTCTACGCGGCGCGGGCAATACCTATACGGGACTTCTGGTGCAGCTCGCCGGATACTGGGTGATTGGGCTGCCGATTGGCTGGTGGCTGGGCTTCCCTCTGCACTACGGAGCGGTCGGGCTGTGGCTGGGGCTGTGCGGCGGGCTGGTCGTCTCGGGCGTTGCGCTGGCCTCGACCTGGGGAAGGACTGCGCGCTCTTTGTTGCGGAAGGCTGCTGCCTAGAGAGACGCCACAATGGCGGCGGCTGCGCGCTCGAGCACGCCGACCTGCCGCTCGAGGCGGCGCATCTGTTGCTCGGCGATGGGGTGCGGATCAGGGGGAGCGGAGGGCCGGATTCCGGGGGATTCGATGGGAGCGGAGAAGTCTCCGGAGAGCGCCATGCAGAGGGCGTCGAGGCGGAGCGCGAGGTGCTCCATGCGTGGAATGGCCTCCTCGGGCGCGACCGCGATGGGCGTCAGCATGATGGCGCTGCGGGCGAGGCGGCGCAGGTAGGTTAGCAGGGTAAGCGCCTCGGAACGGCCCTCACCGGTGGAGTTGCGGCGGGTGAGAGCAAAGCCGGGGTCGAGCATCATGCGGTCGAGCGTCTCCTCGGCGCTGAGGATGGTGAGTCCGACGGTGCGCCGGGCTGCGGCGAGCCGAGCCTGATCGGCGATCTGTTCTTTGCTGCCGGTGTGCTGCCAGAGCTGGATCATGGCGCGGAGGTAGGCGGCATCGGCGGCTGCCGCTTTGGAGAGCAGGCGGCCGAGACGGCGCTGCTCACGCTCGGGCCAGAGCAGGCGCATGGCGAGCACGGCGACGATGGCTCCAAGGATGGTGGCGCCGATGCGAATTCCGGCGTAGCGCCAGTCGCGCAGATGTGGCAGGCTGAGCAGCACGAAGGTCGGCGTCAGGAAGAAGGAGTACCACGCATAATCGACCGCGTAGGTGGCCAGCGTCATGATGGAGGTGAGCGTGATGACCGCGATGATGCCCGTCTCGCTGCGGATGCTGGCGGCTAACAGGGCGGCGAGGATGCCTCCGGCGATGGTGCCGCCTACGCGCTGCACCCCCTTGCGTAGCGTGCCGGAACCAAAGGGCTGCAACACAATGAGGGAGGTCATGGCCAGCCATGCGCCGTGGCTGACGTGCAGCCTCTGCATCAGCGTCCGCATCAGCAGCACATCGGCGATGGCGACCACGGAGACGCGCAGGGCGTGCCGCATCATGAGCGAGTGGAAGGTCCAGTTGGAGCGCAGTGCCTCGAGCACGGAGGTGGTGGCGGCGGGCGCAGTGGCGGTCAGCAGGGTGCGCGTGCTGCGGACCTCGGTGCCGCTCCAGACGGCGTAGACGGCCTCGAAGGCGATCTCGAGGTTTTCGAGCACGGAACGCTCGCCCTGGCCGAGATGCGCGAGCAGGAGGTCGGGTGAGGACTGCGCCTGCGTGGCGGTGGCGGCGCGTCCGCGGATGTGCTCGAGCGAATGCGAGCCCTCGGGCGCGAAGGAGGCGGCTCCGTCGGCGGGGCGCTGCTCGAGCGCGGTGTAGATGGCCATCTCGGCGCGGGAGAGCCAGCGGAGCGCCTCGGCGATGGCGTCGCGGGTGGCCTCGTCGATGCCTAGCTCGGAGCCTTGTTCGACCAGCTCGGTCCAGCGCAGGGTTTCGGCGAAGAGCATGTCGGCGGTTTCGAGCAGCACGGTCAGGTTGCGGGCGCGGACGGTGCGGGAGGGTGAGCGGGCAGAGGTCGCTCCCAAAGCGCGGCGGGCGGCCTCGATCTTGAGGCGGACGGTGCCCTGAAAGGTGTGGGCGCGCAGGCGGACGGCCTCGCGGTCGGAGCGGTCGGTGGCCGGGTGCAGCGAGGCGGTGAAGTTGGCGAGCTGCTGGTAGCACTCGGCTACGGCGCGACGTGCGGGACGGAAGGGATCGACCGGCCAGAGGATCAGGCTGAGGGCTGCGGCCCACACGCCGCCGAGGACGAAGGCGAGGCCGTTGACGGCGGCTCCGGCGAGCGTATGCTCGGCGCTGCCGACTCCGGCGAAGTAGAGAACCATGATGATGACGGCGGTGGAGTCGATGGGCTGCGCCAGCACGCGGGCGAAGGTGATGCCGAAGCAGAAGGCTCCGGCGGCGATGCAGGCGAGCCAGAGCGGCGTGGCCGTTGCGCCGAGGACGCATCCGGCGAAGCCCGCTACGAGCAGCGTGCTGATGGTGTGAAGGCGCGAGCGATAGGGACCGCCGTTATCGACGAGGATAGTCTCGAAGCCGCCGAGCGCGGCCCAGCCCATCGGCCTGTCAAGCAGGTGGCAGACGATCATCGCCACCGAGACGGCGATACCGGCGCGAAGGCCGCGCTTCCACTGGAGGATGCGCAGGGCGTTGAGGCATGAGTTGAGCCATGAGGGACGGTCGCTCATCGCATTCCAGTCTAGCGATGAAACGAAAAAGAAGTTATATGGAGGCGGCCATTTCGCGCACACGGGTCTTGCTGCGCGTAGTCAGCGTGATGGCCGCGCCGAGGATGAGTGCTCCTCCAACCCACGCAGCCGGGCCGAGATGCTCGTGCAGTACAAGGACGCCGAGCATCGAGCCCATCAGCGGCTCCATGTTGAGCAGCACACCCGCCTGCGAGGCCGGGACCTGCGTCATGCCCCAGTTCCAGAGCAGGGTAGTCGAGGCGGTGCAGAGAAAGCCGCTGGCGATGAGCGCCATCCACGCCTTGAGCGAGATGTGCGCGATGGGAGGCGGGCCGTACAGGACTGGCACGCAAATGCCGAGCATCAGCATGCCGAGCGCGATGCCGAAGGCTGTAACGGCGAGGTGGCTGTGCTGTTCCATGAGCCGCTTGTTGAGCAGCAGCCAAAAGAGCGCGATGACCAGCGAGAGAACGACGAGCAGGTCGCCCCCGAGCGTGGCCTCGCCCGCGTGGCCGTTGCGCCCGCTGAGGGCTATAAGCGCGGCTCCGCTGGTGGAGGCGGCGAGCGCGAGCCAGCCGGTCAGGTCCATGCGCTCATGCGCGAAGATGGCCGCGCCGACGGCGAGCAGCACGGGCATGGTGCCGACCATCAGCGAGGCGTGGCTGACCGTGGTGCGCGCCAGACCGGAGAACTGCACGAGGAACTGCACCGGCACTCCGAGAAAGGAGGCGAGGAAGAGGAGGCTCCAGCCGCGGCGGTCGAAGGTAGGCCGATGCAGGAGGAGCAGCGGCAGCAGGGCGACGGTCGCAAAGAGGAAGCGGTAGAAGACCATGTGGCCGACAGACATCTCGGCCAGCGCGATCTTGCCGAAGAAGAAGCCGCAGCCCCACAGCGATCCGGCCAGCGCGCAGGCGGCGAAGCCGAGGGTGCGGTTCTTTGTCGTGCGGGTCATAGATTTGTTCAATTCGAGTTACAAATCGGTGCGGATGCGTTTTGCAGTGCATCCGCACCGGGGATAGAGGCTACCAGACGCGGCAGCTCTTGACTGGAACCATCGGCGTGCCCTTCTTGCAACTGAAGGCTTCGCCGAAGCCGGGGGCATTGACGATGGCTCCGTTGGCGCGGAAGTGATCGGGCGAGTGCGGATCGGTCAGCACCTGGTTGCGAACCTGCTCGGGGCGGGAGTTCGAACACCAGTTCTGCGCGTAGCCGATGAAGAAGCGCTGCTGCGGCGTGAAACCGTCGGTCTTCGCGTTCAGATCGGTATGGTTCGCCTTGGCGCGCTCCATGAAGGCCATGAAGGCGAGCGCGAGGCCGCCGTTGTCAGCCGTGTTCTCGCCGAGTGTGAGACGGCCGTTGATCTTCACGTCATCGACCGCGACGAAGCTGCCGTACTCGTCGGCGAGGCAGTCCTCGCGGCTGTCGAAGTTCTTCTTGTCGTCGGCGGTCCACCAGTTGCTCAGGTTGCCGTGGCCGTCGAACTGGCTGCCCTGATCGTCGAAGCCGTGCGTCAACTCGTGCCCGATGACCGCGCCGATGTGGCCGTAGTTGACGGCGTTATCGACCTTGGGATCGTAGAACGCGGGCTGCAGAATACCGGCAGGGAAGTTGATGTCGTTCATGCTGGGGTCGTAGTAGGCATTGACGGTGGGTGGCGTCATGCCCCACTCGCCATGATCGACCGGCTGACCGATCTTGTTGAGCTGGCGGTCGTTTTCAAACGCTGTAGCCCGCTGCATGTTGCCGAGCGCGTCGTCCGGCTTGATCTCGAGCTTGGAGTAGTCGCGCCACTTGTCGGGGTAGCCGATCTTGTTGGCGACGAGGCTCAGCTTCTCCTTCGCCTTGGCCTTGGTTGCGGCGGACATCCAGTCGACCTGGTCGATGTCACGGCCCATCGCGCCCTCAATGTCGTGAACCATCTCGAGCGTCTTGGCCTTGCTGTCTCCGGCGAAGTACTGCTCGACGTAGACCTTGCCGAGCGCTTCGCCGAGCGCGCCATTGACGGCGTTCGAGCAGCGCTTCCAACGCGGCTGCTGCTGAGGCTGGCCGCGCAGGATGCGGCCGAAGAAGTCGAAGTTCTCATCGTCGAGAGACTTGGGCAGCCGCGAGGCGAAGGCGCTGAGCACGTGGTAGCGCATGTAGGCCTTCAGCGTCTTCATGTCGGTCGAGCGCACCTCACTCACCATTGCGGGGAAGAAATCCGGCGTGGCGTTGTTGATCTCGGTGACGCGCGGGGAATGGATGCTCTGCTCGAAGTCGGCGAAGTTAACGCCGGGCAGGCTCTGCTCGAAGGTAGCGATGGGCTGCAGATGATAGACCTTGACCGGATCGCGCATCTCGGTGACGCCCATCGACGCCTTGGCGAGCGCAGTCTCGAAGGTCATGATGGCCGTGGCGTTAGTCTTCGCCTCGTCGGCGGGGACGCCGGAGAGCGTCAGCATCTTGGCCACGTGATCGACGTACTGCTGGCGCAGCTTCACGTCCTTGTCGCCGGTGCGGAGGTAGTAGTCCTTCTCGGGCAGGCCGATGCCGCCCTGGCTGGCGCTGGCGATCTGCTTGCTGGCGTCCTTGAAGTCCTGCTGCTCGCCGTAGCCGAAGAAGACGTCGATTCCCATGCGTTGCAGCTTGCCGGAGAGCGCGGCCAATGCCTGCTTCCCGTTCTCATCATCGCCGAGCGTGTCGATCTCGCGCAGCAGAGGTTGGAGCGGCTCCAGGCCCTTCTGCTCGATCAGGTCGGTATCCATGCAGGCCTTGTAGTAGTCGCCGACCTTCTGCTCGTCGGCGCCGCGACCTGCTCCACCCGTGGCGGCCTTGGTCAGGATGCCGTTGAGCGCCTGCGTGTTGACGTTATAGAGCGCGTAGAACTGATCGACGTCGGGCTGGTCGGGCGGGATGGGATGATTTGCCGCGAATTTGCCGCAGGCGAATTGGTAGAAGTCCTTGCACGGATCGGCCTGAATGTCCATGCTGGAGGTGTCGAAGGCCGGGATCGGCTGATAGACGGGTGTCTTGTCCTGCTGCGCGCGCGCGGCCGGAACAAGCGACAGGGCTGCGAGCGTCACGAAAGAAAGGGCGGGGGCGATGGCATGTCTGCGCATTCTTCGGAGTCTCCTTTTTCCATCATCGCAGGTTATTGCGAGTTATGTCGCATCACGGCAGAGTTTGGCGTCTCCCCGCTCTGTGTGAAAGAGTGGAGGTGCGGCAAGGTCTCCGCAGCCCGGACCATGTTTGTACCTTACGCCGAACCGTCCATCTCCGTTCCCAGAGTGCCTATGGCGCTCCGCCGACTTGGCGCGCTCGCGCTGCTGTGCGGTTTGTCGACGCCAGTGTACTTCGCCAAAGGGCCGGAGCCTCCACAGAAGATTTCGCTGGAGCCGATGGGATATCCGGGGCAGGGCAGCGGCTCGATGGCTGCGGGCGGATCGATGTCGACCGTCACTTTCCTCGACGACCGTCACCTGCTGGTGACGTTTGCGGTGCATCGGCTGATGCAGCGGCTGCCCGACCGACGGCCGAACGATCAGGACCGGACGATCGAGGCAGTGGTGCTGGACGTGCCCACCGGCGAGCTGTTGGCGAAGACCGAGTGGCGCGTGCGCGACCCCTTTCAATATCTGTGGAACCTCGGGCACGGACGGCTCCTGTTGCGCATCCGCGATACGATGACGACGATTGCGCCGGTGGCGAACCTGCACGGCGATTCGTTTGCGCAGCAGCCGCTCCTGCGGACGGCCCGGCGCATTGTGGCAGTGCTGCTCTCGCCGGACAAGGACCTGATGACAGTGGAGACGATGGATCCTCTGCCTGCGGATGCCGCCGAGCTGGACGCCGTCTACGGGACGCAGAGGACGCAGTTCAATTTTTTCCGGCTGGGGGAGCCGGGTTCGGCGGCTGAGCCTCCGCTACTGCAGCCAGCAGGTGGGGCGATCTCGGATGCGCCGGTCAACCTCTCGCTGACCTCGGCGGGATATATCGAGGTCTTGCAGGAGAGCGAGAGCCGCTGGCTCTTCGACTTCGATCCGTATCAGGGCAAATACCTGGAGCTGTCGCCGTTCGAGACGAGTTGCAGGCCGTTTCCGGTGTTCGTCAGCGCCAGCGAGTTTATCGCGCTTGGTTGCCGCGGCGGCGACGACCGGCTGCGGATAGGCGGATTCGACCTGGGCGGCAGCCAGATGTGGCAGGCCGAGTTGAACGGATCGTATGTATCGCCGAGCTTTGCCGTGGCTCCGGCTGCCGGTCGCTTCGCCATGAGCCGGAACATCCTCGCGGGCGGGAGCGGCATGACGGTGAACTTTGCGCCGTCGAACTTTGTGACCGAAGAGGTCCGCGTCTACCAGACGTATAACGGCCAGCAGATCCTGCAGGCCGAGGCCGCGCCAGTGCAGCGGTTCGAGGGCAACTTCGACCTCGCGCCGGACGGAATGAGGCTGGCGGTGCTGCGCGGCGGTGAGCTGGACGTCTACCCGCTGCCGCCGCTGACCGATGCCGATAAGATCGCGGTGCAGAAGGCGCACGGGCTGGAGCCGAAGGCCCCGGTGGTGGCTGTCAACCTGTCGCCGCACAGCAAGCCGGGGACAGAGGCAGTCCATGCCACGCAGTCGCAGATGGCGCCACAGGTTCCGGCCCCGCCGCAAGCCCCGCCGCAGCCCGTGGGCGAGCCGCTGTCGGATCAGGCGCCTCGCAGGAAGCCGACGCTCTACACGCTGCCGGGTGAGCAGCCGGAAACAGAACAGGCTAATCCAAAGGATTAGCCTGTCAGGGACGTACTGATAAGAAAGGGATTAGGCAGCCTTGAGGACGAGCGCCTTGATGCGCGCGTTGAGGCGGGACTTGTAGCGGCTGGCGGTGTTCTTGTGGATCACGCCCTTCTGCACGCTCTTGTCGAGTGCCGAGACGGTTTCGCGGTACTGCTGGTTGAGGGTCTTGGTGTCGCCCGCGGTGATGGCCTCGCGCATGGCGCGCAGGGAACCGCGAAGCTTGCTCTTGTTCGCACGGTTGATGGTCGTCTTGGTAACGGTCTGACGCGTGCGCTTCAACGAAGAAATATGATTTGCCATTGCGGAACTCTTCTCTCTGAAAGTCTGGATGCAGGCCAGATAGCCGGTTACGTCACGGCCGCACTACTTCCTGCCGCATACCCTGCAATATCCAAGTTTACGGGAGGCCGGGATCAGGGTCAACCAGTATCTGCACAGTATCTTCGGAAGCTCCCTTCGAACCCGGCCATGGAGCGTTTGCCGAAATTTGGCTTGACGGTCCCATCGGCAGCGTTCTACTCTTCGCTCATCTTCGACTTGGCACATATCGCCAACTCGGTTGCAGCCTCCAAGCGCACTCCCGGCGCCGCAGGCTGGTCTTCGCTGATTCCACAGCCCTCGGCAACTCATCTAAATCCTATGCAGCATACGTCTCTTCCTGATGGAGGTCAGATCCCCTTTTGATCAGAAAAGCGCTCGAACTCACGGCCGGCATTGAGCCCCTGTACGGGACCCGCGACGAAAATCTCCGACTGATGGAAGACTCGCTTCACGTCACCATCGATCTCCGTTCCGATGCAATCGAGGTTACCGGCCGGGCCGAGGACGTAGCCCGCGTCGAGCGAATTTTCACCGACTTTGAGGCCCTGCGGCGGGCAGGGGTGCACCCTCACAACGGCGAGTTGAACGGGATGCTGAAGATGGTGGTGGCCGATCCCGGCGTCACGCTGCGTTCGCTGGTGGACGCGGGCAAGCAGCGGTCCGTCGGGGTCAAGCGCATGGTGCAGCCGCGCTCGCCCAATCAGCGCAAGTACATCGAGGCTATCGAGCAGAACGACATGGTCTTCGGCCTTGGACCGGCGGGCACCGGCAAGACCTATCTTGCCGTGGCGATGGCGGTTTCGGCGCTGATGGCCAAGAAGGTAAGCCGCATCATCCTGGTGCGTCCGGCGGTTGAGGCGGGCGAGCGGCTGGGCTTCCTGCCCGGGTCGTTGCAGGAGAAGGTCGATCCGTACCTGCGGCCTCTGTATGACGCGCTCTACGACCTGATGGACCCGAACAAGGTGGACAAGCTGCTCGAGTCGAACGTGATCGAGGTGGCTCCGCTGGCTTTCATGCGCGGCCGCACGCTGAACGATGCGTTCATCATCATGGACGAGGCGCAGAACACGACCAACGAGCAGATGAAGATGTTCGTGACGCGCCTCGGCAACAACTCGCGGGCAGTGATTACGGGCGACCTGACGCAGATCGACCTGCCGAACCCGAAGAAGTCGGGTCTGCTGGAGGCGCTGAACGTGCTCGACGGGGTGGAGGGCATTAAGTTCTGCCACTTTGACGACGTGGACGTGGTGCGGCACCACCTTGTGCAGCGCATCGTCCGTGCTTACGACACCTACGGGCGCGCACAGCTTCCGTTGGCTCTGCCGGAGACGGAGATTCCCGGTCCCGGAACGAGCCCGGTGTCCAAGCCCATCGCAAAAACGCAGTAAGCCGGGCTGGACGAGTAGGATACGATGGAAGCAGAGAGCCGGTTGGCTCTCTGCTTCTTTTCTTTTGCCGCGATGATTACCATCGACCCTCCCAGTACATCCTCTCTCTCGAAGGCAGGACTGACGCGGTTTCTGAACCGTGCGCGGCAGGCCGTCGGTCTTGCGGGCGAGGTCGATGTGCTGTTGGCCGATGACGCCACGCTGAAGCGGCTGAACCGGAGCTATCGCGGCAAGAACAAGCCGACCGATGTGTTGAGCTTTCCGGCGGCGGTGAACGAGTTCGCAGGCGATGAGCAGACGGCGGGCGATCTGGCGATCTCGCTCGAGACTGCCGGGAGGCAGGCCGCGGTCTATGGGCACAGCCTGCGCGACGAGGTGCGGATTCTACTGCTGCACGGCCTGCTGCATCTGAAGGGCTTCGACCACGAGATCGACAACGGCGAGATGGCCGCCCGCGAGCAGGAGTTGCGGCGCGAACTGCGGCTGCCGGTGACTCTGATTGAGCGCGTCGAGACGCCGCGCAGGGGGCGACGATGATGCCTCTCTGGCTCTTTCCCGTGCTGCTCGTTGTGCTGCTGGTGGTGCTGACGCTGGCGGCGTACGTGGACCGTGTGTACTCGGAGATGGGCAAGTTCCTGGCGCGCGAGTACCAGGACAACATCGACTCCTGGGAGCAGCAGATGGAGCCGCGGCTGCATCTGGGGCGCGAGTCGGTGGCGCAGTCGGCCTCGGTGCTGCAGCAGCTTACGCTGGCGGCGATTGCGCTGCTCTTCGGGCTGCATCTGTACTCGGACCCGGCGTTTGCCCTCGGGCACGAGGGGGCCATGCTGGTGCTGCGGGCGGTCTTCGAGCTGATCCTGCTGATCCTCATCTTCGACCGGCTGCTGCCGCAGGTGCTGTTCGCACGCACGCAGGGGCTGTGGATTGCGAAGATTCTGTATCTCGTCGAGGCGCTCTTCTACCTGATTCTGCCGGTGACGCTGCTGCTGGGGCTGCTGCTCTCGATTGTGGCGCTGGCGGAGCCGGAGGATACGAAGGAGGAGGAGCACCCGTCGGAGGCGATGGATGCGCTGCTCGAGGCGGGCGAGGAGGAGGGCATCCTCGAAGAGTCGGACCGAGAACTGGTGCGCTCGGTGGTGGAGTTCGGCGACAAGGTTGTGCGCGAGGTGATGACACCGCGGCCGGAGATCTTCGCCGTGCCGGGCTCGATGACGCTGGCCGAGTTTACGGCAGAGCTCGCAGAGAACGTCTTCTCGCGTGTGCCGGTCTATACGGAGACGGTGGACCAGATTACGGGCCTCGCCTTCGCGCACGATCTGCTGCAGATCACAGACGAGGATGCGAAGACGAGGACGGTCGCCTCGGTGCAGCGTCCGGCGGCGTTCGTGCCGGAGACGAAGAAGGTGGCCGAGCTGCTGAAGGAGATGCAGCGCGAGAAGCAGCACATGCGCGTCGTCATCGACGAGTACGGCGGCGTCGCCGGGCTGGTAACGATCGAGGACCTGCTGGAGACGATCGTGGGCAGCATCGCCGACGAGCACGAGGAGGAGGAAGAGGACGACTCCCCCGTGCGTGAGCCGGATGGGTCGTATGTCGTCTCGGGAAGCTTCGAAATCTCGCGGCTGCGGGATCTGTTCGCCGACCAGATGAGCCGGGGCGAGGCTCCGGAGGAGGCATCTCCGGAAAGTGGGACGGACGAGGGAGAGGAGACGGAGCTTCGCCTGCCGGATCACTACGAATCGACCACGGTGGGTGGGCTGGTTTCGGAGATGGCGGGGCATATCCCGCTGCCGGGCGAGGTGGTGGAGGAGGATGGGCTGCGGCTCGAGGTACTGGCCTCGACCGAGCGGCGCATCGACCGCCTCCGCGTGAGCCTCGTAAGCCGCGCGCAGGCCGAGTAAACAGCGCATAATACAAGGGATGGCCTTCCGTTCCGGTTTCGTTTCAATCATCGGCCGCCCCAATGCGGGCAAGTCGACGCTGCTAAATGCTCTGTTGGGCGAGAAGATCGCCATTGTGACCCACAAGCCGCAGACCACGCGCACGCGCATTCATGGCGTGCTTGAGGTGCCGCTCAAAAAGAAAACCAAGGGTGAGCCGGGGCATCCGGCGGCGCAGGTGGTGCTGGTGGATACGCCCGGCGTGCACAAGCCGGAGACACAGCTTGACCGCCGCATGATGCAGGAGGTGCATGATGCCCTGGAGGCGCGGGACGTCGTGCTCTTTATCGTCGATGTGACGCATCGGCTGCCGAAGGAAGAGACTGCGCTGAAGCCCTTCACGAAGAGTCGCGTGGAGCTGTCGAAGGCGGAGGATGAGTTCGCTCTCTCGCTGATCAAGGGCCTGGAGTGCCCGGTGATTCTGGTGCTGAACAAGATGGATGCGATTGCGAAGACGGAGCTCCTGCCGCTGATCGGGCACTGGTCGGCGCTGTATCCGTTTGCCGACGTGATTCCCATCTCGGCGCGGAAGAAGGAGAACCTCGAGCTGCTGATCGAGAAGGTCGTCGGTCAGTTGCACGAGGGGCAGAGATACTTCCCGAAGCACCAGCTTACCGATCAGCCGGAGCGGTTCCTCGTTGCGGAGCTGATCCGCGAGAAGATTCTGCTGTTGACTGGCGAGGAGGTTCCGTACGCGACGGCGGTGGTCGTGGAGCGGTTCGAGGAGCCAGAGGATACGGGCAAGAAGAAGGCTGGGGCGAAGCTGCCGGTGACGAAGATTGCTGCGGCGATCTACTGCGAGCGCACGGGGCAAAAGGCGATTCTGATCGGCAAGCAGGGCACGATGCTGAAGCAGATCGGCACGGCGGCGCGCAAGGATATCGAGTCGCTGCTGGGGACGCGGGTGTTTCTGGAGCTGTTCGTGAAGGTGCAGGAGGAGTGGCGCAGCTCGCGCGGGTTCGTCGAGGACCTGGACTGGCGGCGGCAGCTTGAGGAGCTTGCTGCGAAGCAGGCAGCGGAAGAGAACGAGTAAGCTTTCAACCGTGCGGAGGATGGTGTGCGTGTAGGCTTGATGACCCGTGAGTATCCGCCGAACGTCTATGGCGGCGCTGGTGTGCATGTGGAGTACCTGAGCCGCGAGCTGGCGAAGCGGATCGAGGTCGAGGTGCACTGCTGGGGGCGGCAGCATGAGGACATCGGCAACCTGCATGTGCGTGGGCTTGAGCCTGCCCCGGAGATCACCGGCGATACGAAGGAAAAGTTTAAAGCTGCGGTCGATGCGCTGGCGTTGAACCTTGCGCAGATGAAGGAGCTTGCCGCCATCGACATCGTGCATACGCATACGTGGTATGTCTCGATGGCGGGCTTTCTGGCGAAGAAGCTGTATGGCGTTCCATTCGTACTGACGACGCACTCGCTCGAGCCGCTGCGGGCGTGGAAGGCGGAGCAGCTTGGCTCGGGCTATGCGATGTCGTCGTGGATGGAGAAGACGGCGATCCTCGATGCGGATGCAGTCATTGCAGTCTCGAATGGTACGAAGGCCGATATTCTGCGGGCTTATCCGGAGGTGCAGCCGGAGCGCGTGCATGTGATCTACAACGGCATCGACCTTGCGGAGTATCAGAAGACCGATGCGACCGATGCGCTGGTGAAGTATGGCGTCGATTCCTCGAAGCCGTATGTGCTCTTCGTGGGAAGGATCACGCGGCAGAAGGGCGTGACGCATCTGGTCGATGCGATTGCCTATCTCTCGAAGGAGACGCAGGTGGTGTTGTGCGCGGGCGCGCCGGATACTCCGGAGATTGCCGCCGAGATGCGTGCCAAGGTAGAGGCGGCGCGGCAGCATCATCCGCATATCGTGTGGATCGAGAAGATGGTGACGAAGCAGGAGACGATCCAGCTCTACTCGCACTGCGCAGTCTTCTGCTGCCCCTCGGTGTATGAGCCGTTCGGCATTATCAACCTGGAGGCAATGGCCTGCAAGGCTCCGGTGGTGGCCTCGGCTACGGGCGGAATCCTTGAGGTCGTCGTCGAGGATAAGACTGGCTATCTGGTGCCCTTCGAGGCCGATCCGCAGACGAGCTTTCCGGTGAAGCCGGAGCAGTTTGCCAAGGATCTCGCGGCGCGCATCGGTGATGTGCTCGGTGATCCTGTGAAGGCGAAGCGGTTCGGTGAGGCTGGCCGTGCGCGGGTGGAGGCTACGTTCTCGTGGTCAGCGATTGCGGAGCAGACGATTGCTCTGTACCAGTCGTTGCTGAAGTAGCTACTCCTTGACGCTGATGCCGAGGGCCTTCATCTTGCGATAAAGATGGCTGCGCTCGAGGCCGAGTCCTTCGGCGGCGCGGCTTACGTTGCCGTTGCACTCGTTCAGCTTCTTCAGAATGTAGTCGCGCTCGTAGGCCTCTCGTGCTTCGAGCAGCGTGGCGAACTCGTCGCCGCGGCCTGCGGGCTTGTTCGTATCGCGTGAGACGAGCATGGGCAGATGACGGCGCTCGATGCGCTGGACCTTCGGGTTTAGGATCAGCACGCGCTCGACGAGGTTGCGCAACTCGCGCACGTTGCCGGGCCAGTGATATTGCTTGAGCGCGGCGAGCGCGTCTTCGTGCATCTCCACGTGCGGGCGGCCGTACTGCTGGCCGAACTCCTGCAGGAACTCCTTGACGAGCAGAGGAATGTCCTCGCGGCGGTCGCGCAGCGGCGGCACGTAGAAAGGGATCACGTTGAGCCGGTAGAAGAGGTCTTCGCGGAAGTTGCCGCGGGCAATCTCTTCTTCAAGGTCTTTGTTGGTGGCTGCGATAACGCGCACATCGACGTGGACCGGGTGGCTTGCTCCGACAGGAAGGAAGCGTTGCTCGTCGAGAGCGCGCAGTACCTTGGCCTGTGTCTTGAGGCTCATGTCGCCGACCTCGTCGAGGAAGAGCGTGCCGCCGTCGGCGCGCTCGAAGGTGCCGCGCTTCTCGGGAGGCGCGCCTACCCCTGCCGCGCCCGCTCCGTGACGATAGCCGAAGAGCTCGACCTCGATGTAGTCCTCGGGAATGGCGGCGCAGTTCAGCTCGACGAAGACGCGTTCCTTGCGCAGGCTCTCGGCGTGCATGGCGCGACCGATCAACTCCTTGCCGGTGCCGCTCTCACCGTAGATGAGCACGCGGCCGTTGGTGGGAGCCATCAGCCGAATCTGCTGCCGCAGCGCCTTCATGGGCACGCTGTTGCCGGTGACGGTGCTGCGCGCCGCGAGCTGGCGCGAGAACTCCTCGTTGTCCTCGCGCATCTGTCGGGCCTTCATGGCGTTTTTCAGCACGATGAGCGTGCGCGCGAGACTGAGTGGCTTCTCGAGGAAGTCGTATGCGCCGAGCTTAGTGGCCTTGACGGCCGCTTCGATGGTGCCGTGGCCGCTGATGATGACGACCTCGGGTGCGAGCGAATGTTCCATCTGACGAATCTCGCCCAGCGTGTCGAGGCCGTCGCGGTCGGGCAGCCAGATGTCGAGCAGGACGACGTCATACTCCGCATCGCGTAGAAGCTCGAGCGCCTCGCCCGCGGTGGCCGCCGTGGTGACGAGGTAGCCCTCCTCGCGGAGGATGCTCTCGAGCGAGTCGCGGATCTCGGCTTCGTCGTCGACGATAAGGACGTGGTTCACAGCGAATCTCCGTTGGTGAGTGCGACTGCCGGGTGAGGCTCCGCCGGTTCGGCGATGGAGGCGGGACGCAGCTCGATGATGAACTTTGCGCCTGCGGGGACGTTCTTTTCGGCGCGAATGCTTCCCTCGTGCTCCTGAATAATCTTGGCCGCGATGGCGAGGCCGAGGCCGGTGCCGCGCTGCTTAGTGGAGAAGTAGGGAAGGAAGAGGCGCTCACGCATCTCGTCGGTCAGGCCGGAGCCGGTGTCGGCGATGGTCAGCTCGACCAGGCCGTTGGCGAGCAGGCTGGTAGAGACGCGCAGTTCGCGCAGAAGGCTCTGCTGCATGGCCTCGGCGGCGTTGTCGATGAGGTTGCCGAGGGCGCGCTTCAGCGCCTCCGGGTCGGCCATGACGAGCGGCAGGCCAAGCTCGAGCTTGCGTACAAGGCGGATCGACTGCAGCCGTCCGGCGAACATGGCCAGTGAATTCTCGACGATGGTGTTGAGGTCGGCCGGGCGCGGGCGGGCGGTGGGGAACTCGGCGAGCGTGGCGAACTGATCTACCAATCCCCTCATACTTTCTACCGAGGAGGAGATGACCTCGCTGCAGCGGCGGATGATGCCGATGGAGGGCGAGGTCGCGCCGCCGTCGAGCATGGTGGACTCCAGCCGCCCGATGTGGCGATGAATCTGCTCGGCGCTGAGCGAGATGGGTGTCAGCGGGTTCTTAATCTCGTGCGCGACGCGGCGGGCGACCTCCTTCCATGCGGACTGTTTCTGCGCCTGCAACAGCTCCGTGGCGTTCTCGATGACGACCACGTAGCCGAGATGCTTGCGGTCTGCGCTCTCGAGCAGGGCGACTGTCACCAGCAGGTTGAGAACGCTATTGCCGGAGGCGCTGCGCGCCGGTATTTCAAGCTCGGTGGAGGCTGAGCCCATGCGATGGCTGCGCCGCATCAGGCGGTCGAGCGCCTCGGAGAGCTCGGACGGAAAGACTGTCTCCATCGTCATGCCGAGGAAGGGCTGCTGGCCACCCGGGTCCATCATCTCGGTCAGGGCGCGATTGGCGAGTACGATGCGGCGCTGCGTGTCGAGCGTAGCTACGCCGTTGGGGATGGTCTGGAGCATCGTCTCCAGCTCGCCGCGGCGGACCTCCAGCGCGGCATTGGCGCGGCTGAGCTGGACGGTGGACTCCTCGACGGCATGGCGGCTGTTCTCGAGGTCGGCGGCCATGTGGTTGAAGCTGCGTACCAGTTCCTTCAGCTCCTCGGTGGCGCTCTCGGCCACGCGATGCCCGTAGTCTCCGGCGGCGATGGCCTCCATGGCGTCGGCCAGCGCCTCGACCGGCTGCGTGACCTGCTTGGAGAGGTGCAGCGCGAGCCAGCTTGTCGCAAACAGCGCGAGGCTGGTCATCATCAGCAGAAGCCACATATAGGTGTTGCGGATAAGGCGGCGGCTGCGGAAGAGGTTCCAGTAGTCGTCGGCTCCCTTGCGCAGGCGGGCCATGGTTTCGGACATGCCGTAGGGCATCGGCAGACCGACGACGACCGTGAGCCCATTTTTGAGCGTCGAAGCGCCGAGTGAATAGTCGACGTTGCCCTGGCTGAAGATAGGCTCGTCGGTGCGGTGGGCCGTCTTGAGGATCGCGGCATCGATGGCGGTGTTGTGTTCCAGTTCGGCCTGCGAGTCCGCATCGGTCTGCGAGTGCCGGTTCTGCGGGATGGCATCGGCATCGTCGGAGGAGGGGCCGCGCTCGGGCAGCCACGGCTTGACCTTGGTGGGAGCGCCTGCCTGCTCGGGAAGGTGGAAGGCGGCGACCGCCTGATCGTCGCGGTAGACCACGACGAATCCACCCTGCAGCGTGTTCTCGTGTCGTCGCAGGAGGGTGAGAATCTCAGGGAGACGTTGCGGCTGAAGGTCATCGTCGGCTGCTTTCTTCCCCTTGCCTCGTGCGCTGACCTCCGGCAGGCTGGCGGCGATGGACTCGGCCTCGGCGCGGGCGTTGGCGGCGGTGTACTGCGAGAGCTGGAGAGCCATGCGGTCGCTCTCGTCGCGCATCTGCGTGACCGGCTGCGAGAACCAGCGATCGACGGCGCGGTTCATCAGGTCGTAGCTGAAGGCAAACATGAAGACGATGGGGATGAGGCTGACCAGCACAGCCCCCCACAGCATGCGCGTGCGCAGACGCTTGCCCATGACGCGGCTGCTCTGGTCGGCGTAGAGCTTGAGCACGTTGCGCACGAGCAGGACCAGCAGCGTTACAAAGAGGACGAACGCCATCGCCGAGAGGCCGGCGAAGACGATGACCTGCTCCGTCGTGGCGGGCGAGAGGAAGTTTTTGAAGGCGTTCATCGACGCCAGCACCAGTGCGAGCGTCAGCAGGCAGGCCCCGAGCAGGATGCTTGCTATCTTCCGCCGCTGCGCGCTTGCTGTCATGTTGCTCTCCACCCTAATTCGATCCGCCCCCTGACGTCACTCTCCGTCTTTAGGGGAGGGACGGCTGGGCGGCGTCAACGGTAGCGTGCGGACTTATCCCAGAAGCTCGGCGATGGGGGTCCACTCCCGCGACTGCGCCTCGGCGACGGCGGCGTAGGTTAGCGTGCCGTTATAGGTGTTGACGCCCTCGGCGATGCCCTTGTCCTCGCGGATGGCCTCGACCGCGCCCAGCCGCGCCAGCTTGAGCAGGTAGGGGAAGGTGGCGTTGGTCAGCGCGAGTGTGGAGGTGTTGGGCACGGCGGCAGGCATGTTGGTGACGCAGTAGTGGACGACGCCGTCGACCTCGAAGGAGGGATTGCTGTGCGTGGTCGGGTGCGCGGTTTCGATGCAGCCGCCCTGATCGATGGCGACGTCGACGATGACCGCGCCCTTCTTCATCTTGCTGACCATCGCCTTAGTGACGATCTTCGGCGCTGCCGCGCCGGGGATGAGCACGCCGCCGATGACCAGATCGGCCTCGCGGACGGTCTTTTCGACGTTGTAGCTGTTGCTGGCCACGGTGTAGAGGCGGCCGTTGAAGATATCGTCCAGCTCGCGCAGGCGGTTCAGGTTCAGGTCCAGCAGCGTAACCTTCGCGCCCAGTCCGAGTGCCATCTTGGCGGCGTTGGTGCCGACGATGCCTCCGCCGAGGATGCAGACGTTGCCCGGTGAGACACCCGGCACGCCGCCCAGCAGAACGCCGCGGCCGCCGTGCTCTTTTTCGAGGTAGGCCGCGCCCACCTGCACGCTCATGCGTCCGGCGACCTCGCTCATGGGGGTCAGCAAGGGGAGAGCGCCGGTGCGGTCGCGCACTGTCTCGTAGGCGATGCCAGTGACTTTTTTCTCGAGCAGGGCGTTCGTCAGGCCGGAGATGGGGGCCAGATGCAGGTAGGTGAAGAGGACGAGGCCATCGCGGAAGTGCCGGTACTCCGTCTCGACCGGCTCTTTGACCTTGACGACCATGTCGGCCAGCCGCCAGGTGTCGTGCGCGGAGGCGACGATCTCGGCCCCGGCGGACTGGTACTCGTCGTCGGGCATGGCGGAGAGCGCACCGGCGTTCGTCTCGACGAGAACGGTGTGTCCGGCCTCGACCAGAGCCTTTACCCCGGCCGGGGTGACGCCTACGCGGCTCTCGTGGTCCTTTACTTCCTTGGGTACGCCGATAATCATTCTCTCTACCTCTGATTTTGATTGTATCGAGCCGGAATTTACGGCGCTGCGGGGGAGTACACTTCCCGAGACGACTTTCGTGCGAGAGAGGCGCGGCGGGTGGCCCGTTTTCCTCGCCCGGGAGGCAGTACACTAACAGAAGCGTCTCAACCAGGAATTGCCCTACTCATGTCATCCAACGGCTTCCAAATGCGTTATTCGCGCATCCACAACATGCGTTCGCTGTTCAGCCTCTTTTCGAGCGACCTTGCCATTGACCTCGGCACGGCGAACACGCTGGTCTTTGCCCATAACAAGGGCATTATCGTCAATGAGCCGTCGATTATCGCGGTGAACAAGATTACGAACGAGGTTGAGGCCGTCGGCAAGGAGGCCAAGGAGATGCTTGGCCGCACTCCGGGCAACATTGTCGCCATCAAGCCGATGAAGGACGGCGTCATCGCCGACTTCCGCCATACGGAGAAGATGCTGAACTACTTCATCCAGAAGGCGCACAACCGCAAGATGATGGTGCATCCGCGCATCGTGATTGGCGTGCCGTCGGAGATTACGCAGGTCGAAAAGCGCGCCGTCATGGACTCGGCCTACCGGGCCAAGGCGTCTGAGGTGCATCTGGTAGAACAGGCGATGGTGGCCGCCATTGGCGCGGGTTTGCCCATTACGGAGCCGGGCGGCAACATGGTCGTCGACATCGGCGGCGGCACGACGGACATCGCGGTAATTTCGCTGGCGGGCATCGTCTACTCGCGCTCGGTCCGCATGGCCGGCAACCAGATGGACGAGGCCGTGATGACCTACCTGAAGCGCAAGTACAACCTGCTGATCGGCGAGCGTACGGCGGAGCAGATCAAGATTGTGCTCGGCTCGGCCTACCCGCTCGACAAGCCGATCCACATGGAGGTCAAGGGCCGCAATCTGATTGAGGGAGTGCCCAAGACGATCACTATTGAGGACTCGGAGATCCGCGAGGCGCTGGGCGAGTGCATCTCGACCATCGTGAACGCCATCCGTGTCGCGCTGGAGCGGACGCCGCCGGAGCTTTCGGCGGACATCTCCGACCGCGGCATCGTGCTGACCGGCGGTGGCGCGCTCATCAAAAACCTCGACAAGCGCATCCGCGAGGAGACGGGGCTTCCCGTTTCGATCGCCGACGATCCGCTGGCCTCGGTTGTGCTGGGCACTGGCAAGATGCTCTCCGACTTCAAGCTGCTGCGGAAGATCTCCATCGACTAGGGGTTCACAGGTAGATATCCATCTGTGAACCGCTCCTGTTCCGGCCGCGAGTCTCGCGGATAATACCAGAAGCGCTATGGAATCCTTCTTCGTCCGGTTCAAGAACGCCCTGGTCCTGATCGCGGTGCTGCTGGTGCAGACCATCGGTCTGGCGGTGCAGGTGCGTCGGCCTGTGGGACAGGATGCGCCGGACGGCAGGAAGGTCTATCTGCTGCGCTACTGGATCGCGGCGGCGCTCTCGCCCTTCGAGCGAGTCACACAGGGAGTCGGCTCCGGGGTGCATGGCATCTGGAAGAACTATATTGACCTGCGCGACGCCCGCAAGCAGAACGAAGACCTGAAGCAGCAGATTGCCCGGATGAGGCTCGAAGAGGCCGCCTTTGCCGAGGACGCGATTCAGGGCCATCGTCTGCAGGCGCTGCTCGACTTTCAGCAGCACTATATATCCAAGACTGTGGCCGCGCAGGTAATCGGCACCAGTGGTTCGGACCTCTCGCGCATGGTCACGCTCGATAAGGGGTCCGCCGACGGCCTGAAGCCGGATATGGCGGTGATTACGCCGGACGGTGTGGCGGGTAAGCTACGGGATGTCTTTCCGCACACCTCGCAGCTTCTTCTGCTGAGCGATCAGAGCGCCGGGGCGGGCGTGATCCTGCAGAGCACGCGGATTCGCGCTATCGTGCACGGCACGCCGACCGGGCGGCTGGTGATCGGCAACCTGACCTCCGACTCGCGGATCAAGCCGGGCGAACCGGTGCTGACCTCCGGCGGCGATATGGTCTTCCCGCGAGGGCTGGCGGTGGGAACGATCGAGTCTATCGGGCCTGATCCGGAGCACCAGCCGTACACAGCCATCGTCGTCCGGCCAAGCGCCAACCTCGCGCAGTTGGAGGAGGTGCTGGTCATCGTCGATACGCAGACGGGCGTCTCGCCGGAGGCGCAACAGAATCTTGCCAAGGGAGCGGCGACGGCACAGGAGATTACGGCGCAGGAGGAGAGTCGCCGAGCCTCCGACCTGCTCTCCGAACGGCTGCCTAGTCTGCATGAGCTCAATCCGAAGTACCCCGACCCCAACGCTCCGGCTAAGCCTGCTGCCGCGAACGGCGAGGAGCCTGGCGGAGTTGTTCCGAAGACGATTCCGACAATTCATGCGGACCACTTTACTCCGGGGACGACGCCTCCCGCGTCCTCACTGACGCCGGGCTCGCCGATTACCCCGGGCGAGCTGCAGACCCCGGCGACGCCTGCGCCTCGCCGCACACGTTCGGCGGATGACTCCGCGCCTGCGTCCAACGAAACCACGGAGCCTCGCTAACGCATGATGGCCCTCCGCAGCTATACCTCCCGACGCGAGCTGGAAGAGCACAGCTTTCACCCGGCCGTTACCCTGCTGGTGCCGGTAGCGGCGATCCTGTTGCAATCGCTGCTACCACGGCTACTGCCGCGGGTGGCGATTCTCGACCTGCCGCTGATTGTGACGATCTTCTTCGCCGTCTCGCGCCGCAGTCCCATTGCGGGAACCTTTACTGGCGCGATCATCGGCCTGCTGCAGGACGCGCTGACGAACAAGCCCATCGGTGTCAATGGCATGGCGAAGGCGCTGATCGGCTACATCGCCGCCAGCATCGGGGTACAGATCGACGTGGACAGCATCACGACGCGCCTGCTGATGAACTTCGTCTTCTCGTTGCTCGAGAGCCTGCTGCTCTATCTGATCGACAACCATCTGCTTGGGATCGCCGGGACGCAGGTGCTCTGGAAGCACGAGCTAGTCCGCGCCGCGGCCAATACGGTACTGGCGGTGCCGATCTTCCTGCTGCTGGACATGACCAAGCGCGAAAATTAGTGGAAGGGATGAATCCGGCCGCGCAGGGCGCGCAGCTTGCGGCGGTCCTGCTTGGTGGGGCGGCCCTCGGCGACGCCTCCGGCCTCGAGCATGGTCTTGCGCTCCTCGGCGGCGCGCTGGCGTGCGACGCGGCTCTCCTCGGTTTCGCGGTAGAAGGTCTGGGCCACGGCCGCTGGTCCGCGCACGGTCCCGGCTACCAGTACCTCGACGTGAAAGGTTCCGCCCTCGCTGGTGATGCGGAGCATATCGCCCGCCCGGACCTCGCGGGCGGCCTTGGCGCGCTGGCCGTTCGACTCGATGCGGCCGATCTCGCAGGCGTCTGCGGCCAGTCCGCGGGTCTTGAAGAACCGCGCCGCCCAGAGCCACTTGTCCATTCGTACTGCGTCCATCGATTCCCAGTCCTTCGTTGATTTTTCTTTATTTTCTAATACCGGAAAGCGCACCGGCAGAGCCACCTCCGAAGTGGCAGCGGTTGCGTCTACACTACAGCAAGGACCATGTCCACACTGCCCACCCCCGATCTGCCGAACGAGCGGCAGGAGAAGGTCGCTCCCGGCAAGCTGCACGCAGCGCAATATATTGTTGCGCTGGTGCTGGTCGTTCTCGTCGCCGGATTGTGGCGGCTGCAGATTCTGGGCGCGTCCGGCTACCGCATGGCGGCCGAGGCCAACCGCATCCGCAAGGTGCCGGTGCTGGCGCCGCGGGGACGCATCTTCGACCGCGAGGGCAGGCTGCTGGTCGATAACTACCCTTCGACCTCCTGCTACCTGCTGCGCGAGCAGGTGAAGGATGCTGCGGTCGATCTGCCGCTGATCGCCGAGGGGCTGCACCTTCCGCTCGAGCAGATTCAGGCGACGATCAAGCGTTTCCAGAGCGCTCCGGGTTATCAGCCGATTCCGCTGAAGCAGGACATCACGCCGGACGAGCAGGCCTTCATCGAGGCGCACCGCAATGAGCTGCCCGAGTTGGAGACGCTCGACGAGCAGCGGCGGCTGTATCCCCGCGACGGCTTTGCGGCGCACCTGATCGGCTACGTGGGCGAGGTCTCCGAGCAGATGCTGGATGATCCGAAATATGCCTTCTACGAGCCGGGCGACGTGGTGGGCCGCTCCGGCGTAGAGCAGACCTATGATGCCCTGCTGCGCGGCACCGACGGCTCGCGCGACGTGATCGTGAACAGCCACGGCAAGGAGGTCGGGCACCTTGGGCAGGAGCTGGCTAAACCGGGACAGGACCTGAAGCTGACCATCGACCTCGACGTGCAGATGGCCGCCGAGAAGGCGATGGAGGGGAAGAACGGCGCGATGGTGGCGATGGACCCGCACACCGGCGAGATTCTGGCGATGGTTTCGCGGCCGAGCTTCGATCCGAACGAGTTTTCCGGCAGGCTGACGCGCACCTACTGGAACTCGATACTGAACAACCCGGACCATCCGCTGCTGAACAAGGCGATTCAGGCGCAGCTTGCGCCGGGCTCGACCTTCAAGATCATCATGTCGTTTGCCGGCTTGCAGGAGCACGCCGCGCAGGATCTGCGCGTGAACTGCCAGGGTGGCGCGACCTTCTACGGACATTTCTACGCCTGCGACCGGCATCACGGGGCGGTGGATATTCACAACGCAATCCCACTCTCGTGCGACACCTATTACTACACGCTGGCCAATCGCCTCGGCATCGACACGATTGCGAAGTACGCGACCGAGCTGGGCATCGGGCAGAAGACGGGCGTCGATCTTCCGGATGAGGCGACAGGCACGATGCCCTCGACGATGTGGAAGCAGAAGGTGCTGCATCAGCCGTGGTATGCGGGCGAGACGATCTCGGTCGGCATCGGGCAGGGCGCGGTGACGGTGACGCCGATCCAGCTTGCGCGGGCGTTGAGCGGAGTGGCCTCGGGCGGGGCGCTGCGCAGGCCGCACATCGTCTTCGCGGATGAGGTTCCGGGAGAGATGAAAGAGTTCCTTCAGGAAAACTTTCCCGGCTCCGGCGACAAGACAGTTCCGATCACGACCGACAACTGGCAGATCATTACGGACGCCATGGCTGCAACTACCGTGACCGGCACGGCTGCGGCCGTACATCTGGCAGGCATCGACTTTGCTGGTAAGACCGGCACCGCCCAGGTTGTCAGTCACAGCGCCGGTGCCACCAGTCTGGGCAAAGGAGCCGAGCGCGCGAATGCGTGGTTCGTCGGCATGGCCCCGCGCCGCAACCCCGATATTGTGGTCGCTGTCATTGTCGAGCACGGCGGCTGGGGCGGATCGGCCTCTGCTCCGCTAGTCGCTCAGGTGATCAATACTTTTGTGACGAAACAGCGGAAGGCCGCCGGCAATTTGAAGCTGGCAGAGACTCCTGCTCCGGCCTCTGCGCCGAAGCCGGAGCAGAGGACGACCCCGGTGGCCGAGACTCCGAAGAGTGTAGCGACAACGTTGTAACGCATAGCCTCTGCGCGAGCAGATGAGGTAAAAGAGTCTACCGATGTTCAGCCGTTTCTCCTTCCGTGACTTCGACTGGCCGCTGCTGGGCATGGTGATGGTGCTGTCGATCATCAGCGTGCTCGAGATCAAGTCGGCGACGCTGCACACCAAGTTTCATGGCTTCGACCACAAGCAGATCGGCTTCCTGTTGGTGGGACTGGTGCTGATGTTCGTGATGTCGTTGATCGACTACCACCGGCTGATCGACATTGCGCCGTGGGCATACGGCATCGGGATCGCGTCGTTGGTGGCGGTGGCGGTGGTCGGCACACGCGTGCTCGGGGGCAAGCGCTGGATCAACTTTCATGGCGCTCACTTTCAGCCGTCGGAGTGGATCAAGCTGGTGCTGATCGTCTCGATGGCGCGCTACCTCTGGGGAATGAACGGACGCGAGCTGACGTGGACGGACATAGGCAAGGCCTTCCTGATGGTGGGCGTGCCGATGGCCTTTGTGCTCAAGCAGCCGGACCTTGGAACGACGCTGACCTATCTGCCGATCCTGCTGTGCGGGCTGTTCCTGGGCGGCATGCGGATCAGGCAGGCGCTGACGATTCTGCTGGTGCTGGCCGTGCTCGGCGGCATCGGGTGGAAGATGGGCAAGCGGCTGAAGCCGTATCAACAGGCCCGCATTAACTCGTTCATTGACCCGGACTCGGACCCGCAGGGCGCGGGCTACCAGATCAGGCAGTCGCTGATTGCTGTAGGATCGGGCGGCGTGTGGGGCAAGGGCGCGAACAAGGGCACGCAGACGCAGGGCGATTTCCTGCCGATTCCGTACACGGACTTCATCTTCGCGGCCTTCTGCGAGGAGCATGGGTTCGTGGGCGCGATCGGTGTTCTGCTGCTCTACTTCCTGATCCTGATGCGGCTGATCCAGAACGCGCAGACGGCGGCCGATCCGCCGGGGACGTACATCATCATGGGCGTGGTCGCGGTGATCCTGTTCCAGATCTTCGTCAACGTGGGCATGGTGGTGGGACTGATGCCGGTGACGGGTATCCCACTGCCGCTGATGAGCTATGGCGGCTCCTCGGTGCTGTTCACCTTTATGGGGCTGGGCGTCGTGATGAACGTGCGGATGAGCCGGTTTGTGAACTAGCTTGTAGTTACTGTCTGGTCCAGTTCGGCAGTTTCTTTTTCGTGGCAAACGCAATGACGTTGTCGCCGTCGGGGCAGGCGTAGAGAACGCTGTGTCCCTGAAAGACGCTGCTCATGCGCTTGTACCAGGTTCTCCAATCGAAGCCGCTCAGGTTCACGACGAGAACGCCGTTGGCAGTAAGTGAGCGATAGCAGTCCTGATAGAAGGCGCGTGCGCCGAAGTGTGCAGGGTAGCCACCCTCATCGAAGGCATCGATCATCAGCACATCGTAGGTGTTTGCGTTCTGCCGGATCATTTCGGCGCCGTCGATATGCAGGATGTGCAGGCGGTCGTCGTCGTCGGGGATGGAGAACTCTCGGCGTAGAGCGATGACCTCGCTGCTGATCTCCGCGACCGTGATGTGGCACTCGGGCAGGTAGTGGTAGCAGTACTTTGCCAGCGAGCCACCGCCGAGCCCGATCATGCCGATGCTGCGCGGGGAGTCCGTGAAGCGCGGGAAGCCCATCATGATCTCGGTGTAGCTCAGCATCAGGCGTTCGGGGGACGAGCGGCTCATGATGCTGTGCACCGCCATCACCGCGTCGCCGACCATGTGGAGAGAGACGTACTCGCCCTTGTCGTAGATATAGGGGCCGGTCTGCACCTCTCGTGGCTGTTTGCTGGAGTATGAGGTGATGCGGTCTTCGGAGAGTTGGAAGTCCACGGCGGGATTGCGGAATTTGCCCCATGTGCTGAAGCGGCTCCACGCGGCGCGTAGTTTACGGAACGGTGTAAGCGGTGGCGGCCTTCTGAGTGGGTGGGAGTTCATGCGCTGAGGATGCCTGTCCCTGGCCATCTTCCCACCATGATGCCCCGGGCATTCAGGATGGTGACGCGATCTCTCAGGCGGCTGCTTTCCATGGCGCTATGCTGCTTTATCGTACAACGCGCAGCGTGGAGGAGAGTCTGCTCCTCCACGCTGCGCGTTGGTAGTTACGAGTGGTGCAGTGCGGCTGCGATGACCTCTGCCACGGGCGTAGTGGGGCGGCCGATGAGGCGGCTCAGTGTGTGCGAGTGGTCGTCGAGCTGGCCTGTAGCGGCCTTGGCATCCGAGTCGGCGAGGATGTGGGCGAGCGCAGGCGGAAGAAAGCTGGCGAGGATCTTCTCATACTCTTCTTCGGGAAGGTTGTGGTACGCGATGGCCTTGCCGGTCTGCCTGCTGACCTCGGCGGCGAACTCTGCCTTCGTGGACGAGGTGTCGCCCGCAAGCTCGTAGATCTGGTTGGCGTGGCCTTCGCCGGTCAGCACGGCTGCTGCGGCGGCGGCGTAGTCGGCGCGGGTGGCGAAGGCGAAGCGTCCGTCGCCGGAGGTTCCGATGAAGGCTCCCTGCTGGAGCGCGGAGGGAATCGCAGCGGTCTGATTCTCGGTGTACCAGCCATTGCGAAGCAGGGTATAGGGCAGGCCGCTTGCCTGAAGATACTGCTCGGTGGCGAGGTGTTCGGCTGCGAGCAGGAAGGTCGAGGTATCGGCGCGCAGAAGGCTGGTGTAGGCGAGCAGCTGAACTCCGGCCGTCTTCGCCGCGTCAATGACGGCCTTGTGCTGTGGGATGCGCTGGCCAAGCTCGCTGCCCGAGATGAGCAGGATCTTCGTCGCACCTGCGAAGGCGGAGGCGAGGGTTTCGGGGCGGGAGTAGTCGGCCTCGCGCACCTGCACGCCCTTTGCCGCGAGGGCCGCGGCCTTGGCCGGTGTGCGGACAGCGGCGATGATCTGGTTGGCAGGAACCTTCTGTAGCAGGTCTTCGATGATGAGCCTGCCGAGCTGGCCGGTGGCTCCGGTAATGGCGATCATGGTGTCTCCTTCTCCGTCACAGGTGACGGGCTGAAATAAGACTATCGTCAGCAGCTTACTTTGCGTAAGTACATACCCTTAGGTAAGCTATATACATGCCCTGGCCAAAGAGTACGAAGACGATTCGCGTGCGGAAAGGGAATCTGTTTGCCGCGAACTGCCCGACACGCATGATTCTGGATGATGTCACCTCTCGCTGGGGATCGCTGGTGCTGGTGCTTCTGCTGGAGAGCAGCTATCGCTTCAGCGAGCTTGCCTACCTGATCGGCGGCGTGAGCGAGAAGATGCTGGCCCAGACGTTGCGTGCGCTGGAAGAGGATGGATTCGTGCTGCGCACGGTGCATGCGACCAAGCCGCCGAAGGTGGAGTACAGCCTGACGCCCCTTGGGCGGGAGATGGCGACGCGCATGCAGGTGCTGACCTCGTTCATTGAAGGAAATGTCGCTCGCGTGATGGCGAACCGAGCACAGGCGGCGAAAAAGCTGGCGTAAGGGTCCAGGTTATTGGCGGACGCGCTTCAGCATGACTCACGTGGCTGGTCAGGCTTCAAAGCTCAGGCTCACGCCCGTAAGGGGATCGTGAGCCTGAGGATGGATCATTTGCCTTTGGATCAGTCTTACTTCGGCGTTACGCGGAACACGCCGCCCGGGTTGGAGTCCTCGAGCAGCCATAGCGCGCCATCGGGAGCAACCTCGACGTCGCGGATGCGGTGACCCACATCCCAGCGCTCGGCCGGAGTTGCTCCGCCCTTGCCGTCGAAGGTGATGCGGTTGAGTGACTTCGTCACCATGCCGCCCAGTAGGGCCGAGCCGTTCCACTGCGGGAACATCTTGCCCTTGTAGAACATCAGGTTGCCCGGAGCGATGACCGGCACCCAGTAGAGGACCGGCTTGGTCAGCTCGGGCTGCGTGTCCGGCTTGGGGACCGGCACGCCGTTGTAGTTGATGCCGTAGGAGACGAGCGGCCAGCCGTAGTTCTTGCCGGGCTGGATCAGGTTCAGCTCGTCGCCGCCGCGCGGGCCATGCTCAAGCTCCCACAACTGGCCGTTCGGAGCGAAGGCCAGACCATAGGGGGTGCGGTGTCCGCTGGACCATGTCTCCGCCGGCGTCAGGTTCGGTCCGGGGAAGTTGTAGGTCTTCACTACAGGAGCGTTCTTCGCGGCCTCGGTATCCGACGGAGGATCGATCACCGGCACGCTCGCCGCGCCCGTCTTTCCGGCGCCGGGATTGCCCTTGGCAGGCTTGCCGTCGAGCGTCAGGTGCAGGATCTTGCCGAGCGGCTGGTTCGGGTCCTGAGCCGGGGTCATGCGCTGCCGGTCGCCGACACTGAGGAATAGGGACTTGCCATCCGGAGCGAAGGCAATCTGCGCGCCGAACTGTCCGCCCTGTCCGCGCTCGCCGTCGCGCCAGATCACCTGAAGCCCTTCGAGGCTCGCCGAGTCCGCGCCGAGCTTCAGTGTGGCCTTGGCCAGCGCGAGGCTCGAGCCACCGTCGCCCGGCTCCGAGTAGGTGAGGTAGACGCTGTGATCCTTGGCATAGTGCGGCGAGAGAAAGACGCCCAGCATGCCGCCCTGTCCCTTCCAGAGAACCTCGGGCACGTTCGTGACCTGCGTCTTGGCTCCCTGCTGCGTGACCAGCCAGATGGGACCGACCTTCTCGGTGATCAGCATGCGTCCGTCGGGCAGGAAGGCGATCCGCCAGGGAAGGTTAAGGGTTGTCACCTGCGTGATGTTGAACGGCACGCTCGGCTCGGGCTTCTGCTCGCCTACATTGACCTGCGCCTCTGCCCCGGTCGCTGTCAGGGCCAGAAATAGCCCTGCGATCGCTAACTTGTTCATCTTGCGTTCCCCTCTGTCCGTTGATTTGTCCGGTGTTAGCAAAGCTGCTGATTGATGTCGATAGGAATGCGGTTAAGCATACGACGAGTCGTCGTTCCGATTCTCGTTATGAGAAGTGACTTATGCAAGTCGGGAACGTAAGCTGTGATGCGTGATACATGTATGTCGCTCGTGGCATGGCGTGATTTGCATGCAGATCGGCGCATTTTGCATATCGTTGTATTGGGAAAGGGCCTAGAGTGAAACCCATGTACAACGCCAAAGCCTTCTCCGCTGCCAGTGCGACATCGCCGCTTGCGTCTACCTCGATCGTGCGGCGCGATCCAACCGAGACGGACGTTCAAATCGAGATTCTGTTCTGCGGCATCTGCCACTCCGACCTGCACCAGGTGCGTGATGAGTGGAGCGGCGTGATGCCGACCGTATACCCTTGCGTGCCGGGCCATGAGATCGTCGGCCGCGTTGCCAAGGTGGGCTCTGCTGTGACGAAGTTCAAGGAAGGCGATCTGGCGGCGGTGGGCTGCATGGTCGACTCCGACGGCACCTGTTCGGAGTGCAAGGCAGGGCTGGAGCAGTTCTGCGCCAATGCGACGCTGACCTACAACTTCCCCGACAAGCATACGGGCAAGGTGACGTACGGCGGCTACTCGGACAGCGTTGTTGTTGACGAGCGGTTCGTGCTGAAGGTGCCGTCGAACCTCGATCTGGCGGGCGCCGCTCCGCTGCTGTGCGCCGGTATCACGACCTACTCGCCGATGCGTCACTGGAAGGTGGGCAAGGGGCAGAAGGTAGGCATCGTGGGCCTGGGCGGCCTCGGACACATGGGCGTGAAGTTCGCGCATGCGCTGGGCGCGCATGTGGTGCTGTTCACGACCTCGCCGAACAAGAAGGACGACGCGCTGCGGCTGGGCGCCGATGAGGTAGTCGTTTCAAAGAACGCCGACGAGATGGCGAAGCATGCGGGCAGCTTTGACTTTATCCTCGACTGCGTCTCGGCTGAGCACGACATCAACGCATATCTGCACCTGTTGCGACGCGACGGGAATCTAACTCTCGTTGGCGCTCCGGAGAAGCCGCTGCCGGTAGCCGCGTTCGGTCTGCTGTTCGGACGCAAGAGCCTCTCGGGCTCGCCGATCGGCGGCATCGCGGAGACGCAGGAGATGCTGGACTTCTGCGGTCAGCACAACATCACCTCCGACATCGAGGTCATCCCGATGCAGGCGGTGAACGACGCATATGAGCGGCTGCTGAAGTCGGATGTGAAATACCGCTTCGTGATCGACATGGCTTCGCTGAAGGCATAGGAGACGATGAGCAAGCACTTTCGTGTGCCGGCGCGTGTGCCGGCGGGGTTGAGGGAGGCGGGAGTCAGTCTGGCGGCGGTGCTGCGCCGGGCCGGGCTTCCGCCTGCGCTTCTCGATCAGCCGCGGGCGCAGGTGACGACCGAGCAGTTATTCGCGCTGTGGCGTGCGGTCGGTGAGCTGAGCGCAGACCCGGCCATCGGGCTGCGGCTGGGCACGGTGAGCATGCGGGAGCACTTCGACCTGATCGGCCTGGCGGCGCTCTCGACGGGCGACTTCGGCGAGGCGATGCTGCAGATGGCCCGTCACAAGCAGCTCTCGTGCCCGGAGGAGATTGTGCTGGAGCACGTAGCGGGCGAGTGGAGCGTGCAGTTCCGCTGGCTACAGGCGGAGGGCGATGAGCCGTCGGCGCTGACGGATATGTGCTTCGCGTGGGTGGTCAGCATCGCGCAGCACGGCACGGGGCGGCGCGTCGTTCCGCTGCGCGTGGAGGTGTCGCGGCCGCAGATGGCGGGGCGGGCGCTGGAACGCCACTTCGGCTGCACTGTGGCGTATGGCCGGGAGCGCAATGCGCTGGTCTTCCGCGAGACGGATGCGGAGCTGCCGTTCGTGACGCAGAACGCCGAGCTGCTGGGTATGCTGGCTCCGCAGCTTGACGAGGAGCTGAAGCGGCACAATGGGCAGGAGAGCTTTCCGGAGCGCGTGCGGTCGACGATCCAGCAGAAGCTGGCCGGGCGCAGGCCGAAGATTCAGGAGATTGCCCGGGAGCTGCACATCAGCTCGCGCACGCTGCAGCGGCGGTTGCAGGATGCCGGGTCGAGTTTTCAGCAAGTGCTCGAAGAGGCGCGGCATCAGCTTGCGCGGCATTACCTGTCGAACCCGGTGCTGGAGCTGAACGAGGCCGCCTATCTGCTCGGCTATGAGGATGCGGGGTCGTTCGTGCGGGCCTTCCGTAGCTGGGAGGGGCTGCCTCCGGCGCAGTGGCGCGGCAGGCAGAGGATGCGTGCGACCTCCGAGGTACCGAGGATTTGCGCCGTTGGATGATTTGATATTGGCAGCGCGCAGGATCGGGCTACAATGGCGCGAAGTCGACACGTATGGCCAACGTCACGGAACTGCCTAAGGATGATCCGATCTTTGCCCGTCTGGAGGACCAGCTTGCCTGGTACGGCAACCGGGCGCGTTCGGCGCGCGCGGCGTTCAAGCGCATCAAGTTGGTGGAGATTATCGGCGCGGCGATGATTCCGTTCCTGACCGGGCAGCCGTGGCCGTATGTGACCTACGTGGTGGGCATACTGGGCATGCTGATTACGGTGCTGGAAGGGATTCTGCACCTGAATCAGTACCAGGAGCACTGGAGCGACTATCGCAATACGGCCGAGGAACTGAAACACGAGAAGTATCTGTTTCTCGCTGGGGCCGGACCCTATGCGAATGCGGCCAATCCGAGGGCGGTGCTGGCGGAGCGGACGGAGTCGCTGATCTCGCAGGAGAACTCGCAGTGGCGGACGACTCTGATGAAGTCGGAGCAGACAACCGACTCGTCGAAATAAATCAACACAAACGTTGCATCTCTGCGCGGCCTTTCACTCGCCCTGCTGCCGGGTGAACTCCTGCTGAATGATCTGCGGCTTAATCCGTCCGTTTGATCCGGGATAGAGGTTGGTGATCGTCACCTGCATGGTGTTGCCGGTGACCGTGATCGACAGCTTCGCATTGCGCTGCGTCGCGCGCTCGCGGGACCCGCTGCGGGGCTGAAAGCTGGCGGTCGCCTGATTGCCCTGCAAGGTGGCCTCGCTGGTGCCCCAGGGGCAGCGCGTGCCGCTGCAGCTTCCCCAGGCCTGCACCATCAGGCGGCCTCCGGCGGAGGTGATCTCGAGGTCGGTGAGCACGTCGGGGCCTTGCAGCATGTGGCTGACCTGCCAGGAGCCGACGAGCGGCTGTGCCGCGGTGGCGAGCGCAGTTGTGGGCTGTGCCGGTGTCGCCGGAGCAGTGGCTGCGGCCTGTACGCCGTTTGTGGAGGTGGGATTGGTCGCGGCCATCTCCAGCGGAGGCCGCCGCGGCGAAGGGTGACGCCGTGAGCCGACCATCATCGTTGCGACCGCGATGCCAGCGACAAAGGCGATGCCCGCAAAGAGAGGCCACTTCGATCGTACCGACGGCGGGTCAGTGGGAGAGGTCGTGGGTGCGGGGAGCTGTACGGGGACGTTGGCATGGACGGTCTGCGTCTCCCGCGCCAGGTTCACGTGGACGTAGTTCTTCAGCGCGCCGATGAGCAGGCCGACATCGGAGCTCCAGCGGGTGTGAGTCAGCTCGACGCTGTTGCGGTAGCGCAGGTCCTTCAGGTCGTCGGGGAGCTGTTCGAGCGCGGGCATCTGCGATTCGTGCACGAGGACGGGGATGACGGCGATGTTGCGCTTGAGAGCCGCGCCGATTTCGAGGCGGACGTAGTCATCGGGGTGGTCGAGGCGGCGTATTCCGTCCTTGCCGGAGATGGTAGCCCAGGTGGGGCCGATGATGGCCAGCAGAACGCCGCAGGTGGAGACGTTGTCATCGATGGCCTTGCGGAAGTCGAGGCCGGGCTGAATGCCGGAGACGTCCATGAAGACACTGTCGTCGCCGAAGGCGCGGACGAGGTCGTCGTAGAGGCGGCCTGCCTCGCCCTCGGTGTCGTCGCGGCGGTAGCTGATAAAGATCGTGCGTTCAGGCTGTCGGTCGTCGGGCATGTGCGTTGGTTCTCCGCGGTCAGGATAGGGGCAGATGTGCGGCAGGGCAAGAAAATCGCGTGCCGCAGGTGTTTCCGGGGGCCGGGGTGACTGAGGGAGAGCACTTGTTGCGGATTTAGTGCATACTAAAGATACGAGTTCCTTCTGGCTGGCGCCAGAAGGACGAAACGGGCCGCTCTCCTCTGGCGCAGACGCCGGAAGCGGCTAAGGGTTTTAGAACCAGCACGTTGAGCAGTTTCAGGTTTCAGAATTTCAGAAAAAAGGCCGGCCAGGCCGAGATATTGCTCCGTTGGCCGGACAGGTTTCAGGGAATGAACGCATGCGGAAGGCAAACGGCCCCGCCTCGGTTCGAGGTTGTTTCGGTCACCTTCGCATGCCGTCTCTCGCCAAAAGCTCCTCCCGTTTTCACGATCTCTTCTGTGCCGTTGCTCTTGCGAGAGCGACAGGGCCGTCGTACGCGCCTGCACCGGTCTGATCCTCCTTACGGGTCTTCGGCCTTCGCCGAGGCTGCTTTCGGGTCCCTCCTGCTGTCCGTTCCCGCGGCAGGCGGCGTTTAGCCGTCTGTGCATATCCGGTCTGCCCGGTTCGCTCCTCGCCTGAAGATCAGGCACAGGGGCAGAAAGAGCAGAACGCATGTCGAAAGAGATTTATATCAGCAGCACGCCGCATGAGACGCGGCTGGCGATCGTCGAGAACGACAACCTCACCGAGATCTACTACGAGCGCGAGAACGAGTACACGCTCGCGGGCTCCATCTACAACGGCAAGGTGACGCGCGTGCTTCCGGGCATGCAGTCGGCCTTCGTCGACATCGGCCTCGAGCGCGATGCCTTCCTCTACATTACCGACTTCCTCGAGGAGGCTCCGGACTCGGCGGACTTTGAGACGTCGAGCAGCGACAGCGGACGGCCTGCGAGTGAGCAGGGCGACCGTGGCGAGCGTAGCGGCAAAGGCCGCCGCAACCGCGGCGAGCGTGATCGGGAGCGCGAGAGCGAGCCGGTACGCACCGAGCGCACTGAGGATGAGGGCGAGATTGCCGCCGCGGGCGGCGGGTTCACCATTGAGGCAGGAGAGAGCGGCGAGCCGGTAGGCGAGGGCGCTCCGGGAGCTGACGGCAGCCGCCGCTGGCGTGGCCGCCGTGGCCGCCGCCGTGGACGCGGCCGCCGTGGCGAGGGGACGCCCGAGACGGCTCCGGCGCAGGCCGGGGAGCCGGTCGAGCCGATCTATCCGGCGGAAACCGAGGGAGAGTCGGACGAGGATCTCGTCGGCGAGCTCTATCCGGAGGCCGAACCGCAGAGTGAAGAGACGCTGAGCGTCGAGGGCGCGGCTGCGACCCAGGAGCCTGAGGGCGAGGAGAGCCGCTGGAGCCGTCGCGGACGTGATCGTCGCCGCGGCCGGGATCGCGGTGGGCGCGACAGCCGGGATAGCCGGGGCGGAGATCGCGGCGCGCGCGCTCCGCGTGAATTTGCGCCGTCGAGCGATGCGTATGGAGTTGCAGGCGAGGCGTCGGAGACTCCGGTCGAGCCGATCATCCTGCCGGGCGAGTCGCTCTCGAAGTATCGCAAGGGCGAAGACGGTTCGACGATAAAGGTGGAGAGCGCAGCTCCCGTTGTGGTGGCCCCGAAGCCTTCGACCGAGTACACGCTGGCAGGTGGATGGGATGGCGGCTCGGTGCTGCCGGGCGAGTCGCTCTCGCGGCATCGCCGCAGCGAGCCGCAGCAGCACACGCCGGTCCAGGTGATTCCGGCGACCGAGGAGCACGCCGCGGTGGTGCTCGAGGACGACGGCCCCAGCGTGGTGCCGGTTCCCGAGGAGCAGCCCGAGGTAGTGGAGGCTGCGCACCCGGAGCTGACGCCGGAGTCGGCGATCGAGCATGAACCGGTCGTGCCGCAGCCGGAGGCGGAGTATGAGCCGGAGGAGGCCTCGGCCTCGCACCGCGTTGATCCGTTGCCCACGGCTGAGTATCGCCAGAGTGCGCCTGCGGAGGAGCCGGAGGAGTCTGTGCCGGCTGCCGCCGACGAGCATCTGGTGATTGAGACGGTGGAAGAGTCCGCCCAGGAGCTTTCGCTGGTGGAGGCGCACGTTGAGGCACAGTCGCTCACGACGCTGACGGCCTCGGGCGAGATGATCTCCGAGCCGCCGGTTGAGGCCGCTGCGGTGCAGGACCCGCTGATCGTCGAGCAGGAGCAGGCTGCCGAACCGATCCGGCACGAGGCCGCCGTGGTCGAGGATGTGAAGGACTTTACCGAAGAGCACGCCGAGGTCTACGAGGAGACGGAGGAGGAAGAGCCTGCCGTCGGCATCTTCGCGCCCGGAGCGGGCGAGCTGGAAGAGGAGATGCTCGAGGACGACGAGTTCGAGCTGGATGCGCTGGCCGCCTCGCGCCACGAGGGCTTCGAGGATACCGAGGAGGAGACGCTCGAGGGCGTGGCCGATCTGGGAACGATGATCCGCGAGATGTCGATCGACGAGATCACGCAGTCGGGCGAGGGCGAGGAGGATGACGAGGACGAGTTCGAGGAGGATCTGCTCGAGGAGTCGTCTGAGATAGGCGTCTTCGAGGAGGAGCCGGAGGAATCCGAGGCTGCCGAGGAAACCATGCGCACGTCCGAGGCTACCGGGGACTTCTCGCAGGAGTTCCGTGAACCTTCTTCGGGCGAGTCTCGCGGCGAGAGCCACGACCGGCGCAGCGGACGCAGGGATGTGCGTCGCGGCGGACGCGACCGGCGCGACGGACGCGCCCGCAACACGGGCAACAGCGGCGTGGAGCGCGGCGGTCGTCCGAACGGCGGACGGCGCACGATGCAGGCGACGAGCCTTCCGGCGATCAACGAGCTGTTGAAGCCGGGGCAGGAGCTTCTGGTGCAGATCGCCAAGGAGCCCATCGCAAAGAAGGGCGCGCGCATCACCTCGCACATCGCGCTGCCGGGACGGTTCCTCGTGTTTATGCCGACGGTGAACCACACGGGCGTCTCGCGCAAGATCGAGTCGGACGGCGAGCGCCGTCGCCTGAAGGAGATTCTGCTCTCGGAGAAGGGCGAGGCCTCGGGCGGCTTTATTGTGCGCACGGCGGCCTCCGGTGCCAGCGAAGAGGAGCTGCGCAGTGACCTGCGCTTCCTGCTGAACCTGTGGGCGGACATCAAGCAGCGGTCGGAGTCGTCGAAGTCTCCGGCGCTGATCTACCACGATCTGAACCTCGTCGAGCGCATCCTGCGCGACCAGGTGACGGACAACTTCTCGGCCATCTGGGTCGACAGCGAAACCGAGTATGAGCGCGTGCTGCGCTTCCTGCAGCGGTTCCAGCCGTCGCTGATCCGGCGCGTGAAACTGTACCTGAAGGACACGCCGCTCTTCGAGCAGTTCGGCATCTCCGAGGAGATCAACAAGGCGCTGCGCTCGAAGGTGTGGCTGAAGTCGGGCGGCTCCATCGTCATCAACCAGACCGAGGCGCTGGTGGCCATCGACATCAACACCGGCAAGTTCGTCGGCAAGACGGCGCGGCTTGAGGACACCATCGTCAAAACGAACCTCGATGCGATTCCCGAGATCGTGCGCCAGATTCGCCTGCGCGATCTGGGCGGCATCATCATCATCGACTTCATCGATATGGACGAGCGCAAGAACCGCAACAAGGTGATGGCTGCGCTGGAGGAGGAGCTGAAGAACGATCGCGCTCCGTCGAAGGTGCTCCAGTTCAATGACTTCGGCCTGGTGGCGATTACACGCAAGCGCGTGAAGCAGTCGCTCGAGCGCACGCTCTCGACGATGTGCGGCGTGTGCCAGGGAACGGGCATGGTGAAGTCGCCGGTGACGGTGTGCAACGACATCTACATCGAAATGCGGAAGATGTACAAGCATCTGGACAAGGGCGATGTGATGCTGCGCGTGCATCCGGACGTGGTGAAGCAGCTCAAGAGCCCGGGCACCAAGTGGCTGAACGAGATGGAGGAGATGTCGGGCAAGACGATCCTCGTCAAGTCGGACCCGAGCCTGCATCCGGAGCAGTTCGACATCCACTAAAAGCACCTGATACAAACAAAGGGGCGTCCATCACTGGACGCCCCTTTGTATTTGTAAGGATATGTGAGGGATACAGACGGTTACGGTATCTCTTCGCGCTTTCCGAGCGTCATATACACAACAAGCAGGAGAACTTCGGGTTCAACTGTGACAAGAAAGCTGCACAACTCGTCTCAACATTCAGGGAGTCACTGACGATGCGTATGAATCGGTCTATTTTCCACGTTGCCGGCCGTGTGGCGGCACTTACCCTTGTAGCCGCAGGTGTCAGCCTGCAGGCGCAGACGCCGTCGAAGGCAGTACCGGAGCTCGATCTGCGGGCGGCGCTGAAGGCCCCGGTCAATCCATTTGCCGCGTATATCACCGATGCAGATGCAGGCAGCAGCAGTTCCTCGTCGAGTGCAGGGGATGCAACTGCCTCGGTCCCCGAGGATCGGCTGAGCTTTGCGGGCGATAGCCTGCAGCCTCCTCCGCGGCGCCGCTATGGCCGGCCGCGCTATACGGACAAGTCGCACAACGCGGACGGTTCGAACAAGTACGCCTTCAGCGTGGGCGGCGGCTTTACGCTGCCGACCGGCGGCACGCACAACTACTTCTCCACTAGCTGGGACTTTCAGGCGGGCGTGGGCCGGAACTTCAACAAGAACGTCGGGGTGATGCTCGACTTCAACTGGGCGAACTTCGGCATCCAGACGCCGATCTTGAACAACCAGCTCGGCCTATACAACAACCTGCCGTGCGATCCGACGCTGGGCGATTGCAGCCCGCTGACGCAGCTCGGTGGCTACGGCCATGTCTGGTCGTTTGCGATTGACCCCATCTACAACTTCGCCCAGACCGACCGGACGGGCGCGTATGTGACGGGCGGCGTGGGCTTCTATCACAAGATCACGACCTTTACGACGCCGGGTATCGGTGAGTACTGCGACTTCTACGGCTTCTGTTATCAGTACCAGGCAAACCAGCCGATTGACTCGTATACGAGCAATGCCTTCGGCGTGAACGTGGGTCTTGGGTATACGTACAAGTTCTCGCGCTTCTCGAACACGAAGTTCTACGTCGAGGGCCGGTACATCTATAACGCGAACTCGAGGAAGCCGGAGTCGGGCACCACTCAGGAGAACTCGACGGGCGATGGCTCGTTCAACGCCTTCCCGCAAAACAGCGCGCCGACGACGTTTATTCCGATCACCTTCGGTCTTCGTTTCTAAACGCAGCGGACATAAAAAGGCCCGGCTTAAAAGCCGGGCCTTTTTATGTTTGGGGGATGTTATGTCGTGCGTCGAGCAGCGGCCTCGTCGAGTTTCTGTTGATGCTCCGCGATCCACTGCTGATCGGCCTTGCACTGGTTGCGTGCCCGCTCGATCTCCGGCTCGAGGACCTCGAGCGCCGGTCCGCCGGTGATCTTACGCACGGCGATGAAGTTGGCCGCAGTGAGCGATGCGCGAAGCACGTCCGTATCGCAGGAGACATCGGGGTGTTCTTCGCGCAGGATCGCTTCGACGGCCTCGACCATGCGCTCGAGATCGTACCTGCCGTGCAGCTCCTTGACGCCGCGGCTGACGATCTCGTGCGCGGTGCGGAAGTCCATGCCGGTGGAGCGGACGAGCGTGTCGGCCAGCTCGGTGACGGTGAGGAAGTTGGCCTCGGCCTGCGTGGCCATGCGCTCGGTGTGCAGCTCCACCTCGTCGAGCACGCCGGAGAGCAGTCGCAGGCTGCGCAGGGCATCGTCGAAGGCGGTGTAGGCGAGCGGCTGCAGATCGTCCTCGCCGTCGTTGATGTCGGCGAAGGGCGTGTTGTGCAGGCTGCCGATGACGGCGTGCGCCTGCGTCAGCGAGCGGCTGGCGAGGATGCGCACATGCTCGAGCGGCACAGGGTTGCGCTTCTGTGGCATGATGCTGCTGATCTGCACGTAGCCGTCGCTGAGCCGCAGGTAGTCGAACTCGAGCGTGCTCCACTGCAAGAGATCCTGCGAGAGCTTGCCGAGGGTGAGCATGCTGATGGCCAGGGCGGAGCAGGCCTCGGCGAGATAGTCGGAGGAGGCGATCGCGCCGTAGGAGTTGACCTGTAAACCATCGAAGCCGAGCAGGGAAGCAGTGCAGGCGCGGTCGATGGGGAAGCCCGTGGTGGTAATGGCGCAGGCGCCCATCGGCGAGCGGTTGATGCGCGTGTAGGCCGCCTGCAGGCGCTCGGTGTCGCGCTCGAAGCACTCAATAGCGGCCATCAGGTAGTGGCCGAGCGTGGTGGGCTGCGCGGGCTGGTTGTGCGTGTAGGCGGGCATCAGCGAGGCGCGATGCTGCCATGCGATCTCGACGAGCCGAGCGCGTAGCGTGGTGAGCGCGGTCATCGTCTCGAGCAGGCGTCCGCGCAGCACCATGCGGTACATGGTCAGGTCGATGTCATTGCGGCTGCGGGCAGTGTGCATCTTGCCTGCGAGATACGCGCCGATGCGCTCGGCCAGCTTGTGCTCCATGAGGAAGAAGAGGTCCTCGAAGCTGCCGTCGTAGGTGGCGCTGCGCAGCTCGTCGAGGTCGAGCGTGTCGAGCGCCTGCTTACAGGCAGTTGCTTCCTCCGAGGTGAGGAGGCCTTGCTTTGCAAGCATCGCTGTGTGCGCGTACTGGATAGCGAGGAGAGGCTCGAGGAAGAAGCGCTTGGCATCCTCGAATATCTGGAGCAGGACGGTGTCGCGGTAGATGGGAGCGGGGAATGTGGAGGGGGATGACGTAGAAACGGGTCCGGCTTCTGCCGGACCCGCTCCCTTGCTGCTGTATTCACTCATAATGGATAGGCCTGATGGGTTGGCTAGAAGTCAATCTTCATGCCGAACTGGAGGATGCGTGCATCGAGCGTGCTGGTAGGAGCCTTGGAGGGCTGGCTGGTGATGACACCCGCCGCGTTCGTGCCTGCTGTTGTGTTAATGCCGATGATGTTGGTGTGGTTGAGGATGTTTGTTCCTTCCACCAGCAGACGGGCGTTGATGCGTTCGTGGTAGGAGTACACCACGCGGGTAAAGCGTGCGTCGAGCTGGGCGACCACTGGCGTGACGAGCGTGTTGCGACCGACGAAGAGCGGACGGCTGGTGGCGGTCGAGTCGCCGTTGAGGACCGTGCTGGTGGTCTCGTTCTGCGGATCACCGGAGAGGAACTCACCGAGCACCGCGATATCGTTGCCGTTGGCAAAGCCATTGGCGAAGCGGTTGCCGAGGTGGAACTTCGGGCTATAGACGGTGCTGAAGTTGAAGGCGTCGGGCCGGTTGATGTTGCTCTTGCCGCGGTCGTAGAAGGGATTCGTCGGATCCGAAACGGAGGCGCTGAACTGGTAGGTGTTGCCCTCCGGCGTGTTCGAGATGGAGTGCGACCATGTATAGGAGGCGCTCATCGTAAGGCCGGCGGAGAGGCGGTGCGTCCATGTTGCCGAAAGTCCGTTGTAGGAGGAGTTGGAGCCTACGTCGATGAAGTTGATGTTATTGAGCGCAATGCCGTTGGGAAGCTGGTAGATCAGGCGGGTGCTCGCGCTTGCCGTGGGACTGAAAATCGGGCGGCCGTCGGCCAGCGCGCCGGTGGGGTTGACCAGGTTGATGTTACGGATGAACTGCATGTTGCGGCCGTTGGTCATCACGTAGCTCAGGGTCAGCGAGTCGTTGCGCGAGAGTTCCTGCGCGATCTGCAGGTTGAAGTTCCAGGTGTACTCGTTCTTGAACTTCGGCGTCAGCGCATACGGGCTCTGCTGCGGAAGGCAGGTCACAGGTACATTCTCAGGAGAGTTCGGGAAGGCAGGAGCGCAGGAGGTGTTGCCGGTGACGGAGGCGTTGAAAGAGCCGTTGACCGCTGCGTTGTTGTAGAGCGGGTTGTACCAGGTGTTGGTCGGCGTGGCCTCGTAGAAGATGCCTCCGTTGAGACGGACCACGGTTCCCTCACGCGGCGTATAGGCAATGCCGATGCGCGGAGCGAAGTTGGCCTTCGGAGTGTTGAAGCTCTGCGTGTAGCTGAGAGGCTCGCCCGCAGGAGGCGTCGGAGCGCGGTACTGGTCGTAGCGCAGGCCGTAGCTGAAGAGCAGGTTCTTGCGGACCTGCCAGGCGTCTTGAGCGAAGAAGTCGAAGAAGACCGAGTGATAGGCAGCGCCCGGATGGCCGATGCTGGCGACGACCCTGCTGTAAGCATTGGCCGCTGCGGTACCGTTCTTCACTGCCAGATACTGAGCGAGTGACGGGAAGACGAACTGCGTGTAGACATCGGCAAGCTGATCGTCGTTGTTCTTCTGGAAGCCCGCGCCGAACTTGAAGGTGTGGGGTCCGAGAATGTAGGTAACGTTGTCGTTGAAGGAGGGGATCTTCTCCTGGTACTTGTCGCCGACGCCGGTTGATCCGCCGAAGTTTGCGGCCTGCTGCGAGCCCGAGGCCGAGATGCTGATAGCCGGGCCAGCGCCTGTCAGCGGATCGGCGAAGTGCTGCTCGTTGCGGTACGGCCACGAGGCGCGAAACTCATTCAGCAGCCGCGGGGAGAAGGTGGTCAGCAACTGTGCACCGATGTCGTGCGCACGATCCTGAAAGTCAGCCGCTGCGCTGAGGGCGTTGGTGCCCCCTGCCGCGGTGTTGAAGGGGAAGTTGTTGCGGAAGTAGTTATAGCGAACGAAGGCCTGGTTCTTCGAGTTGATGGTCCAGTCGATACGGCCATCGAACCACTGCGCGCGCTGCACCTGCGGAGCGGTCTGGATGTCGGATTCGGGAACACCGGCGGCGCGCAGCGTGGTCTGCGTGCCCGGGTTGATGGGGGCAGGAGTGGAGCGCTTCAGATGCTCATAGGCTGCGTATGCGAAGAGGCGGTTCTTGATGATGGGAGCGCCCAGATGGCCGAAGGCGTCGTCGACGTGGATGCTGGGCTTGACGATGCCGTTAGCAGCAGTGGGATCGCAGTTCGAGAGCCCAGGGCACGCCGAGGCGGCCTTCGGACGCCAGATGTAGTTGGCTTCGCCGTGAATCTTGTTCGTGCCCGAGCCGGTGATGACGTTGTAGATGATGCCCGCCGTGTTGCCGAACTCCGGCGGAAAGCTGTTGGAGATAGTCTGCACCTCTTGGACATAGGAGTTCGAGATAGCGAAGAGGCGCAGGCCGTAGCGGTCGGTTTCGGTGTCGACCTCGCCGTCGAGCTGGTAGTTCACGCGGTCGATGAGGCCGTTGGTGTTCAGCGTGTTCGGGATGCCGTTCTCGGTGTTGGGGTGGCCGCTGACGCCGGGCTGAAAGAGGATGAAGTTGTACGGGTTGCGCGAGGTGAGCGGAAGGTTCGCGGTTTCCTCGGCGGTGATCGTGCGGCCAAGATCGAAGCGGGCGGACTCGATGATCGGTGCGTCGCTGGTGACCTGGATCTCAGTGGCTACGTCGCCGACCTTCAGGGTTTCGTCGACGGTGGCGTCGACGCCGGCCGAGAGGTGAATGCCGCTCTGGGTCAGTGGAGCGAAGCCGCTGGCCGTAGCCGTCACAGCGTAGGTGCCGATGGGCAGGTTGGGCGAGACGTAGCCGCCGTCATCGCCGGTCGTGACCGTGCGCGTGAAGCCCGTGTCCAGGTTCTTGACGGTGACGCTGACGTTCGGCAGAGGAGCGCCGGAGGGATCGGAGATCGTGCCTCGCAGCGAGCCGTTGATGGACTGCATCTGCGCGGATGAGGTGTACGCGGCCGTCACGAAGACCGCTGCAAGAGCGGTTGCGCGAAGGGAACTGAGAGAGAAGATGCGAAAGGAAACTGCCATGCCCAGTGTTCTCCTGCTCCAGGATGGAGCGATAACCAGATCGAGAATCGGTAGAGCGGGCGATACAAAGGAGGCCAGAAACATCGAAAACGAAGACCGGTTCCCTCGACCGCCGGACGCACAATCATGCTAGCTGTGTACACGCCGACGAAAGGTCAACAGAGCTGCATCAAGAGGTCCCTTAGTAAAGGTGCTTTAGGAAGTTGTGTGAACCTAACGTTAGGCCAATTAAAAACTTGTGTCAATAGAAAAGGATACAACGCTATGCACTCAGGAGCAGGTCCCGTGCCGCCTCGAGGCTGGTGAAGACTCCGCCATAGAGTTGGGCCTGTGTTCCGAGCGCGCTCGAGAGGATGGCCACATCGTGCGCAAGCTCGTGCAACTTGAGCGCGTCGCGGGTCAGGCGACAGAGCTCGGGATGCGAGCCGACGCCGCCGCCGAGCACGACCGCCTCGGGGTTCAGCAGCAGAATGATGTCCGCGACGGCATCGGCCAGCAGGGAGGCTGTTTCCTGGGCCACCTTGCGGGCCGTGCGGTTTCCTTCGGCGGCGAGATCGAGGATCTGCGGTGCGCGCAGCCGAAGCTTGTCCTCGGCGGGCGTTGTCTTTCCTCGCTCGAGGAGCTGTCTCCAGCGAGTCTCGATGCCTGCGCCGCCGATGACGCTCTCAAGCTGCCCGGCCTCGCGGATGCGCATCGGCTCGCGCTTGCGTCCGCTGACGCCGAAGTAGCCGATCTCGCCAGCGCTCCAGCGCGCTCCGTGATAGAGCCGCCCGTTGAGGAAGATGCCTGCGCCCGCGCCCGTGCCCAGCGCGAGGAAGACGAAGGTTTCAGCCTCGCGCACGATGCCTCGCTGATACTCGCCGACGGCGGCGAGGTTCGTATCGTTCTCGATGTTGACCGGGATGCCGAGCTGCTCCTCGAGCATCTCCTTCAGCGGAACCTCCTCCCATCCCTTGAGATTGGGGGCGGAGATGACGACGCCCGCGTCGACGTCCGTGATGCCGGGAGCGCCCGCCGTAAGGTGCAGCACATGGCTCAGAGGAACGCCCGCCGCCTTGACCATGTACTCCAGACCCTCCTGCGCGAGAGCGCAGATGCCTGCCGGAGTCTTTTCACTCGCACGCAGAAGCTGCGACCACTGCATCATCTCGTTGCCGTTCAGGTCGGCGAGCATCATGCGCAGCCGGGTGCCGCCGATGTCGGCCGCGGCCACAGAGCCGTGCGCGGCGTTGAAGCGCAGCATTTCCGGCGGACGGCCGCCGTTCGATGGGCCTTCCCCGATGGCCTCCACCAGCCCGATCTCCTCGAGCAGGGCCACGCAACTGGTGATCGTTGGCGCGCTTAGCCCTGACTGTCGCACCAGGTCCGCACGCGAACAGGGACTTTGTTGTTGAATAAGACGAAGGAGATTCTGTGCGTTGGCCCGCCGCAGGTGAGCGGGGCGCGAGATCGTGATCGGGATGGTCGGAGCTTTTAACATCTGCTTTAGAGTCTGTGGAGGATGCGTTGTAGCAACAGATCATCATCATACCGCAGTATCTAAATAGTCTTTACAAAGAGGGTTCCGCGTGATAATCCTGCCAACACGCGGAGCCAGCAAAAAACGCGGCTGTGTCCGTATTTCCAGAGGTGCGTGCTTATGAGTTTCTCCCTTTTTCGCACAGGAATATCCTGCGCGCTGGCTGCCGTGCTGGTAACAGTTCCGGTCTCTCTTTCCGCGCAGGAACCGCTGCATTATGACTATGGTGCAGCGCGCGCTCTCCCGCTCGACCGCGGCTCGGCTGCGGTGAAGCAGGACATCCAAAGGCTGCAGACCCGCGGCAGCCTGATCCTGATCGTTGCCCACCCGGACGACGAGGACAGCGCCATGCTGACCTACGAGAGCCGCGGGCAGGGCGTCGATACCTCGATGCTGACGCTCAACCGCGGCGAGGGCGGACAGAACATTATGTCCAACGACTTCTGGGACCGGCTGGGCGAGGTCCGCACGCAGGAGCTGCTGGCTGCCGGGCAGTACTTCGGCATTCATCAGTACTTTACCCGCGTGGCCGACTACGGCTTCTCGAAGACGCTGGAAGAGGCGATGCAGCAGTGGGGGCATGATCGCGTTCTCTATGACGTGGTCCGCGTGATCCGCATGACGCGGCCCATGATCGTGACGGCGGTGTTTGTCGGCGGCGTCTCCGATGGTCATGGTCATCACCAGACCTCGGGCGAGATGGCGCAGGAGGTCTTCAACGCTGCGGGCGATCCGAAGGTCTTCCCGGATCAGATTGCCGCTGGATTGCAGCCGTGGACTCCGCTCAAGGTCTATGCGCGTGCGCCGTTTGCGCGTGTCTCGGAGAAGGGCATCTTCGACTATGCGACCGGCCACTATGCTCCGGTGCAGTTCCACGACTACGTGCACAACACCACCATCGAAGGTCTTCCCGGCGCAACCGTCTCGGTTTCCACGGGCACCTATAATCCTTTGCTCGCGGATAGCTACACGAGCATCGCGCGCACGGGACTGGGCAGCCAGAAGTCGCAGAATGGCGGTACCGCCATGCCGCTGCCGGAGCCCTCGAACTCGCAGTATCACCTGTATGCCTCGCGTGTGAGCGCGACGCCGCCTGCGCATGAGGACAGCTTCTTCGACGGCATCGATACCTCGCTTGCGGGCATCACCTCGTATGCTCCAGCGGACCAGCGGACCGCATGGCAGGGCAAGCTGAAGTCGATTGCCGATACCGTGCAGCAGGCCGCGGCGGCCTACGATGCAACGCATCCGGAGAAGTGCGCTCCGGCCTTTGCCAAGGGGCTCATAGCAACCGAGGCTCTGCTGGCCGATCTGCATGCAAGCTCTCTGCCTGCCGATGCGAAGTACAACATGAAGCATGAGCTCGATATCAAGCGCGATCAGTTCAACCAGGCGTTGAACGATGCGCTGGGTGTGAGTGTGATTCCGATCGTTTCGGCTGATGGCTCACGCAGAGGCCCATCGGGTCCGCAGCCCGGCGCACCGCCGCGCGAAGGGAGCTTCCAGAGTGCGATTCCCGGCGATACCTTCCCCGTAGATGTGCATATCGCCGATGAGGGGCGCGAGGCGATCCAGGTGGTCGACACGAAACTGGTTTCGCACTCCGGCGATGGCTGGGTCTTCAAGCCCGCGTCCTCGGTTGCCGGTGCGCTCGAAGGTGGCAAGGCTCTGGATCAGCAGATTACGGCGACGGTCCCGGCCAGCGTGGAGATTACGCGGCCATACTTCGCTCGCAAGTCGGTGGAGCAGAGCTACTACGATCTGCTTGATCCGCGCTATCTGAATATGCCGACGATGCCGTATCCGCTCTCGGCAGAGCTGACCTACAAGTACGGTGGCGCCGAGGCGCATGTAACTGGTGTGGTGCAGACGAGCCATCGCTATGTCGGCCCCGGCCCGACGCTGGAGCCGCTACTGATTGCGCCGCCGATCTCGCTGACAGTTTCTCCGCAGGCGGGGGTGGTGCCCATTGGCAATGAGCCGCTGCATCTGCAGGTAAGCCTGCGCAGCAGCGTGAAGGGTGCAGCCACTGGCACGCTGAAGCTGGAGCTTCCCGAGGGATGGACGAGCGAGCCTGCAACGGCGCAGTTCAGCACGAAGAGCTACAACGAGGAGCGCATCGTCAACTTCACTATCACGCCGAAGAACGTGCAGGCGAAGCCGTACACGATCACCGCCGTAGCGCAGTCCGGCGGGCATGAGTACAAGGACGGCTTCGAGATGGCGGGCTACGTGGGTGTGAGGCCGTATCCCTTCTATCGTCCGGCGAGCTATCAGGCGACGGGCGTAGACCTGAAGCTGGCTCCATCGCTGAAGGTCGGCTACGTGATGGGTACCGGCGACGATGTGCCGCAGAGCCTTGCAGGCATGGGCGTGCACGTCACGATGCTCTCGCCGCAGGACGTCAGCACGGGCGACCTGTCCGCATATGACGTGATCGTGCTGGGCGTTCGCAGCTATGCAGCGCGCCCGGAGTTGGCTCGCGCCAACAGCCGCCTGCTGGCTTATGCCAACGCAGGCGGAACGGTGATCGTGCAGTATCAGTCGCACGACTTCGACCACAACTACGCGCCCTATGCCTTCACGCTCAACCATATCGAAGGATCGGATGGAGGTCGTGTCGTGGAAGAAAACGGTGAGGCGAGCATCCTCGACGCGAAGGACCCGGTGCTCAACTGGCCGAATCAAATCACGAAGGCTGACTTCGACGGCTGGATCGAGGAGCGCGGTCATGGCTTCCCCTCTGCATGGGGGACGGAGTTCATCGCGCCCACGGAGATGCATGACGACGGCGAAGACCCACAGAAGGGCGGTCTGCTGTACGCCCGCACCGGCAAGGGCTTCTACATCTACACGGCCTATGCCTTCTTCCGGCAGATGCCGGAGGGGGTGCCGGGCTCGTTCCGCATCATGGCGAACCTGCTCAGCATCGGAAAGAATCCCCAGCTGACGAAGTAGGTTGTTCACCACAACAAGAGGCTGCGTCATCACTACGATGGCGCAGCCTTTTCTATGGAGTTTCGGGCCATGAGTGACGCGGATAGCGGCGCATCAACTCGCGCCGCACCTGCGGATACAGCCGCTGCCAGAAGCCCGCGAGATCGGTAGTGGTCTGCACAGGCCGCTGGTTAGGCGCGAGCAGATGAATCACCAGCGGCACTCGGTCGGGGCCGATGCGCGGCGTCTCCTTCATGCCGAAGAAGTCCTGAAGGCGCGAGGATATCCATGGCGGTTTGCCGCGCTCATAGTGGACCTTCGTCTGCCGCCCTCCTTGCAATCGGATGCTCGCAGGGGCAAGCTCCTGCAGGCGCCGCGCATCTGTCTGCTGCTCGATCAGTGCAGGTAGGTGCACGGCAGCCTTTTCCAACTCGGCAAAGCTGCGTAAGCCGATGCAAAGCTCGCGCAGAAGCTGCGGTATATCTGGCTCAGGCAGGCCAGCAAACTCGATACGGGCGAGAAGATTGTCGAGCGCATGAACGTCGGTGAAGCGCGCGATACCTGTCTCGAGAGCCTTCTGCGCTAGTAGTTCTGCAACAGCCTCGCGGTCAGGATTGGACTGCTGCGATTCTTCGAGAACAAGGTCGTCGTAGAGCAGAGAGTTGATGGCCTCAACGCGCTCTGCGGTGCGATTCCAGATCAGCTCGGTACGCTCGCGCACGCGTTCGGGATAGAGCTCGATGAGCCACTCGGGCTCGATGCGCGCAGTCATGCGTACGAGCGGAACAGGCTTCTCCTTGCGGTCCTCGGCGTCAATGGCCACCATGAACTCGTAGGGCGGCATCTCGCCTGCGATCTCTGCCGGGACGCCTGCCGCGAGCAGGAGCTGATTGCCCGCTCTGCGCCGGGCTACACGGTCAGGGAAGCCTGCGAGGACGGAGAGGAGCAGCGCATCATCATCATGCCTGCGCGGTTGTTGCGGGCGCACGATGTGACGTAGCTGTTCGACGTGCTGGCGTGTGCGCGGATCGAGCGGAAGATCGAGCGCGTCGAGCAGATCGTTCTTCTCCGGACGTGCCCCTGCGCCGAGCAATGCCACAGCAAGACATCCATCGTCAGGCACGCCGCGTTCTATGGCTTCGACGAGGATGCGCGCGAGGCGCGGTGAGAGAGGATAGCGCGCAAGTTGCCGCGCACGGTCGCCGGTGGCCCCGATGCGATCCAGCAGGGACTCGGCGTGCTGGATGGTAGCTTCGGGAGGAGCATCAAGCCAGTTGAGATCGTTGAAGTGTCCGATCTGCATGGCTCGCAGAGCGAGACAAAGCTGCGAGAGATCGCTTCGCAGAATCTCCGGCGTGTCATGCTCCGGGCGGCGAAAAAAGTCCTCTTCGGAATAGAGACGCAGGACGTGTCCAGGTCCGGTGCGGCCCGCGCGTCCTGCCCGCTGTTGCGCGGAGGCTTTGCTGATGCGGCTGATGTGCAGCGTAGGCAGACCGGTCCAGGGCGAATAGCTGGCGACACGCGCAAGGCCGCTGTCGATGACGGCGGTGACGCCTTCGACGGTGAGCGAGCTCTCGGCGACGTTGGTAGCGAAGATGAGCTTGCGCTGCGCGCTGGGCGCGATGGCGCGATCCTGCTCTGCGGGGGACAGATCTCCATGCAGCGGAAGCAGCAGTAGATTGTGCCGTGCAGCAAGCGGCTCACACTCGCGGATGGCGCGACGAATCTCGGCGGTGCCTGGCAGGAAGAGGAGCACATGTCCTGTCTGCGGAGACTGTTGCAGGAGGCGCTCTACAGCGCGTTTTACCTGCATATGCAGAGGATCGGGAGAGTAGGGAAGATGCTGGATGGTGAGGGGATAGAGGCGGCCCTCAGAGCTGAGTACGGGGCAGTCGTGAAGATACCTTGCTATTGGTGCAGCGTCGAGCGTGGCCGACATGACGAGGATGCGCAGATCGGGTCGGCGCTGTTGCAGATGCTTCAACAGCGCCAACGCGAAGTCGCTCTCAAGATGGCGCTCGTGAAACTCGTCGAGCACGACGGCGCTTACGCCTTTGAGGTCAGGGTCGGAGAGCATGCGCCGCGTGAGGATGCCTTCGGTGAGGAAGCGCAGTCGCGTGCGTGGGCCGCCGACCTCTTCAAAGCGGACCTGATAGCCCACCGTCTCCCCGGCCTGCTCGCCCAACTCCGCAGCGACGCGGCGCGCTGCAAGCCGTGCGGCGATGCGACGCGGCTCGAGCACAAGAATCTCGCCGGGCAGTATCTTGAGCAGCGCAGGAGGAACGCGCGTGGTCTTGCCCGCGCCGGGAGCCGCCTCGAGGACGAGGTTGGGATGTCGCTCGAGCGAGGCAAGGATCGCGGGTAGAAGCGCGTCGATGGGAAGAGAGGTTTGCGGAGTCACCAGACTCATCGAATCACGCGGTGCGGGTGATGTTCAAGTGGCTTATTCGTCTGCGGCAATCGGTTCCCCGTGCAACATGCGGGCGGCGCGCTCTGTGTCGAAGGCGTTCTCCCATTTGGCGATAACGATGGTGGCGACGGAGTTGCCGATGACATTGACGACAGCGCGAGCAATGTTGGTGAGCCGTTCGACGCCGAGCAGAAGAACGAGGCCCGCGACGGGAATCTGGTGCATGGAGGCAAGTGTAGCGGCCAGAGTTACAAATCCTGCACCGGCGACTCCGGCTGAGCCCTTGGAGGTGAGCATGAGGACGACGAGGATGACGACCTGATCGCGCAGGCTGAGGTGCGTATTGGTCGCCTGCGCGATGAAGATGGCTCCCATGCTGAGGTAGATGGCGGTGCCGTCGGCGTTGAAGGTGTAACCGGCGGGCATGACCATGCCGACGATGGACTCGGCGCAGCCAAGCCGCTCGAGCTTCAGCATGAGCGGAGCCAGCACGGCCTCGGATGATGAGGTGCCGACCGTGATGAGTATCTCCTCGCGGATATAGCCGAGCAGGCGGAAGAGGCTGAAGCCCGCAAGCCTGCTGATGAGTCCGAGCACAACCACAACGAAGACGAGCGAGACGAGCCAGACCTCTCCGGTGAACTGTGCAAGCTGGATAAGGCTGGCGATGCCGTACTGGCCGATGGTATAGGCCATCGCACCGAAGGCTCCGAGCGGCGCGAGATACATGATGAACCGGACGATGCCGAAAACGCCGTGCAGGGCGAGGTCGATCAGGTCTATCAGCGGGCGTGCCCGTTCGCGGAACTGCGAGAGTGCAAGGCCGAAGAGCACCGCGATGAGGATGATCTGCAGAATATTGCCGTTGACGAAGGCCTCGCCGATGCTGGTGGGGATGATGTTCCGCAGAAAGGGCACGACGCCCATCTGCTTGGCGCTGGCGGTGTAGGTAGAGATGGATTGCGGGTCGAGCTTTGCTGCGTCGATGTTCATGCCGCTGCCGGGGCGCAACACATCGACGGCGATGAGGCCGAGCAGCAGGGAGACAGTCGAGACGACCTCGAAGTAGAGCAGCGCCTTGGCACCGACTCGGCCCACCTCCTTGATGTCACCCATGCGCGCGATGCCCACGACGACGGTGGCGAAGATGATGGGCGCAAGCGTCATGCGGATGAGCCGCACGAAGGCATCGCCGAAGGGCTTGCATGCGATGGCGGCGTGCGGGAAGAGCACGCCCATGAGGATGCCGAGCCCGATGCCCACCATGACCTGCAGCCAGAGCGGGCCTAGCGGAGATCGCTTCTTCGTCGAGGTGGATAGGTGCTCAGTCATTGTCTATTCGGCCAGCTGGCGCATGACGCGGATGAGGTCGGACTTGCCCTCGAAGCCAATGCCGGGTAGCTCCGGCATGGTGATGTAGCCGCTCTCGACGTGCACGCCGTCGGGGAAGCCGCCGTAGGGCTGGAAGAGATCGGGATAGCTCTCATTGCCTCCGAGGCCAAGCCCCGCGGCGATATTGAGCGACATCTGATGGCCACCGTGCGGGATGCAGCGGCGCGGCGACCAGCCCGCAACGTGCAATGCTTCGAGCGTGCGCAGATACTCGCAGAGGCCGTAGGAGAGCGCGCAGTCAAATTGCAGGAAGTCGCGGTCGGGGCGCATGCCGCCGTAGCGCAGCAGATTGCGCGCGTCCTGATGGCTGAAGAGGTTCTCGCCGGTCGCCATTGGAGCAGGGTAGAACTCAGCCAGCGCAGCCTGCAACTGATAGTCGAGCGGATCGCCGATCTCTTCATACCAGAAGAGGTTGTAAGGCAGCAGCATCTTCGCGTAGGCGATGGCAGTCTCAAGGTTGAAGCGTCCGTTTGCATCGACGGCGAGGCGAGCCTCAGAGCCAATCTCGGTGAGCACGGCCTCGATGCGGCGTTGGTCCTCGTCGATGGGCGCGCCACCGATCTTCATCTTGACGACGGTATAACCGCGATCGAGGTAGCTGCGCATCTCGGCGCGTAGAGCGGAGAGATCCTTGCCTGGATAGTAGTAGCCTCCGGCCGCATAGACGAAGACGCGCGGATCGGCCTCGCGCTGGTACCGCTCGGCGAGCAGGCGAAAGAGCGGCTTACCGGCAATCTTGGCGACGGCATCCCATACAGCCATATCAATGGTGCCGACGGCAACAGAACGCTCACCGTGGCCGCCGGGCTTCTCGTTGCGCATGAGCGTAGACCAGATGCGGTCGGGGTCAAGATTATCGCCAGTGTCATCGAGCAGGGATTGCGGATCGGCTTCGAGCAGGCGCGGTATGAAGCGCTCGCGGATGAGGCCGCCCTGGCCGTAGCGTCCATTGGAGTTGAAGCCGTAGCCGATAACGGGCTTGCCATCGCGGACGACGTTGGTGACGACGGCGACGAGCGAGCAGGTCATCTTGGAGAAGTCGATGTAGGCGTTGGCGATGGGAGACGCGATGGGCGCTGTGACCTCGCGGATGTCGACGATACGCATGAGTGCCTCGAAGCTGCAGATGGGGTAACGCGTCTCAATTATAGGGAGATGTTTACGAAAGATTCATGACCTGCCCGGATACCGGCCATGGTATCGACAGATATGGGCTGCACGTTGTGTAAACGCTCGGAGAAAACTCGACGAGATTATGGTCTGTTGATGACAGTGTAGTACAGCAGCGTAGACCATAGTGCAAGGGTCGAGAAGCTCACTGTCTCATGGATCAGGAGAAGGCTTATGATCCGCTTTCTGTGGATGGATGTGATGATCCTGATGGCTTGCCTGCCTGCTCATGCGCAGGACTTCTCGATGATGTCGGACTGGACGCAGCAGCAGATGCTGAACGATAACCTGCAACGGAATCTTGCGAACTCCGGCATCCGTCCGCCTGCCTCAAACAGGCCACCGGCGTATGCCATAGGGCCGGGGATTCGCACGCCGCGAGGAATGACGGGCACGCCGATGCCGGTGGGTGCTACCTCGACGTATCGTTCATCGCCGCAGGTGACGACACGAGTGCGGGCACAGTTCGTCGAGTTTATCCGGCAGACCTCCGGCGACAAGGCCGCGGCCGCAGTGGGTGCGGAGTTGCAGCGGAGAGACTATCTACAGCTATGGGCCACGCATGCCGCTCAGGATGGCCTGCGCCTGGGCGATGTGGCCGATGCGTTTACGGCCTACTGGGTGGAGAATTGGCAGATGGCCAATGCGGCTAACGAGGTGGCGCCCGCGCAGGTGCAGGCAGTGCGCAGGCAGGTGAGCAGCACGCTGCTGTCGAACCCATCGTTTACGCGCCTGAACGACGCGCAGAAGCAGGAGATGGCCGAGGTCTTCATCTACAACCAGGTGGTGCAGGATGCTAACTATGTCGGAGCCATGCAGCGCGGCGACAAGGCGCTCATGCAGAAGATCGGGGATGCCTCCGTGCAGCGGTTCCGCAAGGAGATGAACCTCGATCTGCGTCAGCTTGCGCTGACGGACAATGGGTTTCTGCCGCGCCGATAGAGGTTGCTTCAGGAGATGCGTTCGAGGATCAGACGAGCCATCCTCGGAAGGTATTTGGCGATGTACTTCGGTGTCATCACCTCCGGTGAGAAGGCAACGTTGAGCGCGAAGCCTTCGAGCAACGATTCGATGGCCAGCATCTCCTGCTGCATGACGATGGTGCCGCGTTTTCCCTTGGGGTAGAACTCCCTCAGCTCTTCAATCCTGCAGTCTTCGTCGAGGTGCTTCTGCACAATGTCGGCGAGCATCTCCGGATGACGTATGGCAAAAAGCTTGAACTCCAGCTCCAGCAAGGCATACGACTTGTCCAGTACGATGACCGCAACCTCTTCTTCCACGATCTTCAACTGCCGCTCGCGTGTGGGCTGGTTCTGCAATTGCTTGCGGAATCGCTCCTCCCATGCGGTAAAACGTTCTGCCCGCAGTGCAAGAAAGACCTCCGCTTTGCTGGTGAAATTCGCGTAAAAGGCACCTCTGCTCCGTCCTGCAGCCGCTGCGATGTCCTCGATGCGGGAGGCTTCAAAACCATCGCGCACGAAGATGCGAAATGCGGCATCGAGCAGAGCCTTGCGTGTCGCGGCGGTGCGTATCTGCTGGCGCGATGCGTCTGTGGGGTCAGGTTGTATATCTGCTTGCAGGGCGGTCTTCTTCGTACGGCGGGAGGGGGTTGTCGTTCTGGCGGCTTGTTGTGGCATGGGGTCCGATCTCTTCTTTCCGAGTACAGAGGCGCTGGAAAAATTCTCCCTTAATGAAGGCGTAAGAGCGTTTCCAGTTAAAAAGAATACGCAAGTGCAAGATCGTCGGATGGTCGACCTCGATGCAAAAAAATAAAGCATCCTGTGAATCAAGACAATATGACATACATACACGTATGTCATATTGTCTTGGTCGCGCAGGAAATACTTTTTGACGCCACAAGAGCTTTTTATAGGTGGTTTGATCTCTGATGTCACTACGAAAGCGTCGTGCATATATTGTGTTTTCTGCGTCCCTGGCTGTCGCGCCGCTCTGTCTGACTGCCTGCGCAAAGAAGGCGGTCCCTCCCAGCAAGGTGGAGCTCTGCCGATGAACGCCGCAGCGGCGTGCAGCGGGATGTCCCGATCTACGGGGACTGGGTCGGTTTGACGGATGACTATGTGAACACGCAGATCCAGCCTCAGGTTTCCGGCTACCTGATCAAGCAACTGTAGAGGGGGCTGGCTCGTGCAGGCCGGACAGGTTCTCTTTGAGATCGATCCGCGTTCGTTCCGGGCTGTGCTCGGTCAGGTCGTGGGGCAGCTTGTGCAGAGCAAGGCGAATGTGGAGCAGGCGAAGCGGAACCTCGGCTTTACGCATGTGCGCTCTCTGATTACCGGCATTGCCGGCCTGCCCCGGACGCAGGTCGGCAACCTTGTAGGCCTGTCGACGGCGCCGACCTCGGTTTCGCAGGTCGATCCGATCAAGGTCTACTTCTCCATCAGGAGGCGATCTCCATGGTGCAGCTCTATAGCTGCTCTGGGCGGAGGCTGACAGTAAGCGGCTAGTTGATTTGTTCCTGTAGCAGATACAGATATGGCCTGCGCTCTCTAAGAGCGCAGGCCATATCGTTTTCAGGGGGTTAGAAGCTGATGCGTGCAGCCAGTTGCACGCTGCGCGGATCGCCGACCGCGGTGGGTTGACCGAAGCTGGCGTTATGCACACCGTTCGGATACGGATTGCTGCCCCATGTAGCGTTGGGGATCATGTCGTTGCGATGGTTAAGTGCGTTGAAGGCTTCGGCGATAGCCTCAAGATGCACGCGCTCCGTCAGAGGAAAGGTGCGGCTGAGTCGTGCGTTGAGCGTGAAGAGATCGAAGCCGATGCCTGCGTTGCGTCCAATGACAGCGCCGGGCAGCGCCTCCGTGCATGGGTTGATGCCCTTGCTATCGGTAAGGCTGTAGCCGCCTGCGCAGGGACGCTGCGAGGTAGCCTGCTTGGTGTTGGCTCCGGTGATGATGTTGAAGGGCAGGCGCGAGTAATACTGCAGAATGCCGCTGAGCTGCCAGTTATGGGCAAGATGTCCGGCAAAGGTATGCGCGGGCGTTGTAGGAGTGTTCGCGGTCGCGTTGAAGACGACACGATGGCGCTGGTCGTCGTCGGCACGGCTGCGGTCCATCGCAGGAACAAAGTTGTTGATGGGCGAGCTGAAGAAGAACTCCCCCACATCGTCGATGGCCTTGGACCATGTGTACGAGAGACGCGCTGAGCCCCACGACACAGGATGCTGCAACAGTGAGACGCTCAGGCCATCGTAGTACGAGTCGAAGATGGAGCTGTACGGCTTGACGTTGCCGCGCGTGGTATCCGGCCGGGAGCCGTCGGCATTGATGTTGGTGTTGATCGAACTAATCAGGTGCAGGCCGCGCAGGTGCTGATAACTGAGGCCGAGCGTCGTTGTCGGCGAGAGCTGCTGCTCCACCTCGAGCGAGGCCTGCTGAGAGTAGGGCGTCTGGATGTGGCGATCCATCAGCGCGTAGTTCGGCTTCGCACCCGGGGGCGGTGCATCGGCCACGGCAGGGAAGAGGGGCGCGTTGGCATCGGTGGGCGAGAAGCTGTAGCTGAAGTAGCGCGCCTGCGTGGGATCGATGGTGTTGTTGGCCGAGAGCAGCGCATTCGCAAGCGGACGCAGCGGAACACGATCGTAGAAGAGCCCATAGCTGGCACGCACGACGGTCGTTCCCTTGCGGAAGGGCGACCATGCAAAACCGATGCGCGGTGAGACGTTGTTGACGTCCGTTGAGATTGTTTGCAGCCACTCAAGGTCGTAGCGAACGCCCGCGTTGAGCGTGAAGGTAGGCGAGATCTTCCACTCATCCTGTGCATAGAAGCCGAGGTTCGGATTGTTCTGCTGGATGGTCGGCGAGCCGAAGTTCTGCGTGTATCCCTGCGCGTTGTAGTTGTCGGAGAAGAAGCTGTTGGCGCAGAAGGTGCCAGTGTAGCCTGCGGGCGCTTCAGCCGCGGAGTCGTAGAGACACGCGAAGCTGTAGGAGCCTCGCAGCGACTGTGGATAGGTGATGGTGTCGTCGTTGTAGAGGAAGTCGACGCCGGTCTTGAAGGTATGCGCGCCGTGCTGCACGACGAGGTTATCTACGACCTCGGTGAGATAGTTGAGCCGCCCCGTTGGAGATGAGGTGGAGCGGCCAAAGGTGGCGAGTCCGGAGATCGTCACAGCCGGTCCGGTTAGGTCATTCGGCGGCGCAGTCAACGAGTCATAGCTGAACTGGCCACGTGTCTCGTTGAAGACGTGCGGCGAGAGCGTAGCGATGTTGCTGGCCGCAACAGTATGGTCGGTGTCGAAGACCGAGGTGCCGTTGCTGACCTCGTTGAGTCCGCCGGCGCCGCGTGCGTTGATGCTCGAGAGCTTGTAGAGGCTGTAGCGAAGGTTGAACTGATCGGCCGCGCTGAAGCGATGATCAAGCCGCGCAAAGAATGTATCGGTGTGCAGCGTCGTCGGGTAGAGCGTGGTCGAGCCTGCGCCAACAGGCAGCAGCGGAGCCTGATAGCCGATGGCAAGCAGGCGGCGGTTGATCTGCGCGGCGCTCGTGGGTGTAACCGTGATGATGCCGTCGGTGTTCAGGCGGCCCTCCTCGAAGTTGCCGAAGAGGAAGGTGCGGCTGCGGATCACTGGGCCGGAGAGGCTGGCTCCGTAGAGCCCCTGCGTGAGCGGCAGCTTCGAGCCGGAGAGCGCGTTCTCGGCGTTCAGGCGCTGGTTGCGCAGGAAGCCATAAGCCGTGCCATGCAGTTCATTGGTGCCGCTCTTGGTGATGAGGTTGAAGTAGCCCCCAAGCGCGCGGCCGAACTCGGCCTGCCCGCCTGCGGTGACGACCTGAAACTCGCGCACGACATCAAGCCCAAAGCTGTTGCCCGCAACCCCGGCTGCATCGTCGTTGTCGGAGACGCCGTCGACGACGAAGCTGTTGGAGAAGTTGCGCTGCGAGTTGACGGAGTAACCCTGCCCGGCGACCTCGGAGGTTTCGGCGAGCGTCTGCGTGCTGGCGGTGTTGGTCGGCGAGACGCCGGGCAGCAGCAGCGCAAGGTCGAGGTAGTTGCGGCCCTCGAAGGGAAGGCGTGCAACCTCGGCCTGTGAGACAGTCTCGCTGATCTGGCTGCGGTTCTCCTCGATGACCGGAGTAGAGGCAATGACCTGCACGCTGGCGGTCGCCTGCGCCATCGAGAGCGAGAGCGTGAGGTTGAAGGCCGCGCCTACGCTGAGCTGCACCTGCTGCGTCGCATCGGCGAAGCCCGCAGCCGCGGCGCGGATGCGGTACTGCCCGACGGGCAGCAGCGGCAGACGGAAGCGTCCCTGCTCGTCGCTTCGGGCAGCGTGGACCTGGCCAGTGGCGGTTTCGGTGGCGGTAATGGCCGCATGTTGCACGATGTTGCTCTGCGGGTCGAGCACGTGGCCGGTGATTGAGGCGGTGGTAAGGCTCTCCTGTGCCTGGGCTATGAGCGAGCAGCCGAAGACAAGACAGCAAAGTACGGCAAAGCACAGCAGATGTCTGCGTGGGGACACGGTATCCTCCATTGGTTCCGGTGCGATGAAAAGGCGGCTGCGCTCTTACGCGAAGAGCGGCCGTGCGTATCGCTTACAGGAGGATGGAGGCTGGTGGACCGCGCTTGTTGCGGGAGCGATCTTCCGCGATGCGGCGCTTCGACTCCGTCTGCACGTGGCCGGTGGGGTGGCTGACGAGCGACGCGAAGATAGCTGCGGAGAGCATAGGCGCGTGCAGATCATTGTTGTGGACCGAGACATTCGAGGCCGGGCCATACGGGCAGTGCTGCATGGGAGCCTGGAAGTGCGCGTTCTGCGAGTCGGAGTCCGGCAGATGCCCCTGGCAATGATGCTTGCCATCACGGCGGCAGCAGATAGGCACGCTCGTATCCTCGTCCATGCCGAGCGCGAGCAGCGGCGAGACGAAGGCAAGGCTGAACAGCGTCAGCAACAGGATGGATACGAGTTTACGCAATGCCTTTATTTCAAACAGAAGATGCGACTTTTTGCAAATGGAGGCTGTGAGAGGCCCGATGTATTGGGGAATTTCGACGCTGTTTATCTAGCCATGTACCGGTCTTTCGGAATGTTCTTTAAGAAAATCTATTGACACCTTGTATCTGCATTTCGTATACAGATTCCGCTTCGCACGGCCCTGTACGTCGGTACGCTCTGAATCCAGTCCCAATGTAGTTGTCGCACCGCAGTAAAGCTGCGGCGCAAGAGCCTCATCTTGTCTTTTTGTATCTCTTTGCTCTTCCTGTCGGACAGCAATAAGGACCACCTAAGGAGATGTCCATGTTGAAGTGTTTCAGCACCTTATGGGTGCTTTTCTTCCTCTCTGCTTCCCTGATGGCGCAGACGAGCGGCACGATCGTCGGAACGGTGCGTGACCAGAGCGGAGCACAGGTTGAGGGAGCGCAGATCACGGTCACGAACCTCGATCGCAACACGAACCAGACCTTGACCACTGATTCCAGCGGCAGCTATGTCGCTCCGTTTCTGCCGCCGGGAAACTACCAGGTTGTCGCCCTGAAGGACGGCTTCCAGAAGCAGCAATCCTCGTCGATCAAACTCGATGTGGATGCCCGCACGCGCATGGACTTCACGCTGACGGTCGGCAACGTAGCGGAGACGGTCGAAGTGACTTCGTCGTTACCGTTGCTCCGCTCCGAGACTGCGGAATTGGGAGATGTCATCGATCAGAAGCCGATTCAGACACTGCCACTGAACGGCCGCGACTTCGCGCAACTGGTGCTTCTGGTGCCCGGCGTCTCGCCCGGAATGCAGGGTGAAAACCTCTCTGGAAACAGCACGAACAATCCGCGCGCCAGCTCTGCCTTCAACGCGCTCGGCTCGCAGGGAAGCGCCAATGGATGGCTCGTGGACGGCATCATGGATAACGAGTACACCTTCAACACGGTGATGGTGCAGCCCTCGGTGGAGTCGATCTCCGAGTTCAAGGTGCTCACAGGCGTCTACTCTGCCGAGTATGGTCGTGGCGCGGGCATCGTCACGACGCAGACACGCTCTGGCACGAAGGCTTTTCACGGCGAGGCCTTCGAATATCATCGCAACTCCTTCGTCGATGCCCGCAGCTACTTCAACACCTATCCGGCGCCGAAGCCGAATCATATCCGCAACCAGTTCGGCGCGGCGCTCGGCGGTCCTCTCTGGAAGGACAAGGCATTCTTCTTTCTGGACTACTACGGTCAGACCGAGATTCAGGGAAGCACCTTCATCTCTACCGTCCCCACGCCGCTTGAGAAGACAGGGGACTTCGTCGACCTGAATAACGCCGGGGTCACGATCTATGATCCTTACTCCACCACGACCGCCAATGGCGTAACCACGCGCACACCTCTGCCGCGAGGCGGCGATGGCGGTCAGGTTGTTCCCGCCGCCTATCGAAATACCATTGGTTTCCGCATTGCCAACCTCTACCCGGACCCCAACTACTCCGCCAACGGAGGTGCTCCCGGTCTGATCAACAACTATCGGGACACGCTGAAGAACACGACCAATGACAACGGCGGCAACGTCCGTGTCGATGCGCAGTTCAATCAGAAGGACTCCGCGTTCGTCCGCTACAGCTATGAGCGATTCGACCAGTTTGCGGCCAAGGGACAGGGAGGCTGCTGCATTCGGACTCCTCCTGCGGCCGCTGCCATGTATGAGCTTGGGCCCTACATCTCCGGCGGTCAGAATACGCTGCTCTTAGCGCATGGCATGGCGATCAGTGAGACGCATATCTTCACGCCGAACGTGATCAATCAGTACCTGATGGGCTATGCGCATACCAACCCCGACAGCCACCAGTCGGACTTCGGGATCAACGCCGCAACCTCTTTGGGCATCAACGGGATCAACGTCTCGCAGGATACCTCCGGCCTGCCGACGATCACGATTGCCGGTGCAGGCAATGGCACGAACTACACAACCATCAACGATGGCCCGTCGTTTATTCCCGTGCGTGCCCGGCAGACAAGCTATCAGTTTGGCGACGACCTCTCGATCACCCACGGCAATCACTCTTTCAAGGCGGGCTATCGCTTTATCGATACGATCGCCTCGCCGTACACGGGACTCACCTATCGCGGCTCGCTGAACTTTGCGACCAATCTCACGACGAACCCCGTCAGCGCCTCCGGCGGTAGCGGTCTTGCTTCGATGGAGATGGGGTTGTTTGCCAACAACAACAGCTCGCCGGGCGCTCGCGGATTTCTGCTCGCTCCCTATGTCATCGATACCTATGAGCACGCAGCGTACATTCAGGATGACTGGAAGGCTTCGCCTCGGCTGAGTCTCAACCTCGGGCTTCGCTGGGATCTCTTCACTCCTTACACGGAGCAGAAGGGGCGCATCACCAACATCGATCTGAACGCGCTAACGCTGGTCTATCCCGGCGTGAATGGAGCGTCGGCCTCGACGAACCTGAAGACCCGCTATAACAACTTCGGCCCACGCATCGGCTTTTCGCTCGATCTGACGGGGAACGCAAAGACTTTCGTCCGCGGAGGCTATGCAATCTCCTACTTCCCCGAGCAGGGCGGCGAAAGTTCCATGCTTGGCCTGCAACTGCCCTGGGCAATCTCGCAGAATATGCCTACCATCCCGCAGTATCCAACGGCGGCACAACTTGCGACGCTCGAGCAGCCTCTGAGTCAGCCATTCGCCACGCCGACGATCGTAAAGCCCATGACGACGGCCCAGTTGATCGCAGCCAATCCAAGCATCAACGGCTACAACACGGACAACCAGACGCCCTCGTTCCAGACCTTCACCCTCAATGTCGAGCATCAGTTCTTTCACGATTTCCTGCTCGAGGTCGCCTATGCAGGCAGTCGCTCCGTGCACTCGGAGCATTGCATCAACCCACAGGAGGTACAGCCCGGTCCCTCGAGCGTTCCTGCCGCGAACCGCATTACGATCCCCGGCATAGCCTCTATCCGTTCGATCACCTTCTGCGACAACAACAGCTACTCGAACTACAATGGTTTCGATGCGAAGCTCACCAGGCGGTTCAGCGGCGGCTACAGCCTTATGGTGGCGTATACGTGGTCGAAGTCGCTCGACGCCGGCGCCGCCGCAGGCGATCATGGCGGCGCTGTGGGCGATCCGCAGACCATTACCAATATGCCTGCCGGTTATGGTCCCAGCGGATTCAACGTGCCGCAGCGTCTCGTCGTGAACTGGCTCTGGGAGCTACCCTTCGGCAAGCGGCGAGCTTACCTGAATCATGGACTCGTTGCCGCCGTTGTGGGAGGTTGGGAGTTCAATGGAATTGCCACGGTCCAGAGCGGTCTGCCCTTCACCATCGGCAACTTCAGCGGCACCTGTCCGAACGGAGCGACGAACTGCTGGCCCGATCGGGTAGCCAGCACGAAGCCCGCGCATCAGACCTATGCGAACTGGTATAACCCTGCTGCCTATGCGGTGCCTTGTCAGGTTGGCAATGCTGCAAATGGCTCGTGTGCCGTGCCAGCCTACCGATACGGCGCCAATGGCCGCGGTACGCTGCGCGGGCCACAGACCACCAACTTCGACCTTTCGGCGGCACGTAATTTCACCTTGCCGGAGCACATCACGCTCGCCCTGCGCGTGGATGCCTTTGACGCCTTCAACCGCCCGCCGATGGGCTTCCCCAACCAGAGCATCAACCCGAACAACCCGGCGGGAACCTCGACGGCCATTACCACCACCTACGCCGACAACCGCGACCTGCAGGGTTCGATCAAGCTGACCTTCTAGAGCGAAGCAGATTAAACATCGAAGGCCGGCTACCTCGAATTATCGAGGCAGCCGGCCTTCTTTTTATGGGCTCCGCCGAACGAATCCGTTAGAAGGGGATGTCGTCGTCTGTGATGGCGGTGTCAGCGTAGTCAGGCGCGCTGGCCGGCTGGCGCTGGTCGTAGGGTGACGATGAGGAGGAGCTGCTGGAACGGCTGTAGCCGCCGCCCGTGGACTCGCCGCGGCTTCCGCCTCCCGGTCCGCCGCCGAGCAGCGTGAGCTCGTTGCAGAGGATCTCCGTGCGGTACTTCTTTTCGCCGGAGGTCTTGTCATCCCACGAGCGCGTCTGGATCTTGCCCTCGATGAAGAGCTGCGTGCCCTTCTTCACATAGTCGCGGACGACCTCGGCCGTGCGCTGGAAGCAGACGATGTTGTGCCACTCGGTTTTATCGGACCAGTTGCCCTGCGCGTCGCGGGCGCGCTCGGCGGTGGCGAGCGAAAAGCTGGCGACGGTCATGCCGCCGGTGGTCGAGCGGATCTCGGGGTCCTTGCCGACGTTGCCGAGGAGTAAAACCTTGTTAATGCCTTTTGCCATGACGATGCTCCGTAAAGGTTGAGAATAGCAGAGTCAGCGCCTGCGGCGGACCAGTTCGCCGAGGAGTTTGATCAGGCCGAGCGAGAGTACGAGCGTGCCCATTGGCAGGCAGCCCATGGCGATGATGAGCGCCAGCCAGCCGGAGTTGGTGTGCGGTCCCTGGCGCGTGACGCCGCCGAAGGCCCAGAGCATCAGCGCGGCCGAGAGAGCGCCGGTGCCGAAGATCCAGATGCCGGTGCGGAGAAGCTGACGTGTGTCCTGCTGCATGAATCCTTTTAGTGAATACTTGCCTGCATCGCGTAGACGACGACGCCGGTGATCGAGACATAGAGCCAGATGGGAAACGTATACCGGGCCAGCCGCTTGTGCGCCGGGAAGCGGCCGGTGAGCGAGAGAAAGAAGGTGATAAGGATCATCGGAAGCGCCAGCACCGAGCACAGGATGTGCGTGAGCAGGAGCTTCCAGTAGAAGGGCCACCACGGGCTGAGGCGGTTGAAGTGCGTCTCGCCGTGCAGCGTGAAGTTGACCAGGTACGAAACCAGAAAGATCGACGAGAAGAAGAAGGCCAAAAACATCGCGGCGCGGTGCTTCGGAATGTGGCGCTCGCGGATGAAGGAGAAGCCCGCGACCAGCGCGATGGTCGAGAGTCCGTTCAGCACGGCGTTGAGCAGCGGCAGCGAGCGCAGATGCGTACCGGCCACGTCGGTCGGCGCATGGAAGTAGACGAGGTAGCAGATGAGTGCACTGGCCAGTGCGCTGACGACGATGATGGTCCAGATGACGGCTGGCGGCGTACGCAAATTTGCGGGTTGTGCGAGCGTGTTCGGCATCAGAAGAGGAGGCGTCCTTTGGCGTCGAGCATCATGGCCGCGAGTAGCAGCGGCACGTAGAGCACGGAGGCGCGCAGCAGGTCGCGCGCGTAGCGGTTGGAGGACGGCGCATTCGGGTCGCTGAGGATGCGCGCAAAGCGGATGGTGTACCAGAGATAGCCAAACCCGAGCACCAGCGCGGCGGCTCCATAGAGGCGCCCGGAGATACCAAGGCTCACCGGCCAGAGCGAAACCGGAATCATCAGCACGGCGTAGACCAGCGACTGGATGACGGTGGACCACGCGGCGTAGTTCGTATTTGTCAGCGTAGGTGTCAGCCGGATGCCCGCACTGGCGTACTCCTTGCGGTACATCCAGCCGATAGCCATGAAGTGTGGAAACTGCCACACGAAGAGAATGGCGAAGAGAGCGACGGCTGGCCACTCGATGAGCCCGCGAGCAGCCGTCCAGCCGATGAGCGGCGGCAGCGCGCCGGGAAAGGCTCCGATGAAGGTGTTGACCGTCGTGACCTGCTTGAGCGGCGTATAGATGGCCACGTAGCCGATGGCCGTGATGAGCGTCAGCGTGCCGGTTAGCGGATTGGTGACGAGCGCCAGGTAGAGCGAGCCAAGGAAGATCGCCGCGAAGCCCAGAATCAGTCCGTGAGCAAAGCTGATGCGTCCGGCAGCCATGGGCCGGTGGGAGGTGCGGCGCATCAGGCCATCGGTCTTGCGCTCGAGAGCCTGATTGAGTGCACTCGATCCGCAGGAGACGACCGCAATGCCGAACAGCGCCTGTAGCAGACCGGCGTGGAAGGGGCTGATGCCGCTCCGCAGGCTGCCGAGGTAGAAGCCGGCTCCGGCGGTGATGATAATCATCGCCGTGACGCGGAGCTTGAAGAGGGTCGCATAGTCGGCGAGCAGCGACGGCACTGCCTCTGCGCGTTGCGCAGGGAAGACGGTCGGGACTGTGGCGGACGGTGGCACGTTAGCTTAAGTCTACCGTGAAACGCCACGGAGAATCGTGCATTTACGGGCGTTTACCGGAGCGTCAGGGCCGGGGACGCATGCTGGCGAGCAACGCCTCGACGGTAGGCTGCGTGTTGAGCAGGTCGGCCGGGCCGAGCCATGCCCGTCGAAGCTGCGTGATGCCGAAGTCCATCTGGTCCAGTTCAGCGATGGCATGCGCGTCGGTATTGACCACGAGCTTGCAGCCAAGCTCTTTGGCAAGCCGGAGATGCAGCTCGCTGAGGTCCAGCCGCGACGGGCTGGCATTATGCTCGACGGCCACGCCTAGTTCGGCAGCCTTCCTGAGGACAGTCTCCATATGGATCGCGTAAGGCTCGCGCCGCAGCAGGATGCGTCCCGTAGGGTGCCCAAGGATGCGGACATACGGATTCTCGATCGCACGCAGGACGCGAGCGGTCATCTCCTCGATCGGCTGCGCGAAGTGCGAGTGCACGCTGGCGACCACAATATCCATCTGCGCCAGCGTCAAGTCCTCCAGATCAAGCGAGCCGTCGGCCAGAATATCGACCTCAATGCCCGGCAGTACGCGGATGCGACCCTCGTACTCCTGTTGCAGTTCGGCATCGACCTCGCGGATGCGCCGGATATGCGCGAGCGCCCGCGCATCGTCGAGGCCATTGGTCATGGCAAGGTTCTTCGAGTGGTCCGTGATAGCGAGATAGCGCAACCCACGAGCAAGCGCGGCCTCGGCCATCTCACGGATGGAGTTCGAGCCGTCGCTCTCCTGCGTGTGCATGTGCAGGTCGCCGCGAATGTCGGCCCGCGTGATGAGGGTAGGCAGCGTATGTGCTGCGGCCGCTTCGATCTCGCCGCCGTTCTCGCGCAGCTCCGGTGGAATCCAATCAAGCCCGAGCGCGTTGTAGATCGCCTCTTCCGTTTCGGAGGCGGCGATGGTGTTGTCCGCAAGTCGCAGCAGTGCGTACTCGCTCAGCGTATAGCCTTGCTTGAGCGCCCGCTGGCGCAGCGCAACGTTGTGGTGCTTGGAACCGGTAAAGTACTGCATCGCCGCGCCGTAGCTCGACCGCGGCAGCAGCCGCACATCGACCTGCAGATTATTACGCAGGGTGAACGTCACCTTGTTCTGGCCGCGTGCATGCAGCTTGTCGATCAGCGGCAGCGTAGCCACATGCTCGACGGCGGCAGCAACCACATCCGGCTCGCACGCAGGCCCGGTGGCGAGCAGATCAAGATCGCCCACGGTTTCGCGTCCGCGGCGCAGCGAGCCTGCGGGCGTGACCTCTTCGATGCCGGGGAAGGCAAGGATCAGCGCACGAATGCGGTTGGCATACTCCAGCGCATCATCGATGCGGAAGCGGCCGGAGTTGCGGCGATAGTCCTCGATCCCCTTGAGCAGCCTGACGACGAACCGCTCGCCCAGCCGGGGAAGGCCGGTGAGCCTGCCCTCTTTGGCGGCAGTCTCAAGGCTGTCGATATCGGAGATGCCCAGCGCCGACCAGATAAGCGCGACTGTCTTCGGCCCCATGCCCGGCAGGCGCAGCAGCTCCAGCATCGTGGGCCGATACTTGAGGAGCAGCTCCTCGCGCAGCGGCATCGTGCCTGTGTTGACGAGATCAACAATATTTGCGGCCATGCCTTTGCCGATACCGGCGATGGCAAGCAGTTGCTTCGGTTCGGCGACAAGTGTCGCCAGTTGCGTGGTCTGTTGTTCCACGGCCTCGGCGGCGCGGCGATACGAGCGGATGCGAAAGGGATCGGCCGAGTCGATCTCCAGCAGAGCAGCGGTTTCGTCGAGCAGCCGCGCAATCGTGACGTTATCCATAGCTGTACAGGAGGCAGCCTCATGAGGCCGCCTCCTGACAGTATGCGGCACGGAGTGAAGAGGTTGCTATTTGAGCGGGATGACCTGGTCGGCCTGCGGCCCCTTGACGCCCTCGATGATGTCGAACTCCACCGGGTCCCCCTCTTTCAGGCTCTTGTATCCATCGAGCTGGATCGAGCTGTAGTGCACAAAAACATCTGCGCCATCATCGCGGCCCAGAAAGCCGTATCCCTTTGCATTGTTGAACCACTTTACCTGTCCCTTGTATTGCCCCACGTGTATACCCCTCTTGCACGTCATTCAAGACGTTGGTCGTTTGTGAGAAGGACGCAGACGACGGGAGCATGGTTTTTCCTTTAGCGCACCGCGAGAAAAAGTGACTTGGATACGATCAAAATCTCTCGCGGCGCACAGGGACAGAACTACAGACGACCTTCACGCAGCGCCGCCGCGTAGAGCGAGAGGCCGATAAGCGTCTTGCCGTCGACGATCTCGTTCGTGGCAACCAGCTTCATCGCCTCCGACAGGCGCACGCGCTGAATCTCGATGTGCTCGTCCTCCTCCGGCGTGGCGATGCCCTCGCGGATGTCGCGGGCGAGATAGATCTGCATCCACTCGCCAAGGAAGCCGGGGCTGGCGTAGTACTTCGTGAGCAGCGTCCAGCGGCGGGCAGTGTAGCCTGTCTCCTCAGCCATCTCGCGCTTGGCGGCGGCCAGCGGCTTCTCGCCCGGCTCGAGCCGTCCGGCGGGCAGCTCGATCAGGAAGCGACCGGCGGCATGACGATACTGGCGGATGAGCACGACCTCGGGATCTCGCTTGCTCTTCGAGTCATCGACGCCCAAGATGACGACCGAGCCGTTATGGCGGATGACGTCGCGCTGGTTCTGGTGGCCGCCCGGTTCGATGACCGTGTCGTTGAAGACCCGGAAGGTTCTGCCCGTGTAGACGAGCTGCGAGTCGATCAGCTTTGCCTTCAGCGAGGCGCTGGGCCGCTTGAACGGATTGCCGCTCGGCTGGGACTTCGAGGTGGATTTGGCGGGAGATTTTGCCTTGGAGGCAGACTTGGACGCAGGAGACGAGGTCTTCGATAAGCGTGCGCTCATGTGGCTACGGTATCATCTGCATCGGGACCGCAGGCAGGAGCATCCAACGTCCTGTATCTTTTTCCGTAACCGACGAAACAACTTAGCATCAGGTATAGCGGCTCTGGTATGCCGCCGCGCAGAGGGTTGAAAAGGAACCGATGAGCACGGAGTGTTATCCCATCACGATGTTGCCGCACGTCTCCCGGCTGTACCGGGAGTATCTCGCTATGAGCGAGCGTGCGGCAGACGCTCCCGTGCGGAGGTGGTACGGAGCCGAGCCTCTGGCCGGGCGATGGATCGGCAAGAGTCTTCCGGTCGCGGGCGACGCCAGTGCTCTGGCCGATGCGCTCGAGCAGCAGAGCCGTGAGTTTGGTGCCGGTCCTGCTGCGATGGAAAACATCTCCCGGCTACGCTCCGGCGCCCGGGTGGTTGTGACCGGCCAGCAGGTTGGCCTCTTCGGCGGTCCGCTGCTGACGCTCCTCAAGGCGGCTACCTCGGTCGCTCGCGCAAAGCAGGCGACGGCCACAACAGGTATCGAGCATGTGCCGGTCTTCTGGCTGGCGACCGAGGACCACGATCTACCCGAGGTTGATCACGTAGCTCTGCCGGGCAAGACCTCGGTCGAAACCGTGAAGGCGCACATGACGCCGCATGGCGTGCAGCCGGTGGGCGCGATCACGCTGGGAGCGGAGATGGAGGCGGCGCTTGATCAGGCGAGCGAGCTGCTCGGCTGGGCTCCCGTGAGCGAGTTGCTGCGCGAGTGCTACTCCCCCCGCGAGTGGTATACGCCGACGCTGGGAGGAGCCTTTGCGCGCCTGATGGCGCGGCTCTTTGCCGATGAGGGGCTGATCGTGATGGACGCCTCCAGCCGTACCTTTCATGCGCTCGGCGCGTCGACATTGCGCGCAGCCATTGAGCGGGCCGACGAGCTGCATGGTGCTCTGGCGGCGCGGACGGCGGAGCTTGCAGTCGAAAATTTCCATTCTCAGGTGCTGGTTGCGGAGGGTTCCTCGCTGCTGTTTCTAATCACGGATGCGGGCGAACGGCTGGCGCTGAAGAGGCTGCCGGAAGGCGGTTGGAAGGCCGGGCGGCATCCGGTTTCGACCGAAGAGCTTCTGGCGATCCTCGCCACGGAGCCGGAGCGGATCAGCCCGAACGCTCTGCTGCGGCCGGTCTTTCAGGACACGATCCTGCCGACGGCGGCCTACATCGGCGGTCCGGCGGAGGTGGCGTACTTTGCCCAATCGGCCGTGCTGTACGAGAAAATTCTGGGCCGGATTACCCCGGTCCTTCCTCGCCTGAGCGCGACGCTGATCGAGCCGAGCATCGCCGAGGTAATGGCGCAGCACGAGGTATCGCTTCCCGACGCGATGACGACGACCGACGCTCTGGCGCAGCGGCTGGGCGCACGGGCGATGCCCATCGAGGGCAAGCGTAAGCTGGCCGCCGTGGGCAACGCGATGGACGCCGAGCTGACGGCGCTGATCGACTATATGACCGCGATGGACGAGAGCCTTGGCCGGTCGGCATCGGTGGCGGGCAGCAAGATGCGCTACCAGATGAACCGTCTGCGTCGGATGGCGGCGACCTTTGAGCTGCAGAAGGAGAGCAGCCTGCGGAAGCACGCGCAGGCACTGACGCTCCACCTCTTCCCGGAGGGGCATCCCCAGGAACGGCTCTTTGGCGGCGTATGGTTTGTGGCGAGGGTTGGTGAGGGATTGATTGCCCGGCTGGTCAAAGAGGCTGCAAACCTCTGCCCAGGGCATATTGTGATCCGACTTTAGATATTTCCAGTAAACCGCAGAATCAAATGTCTTTGATTCGATCTTTCTATGAAGCCGAAGGTGGTTTCATTGGATTGGCCCGGCATCCTTGCCGGGCTGTTTCTGTTTCCGTTCTGCCTTCGATGGATGGATTACCCAGTTTTGGCGTTAATTTGCATATAACCAATTTTATTTCATATATTTGCGTGATTTTATAAATCTAAAAAATGAAGAAGGCCGCAAGCATCTCCATCCATTCTTTGCAGGGGCAGCTCCGGACATCTGCGACAAGCTTAGAATGAGTTGCGGAGGATGGACGGATGGGGATGAGCGATGAGCCGTTCGAGGTAGGCTGCCCGGACTGCGGTGGCATTCTGAAGATCGATCCGGTGACGCGGGCTGTGATCTCGCATACTCCGGCGGCGCGGAAGCGGACCTTCGAGGACTTCGGGCAGGCGGCGCAGGCTCTGCGCGAGGCCGACTCGCGGCGCGACAGCCTCTTCCAGCAGTCGCTCGACGCGCAGAAGCACAAGGACGACCTGATGGAGAAGAAGTTCGCCGAGGCGCTGAAGAAGGCCAAAGAGAACCCCACGACAGGCAAACCGCTGCGCCAGTTCGATCTGGAATAGCTGATTTTTAATCATTTTTGTGGGTAACGTGACCCTGGGTATCAGCTAAATTAAGGGTTCCTTGTTTGTCTGAGGAACGGGACCCTGCACTATGCCTCCTGCGGCTCGCATTACAGATCTGCACACCTGCCCCATGACCACCGGGCCTGTTCCCCATGTGGGAGGCCCGATCCTTCCTCCGGGCGCGCCTACTGTCCTTGTCAATGGGCTGCCTGCGGCCACGGTCACGTCCATGGCGACGTGCGTCGGTCCTCCAGACATGGTGGTGAAGGGTTCGACGGGCGTCTTCATCAACTATCTTCCGGCGGCGCGGATGGGCGACCAGACGACGCATGGCGGCGTGATCGTGATGGGCTCGCCAAACGTCATCATCGGCGAGATCGGCTCCGGTGCTCCCGGATCGGTGGGCATGTCGGGCATCGTGGCCGGAATGGCGGCGACCGGCGTGAATCATCCGCAGAAGCCGAACGCCTCGGTGTACTCGCCGAGGGTGCGGCCGGGAGTACCTCCACCTGCCCCCGCGGCTCCGGCGCTGAATCCGAACCTTCCAGAGAAGAACTACGATGGCGTCCTGGTCGGCAAGGGCTGCCAGCCGCTGACGACAATGGCCCAGCCGGGCGATTCGCTGACGAAGCAGCAGATCGACACGGCGTGGAAGTCGGCCTACGTGTCGAACTCGCCCTGCTGTCAGGCGATGCGTGCCTCCGGCAAGCAGCCGCAGAAGATCGTCTACGTGAACGGCATCAAGACCGACCGGGCGGCGCAGTGCAAGACGCTGCAGAAGATCGCCGACCAGACCTGCGCTCCAGTGCTGGGAGTCCATAACTCGACCAACGGGACAATGTCCGATCTGTGGCAGTGCAAGCAGGACCGGAACCTGATCGACCAGGCGCAGATGGGCAGGTCGTTTGCCACGCACGACGGGCGCAACCCTGCGGTGGATTCTATGTCGGACATGATTACAAACTCGGTCCGGAGCGATGATCCGACGACATTCTATGCGCACAGTCAGGGCGGCGACATCCTTGCTTTGGCAAGCTATCAGTCGAACCTCGACCTGGTGAACGCCGGTTATGCGCAGGGAGTCGATGGCGTGCATGTGCTGACGATGGCCTCGGCCGGACAGAGCTACCCCTCGGGGCTGGTGGGGCAGCACTTCATCAATATTCAGGACTTTGTGCCGACGTCCTTCGGCCTGGGGAAGAATCCGGCGAACGATGCAGCGAACACAGGGCCGAACCAGCAGGTCATCCGCTTCCAGGGAGCTCCCGATGCGACAGACCCGAAGTTCTTAAGCGATCAGGAGATGACCCAGATGCTGCAGCCGAAGAAGGGATGGTTCAGCTTCGGCGACTCGACACCATCGACGTCAATGACGGATTATCACAGTGTGGATACGACGTATCTGAATGCAGTGAAGAAGGAAGATGGAGGCTGCTGAGGTATGAAGGTAGGCATCTGGCAGCTCATTCTGATCGTGGCGCTGCTGGTTGTCGCCGGACTGGCCCGGTGGTGGTGGACAGGAGGACTGGATCGCGTGCAGGCATCGATGACCGCAGGACAGGCGAAGGCGAACGCGTTGGTCGCCGCCTACGCCAAGCATGTAGGGGCGCGGGACGCAGTTCACCAGTCGCTGGACGAGCATAACGACCGCTCCTTCGGGGACTTCGGCTTCCATTACTTTCCCGACAGGGACGTGCTGCAGGGCCGGGTCTTCTATGGAAAGTCGCATATTAAGGAGTGGCCGGACCGGGCGCACTTCGAGCGGCAGGTGATCGCCGGGCTGAACGATCCAAAGATCGGTGGCATGTACGACCGGGGCGGCGGGTACTTCGTGCTGGATGAAGACAAGCAGATGTACTTCCTGATGAAGGACTATCCGATGGCGACGACGGACGTGATGGCCTTCATCAAGGACTTCGACAACCTGAACGACCTGATGGGAATCTGGGTGACAAGCTGGGGGCCGCATGCGGCGCGACAGAGCTACGGCGCAGAGCCATTGCCGACGCAGCACATCGACCGCGAGCATAATCCCTACGGCAAACACTGAGGGATCGGCGCGGCAGACGGTAGACTGAAGGAATGCCGCCAATACTGAATGCGCAGGGGTTGACCAAGGCCTTTGGCGCGACGCCGTTGTTTCGTGAGATCTCGTTTACCGTAAGCGAAGGAGACCGCATCGGCCTGATCGGGCCGAATGGAGCGGGCAAGTCCACGCTGTTGAGGGTGCTGGCGGGCGACGAGGACGCCGATGCGGGCGATGTGGCGGTGCGGAAGCGCGCACGTGTGGCTTATGTGCGGCAGGAGTCCGTCTTTGCGCCGGGAGTGACTGTGCGCACGGTGCTGGAGCAGGCGCTGGCCACGGCGCATGTCGCCGAGGGCGAGCGCGAGGGCCGGGTGCAGGCAACGGTGGGCCGCACGGGATTTCCGGCGATGGAGGCCGAGGCGGCGAGCCTGAGCGGCGGCTGGCGCAAGCGGCTGGCGATCGTGGAGGCGGTGGTGACGGCTCCCGATGTGCTGCTGCTCGACGAGCCGACGAACCATCTCGATCTCGCGGGCATTGCGTGGCTGGAGGAGCTGCTGAACGAGGGCCGGTTCGCCTGCGTGATGGTCAGCCACGACCGCTACTTTCTGGAGAGCACATCGACGGCCATTGTCGAGCTGAATCGCATCTATGCGGACGGGTTGCTGCGCGTGGAGGGGACGTACTCGCGCTTTCTGGAGGAGAAGCAGGCCTACATGGACGCGCAGACGAAGCTGCAGGATGCGCTGAAGAACCGGGTGAAGACCGAGGTGGAGTGGCTGCGCCGCGGGCCGAAGGCGCGGTCGACGAAGGCGAAGGCGCGGATCGACAACGCGAATGAGCTGATCGGGCAGTTGAAGGATGTCAATGCGCGCACGCAGACGTCGAGCGCGGGCATCGAGTTCGCCGCGACCGACCGGCAGACGAAGCGGCTGGCCGAGTTCGTGGGTGTGCGCTGCGTGCTGGGCGAGCGGACGATCGTCTCCAACCTGAACTTTCTCATCACGAGTGGAATGCGCGTGGGTCTGGTCGGCCCGAACGGCAGCGGCAAGACGACGGTGCTGCGAATGCTGACGGGCGAGCTGGCTCCGGCGGCGGGCGAGCTCAAAAAGGCCGCGTCGCTGCGGATCGTTTACTTCTCACAGACGAGGGAGCTGGACGAAGGCGTGACGCTGCGGCGGGCGCTGGCTCCGGACTCGGACTCGGTGCTCTATAACGGGCGTGTGGTGCATGTGGCGAGCTATGCGTCGAAGTTTTTATTTACTAGCGAACAGCTCAATCAGCCGGTAGAACGGTTGAGCGGCGGCGAGCGCGCTCGCGTGCTGATTGCCAAGCTGATGCTGGAGCCGGCGGACCTGTTGCTCCTCGATGAGCCGACGAACGATCTGGATATTGCCACGCTTGAAATTCTTGAGGAGAGCCTGCTCGAGTACACCGGCGCTCTGGTGCTGGTGACGCACGACCGCTACATGCTCGACCGCGTCTCGACGACCGTGCTCGGGCTGGACGGCAAGGGCGGCGCGGCGAGCTTCGCCGACTATGCACAGTGGGAGCAGTGGTATCGCAGCTCGGGTGTGGAAGAGAAGGAGGCTGCGGCTTCGGTAAGCGGACCTTCGGCTGCGGCTCCGAGCACAGGGAAGAAAAAGCTCTCCTACATGGAGGCGCGGGAGTACGCGGGCATCGAGGCCTCCGTCGAGACAGCGGAGGACCGCTTGCAGAAGGCGCGCGAGTCGCTGGAGGACACGGCGGTAGTGACCGATCCGGTGAAGCTGACGGCGGCGCTGGCAGAGATGGAGTCCGCGCAGGCAGAGGCCGACAGGCTCTATGCGCGGTGGGCCGAGCTGGCGGAGAAGGCGGGCTAGCCCCTCGCGCTTACTTCGAGGGCGGAGCCCACTGCTCGTCGGCGGAGGGGCCGTACAGCGCGGGGACCGGGATGTCGTTGAGGCGGAGATAGACGCCGAGCTGCGCCGTGTGATGGATCAGGTGGTTGAAGAACATCATGCGGTAGGTCTGCGACCGCGGAACGTTGGAGATGACCTGTTCGCCGAAGCTGAAGCGCCACGGAGCAGCAAGGTGCTCGTCGGAGGCGGTGGCAAGAGAGGCGCGGCACTTCGCGGCGGCGTCATCGAACTGCTGGAGAGCGGCTTCGCGGGACTCGAAGGCCAGCGGTGTGTGCGGGCGCTTGGGGGCGGCCATGTCCATGCCCTCATCTTCCAGAATGTAGTAAGCGAAGAGGGGAAGCGTCGCGCAGTGCATGGCCAGCTTACCCATGGGCATGGACTTGTCGTGACATTTGAAGTCGTTCTGGTTCTCCGGCACGCGCTCGAGTGTACGGCGCGTGTTGGAGATCTCGAAGTCGAAGTCCTGCAGAAGAATCTCGGCGATGGTCATGCGTGCTCTCCTTGGGCGATCATGAATCGGAGAGCAGTGTATCGCGGCGAGGCTGCAGGAGGTTCAACAGCCCCGCCGTTTCGCGGAGATTTTAGAGGCCGGTGACGTTGTAGCCGCAGTCGACGAAGGTGATCTCGCCAGTGATGCCGCTGGCAAGGTCGCTGGCGAGGAAGAGGGCGGCGTTGCCGACCTCGGCCGTTTCGACGTTGCGGTGAAGCGGGGCGCGCTCCTCGACGGCGTTGAGGATCTTGCTGAAGTCGCCGATGCCGCGTGCGGCCAGCGTCTTGATAGGACCGGCGGAGATGGCATTGACGCGAATCTTCTTTGCGCCGAGCGAGGCGGCGAGATAGCGCACAGTAGCCTCGAGCGCGGCTTTGGCGACGCCCATGACGTTGTAGTTTGGGAAGACCTTAGTGGAGCCGTAGTAGGTGAGCGTCAGGATGCTGCCGCCGTCGGTCATCAGCGGCGCGGCGGCGCGGGCGAGCGCAATCAGCGAGTAGGCGCTGATGTCGTGCGCGATGCGGAAGTCGTCGCGGCGAGTGAGCAGGAAGTCGTTCTTGATGGCGTCGGCCGGGGCAAAGGCGACGGAGTGCACGAGGATGTCGATCTTGCCGTAGGCCGCCCCGAGCTGCTCGAAGACGGTGTCGATCTCGGCGTCGATGGAGACATCGCACCGGAAGGTCCGGGTGGAGGGAAGCTCGGCGGCGAGCTCCTCGGCGTCGCGCTGAAGACGCTCGTTCTGGTAGCAGATGGCGAGCGAGGCGCCGGCCTCGGAGAGCTTCTGGGCAATACCCCAGGCGATGCTGCGCTTGTTGGCGAGGCCGAAGACGACGGCGACTTTGCCCTTGAGATCAATCATGATGCGGAACGGGTTCCTTTCCCTGTGCAGTGTCGGGGTTAAGGATAGCAGTTTGCCCGTATGGTTACTGCCGGGGAGCCGCCGTGATTGCATCGCCGAGCGGCAGGACGCGGAGCTTGTGGTCGGCCTCGGCCAGCACGACGCGGTTGCGGTTGCGACCGTCGCGCTTGGCTTGGTAGAGAGCCGCGTCGGCGCGGGCCAGCGCGCTGGCGGCGTCCTCCTGCGGGATGGCCTCGGTAAGCCCGATGCTGACGGTGATGGGGCTGTTGATTCCGTCGATGGAGAGGTTGCTGACGGCATAGCCGAGCCGGTCGACGATGGCGAAGGCGTCGTCGGCGACGGCGTGCGGCAGCAGCACAAGGAACTCGTCGCCGCCGAAGCGGCCCAGCGAGTCGTAGGCGCGGAGCCGGCTGGAGAGGGTTTCGGCGACCTTGCGGATGGCCTCGTCGCCGCTCGCGTGACCGTGGCCGTCGTTGATGGACTTGAAGTGGTCGATGTCGACGAGCGCGATGGAGAGCCGGTGGCGGCCGCGCCGGATGCGGTTCAACTCACGGTCGAGCCGGGTCTGGATGCCGCGGCGATTGAGTGCGCCGGAGAGCGGGTCCTTTTCGCTCTCGTCGCGGGTGCGGGCGATGATCTCATGGCTGATCATGAACAGGAAGCACAGCGCCGAGCCACAGATATAGACGAGATTAGCGGCCAACCCGAGGGTCTGCACCGGGTTACTGGCCATGTAGTTCGGAGGAGCGCCGTAGCGAGCGGTCATGGAGGCGCGGTAGATCTCGACCGCAACCCAGAAGAGCTGAAAGCCGCCCAGGACGCGCATGGCGGTGTGGCTGGGGAATGAGTCGGCCCGGGTCAGGAGGGTTCGGGCAGCCATCGCCATTACGAACGCGCAGAGTAGCGACAGCAGGACGATGCGGGGGACGATGTTGTTCTGAACGCTGCTGAAGTACCAGAGAAAGACTCCCGCAGGCGGCAGCAGCAGCCAGAGGTAATGCGGCCGTTTGCGGGCTCCCGTGAACAGCACGATGGAGTAGTAGACGCAGATGACCGCGGAGAGGATCAGCAGGTTGGCCAGCACGATGGAGATAAAGCCGGGAACCCAGCCCCGCAAAAAGACGCCAATGCAGCCGAGGGAGCCCAGCAGGAAAGCCATCGCAGCCGAGCGCAGGCCGCGTGCTGCCGGATAGAGCCGCAGCATGGCCAAAAAGACGGCTGTAAAGCCCAGCGCAAAGATGAACTGGCAGCCAATCAGCGTTCTATTGTCAAACCAGGCAAATGACAGCATGCGAGAAGGTAATTCGGGGAGCGGTATTTTGGTAATAAGTTATTATGCGCCAGCATGTAACCGACGTGTGATTTTTTCAGTGTTCCAGGCTCAGGCTGTGAGCCAGTCGTACTGCTCGTCCGTCAGGGGGACGACGGAGAGCCGGAACTGGCGGAACATGATCGAGTCGTGGAAGACTCCGGCGTCTCGGATCGCGGCCAGCGGTTTCTCATGCGCGAGGCGCTTGACCGGGGCAATGCGGACGATGGGGTTCTTCGGGTCGCTCGCGTCGACGGAGACGACCTTCGCCGTGCCGACGGCGGCCTTGCCGATGTTCGAGTGATAAATGACCAGCTTCTCGCCCTTCTTCATACCGCGCAGGTAGAGCAGGGCCTGGTTGTTGGCGATGCCGTCCCAGACGGTTTCGCCGTCTCGGAGCAGGTCGTCGAAGGAGTACTTATTGGGCTCGGTCTTCAGGAGATAGGGCATAGCGCCAGTTTAGCCGCCGAGATCGAGCAGGTGAACCTCCGGCAGCGCCTGCCCGAGGAAGCCCGAGCCGAGCCGCTGGAACTTCTCGACCGAATCGGTGGCATAGAAGGTGCAGGACGGCGTACCCGTGGTGGGATGGTCGGGAAGCAGCGCTGAGGCGGCCTCGGCGGCGGCCTGCGCGGCATCGATGATGCGCAGCGGGTGTCCGAGCGCCGCCAGCGCGCGCTCGATGGCCGGTTGCAGCAGCGGATAATGCGTGCAGCCGAGGACGAGGGTGCTCGCATCCGGTGCCTCGGCGAACGCTTCGGCAAGGTAGATGCGGAGTACCTCGTTCGTGACGGGGTGGTCGATCCAACCCTCCTCGACCAGCGGGACGAGCAGCGGGCAGGCCTTCTCGTGGGCGTGCAGCCCGAGGTTGTTGAGCGCCCGGGCGTAGGCGTGCGACTGCACGGTCGCCGCCGTGGCGAGAACGAGGACGTCCGCGTTCGGCTGCGCGGTCTGTGCGGCCTGCGCTCCGGGTTCGATGACGCCGATGGTCGGGATCGGCAGATCCTCGCGCAACTCATCCAGAGCTAGAGCCGAGGCCGTGTTGCAGGCGACGACGTACAGGTCGGCTCCCTGGTCAAGCAGGAAGTGGGCGCTCGAGAGCGCGTAGCGAACGATAGTCTCGCGGGATTTAGAGCCGTAGGGCAGGCGGGCCGTGTCGCCCAAATAGATATAGCGGGCGTCGGGGATGAGGCGGAGCAGGGCGCGGAGCACGGTCAGCCCTCCGAAGCCGGAATCAAACACTGCGATGGTGGGAGGATTCTTCATTGGCGGTGCTCGATGGGGTGCGTGGGTTGCAGCAGGGTGGCGGCTGTGTCGACGGCCGGGTAGGCGTGGGTCAGGTCGGCGTGGCCCGCGAGCGTCTCGCGCTGCTGGCCGTCCACGAGGAAGCGGACCTGCGCGATCTGCGGCAGGTTGGCGTGCAGCGTGCCGACGATGGACTGGAGTGTTAGCACCTCGACGAGAACGCCGGAGGGGTGTGCATCGGCGAAGGCCGCGCGGAGGTTGACGACGGCGAGTTGGCCGTGCGGGAGGTCAGCGGGTGCGTTCGGTGAAACCGGCGGAGTGAGCAGGAAGACATCATCGACTGCCGGGCTGGTGGTGAGCGGATGCGGCGAATCGGGCAGGTTGTACTCGGAAAAGAGGCGCTCAAGCAGGGCATGAGCGCGCAGGCTCGGCTCCTTGGGCAGAGCGGCATCGCGCAGGGCCGAAAGGATAGTGCCGTCGGCGTCGTTGGCGAGGTCCAGCGTGACGGACTCGGTCTGCGCGTCGACCGGCGCCACGTAGGGCATGGCGCTGTTGATGGCTGTGATATGTTCCTGTGCCTTCTGCCGTTCGCGGATGGTGAAGGCCGCCAGCAGCAGCGTCATGACGGCGAGCGTGTAGAAAAGAATGCGCTGGTAGCGGGGGATCATGGCGTGACTCCGGCGGGCTTCGGCGCGGGCGGGGCCGGTTTGGGCAGGTTCTCGTCGCGCCATGCGACGAGCGCATCGGCGAGCGCGGTGGCCAGACGCTGCTGGTAGAGGGAATCCGACGGCGGCAGAGGCCGCTGTCCAGAGCGAGCAAGCGGAGCCAGCTCGACGGCCAACGCCGGGCAGGTCAGGTTATCGAGTGGTCGAACCGCGGCGTGCAGCAACACCACAGGGAGCTTAGCGTGCTCAAGCGCAAGTCCGAGGTCGTTGGCAAGGCTGCGGCTTTGGGGAATATAGAAGGCCTGAGCGGTATCCCATGGCTGCGGAACGGAGGGCTCGTAGGGGCTGACGGAGGGATCGAGCGCGGAGGTAACGAGATGCACGCCAAAGCCGGAGGAGGTGACGTGCAGCAGGATGCAGGCCGCCGGGCGAAGATGATTGGCCGTTCCGGCACGCTGGTCGAAGGTCAGCGCCGGCGCGCCTGCCGGAGGGTCCCCGTCGCGGGTGGTGGCGACGGTGAAGCCGCGGGCGGTGAGCAGACTCTTCAGTGTGTCGGACAGCGAAAGCGTGATGTTCTTTTCGGGCTGGCTGCCGATGGCAGCACCGTTGTCCTGTCCGCCGTGCGCCGGGTCCAGCAGGATGACGTTGCGGCTGATGTACGGCATCGACTGTGCGGCGACAAGGTTTGGCAGGGCAAGCATCGCCCCCCAAAAAACGAGCGCACGCCGCCCATGCAAGCGAAGCAGGCGGCGTGCGGTTTGGAGGCGGGATGCGATCAATGCGGTGTTAGTCGAGGGCGTAGATGGCAAGGCCGCTCAGCAGCTTGGGGTAGAAGTCGGTGGACTTCTGCGGCATGACCTCGCCGGAGAAGGAGACGTCCTTGAGCTGCTCGAGCGTGACGGGACGGGTAAGGAAGGCGATGTTCGCCTTGCCGCTCTCGACCATGCCGACGGCCTCGGCGGCCTCGCGGATGTAGCTGACGTTGCCGAGCCGGGTGATGGTTTCCTGATCGAGGCCGAGCAGCTTGTCGAGGATGACGGTATGGAGCTGCACCACGTCGAGCTGCTTCTGGTGGATCGAGCGGCCCGCGAGCAGGGGAGCAATGGCCTCGGGCTTCGCTGTGAGCAGGTAGGAGCCGTCGCCGGTGGCTGCGACGAAGGCCGTGCCCTTCGCGGTCGAGAGCGCGGCGACGTCGGGCGAGGCAAGCTCGGTGATCTCGAAGTACGCGCTGGCGCGGGTAATGAAGTCCGGCGAGGAGAAGTTCTCGATGCCATTGACGACGCGATGCGTGGGCAGGATGGTGATGCCGGGGGCGTCCATGTTGACGAAGGTCATCATCATGGCAGCCTCAGGGAAGGGCGGCACGGGCAGATTCCCCGTCCCGAGCTTTTCCTCTTCGTTGCGCGGCTGGTTCAGCGGCAGCCGGAGCTGCGCCGAGCGCTCCTTGGCGTAGGTGACGGAGGTTTCGTAGCGGTGGTGGCCGTCGGCGATGATGAGCTTCTTGTCGGCCATCGCGGTCACGATCAGGTTGATGCGCGTCGGGTCCGTAACCTTCCAGACGCGGTGCGTAACGCCGTACTCGTCGAGGATGCTCAGGTCGGCCGGGTTGGTGTCCTCGCCGTTCTTGACCCCGAAGATGAGCTTCTCGGCGGTGAAGGCGGGGTCGGAGTAGAGCATGTAGATCTGCTCGCAGTAGGTGCGGGTCGCTTTGAAGAGGGCCAGGCGGTCGGACTTGTGCTTGGGAAAGGTCTGCTCATGGCGATAGATGACCTTGTCGGCGTAGTCGTAGAGATGGCCGAGCGCGATGAAGCCGCGGCGCTCGCGGACCTCGGTGGTGCCGGGGATGGTGTAGGTCTGGGCGTAGCCGTAGAGGGCCGGTTCAGGCTCCTCGCGCAGAACACCTTCCTTCCGCCAGGACTGGAGAGTCTCGGCGGCGCGGGTGTAGACGTTGTGGGCCTGCTCGCCCGCGGGCAGGAACTCCTGCGCGTCGGTGTCGTCCGGCTGGCGCTTGCCGAGGATCACGCGAACGAGGTTGTACGGGCTCTGATCGTAGTAACGCTGCTGCATCTCCGGCGAGATCTTGTCGTAGGGCTGCGTGACGACGTCCTCCATATGGACGCGGGCAGTGTCGTAGCGGAGGGCGCGGAAGGGATAGATGCGGGCCATGCGGTGTCGGGTTCTCCCAGAGTGTTGCTCCGATTGTACGGAATGAGAATGACAGGAGGGAAAACGGACAACGGAATGAGGAAGTTTGCCATCCAGAGGGGTAGCTGATCGGTATACGGTCGGCAGATGTCACGGCATTGTCATTTCGCTCCTGATTTGTGCGAAAAGAGGAGCAAATACGTGGGATTGAGGTGTACTCTTCGGGCGTAAGCCGGACAGGCTGGCAGGTGGATCATGGATGACGCGGGCGGGCGGACGGAAAAGGGATGTCGGGTCTGGCTGGTGCTGTTTCTGATGATGTCTGCGCTGGCCACGGGCAGAGCGCAGGAGAATCCGCTGGACCAGGTGCACACGCAGGCTCCCCCTCCGCCTCCGGCGAAGAGGCCTGAGGAGGTCAAGACGGTGATCTCCGGCGCGGGGAACGTGGCGCGGTTCGGCACCGCGAACCGGAATGCGACCCTGCAGGTCGACGTGAACCTCGTGCTGGTGCCCGCGACCGTGACCGACCCTATGAACCGCCTGGTGACGGGCCTCGAACGCGAGAACTTCTACGTCTACGACGACGACAAGCTGCAAGCCATCAAGAGCTTCTCGACCGAGGACGCGCCGGTAACGATTGGGATTATCTTCGACCTGAGCGGCAGCATGAACTCGAAGTTCGTGCGCGCCCGCAAGGCGCTGAGCGAGTTCCTGCGCACCTCGAACCCTGAGGACGAGTTCTTCGTGGTGGGCTTCAACGACAAGCCCGCGGTGCTGGTGGATTACACCTCCGACCCGGACGACGTCGAGGCGCGGATGGTGATGCTGAAACCGGAGAACCGGACCGCGCTGATCGACGCGGTGTACCTGGGCGTCAGCAAACTGCGCGAGGCCCGGTACGAGCGCAAGGCGCTGCTCATCATCTCTGACGGCGGTGACAACCGCAGCCGCTATACCGAGGGCGAGCTGCGGAAGACCGTGCGCGAGAGCGACGTGCAGCTCTACGCCATCGGCATCTTCGACATGTACGCGCCGACTACCGAGGAGCAGATGGGGCCTCTGCTCTTGACCGATCTCTGCGAGATGACGGGCGGCCGGATGTTCCGCGTGGTCGATCTGGCAGACCTTGGCGACATCGCCTCGCGCATCAGCGCGGAGCTGCGGAACGAGTATGTCATCGGGTTTCGCCCATCGGAGGTGAAGGAGGATGGGAACTGGCGTAAATTGAAGATACGATTGGCGCCGCCGCCGGGTCTGCCGGCGCTGACCGTACATAATCGCCAGGGGTACTATGCACCTTCGCCGTAGAGGCTATTGGGCAGGATGGGCAGTCTTGTGGCTGTGTGTTGCGGGCGCGTTCGCCCAGCAGCCGGCTGCGCCACCGCGTGCGGGCGCTCCCGACCTGACGGTGGACCGCGACCCGGTGCTCTCGCCCGACGCGGAGACGACGCAGTCCGGCGCGGCAGCGCCGCAGGGGCCTGCGGCGCAATTACAGATCGGCAAGGGAGCCAACGGCCAGTACACGCTGCGCGAGGACGCCTACGAGGTCCGGCTGGACGCCACCGTGCTGGACTCGAACGGCCAGTCCGTGCAGGATTTGTCGAAGGACGCTTTTCACGTCTACGAGGACGGCACGCCGCAGGCGATTGCGTCCTTCCGGCACGAGGATCTTCCGGTTTCGCTGGGCATCCTGATCGATAGCTCAGGCTCCATGTACGACAAGCGCCCGGCGGTGAATCAGGCCTCGCTGGACTTCGTAAAACTCTCGAATCCTCTGGATGAGGCCTTCCTGGTGGACTTTAGCTGGGAGGCATTCATCGATCAGGACTTTACCAGCGACCCGAACAAGCTGCAGCAGGGGTTGAGCTACATCAAGTCGAGCGGCGGCACGGCGATGTACGACGCCCTGGTGGCCTCAGCCGACTACCTGAGCAAGAACGCCAAGCATACCAAGCAGGTGCTGCTGGTGGTGACCGACGGCGACGACAACTCCTCGAGCGCCACGCTCGAGCAGGCCATCCGCCGCATTCAGGACCTCGACGGGCCGGTGATCTACTGTGTCGGCCTGCTCTTCGGGCAGGACTCGGACAAGCGCGAGTCGCGCCATGCGCGGCGGGTGCTCGAGACGCTGGCCGAGCAGACCGGCGGTGCAGCCTACTTCCCGCGATCGCTCAAGGAGATCGACCCCGTCGCCGCCGAGGTGGCGCAGGATATTCGCACGCAGTACACGATTGCGTATCACTCGACCAAACCGCCGGAACTGGGCGGTTATCGAGAGGTGCACGTCGAGGCGAAGGCCAAAGGATACAACCACCTGACGGTGCGGACGCGCAGCGGGTACTATCCGAAGGTGGACAACAAAAACAATGCAACCGGCACGCTGAATGCTCCGTCCGCGAGGAATCCTTAAACGATGCGGATTGGGGTTGATGTAGGCGGTACGAAGATTGAGGCGATTGCGCTGGACGGTTCGGGGCAGATTGTCGTGCGTCATCGCGTAGAGACGCAGAAGAGCTACGACGGCACGCTCGGCGGTGTCGTGGGCCTGGTGGAGCAGATCGAGCGAGAAACCGGCGAGCGGTGCAGCGTTGGCGTGGGGATTCCCGGGACCATCGAAGGCTCGACCGGGCTGGTGAAGAACGCCAACTCGACGTGGCTGATCGGCAAGCCGTTCGACAAGGATCTGAGCGTGGCACTCGAGCGAGAGGTGCGCGTGGCCAACGACGCGAACTGCCTCGTCGTCTCCGAGGCGACCGACGGCGCGGCGGCTGGACTGGGGATGGTCTTCGGTGTGATTGTCGGCACAGGCTGCGGCGGCGGTGTTGCCGTCAATGGCCGCGTGCACGCCGGGCCGAACGGAGTAGCCGGGGAGTGGGGGCATATCCCGCTGCCATGGGCAGAGCCGGAAGAGCTGCCTGGACCGCCTTGCTACTGCGGCAAGACCGGCTGCATGGAGACATGGATCTCCGGCACCGGGCTGATGAAGGAGTTTGCGCGCGTCACCGGCCGCCAGTTGAAGGGGCAGGAGATCGTGGCTGCCAGCGAGGCAGGCGATGCCGAGGCGACGGCCGCGTTAGACCGACTGGAGAGCCGCATGGCCCGCGGGCTGGCGAGCATCATCAACGTGCTGGACCCGGAGGCGATCGTGATCGGAGGCGGCGTGTCGCGGATCGACCGTATCTATGCGGGCATCAGCCGCCTGCTGCCGAAGTATGTCTTCGGCGGAACGTGTACGACACCCGTGCTGAAGGCCATCCATGGCGACTCTAGCGGCGTGCGGGGCGCGGCGTGGCTGTGGCCGCCGGATGCTACGTAAACAGCAGGCAGGCAGCCGCGTGTAGCGGATAGCTTCGGTTGGTGGCAGTGAGCAGGCCGGTCTGCGGATCGCGGGCGAGGACGGTGATGCTGCCATCGCCGTCGCTGTTGGCGACGAGGAGCCATCGACCGGAGGGATCAAGCGCCAGATGGCGCGGCGAGCTTCCGTTGGAGGAGATGTCCTGCAGAAGCTTTGGCGATCCCTGCTCCGGGTCGAGCGAGAAGACCGCGATGCTGTCGTGGAAGCGATTCGTAAGGTAAAGAAACCGGCCTGAAGGTTCGATCAGCAGTTCGGCGGGAGCGTTGCGCGCACCCTGTGCGGAGGCAGGCAGCGTGGAGACGGTGCCTTGATGGGTGAGGGAGCCGTCCTTCCACTCGAGATGATCGAGCGTGGAGCTGGTTTCGTTCAGGGAGTAGACCCAGCGCCCGCCGGGATGAAACGCAGAGTGGCGCGGACCGGAGCCGGGAGCAGCGCTCCAGAAGGGAGTAGCCGCCGGGGTAAGCGTGGCGGTCTTCGCGTCGAGATGAAAGACGAAGATGCGATCGAGGCCGAGGTCGTTGACGAGCAGGAAGCGGTTATCCGGCGAGGGCAGCACGCAGTGCGTATGCGCGGCGGCACCGGGCGCGGTCAGCCGGATGTTGGAAACCGGCCCGCTGAGCCCGCGTGGTCCAACGCGGAAGGAGCTGAGCGTGCCGCTGTTGTAGTTTGCGGCAAACAGCGCGCCGCCGGTGCGGTTGAGAGCGATGTGGCAGGGGCCTTCGCCGCCGGAGGGCACGATGTTCAGCTTCTTCGGGGATGCTTCAGAGGCCAGCGCGAACACGGTGATGGAGCCGTCCCCCTCGCCACGCTCGTTCGTCGTAAAGAGCTGGCGCGTGCGCGGCGAGAAGGCGAGAAACGACGGATCGGGGCAGGCCGCCGCGAGTTGGAACGGCGAAAGCGCGCCGGTGTCGGGATCGAAGGTGCAGGTATAAAGCCCCTTGGAAAAAACATGATGGAACTCGTTCGGCTCGGTATACGTCCCGACATACAGCCGAAGCAGGCGCCCGGAAGAGGGCAGTGCACGGAGCGCGGAGGGGGCGGCGGCGAGGAGCGCGAGAGCGTCGCGGCGCGTGAGCTTCATGGGCCTACCGTATCCTGCGCGATGAGTTTACGCCAACTCGCCTGACCGATGCCGGGTACACTGAACCGATGAGCGAAGTCGACGAAAAGGTGGTCCGGGCGCGTGTGCGTGTGCGCTACGCGGAGACGGATCAGATGGGGGTGGTCTATCACGCAAACTACCTGGTGTGGTTCGAGGTGGGCCGCGTGGAGTTCATGCGGCAGATGGGCTTCAGCTACAAGCAGATGGAGTCCGAGGATGATTGCATGATCGCCGTGGTGGAGGCGACGGCGCGGTATCGCGCCCCGGCACGCTACGACGATGAGATCACCATCGAAACAAGGTTGACTGCCTCACGCAGCGCGGTGGTGCGCTTTCAGTACAGGGTGGTGCGCGAGTCCGATGCCACGCTGCTGTGCGAGGGCGAGACGGTGCACGTGGTCGTCGATCGCTCGATGAAGAAGGCGCGGCTGCCTGCAAAATACGCGGAACGTTTCGCGGAGTACCTCATCTCGTAGAGCTTCATCCTCTATGCCGAAGGCGTGCCGGAGCGCGTAGTCTGCCACGCCTTCGCATACTTCCAGCTCACATACGCTGAGTGGTACAGGTGCAGCAGCAGGCCCTCGCGCCCATCGAGAAAGCCGAAGCGGAAGATGTAGTTCCAGATGAACGTGGCGATGGGAGCTATGAGGACATTGTTGTAAAAGCCGAGCAGGCTGCGGCTGGTGCGTCCGTGCCTGACGAGAAGCTTTGCGCCGAGCGTGCTGTAGCGGTCCATGTGCTCGAGGTAGCTCTCGAGCGTGGGATAGGCGTGGTGGATGATGTCGTAGTCGAGCGTCTCCGTCTCGCCATCGAAGGAGATGGTTTCATGCACAGGACGCTCGTCGAAGCGCGGCTCGAAGTCGAGTGTCTCGCGGCGGAAGAGGCGCAGCTTGGGATCGGGATAGTAGCCGCCGCGCTTGATCCATCGGCCTAAGAAGAGATTGCGCCGCCGCAGGAAGTAGGCATCGTGCGGCGGATTCGTCGGCAGCAGCGTGCGGATCTGCGCCTGCAGCTCGGGCGTGAGCTCCTCATCGGCGTCGAGCGAAAGAATCCATCGCCCCGTGCACCGGGAGAGCGCAAGGTTCTTCTGCGTGGAGAAGCCCTGCCACGGCTCTTCATACACGATGGCGTTGAAGCTGCGGGCGATCTCGATGGTGCGGTCGGTCGAGCCCGAATCGACGACGATGATCTCGTCGGCAAAGCTCACGCTCGCCAGCGTGCGCGGAAGGTTCTCCTCTTCGTTCTTCGTGATGATAGCGACCGATAGCAGTGATGGCATGAGCGAGCCTCTCCCCGGAGATGGTATGTCTGCCTTGTCTACGTTCGCCTGCGGTTGGAAACGAGAGGGTTAGTTCAGCGTAATCTCCGGGTTGCCCAGGTGCTCGCGGAGAAGGCGTTCGGTGAGCGGCTTAAGGGCCTCGCCGGTCTTCGGCAATACGAAGGCGTGTGCAGCCTCGCTCCATTCGAGCTTGAAGCTGGTGGCCTGCGCCGAGATCCAAATCTGGCGGACAGGCGTGTTGGGCGTGACGACGAACTTGCTCGAGCCGTTCTCGAAGACGATGTTCATCACGCCGTTGTTGTCCTCGAACTCGAAGCCTGCGTCCTCACCTTCGGCGTCGATGAGGGCTTGCTTGAGCGACTCGAGGGCGCGGTCGGATTCGCGGCGAAAGGTAGCTTCATCCATCAGGCTCATATGGGCTAGTGTACTTGAGGGTTTCCCAACCTGTAACCGGTTTGCCGGTACGATTCACGCATCCTTTTTACCCGCGCGATTCACGTATTCTTTTTCTATGAAGCTGATGAGATTCCTGCCGATGGCGGCAGGCTTGTTGTTGGGGCTCTCCCTCTCTGCGCAGCAACCCCTTACACCCCATACCGTGCAGCTTGCCGAGGGCAGGTCTGTGACGCTGAACATGCCGGAGAACTTCGCGCTCGATGTGGCTATCGAAGGCTTGCAGCGTGTGCGGTTTATGACGAAGTCCCCCGATGGGCGCGTCTTCGTGACGGACATGTTTTCACTCTCGGATAACAGCCGGGGCGCGGTGTACATCCTCGACGGATGGGATGGCGCGAAGCACGCCTTTGCGAAAAAAATCACGTATCTCGACCATCTGCGGAACCCGAACAACGTGGCCTTCTACACCGATAGCTCGGGGCAGATGTGGCTCTACATGGCGACGACGGAGCGGCTGGTGCGCTATCGCTATGCCGCTGGCGATACTGCGCCGACCGGCGAGCCCGAGGTGCTGGCGACCTATCCCGATTATGGATTGAACTACCGCTTCGGTGGCTGGCACCTGACGCGGACGGTGGCCTTCGCCAGCCTGCACGGGAAGAAGAAGCTGTATGTCTCGGTGGGCTCGTCGTGCAACGCGTGCAAGGAGAAGGAGGAGGTGCGCGCCACGATCTCCGAGATGGACCCGGACGGCTCGCATGCGCGCATCATCGCCCGTGGTCTGCGGAACGCGGTGTGGCTGAACTATGTGCCCGGTGTCGATGGCGGCGCTCTGCTGGCCACGAACATGGGGTCGGACCATCTGGGCGATACCGCGCCGGAGGACACCTTCTTCGAGGTCGACAGCGTGAAACATCCGCGCGAAGGCGAAACCAACTACGGCTGGCCGACGTGTTATTTTGCGAGCGGTAAAGTGTCGGCAGACCCGCGTATCTCGGACCCAAAGCCGGAGGACCACACGGTGCCCGCTCCCCCCGCCGGGCCGGCGCCGGAGCAGTTTGACTGCGCGAAGGTTCCGGCTCCGTTCCTGACCTTTCCCGCGCACAGCTCGCCGCTCGGGTTTGCATGGTTCACCCAGCAGTCGCCGGTGCTGAAGAACAGCTTCCTGATCGCGCTGCATGGGGCGAGCAAGATCAGCATTGGGACCGGCTACCGCGTGGTGCGCTACACACCGGGCAGCCCGCGAGCGGAGGAGTTCATTACCGGTTTTCTGACCACGGCGAACGGACACCCGTTCGTGGCAGGAAGGCCCTGCGGCCTCCTCGTGACCGGGCCGGACAGCTTTCTGCTGACCGACGACCGCTCCGGGGTAATTTATGCCGTTCATCCTCGCTGAAGACAGTGTTTTCGCATGCTACCCTTAAAGGAATTCGTTATGACTACCGAGACGCAAGAGCAGAGCCACGCCCAGAAGTACACACGCAATAACCCTTACACCTCCACGATGCTGGTGAACTACCTGTTGACTGGCGAGGGCTCCGAGAAGGAAACCCGTCACCTCGAGCTGTCGCTCGAAGAGGGAATGCACTATCTGCCCGGCGACGCCGTGGGCATCCTTCCGGAGAACCGGCTGAGCGAAGTCGGGGAGGTGCTCGAGGCTCTGGGCTTTACCGGCCACGAGCGCGTGCTGGATCACTACAAGGTCGAGATCAGCCTCGAAGAGGCCGTGCGAACGCGGCTGGCCATCGGCAAGCTGACGCGCAGCTCCGTGCTCCAGCTTGCGAAGCTGGCTCCCGATACCCCGGGGTTGAAGGAGATGGTCGGTCCGGACAACAAGGCCCGTGCCGAGGAGTACTGCTGGGGCCGTGAGTTCATCGACCTCATCAAGGATTATCCGGGGCTCATCAAGGAGCCGCAGCAGCTCTTTCAGGTGCTGGCGCGCCTGACGCCGCGCATGTACTCCATCGCCTCCAGCCAGAAGCAGCACCCGGACAACGTGCAGACGACGGTGCGCGTGGTGCGCTACGAGGCGCACGGCCGCGACCGGCAGGGACTCTGCTCCGGCCACCTTGGCGAGCGCGCTCCTGTCGGCTCGACGATGCCGATCTTCCTGCATGCCAACCAGAACTTCCGTCTGCCCGAGGACACGACCGCGCCGGTCATCATGATTGGGCCGGGTACGGGCATTGCGCCCTTCCGCTCGTTCCTCGAGGAGCGGCAGGCGCTCGGCTCCAAGGGCGACAACTGGCTCTTCTTCGGCGAGCAGCGCGAGCAGCTCGACTACCTGTACAGGGATCAGCTGCAGGCCATGCACAAGGACGGCTTCCTGACGCGCCTGGACACGGCCTTCTCGCGCGATCAGGCGCGAAAGATCTACGTGCAGGATCGTATGCAGGAGAACGCGGACGAGCTGTATGCGTGGCTCGAGCGCGGAGCCTTCTTCTATGTCTGCGGCGATGCGACACGCATGGCCAAGGATGTGGAGACGGCGCTGCTGGATGTGATCGCAAAGGGCTCGAATGGTACGCTGGAGCATGCCAACGAGTACCTGGCAAACATGAAGAAGCAGAAGCGCTATCAGCGCGACGTCTACTAAGTTGTTGACGACACGGGCTTTCAAGGTAAGATAGCGAGAAGATTTTTCGAGGGTGGAGTCTTCTCGCATCTAACCCGGCAGTGAGGCGCATGTCCGAAAGTATTCAAGATCGAGTTCTACGAGTCATCGCAACAACCCGGCGGCTGCCGGTGGAAACGGTGCGTCCTGACAGCACCTTTGAGGAACTGGGCATCGACTCGCTCGACCGGATCAACATCCTGTTCGAGCTGGAGACGGAGTTCGAGATCGAGATCTCGGATGAGCATGCCGCGAAGGTGACCTCGTTGCAGCAGATGATCGACGGCATCACGATGCTGGTCGAGGCTAAAGAGAAGGGCATCGAGCCAGTATGGCCGGAGTCCTTGGCGGCGTCTCCCGCAGGGCAGGCAGAAGCCGCCCTGAAGGAGACGGAGGAAACTCCGGGCGAGTCCACCGAAGATTAGGCTGCATCGGCATATCGCTGTGCCATGTTTTGAAAGGGCGGGGCCTTTAGCCCCGCTCTCTTTGCGTGATTACCCACTCCTTGTTTTGCCGTTGGCTGCCTAGAGGTTGGTCCGATCACCGTGGCTGGGTGGGCTGCTGATGACCAGCAGGCGTGCGTCGACATCCGCTTTATTGCTGACCTGATGTACCTGTCCGGGCGCGATCTCGAGGCCTTCGTGCGGATGCAGCAGATGTTCGCGGTGATCGACCTCGATGGTCAGCTCTCCTGACAGCACATAGAAGAACTGCCGGGAGCGCGCATGGACGTGCCGCACCTCGTCGGTGTGAGGCGGTATGCGCTCTTCGATGACGCTGAGAGCGGAGCTTTTGACCAGATGCCAGGCGTCGCAGTCCGCGCCCCAGAGGTAGTGCTCTCCATTCGTGCGGCTGACGGCCTGTGTCGTATCGTTTGCGGTGTCGTTCATGACTTTTTCCTTGCAGGTTGGGTGTGATCGTGGAGCCATGCGGCGGAGCGCCCGATGCCTTCTTCGAGAGAGATGGCCGGAGTAAAACCCAAGACCTGTCGGGCCTTGTCGGCGGGAAACTCCTGATCGAGCGCCAGCAGGCGCACGGCGTGGCGGGTAAGCAATGGTCGCCCCGGCAGATGCAGGGTGCGGTGAATGGCCTCCATGACGCGGGCCAGGGACTCGGCTGTGGGCTGGCTGAGGTCGAGCCAGGGACGTGGTGTGCCGAGAGCTTCTGCAAAGAGACGCAGATAGCCGGACCATGTGGCATGGGTACCATCGGCGATGTTGAAGGCCTCTCCGACGGCAGCGGGGTGCATGGCGGCGGCGATGGCGGCCTCGGCAACGTTGTCGACGTAGGTGAAGCCGCCGGTAGCTTCGCCGCGGCGGATCGTGGCCATCAGGCGCTGGCGGAGCAGCGTGGCGATCTCGACAGTGAAGTCCTTGCCGCGAGGACCATAGATCGTGGCAGGACGCAGAATGGCGACGGGCAGGCCATGTTCGCGGTGCGCCTGCCAGACGGCCATCTCACCGAGCCGCTTGGTCTGGTTGTAGGGCAGCCCGGCATCGCGGGTGGGCGCGGTTTCGTGGCAGGGGACGGCGGGATAGCCGTAAACGTCCGTCGTACTGATGTGGACGAAGCGTTCCAGTGTAGGCGTGGCCAGCGCGGCCTCGAGGAGATTCTGCGTGCCCGTGACGTTGGCGGCATAGTAAGCGTTCCACGGAGCCCAGTCCGTCGAACAGGCGGCGCTGTGGATGATGTGCGATACGCCGCGAGCAGCCTCGCGGAGGCTGGCGGCATCGGTCAGGTCGCCGGGAACAACGTGGATGCCGAGGCCGTCGAGGTGATCGAGTTTTGCAGATGGACGGGCGAGGATGCGAACATCCTCACCCCGTGCGGCAAGAAGCTGGGCAATGCGGCCTCCAAGGAAGCCGCTGGCGCCGGTGATGAGATAGGTCATCGACAGCGAACTATGCGGCGACGTGTGGAGGCGTCGTCTGATCCTTCAGGCCGGTGAGCAGGCCCGCAACCGAGATATCTTCATCGATCTCATCCCAATGCAGACCGAAGGGGCTCATCTCCACCTGCGCCCGCTGCTCCGGAGTAGCATGCAGGAGCCGGGGAAACCAGGCCAGAGGAACACCGATCGTCCGCCCGTCGGAGAGCTCGACCCAGAAGCTGGCGTCGTCGAAACGGACATCCACGGGTTCAGGCGAAGAAATCATTCCAGTACCTTTCGATCTGCGCTCGATTCCACTCAATGATCTTCTCAATCTCCAGAAGAGCACGCGCGCTGTAGCCCCTATTGTAGGCCACCTGCACAACAGGCCGTAACCAGAACTTGGCTTCACAGGACCCGCTGCGGACGTGAATATGCGTCGGCTCCCGCAGTATGCCTTCGTCCGAGTAAAAGAAGAAGCGATATCCCTGATGACGGAATACGGTAGGCATCAGGGATATCGCTGTTAGTTTGTGAGCTGCCGGAAGCTGTCGAGCACGTAATCGAGCTGCTCGCGGGTGTGGGCGGCGGTGACGCACAGCCTTAGCCGGGCAACCCCCTGCGCGACCGCCGGGAACATGACCGGAGCGGCGATGATGCCGAAGTCACGCAGCTTGCGGGAGAAGAGGCCGGTGGTGATCTCGTCGTTCAGCACGACGGGCACAATGGCCGTCTCCGAGTAGCCGGTGTCGTAGCCGAGAGCTTTGAGGCCGTTGCGGAGGTGGTCCCCATTGGCCTTCAGCCGGGCGACGCGCTCCGGCTCCTCGCGCAGGACGGCAAGACCTTCGATGATGGCGGCGACGGCGGAGGCGGCCATCGCGGCCGAGAAGATGTACGGGCTGGAGGCATGGCGCAGGAAGATGCCGACCTCCTGCGAGCAGGCGACGAAGCCGCCGACCGAGGGGATGGACTTGGCCAGCGAGCCGGACCACAGATCGACCTCGCTGGTGTCGATACCGAAGTGCTCGTCGGTGCCGCGGCCAGTAGCGCCGAGCACACCGCTCGAGTGCGCCTCGTCGATGAAGAGGAAGCAGCCGAACTCCTTCTTGACGGCAATCAGGTCGGGCAGGCAGCAGATGTCGCCGTCCATCGAGAAAACGCCGTCGGAGATGATGACGGTGCGGTTGGCGGCCGGACCTTTTTTGATCTCCTCGCGCAGGCTCTCGGCGTCGTTGTGACGGAAGCGCTGGATCTGGACGCCGGCCATCTTGCAGGCGTCGAGCAGGCTGCGGTGGCAGAGATTGTCGATGATGATGCGGTCTGAGGGACCGAAGAGCCCGGTGATGAGGCCGAGATTGGCCATGTAGCCGGAGCTGAAGGTGATGGCGTCCTCGGTGCCTTTGAAGGCGGCGAGATCGCGCTCGACGGTATTGTGAATGTCGAGTGTGCCGGTAAGCAGGCGCGCGCCGCTGGTGCTGGTGCCGTAGCGGCCGATGGCGTCCTTGGCGGCCTTGTCGATGCGCGGGTGGCCGATGAGTCCGAGGTAGTCGTAGGAGGACATCATCAGCATCTGCTGACCGTCGGCAGTGACGCAGGGGCCAGCCTTGGCCTCGAGCGGCATGTGGTACGGATAGGCGTTGTGAGCGCAGCCGAGAGCGGTCGTCTCAAAGATGCGGCGGGCGCGGGCGTCGAGGATGCCGCCCTTTTTAAAACTCCACTGGCGCTCCGTGTCGAAGTAGCCGTTGAACATCTGTCCAGACGAGGAAGGGAAGGCCTTTGTTTCAGGTTCAATAGATTGTTGCAGTTGCGTCGGAGGGGTCATGAGTTGTCACCCATGCTAGCCCAAAGCTCCCGGGATGCAAAGAAGATTCGGGCGAACCCCGGTCCCCGGAGCGGGGGCTTCGGGTAGGCTCAAGGTATGGCAAATGCGGCAAAACGGCGAATCGGAGTGCACGTTGGAACGACGGGCGGCGTGTGGAAGGCGGTCGAACGGGCGGCGGAGGCGGGCGCAAATACCTTCCAGATCTTCTCGGCCAGCCCACGGACGTGGAAGGCGTCGGCGGTGAAGCCTGAGGATGCGGCGAGGATGCAGGAGCTGCGGTCGAAGCTGGATATTAACCCCGTCGCGGTCCATGCGAGCTACCTGATTAATTTGTGCAGCCAGACCGAAAGCGTGCGCGAGAACAGCATCGGAGCCTTCCGGGGCGAGGTGGAGCGGGCGCTGGCGCTCGGCTGCGAGTCCCTGGTGCTGCATCCGGGGAGCTGGAAGGGGCTGACGCGGGAGGAGGGCCTGCGGCTGGCGGCGCAGTCCATTGAGCGGGCCATCGACGGCATTGTGTGGCAGGGGAAGGACTTCCGCATCCTGATTGAAAACACGGCGGGCGCGGAGTTCTCTCTTGGCGGCAGCCTGGAGCAGGTGGCCGAGCTGGTGGAGCTGCTGCAGACCTGTGCGCCGGTGGCCGTCTGCCTCGACACCTGCCACATGCACGTTGCGGGATATGACATTGTGAGTGCGGAGGGCTATGAGGAGACGGTGAAGCTGATTGGCGAGACGGTCGGCCTCGATGCCGTGCGCGTGTGGCACTGCAACGACGCCAAGGCGGCCCGAGGATCGAAGCTGGACCGGCACGAGCACATCGGCGAGGGGATGATCGGCGCAGCGGCGTTTCGTCGGCTGCTGCACGATGCCCGGTTTGCCCACGCGGCGTTTATCGCTGAGACGCCGGTGGACGCTCCCGGCGACGAGGCGCGGAACGTGGGCGTGCTGCGGACGCTGGCAGCCGGATAAAAATTCCGGCGGTCGGGCGAAACTTTTCCTGTGGAATCTCGTTTCCTCCCGTAGAGGACGTACCTACGCTTGTTCTGCTGGTTGAAGGAGGATTCTATGCGTTACCTGCTTGCATTGTCGTTGGTTGCGTTGACGCTGCCGGTTGCGGCGGCGGCACAGGGCGGTCCCGGTCACTTCCGGGGCGGTTTTGGGTTTGGACCCGGGTTCCACGGCCAGCCGGTCACGGGCGAGCCGTACAGCGCGGTCGAGAAGATCACATCGACCGAGCCGCTGACCGATGGCACGAAGCTGACGCACGTGCGTCAGGAGCAGAGCTGGCGTGACGCGCAGGGCCGCATCCGCACGGAGGTCGGCGAGGTAGGAGCGAACGGGCAGGTGGCCTTCCATCACGCGGAGATCTTTGACCCGTCGGCGCGAACGATGACTATTCTCGATCTGGATAAGAAGACGGCGATGGTGATGCACCTGCCGGAGCGCCGGTTCGAGGGGCATCGGCAGGATGTTGCCGACGACCAGCCCGGACCGCGGGCCTTCCACGGTGAGCAGGTCAAGATGGAGGATCTTCCGGCGAAGACGGTCGCCGGAGTTTCTGCGACCGGCAAGCGCATGACGCGGACGCATACGGACGCCAGCAATGGCCGCGCCCTGGTATCGACCTTCGACCGTTACGAGGTGCCGGATCTGAAGATCACGCTCTACAGCGCAGTGAACAGCCCGCGCGAGACGTCGGTGAGTGAGGTGACCTCGCTCAACCGGAATGAGCCGGACGCGACACTCTTTCAGGTACCGTCCGACTTTACGGTGAAGGATGCACCGGGGCACCGGATGCACGGATCTCGTCCGCGGCAGCAGTAGACGTTACGAAACGCAGCCCGTGAAGCGCCCGGTCCTTTGTGGCTGGGCGTTTTTCTTTACAATCGAAGGATATGCAAGAGAGTGTGCCTAACGAGAGTGAGCGGCCGGACCGCTACTCGCCCGCTGAGATCGAGTTGAAGTGGCAGACGCTGTGGGACGCCGATGCCTCGCTGTATGCGCCGGAGCCGGTGGACTGCGGCAAGCCGAAGTTCTTCTGCGTGGAGATGTTTCCCTATCCGAGCGGCCAGCTTCACATGGGCCACGTCCGGAACTACACCATCGGCGATGCGCTCGCCCGCTTCATGCGCATGCGCGGCTACAACGTGCTGCACCCGATAGGCTGGGACGCCTTCGGTCTGCCCGCCGAGAACGCGGCGCTCAAGAACAACACGCCGCCGAAGCAGTGGACGCTCGGCAACATCGCCGACATGCGGGCGCAGTTGCGCCGCTTCGGCACCAGCTACGACTGGGCCGGCACGGACGTCGCCACCTGCCTGCCGGAGTACTACCGCTGGAACCAGTGGTTCTTCCTGAAGATGTACGAGCAGGGGCTGGCTTATCGCAAACAGGGCAAGCTGAACTGGTGCAACCTGTGCCAGACCGTGCTGGCCAACGAGCAGGTCATCAACGGCTGTTGCTGGCGGCACGAGGACACGCCCGTCGAGCAGCGGGACATGACGCAGTGGTATCTGCGCATTACGAAGTATGCGGACGAGTTGCTGGATGGCCTCGACAAGCTCGACGGCTGGCCCGAGCGCGTCCGCACCATGCAGCGCAACTGGATCGGCCGCAGCGAGGGTACGCTGGTTGACTTCAAAGCTCAGGAAACAGGTGAGACGATCACCGTCTTCACGACGCGCGTGGACACGATCTTTGGCGCGACCAGCGTGCAGCTTGCGCCGGAGCATCCGGTGACGAAGGCGTTTGCCGCCAAGGATGCGACGCTGGCCGGTCAGGTCGAAGAGATGATCGCGCAGCAGAAGCAGGCGCGTGAAGAGGGCGATATCGGCTCCATTGAGAAGCATGGTGTGCCGACGGGCCAGTTTGCCGTCAACCCATTTACCGGCGAGCCGGTGCCGATCTGGGTGGCGAACTACATCCTGGCCGACTACGGCACGGGCGCGATCATGAGCGTACCGGCGCACGACGAGCGCGACTTCGAGTTCGCAGAGAAGTACGGTCTGCCGGTAAAGCGCGTCATCGCGCCGAAGGGCGACACCGAAATCTCCGAGCTGCCGTATACCGCCGAGGACGATGCGGTACTGATCGACTCCGGCGAGTGGACGTCCTTGGGCTGTGTAGAAGCGCAGCAGAAGATGGCTGCGTTTGCCAAGGAGAAGGTATTTGGTTCTCCCACGGTTACCTACCGCCTGAAGGACTGGGGCGTGAGCCGCCAGCGCTACTGGGGCACGCCGATCCCGATGGTCTACTGCGAGCGCGGGCACGAGGGCGTGGAGCCGGGCGGTGTGGTGCCGCTGCCAGAGTCCGCGCTGCCGGTGGTGCTGCCGGAGAACATCGAGATCACGCAGCAAGGCGGCTCACCACTCGGGCGCGTGCCGGAGTTCCTGAACACGACCTGCCCGGTCTGCGGCGGTCCGGCACGGCGCGAAACCGACACGATGGACACCTTCGTCGATTCGAGCTGGTACTTCTACCGCTACACCGATGCGAAGAACGACAAGCTGCCGTTCGCGCCGGAGAAGGCCGCGTACTGGTTCCCGGTCGATCAATACATCGGCGGCGTCGAGCACGCGATTCTGCACCTGATCTACTCGCGCTTCTGGACGAAGGTGATGCGCGACCTCGGCCTGATCCCTAACAACGAGCCTGCAACGCGCCTGTTCACGCAGGGCATGGTCATCAAGGACGGCGCGAAGATGTCGAAGTCGAAGGGCAACGTCGTCTCGCCCGACGAGATGATCGGACGCTACGGCGCGGATGCGACGCGCATGTACGCGCTCTTCGCCGCTCCGCCGGACCGTGATCTGGACTGGCAGGAAGAGGGCATCGGCGGCGTCACGCGATTCCTGAACCGCGTCTACCGGCTGACGCTGAAGTACAGGGACGCGCATGCGTATGCCAACACGCTGGCCGCGCAGTCCGTGCCCGGACAGAAGCTGCTGCGCAAGTTGCATCAGACGCTGGCGAAGATCACGCAGGACTTCAGCGGCCGCTGGCACTTCAACACCTGTATCGCCTCGCTGATGGAGCTGGTCAACGAGATCCAGTCCGCCGAGCCTCTGATCGACGACGGCGAGATTCCTTTGGGGACGGTGGCGGAGGTCTTCCGCACGCTGACGCTGATGCTGGCTCCGTTTGCGCCGTTCTTCGCGGCGGAGCTGTGGTCGCAGATCGGCGGCAGGGGCGCGGTGCTGCACGCCGCATGGCCCGAGGCCGATGCCGAGCTGGCGAAGGACGACGAAATAGAAATTCCGGTGCAGGTGAACGGCAAGCTGGTAGTCGTCATCAAGGTGCCGGCGGGCAGCAGCGAGGAGACGATCCGCACCGCTGCGCTGGCCGATGAAAAGGTGATCGCCCGCATCGACGGCAAGACGGTCGTCAAGGTGATCGTGGTGCAGGGCAAGCTTGTGAACCTTGTGGTGAAGTGATGGCGGATACACCGTTGCCCGTTCCTGCTGCGCCGGTGCGGGCAACGCAGACCTTTGTCGGGACTCTCTCGTGGTGCTGGAGGCGGCCTTCGCTGACGGCGCTCGAGGTGCTATGGCGCTGGCTCTACGGCATTCCGGTGCTGTTGCTGCTGCGGCATGAGGCGCTGCGCATCCTGTCGAGCGCGACGCTCGACTACAGCGCGCTGCGGCAGATGTCGCTGCTGGACCCGATCAAGACCTCCGGCACGCTGGCACAGGCGATGCTGGTGCTTTTGCCTCCGGTGCAGGCACTCGCCATATGGTTGGCGCCTCTGCTGATCGTGGGCTGGGTGATCGTCTCCTCGTTGGGGCGGACGGTCGTGCTGCGCCACGTGAATCCCTCGCTGCATGCAAGGCCGCTGACGCTGATGGCGCTGCAGGCGGTGCGGATGCTGGCCCTGTGCGCGAGCTTCGCGCTGTGGCTCTGGAGCCTGCAAGTGGCGGCGCAGGTTTCTGTATCGGGACCAATCGCCGCGGGGCAGGAGCCGAGCCTCGTGCTCTACTTCGCGCTGGCGATCATTGTGACGCTGGGTCTGTTTACGCTGTGGGCCGTGGCGAGCTGGGGATTCTCGGTGGCTCCGCTGCTGGCGATGCTGCGTAATTGGGGCGTAGCGCGGAGCTTTGGCGCGAGCTTCCGGCTTGGCCCGCTGAAGATGAAGCTGGTGGAGGTCAACCTCGTTATGGGCATTGTGAAGATCGCACTGATCGTGCTGGCGATGGTCTTCTCGGCCAGCCCGCTGCCGTTCGAGTCGGTAGCCTCGCCGGGATTTCTGCGCCTGTGGTGGGAGTTGGCGATCATCCTCTACTTCATCGCATCGGACTTCTTCCACGTCGCCCGGCTGGTGGCCTATCTCGAGCTGTGGCAGGCGGAGCGGCAGGAAACGCGCTGATTTAGACTCGAATTGTGGACACTTCAACGATCGTTATTCTGGACTTCGGGTCGCAGTACACGCAGCTCATAGCGCGGCGCATCCGTGAGTTCAACGTGTTTTCGGTTGTGCTTCCGTGCACGGCCTCGCTCGACAAAATCAAGGCGCTCAACCCGAAGGGCATCATCCTCTCGGGCGGCCCCTCGTCGGTGTACGACGCGGACGCTCCCGACGCCGACCCCGCCGTGCTGGCGACGGGCGTGCCGCTGCTCGGCATCTGCTACGGCATGCAGTTCATCACGCATCATCTCGGCGGCAAGGTGGAACCGGCTCCGGCGCGTGAGTACGGCCACGCCGAGGTCACAGTCGTCGCTGAGACGGCGCTCTTTCACGGCCTGCCGCAGACGCTGAATGTATGGATGTCGCACGGCGACGAGGCGAAGCAGCTTCCTGAGGGTTTTGTGCTGACTGCAAAGACGCCGAATGCCGTAGCGGGCATTGCGGACGAGGCGCGGCGCATCTGGGCGGTGCAGTTTCATCCCGAGGTGGCGCACACGAAGCAGGGCATGGAGCTGCTGCGGAACTTCTGCATGGATATCTGCGGCTGCACGCCGGACTGGACGCCCGGGCACTTCATCCAGTCCACCGTCGAGCGCGTGAAGCAGCAGGTCGGCGACGGCCACGCGATCTGCGCGCTGAGCGGCGGCGTGGACTCGAGCGTGGCGGCGGTGCTGGTGTCGAAGGCCATCGGAGACCGGCTGACCTGCATCTTCGTGAACAACGGCGTGCTGCGCAAGGACGAGTTCGCGAAGGTGCAGAAGACCATGCGCGAGCAGCTTGGCCTGAACGTGCTGGCCGTCGACGCGAGCGAGCGCTTCCTGAAGAAGCTCGAGGGCGTGACCGACCCGGAGAAGAAGCGCAAGGCCATCGGCAACGAGTTCATCGCGGTCTTCGACGACGAATCGAAGAAGATCTTCGAGGCCGAGCAGAGCGCAGGCGAGGAGATCGCCTGGCTGGTGCAGGGTACGCTGTATCCCGACGTCATCGAGTCGTCGAGCGTGCACGGGCCGAGCCACACCATCAAGAGCCATCACAACGTCGGCGGCCTGCCGGAGAACATGAAGCTCAAGCTGATCGAGCCGCTGCGCGACCTGTTCAAGGACGAGGTGCGGCGCATCGGGCGCGATCTCGGCATGCCGGACGAGATCATCGACCGGCAACCGTTCCCCGGTCCGGGACTGGCAGTGCGCATCCTCGGCGAAGTAACCGCAGAGCGTGTGGCCATGTTGCAGGAGGCCGACGCTATCGTCGTCGAGGAGATCAAGAAGGCTGGCCTATACAAGAAGATCTGGCAGAGCTTCGCGGTGCTGCTGCCGGTCAAATCCGTCGGCGTGATGGGCGACCAGCGCACCTACGCAAACGCCTGCGCGATCCGCGCCGTCGAGAGCGAGGACGGCATGACCGCCGACTGGGCAGCAATCCCCTACGAGGTGCTGCGCACGATCTCCAGCCGCATCGTGAGCGAGGTCCGCGGCATCAACCGCGTGGTCTACGACATCACAAGCAAGCCGCCGGGAACGATTGAGTGGGAGTAGTCAGGTTGTCGATGGATACTTGCGCCGGATCTGTTCGAGGAAGTCTTCGAGGCGCTGGCCGCGGCGTGGCTGGAAGCGGCGTCCATCGCCGATGCAGGATGTGATGCGGTCTACGCGGAAGTTGCGGAAGTCATTGCGCAGGGTACACCAGGCAACGAGGGTCCAGACGCCGCTCCAGAAGTAGACGCCGAGCGGGTGCACCGCTCGCTGCGTGGGCTTTTCTTCGAGGCTGATGTAGTCGATCCGCAGAATAAGTTTGTCTGCGCAGGCGATCTGAAGCTGGTCGAGAAGCTGACGATCCTTCGCAGGCATCTGAAAGCCCGGCGCGTAGAGATGAATGTTGTCGAGCCGGTCACGAAGGTTTGGCGGTAGCACGGCCTCGATGCGGGCGAGAGCCTCGGCGGCTGCTTTGACGCTGGAGGTTCCTCCCCATGCCTGCACGAGGCGGGCTCCAAGGACAAGGGCAACCATCTCATCTCGTGTAAACATCAGTGGCGGAAGATCGAGATCGCGGCGCAGGGTATAGCCAATACCGGCCTCACCGAGGATGGGCATGCCGGAGAGCTGCAGGTCGCGGATGTCGCGGTAGATGGTGCGCTCGGAAACCTGAAGCCGCTCGGAGAGGGAACGGGCCGTGCGCAGTCCGCCGCTGCGAAGCGTCTGAACAATGCGGAAGAGTCGGTCGGCACGGCGCACGAGCATGGCTCCGGAGAAGGATGAGTTGATGGTAGCCGTGCATCGCAGGAGATGCACGGCTGCCATCGAAGCAAATCAGGCAGAATGGAGGCCGACGGTGTTGCCCTCGGTATCGAGGATGCAGGCGAAGTGGCCGAAGCCGCCGGGAACTGGCGTAAGTGGGTGAGTGACGGAGCCTCCGGCTGCAGGCACACGATCGAGCACCTCTTCCAGCCGCCCGTTGCAGTTGAGATAGACAAGGGTACCCTGCCCGGCGGGCGGCTGAAAGGCTCTCTGCACGAGGGCACCGGTCATAGCTGGACGCTCGGGAGTGCGCTCCACGGGGAAGACGCACATGAGGTCCTTAGGGTCTGTGGTATCACGCCTGAGAGTGATACCGAGGATGGTTTGGTAGAAGGCACTCGCGCGGTCGAGATCTGCGGTAGGAATCTCAAACCAATTGAGTGTGGAGGGGTTCGGTACGGTCGACATGGACTTCTCCTGTTCGCGCCGTGTTGGCGGTATAGGAGGAGCATAGAAAAGGACTCCTGACAGCATTGTGTCAGGAGTCCTTTTGCGGATTGAGATTAATCTAGCCGAGTTCTTCGAGGCTCTTGGCGCCGAACTTGAGATACCACGGGCTGGCGGCTTCGAGCGCCTTGTTGACGTTGGCGATGTTTTCGGTGCCTACGGTTTCGAGCCACTCGCGGAAGGCCTTCTCGCCCTGCTTGGCGTAGATGGGGATGCCATCCTTCCACGTGGCGCGGCCGCAGAGCACACCGTTGAACTTCGTGCCGGACTCGCCCGCAAGCTCGAGCGTCTCGATGAAGACCGGGTTCGACACGCCAGCCGAGAGGTAGATGAACGGCTTGTGCGTCATCGTCTCGGCATCGCGGAAGTGCTGCAGCGCTTCCGCGCGGGTGTACGCCTTCTCGCCCTTGAAAGACTTCGTTCCCTCGACGAAGGACATCTCGACGGGGACCTCAACCTTGAGCACGTCGACGTTGTACTGATGCTTGCTGAACTCGGCCATGGAGCCTGAGACGACGAGCGGTTTCTTCTTCGCGTAGGCCAGCGACTTCTCGTCGGTGCCGTCGACATCGTAGCCGACAGTCTCGAGGAAGAAGGGGATGTCATATGCAACGCACTCGGCGCCGATGCGCTCGATCCATGCGTGCTTCAGGTCGTTGATGGGGGTCTTCTCGTAGGGGGTGTAGTAGAGAAGGATTTTGATGCAGTCGGCACCGGCCTCTTTCAGGCGGCGGACGGACCAGACATCGAGCAGGTCAGGCAGACGGCCCGGGGTGTTGGCGTCGTAGCCGGTCTTCTCGTAGGCCAGCAGCAGGCCCGCGGAGTTGCGCAGCTTGGAGGCAGGCAGGCCGAACTCGGGATCGAGCAGGATCGCCGAAGCATGGCGGGTCAGGACGTCGGTGACAAGCTCCTTGAAGACCTCGAGGTCGTGTGCATCGGCGGCAGCGCCGCGCTCCTTGGCGAGGGACTTCTGCAGCGAGCCGCGCTGATCCATCGCTGCGGCAGCGATGACTCCGCGTGGATCTGAGACGGCCTTCAGTCCGGCGAGTTTTCCTGGTGTCGGTTTCATGAGTTGGATCGTCTCCTGAGGAACGAAGATGGTCTTACAGGCGGATTCTACACAGCGAAGTGTACAGGTGTCAGAAAGAGCGGAAGAACAATCGATTATCGACGCGTTAAAGTCGATTATCGCCGCAATGCCCTCTTAACCCCAGCATATTGCAGCAGGATGAAGCTGTCCGTCATGCCTGCAATGTAATCGGCGACGACGCGCGCGAGCCCCTCGGTGGGGATCTCGTCGATGTATCCCTGCGGCAGATCCTCCGGCTCGTTGATCCAGAAATCGAACAGCGCGGTAACGACCTCCTCGGCCTTCTCATGCTCCCGCGAGAGCGCCGGGCAGGTGTAGAGCGTGTCGTAGAGGTACTGCTTCTCCTGCAGGCGTTCGGCCTCGATGGCGGGCGAGAAGGTGGCCAGCCGCTCGGGCCATGTGCGAACCTCGGCGAGCGAGCGGATGCCCGCCTCGAACGCGCCGCGGCGCGTGTTCTCGATCAGGTCCTCGGTCAGCAGGTTCTGCATGAGCTGCAGCGCCTCATAGAAGAGGTACTTCTGCTCCACGCCGGGATGCTCGCGCTCCACGATGTCGAAGGCGCGGGAGAGGATCTGCACGTTGTCGCGGACATGTCCGATCTCGAGCAGCCCGGACTCGATGCCGTCGTCGAGGTCGGCGGTCAGGTAGGCGATCTCGTCGGTCAGGTCGATGATCTGCGCCTCGAGCGGCGGGCGCAGGTCGAGCAGGTACTCGGCCAGCTCCGGATGCTTCTGCTCGGTGTAGTCGCGGGAGTGCTTGATGATGCCTTCGCGCACGCCGAGCGTCAGGTTCAGGCCGCGGTGCGCGGCGTAGCGCTGCTCGAAGTGTTCGACGATGCGCAGTGCGTGCAGGTTGTGGTCGAAGCTGAGGCCGTGGCGGCGAAGGCAGTGGTCAAGCGCCCGCTCTCCGGCATGGCCGAAGGGCGGGTGGCCGATGTCATGCACGAGCGCGAGCGTCTCGGCGAGGTTCTCGTTCAAGCCGAGCTCGCAGGCGACGTAGCGGGCGATCTGGCTGACCTCGATGGTGTGTGTGAGGCGGCTGCGAAAGTGGTCCGAGGCGCGGCTGGTGAAGACCTGGGTCTTGCCCGCAAGGCGGCGGAAGGCCCGGGACTCCACGATGCGCTCGCGGTCACGCTGGAAGGGCGTGCGCGCCGCTCGCTGCGGAGCCGGGTAGACCCGGTCGAGGAGCGGCTCATCCGCAGCTTCGGTCACGGCACAGCATTGCAGGTTGTCGGAGGCCATCGGATGTTCAGTGTACCGGAGGCAGCAGGCGACTACTGCTTGCTGGCCTGGGCATCGCTGACCTTCGCCAGCTTGACGCGAGCGTTCTCGAGCTTGTGCTGCACCTTGGCGACATCGGTCGGGTCGGCGTCCGCGGGCAGCGAGTGCGCGTACTCGCTCATCGAACGCTCCCACTGCGAGACGGCCAGCTTCAGCTTGCCGGTCTTCTCGTAGACCTGCCCGAGATGGTCGTGCACGGTGGGGTCGGAGCTTCCGCGCTCGTTGGCCTTGACCAGATTTTCCTCCGCCAGGGCATACTGCCCGGACTTGAAGTAGACCCAGCCCAGCGAGTCGAGATAGGCATAGTTCTGCGGATCGAGTTCGACGGCCTTCTGGATAAGCTGCAGCGCCTCGGTCAGCTTCACCCCGCGCTCGGCGAACATGTAGCCCATGTAGTTCAGCACGGTGGGGTTATTGGGGTCGATGGCGAGCGCCTTGCGGAACTGGGCCTCGGCCTCGTCGTAGTTCTTCTGCCGGTCGGCCATGGTGCCGCGCAGGAAGTAGATGTAGAGCCGCTCTTCCGGCTTGGAGGCGGTGGCCTCGGCCTTGTCGACCTGCTCGTCCGCTTCCTTCCAGCGCTTCAGGCGGATGTACATCTGCGCGAGCGCCACCTCGACGTCGCGGTCTTCGGGCGTGCCCTTCAACTGGGCCTTGGCCAGCTCCAGACCCTCATCGATCTTGCCGGTATCGGCGAGTTGCCCGGCGTACATGAGCTGTACGCCGCGGTCCTTGGGAAACGCCTTGGCGGCCTCGGCTGCGGCAGCCGTGGACTCCTTCCACATGTGCGCGTCGCGGTAGGCGTCAACCTCACCCTGATAGCCGCGGTTAGCGGCCTCGCCGCCCAGCGCGACCATCTGCTTGTAAGCGGCAACAGCCTCAACGGTCTTGTTCTGCTCACGGCGGACGATGCCGAGCCGGTCGAGGAAGATGGTGCGATTGGCCTTCTCCTGCTCGGAGTAGGCGCCGTCGTTGCGGACGGTGCTGTCGAGGATGCCGGTCAGTACTTTAACGGCGTCGTCATAGCGGCCGAGCGAGTCGTAGATGAGCGCCTCGTTATAGTTCAGCTCGAGCGAGTCCCCGGCCTGCGGCTTGGCCTTCTGCAGCGTGGCGAGCGCCTCCTCATAGTGGCCCTGGCGGCGCTGGATGTCGGAGATGCGGACCTGCGACTGGGCGTCCTGCGGCTCGGCGGCAACGATCTGCTGGAAGACTTTGAGCGCCTTGTCGAGCTGATCGTCGTTCAGCAGGGCATTGGCGAGGCCGCGCTCAGCGTCGAGATTGTCGGAGTCCTGATCGAGAGCGTGCTGGTAGGCTGTCGCAGCCTCCTTGGGCTTCTTGAGCTGGTCGTAGCTGGCTCCGAGTGCGAACTCGATGCGCGCCGTGCGGTCGGCCTCCGGCACTGCCTTCAGGGTATCGACCGCGCGTTGCAGCTCTCCCTGCTCGCCATAGAGGCGCGCCATGTTGAGCACGACCTCCTCCGAGTTGGAGTCGATCTTCTGCGCCTTCTTGAACTCAGCCTCTGCCTTCGCCGAGTCGTGGTTCAAGCCATAGAGCTGGCCGAGCAGCAGATGAGTCTCGATATCGCCGGGCTTGAGCTGGGCGAGCTTTTCGTACTCGCCGATGGCAAGCTGCAGCATCTGGCTGGACTGTGAGTTCTGCATATCGCCGAGCGAGCGCAAGTAGATGCGGCCCAGCAGCGAGTGCGCTTCGATATCGTCGGGATTCTTCTTGACCTGGTCTTGCGCGGTGGTCACGGCCTCGCGGATGCGCCCGATCCGGAAGTAGAGGTCAGCCAGCCCGTCCTGCAGCGCAACCGAGTCGGGATCGGCGACGAGCGCGAGCTTGTACTCCTCCACCGCCTGCGTGGCGTAGTCGGGGCGGCCTTCGCTAACGGCCATCTCTTCATAGAGATGCGCCAGCCCATAGTGATAGTACGAGGAGGCGTGGTCCGGTCCAGCGGCCATAGGAGCCGTCGCTTTGGCCGCAGAAGAGGTCTGGCCGAAAGCCGCGTGCGAGGCGACGAGCAGGATGCCCGCAAAGCGGAGAAGGGAAGTACGGTGGGGCAGCGTCATAGAGATGTACTTTCCTTGGCGTGCTGAGATAACCGCGGCAGATCGATGCACGCAACATCCATCCATCATCGTATTGGACGGTGCCCACTTGCCAAGGGATGCTGCAAACTGACCACGCCAAGCCGTTGCCGGAAATTATAGCCAAAGGCAGGGCGGAGAGCGATGCCCGCGCTCCGCCCTGCGCGTTACCCGTGCCGGAAGTGACGGACGCCGGTGAAGACCATGGCCACGCCGAGCTTGTTGGCGGCGGCGATCACCTCTGCGTCGCGCACCGAGCCGCCCGGCTGAATAACGGCGGTAGCTCCGGCTCCGGCGACGGTTTCGAGGCCGTCGGGGAAGGGGAAGAAGGCGTCGGAGGCAGCAACCGACCCGGTCAGCGGCAGGACAGCCTTCATCGCGCCGAAGCGGGCGGCGTCGACGCGGCTCATCTGCCCGGCGCCGATGCCGACCGTCTGCCCATGGCCTCCGTCGAAGCGCGCATAGACAATGGCGTTCGACTTGACGTGCTTGCAGACCTGCCACGAGAAGAGCAGGGCGCGCAGCTCCTCGGACGTGGGCCTGCGGTCGGTGACGAACTGCAGGTCGGCCTCGGCAATGCGGCGATGATCGGCGTCCTGTACCAAGAGCCCGCCGGAAACCTGCTTGATGACCCGCGGCGTGTCGGCCGGGTCGATCTGCACCAGCCGCAGGTTCTTCTTGGCGGCAAATCGCTCGACTGCCTCGGGCGAGAACGACGGCGCGACGATGGCCTCGACGAAGAGCTTGGCAATCTCCTCGGCGGCGGCTCCGTCCACCTCGCGGTTGATGCCAATGATGCCGCCGAAGGCCGAGACAGGATCAGCCGCCAGTGCGCGCTGGTAGGCCTCGAGCACGCTCGAGCCGGTGGCCGCGCCGCAGGGGTTGGTGTGCTTGATGATGGCAACGGCCGCATCGGCCGAGTCCAGCCCGAACTCCGTCACCAGCTCCCAACAGGCGTCCAGATCGACGAGGTTGTTGTAGCTTAGCTCCTTGCCCTGGAGCTGCTTGCCCGCGGCGATACCCTTGCCGCTGCCGTCCACGTAGAGCGCGGCGCGCTGGTGCGGGTTCTCGCCGTAGCGCAGCGTCTGCGCCAGCGGGTCGATGATGCGGACGGTCTGCGGCAGTTCGTCCGTTGCGAAAACAGCCGCCCCGGAGGGCTCGGCGATGGACTCGAGCGCCGTGGCGATGCCCGCGTCATAGGCCGCCGTGACGGCAAAGGCCTGCTTCGCCAGCCGCCAGCGCGTGGCACGGCCCAGAGAGCCGGAGTTCGTCCGCAGCTCCTCGGTCAGAGCGGCGTAGTCGGCGGTTGCGGTGACGATGGCGACATCGTTGAAGTTCTTCGCCGCCGAGCGCACCATCGACGGGCCGCCGATGTCGATGTTCTCGATGACCTCGGCGAAGGAGACGCCGGGCTTGCGGGAGGTCTTCTCGAAGGCGTACAGGTTCACGACCACCATGTCGATCGGCTCGATGCCGTGCTCGGTGACGGCGGCGACGTGTTCCGCGTTGTTGCGAATGTGCAGGATACCGCCGTGGACCTTCGGGTGCAGCGTTTTGACGCGGCCATCGAGCATCTCGGGAAAGCCGGTGAGGTCGCTGATGTCGCGCACGGCGAGGCCTGCATCGCGCAGGGCCTTGGCGGTGCCGCCGGTCGAAACCAGCTCGACGCCGAAGGAGGCAAGCGCCTGCGCAAACTCGACCAGGCCGGTCTTGTTGGTGACCGAGAGCAGGGCGCGGCGGATGGGTAAAAGCTCAGAGACGGGAACGGGCGATGAGGTCTTGCTGGGATCGGTGCTCACGTGTCCAGTGTATTCGCTCCGCCGTTGAAAACGATGGGCTACAGGCGCGCTTTCAACCGCCTCATTAAGGTATGATGACACTCGGGGAGAGGTGGCAGAGCCCGGTTGAATGCACCTGACTCGAAATCAGACGTACTCGTAAGGGTACCGGGGGTTCGAATCCCTCCCTCTCCGCCATATTCCTCCAATCACGCGATATTCTTCGAAAGAGCAGCTCAATCGGCGCCGATTGAGCCGCACGAGTTTCTGCGGGCTTGAATCTGATCGGACACGGCTTCGCTCCTGACCGTCTTGATGCCGCCCGCCTGATTTCGGAGAAATATGACGGGTGAACGCCGCGAAACGCCATGGATCGACCAGACCATCAGGACCGACATTGAGAACTCGGTATTATGCTGGCTCGCAACAGTCGATCCGACGCGTACGCCGAACGTCACCCCCAAAGAAATCTTCTCCCACTATGGTGATGATCGACTTGTCATTGCCGACATCGCATCCGCGAACACTGTTCGGAATCTCCGTGCGCATCCAACTGCCTGCGTGAGCTTCATCGACATTTTCCGTCAGCGCGGTTTCAAGGTCGTGGGTACGGCTACAATCATCGGGCCGTCAGAGGAAGATTTCGCGGTTGTCGGAGCGGATTTGCTACGCATGGCCGGACAGGATTTTCCCATCCGCCACGTTATTTCGATCCAGATCGAGCACATTTCGAGAATATGGGCTCCGAGCTACAAACTCTTCCCTGACCGGACGGAAGAGGATCGTATGCAAAGCGCCTACAAGGCATATGGCGTCGTTCCGGCGCATCCATAGGGGCATCATGTAGGCGTTGCGGAGGGGCATTTAAGCGGGCCATAGCCGGGACATAATTCCCATCGCTCTCTCATACGGGTTGGTTACCAAATTGCCCATAGGTTATGGCATTTTGGTAATGCACAAATGATGCAAAGCAAGATCATTCGGCAGAGTGCAACGAGGCGAATTCTCGCGTATTGATTGGGGGTTTGCGCTGATCCAACTTGACAGGGTGGGTGGTTACTGGTGGGTAAAGGCTCCAATCCGCCTCTCCGCCATATTCCCTGATTCCGCAGACACTAAGACAGTCTGATTGGCGCTCCTGTTTCGTGTGCTGACGGGGCCTATGCCACAATCGGCCAATCCGCTCAAACGCACCCTGATGCTGTGGACGCTGGCCCTGAGCTGGGGTATCCTCTGTAGCTGCCTGGACTGTGATGGAATCTCTCAGGCAGATCTCTCCAGCCCTGCGTACCGTGTTTGGGCTGAACATCCTGTTCCATCCCATCGTCTTCGTCATCCTCTGGAGGCGGCTCCTCCCGCAACGTACCATCGATGTCTCCTTCTTTGTGTTTGCGGCGGGCCTCTGCGCGGCCTGCATGGTCCTGCGTCTTTATTCGCCCGCCTATTGGAACGAGCATCGATCTGCAGCCGCTGTATCTCTGGATTCCGGTGATCTACGTCTTCGTCTTCATTCAGGCAAACCATCGAACCGGCCTGAAGCTGTCGCTGGCGATCCTGTCGTTCTTCATCCTGACCAGCCTGCCTTACCTCGCGCACCTGCACCCAGAGCCATATGCCAACTTCACCATCCAGTTGCATATCGTGTCTGCGGTGCTGATCGCGGCCCTTTATTTCTTCTCAAGCTACCAGCACCGCTTCCAGATCGCGCAGCTCACCGTGGACGAGCTGGCGCGCATGGCCAATACGGACCAGCTGACCGGGCTGGCCAATCGCCGGCGCATGGTTGAAGCCATCGAGTCCGAGATACGCCGGTTCACCCGCTATGGGAATCCCTTCTCGATCATCCTGATCGATATCGATCACTTCAAGGCCATCAACGATCAGTTCGGCCATGTCGTCGGGGATCATGCGCTGATGGCGCTCGCGCGTCGAAGCGCCGAGGTGTCGCGTGAGGTCGATATCCTCGGTCGCTGGGGCGGCGAGGAGTTCGTCATGATCCTGCCCGAAACCTCCTATGAGCAGAGTCTGCAGAAGGCGAGGGCACTGTGCAGTCACGTGGCGGTTACGCCGCTGGTCGACGACCACCAGATCACCATCAGTTGCGGTGTGACGACCGCCAGCCGGGGCGACGATCTCTGCAACCTGGTGAACCGAGCCGACGTGGCGCTCTATACCGCAAAGCGCGGCGGCCGGAACCGCGTGGAGGGAGTGCTCCCGGAGCCCTTCGCGGAGCCGAAGATACGCGTGGACGAGCTGATCTGCTGAGGTCTGCGCGGTGTCCATCGCAGGGACAGAACAGTGCGGGGACGGTGGTCCACGCAAGCCTGCTTTTGGCTCGACCGGGGCCTGTTTCGGGCCTCGATCGCATCACAGACGCCGTTCATCCCATCAAAAAAGACTTCAAGGAGTACTCGATACATCTCCCGATTTGTCTTGACACTCCATGACCTTGGAACGAAGCTACGGTCTAGCTGCGAACTGAACTTTAGCTACTAACTATCGATGCGTGCATGGCTTGCCTGCTCGGAACCGAGGAGCAGGAGGCTTATATGCCTCCGCACCGGGGTGAGATGCGTTGGCGATTTGAGAAGCGGGCCGCGTCACGGGGGATCAGGAACGACCCGGCCTCCGGGGTGCACGGCTATGACCATCGACAGGACGAATCTCCGCACCTCGCCGGATGAGACTGCTCTGCCCGGAGCGTTGAAGGAGGCGATCGGGGCGGCCCTGATGCGGTGCCTGCCGGTCGTCGTCAGCGATGCCGCCGGTACGATCCTCTTCGTCAACGATGCCGGTGTGAGTCTGTTGCGCGCCTCCGGGCCGGACGACCTTGTTGGCCGCGCGGCAATGGCGCTGTTCCGTCCCGAGTGCCGCGATATTCTGCGGCAGCGGTTCGCGGCTCTCCTGAGCGGGACGGACTCGGTTCCCGTCAGTGAGACGGTCATGATCGCCATGGACGGAAGCGAGATCTCCGTCGAGGCGCAGTTGGTGGCGCACGATCTCGACGGCGGGCAGATCGTGCTGGCCGTCTGCAACGAGATCGCCGGGCGCAGGGAGTTCGAGCGCCGCCTGCAGCAGGAGCGCGACTACGCTAACGCCGTGCTCGACAGCCTGCCGGGCGTCTTCTATCACTACGAAAACCATCGCCTCAAGCGCTGGAACCGCAACCATGAGACTGTTACCGGCTATAGCGGCAAGGAGCTGATGGATCTCGACGCGCTCACCTTCTTCCCCGAGGAATATAAAGGGCCGATCGCGCAGGGGATTCGGGAGGTCTTCGAAAGGGGAGCGTCCTCGGTCGAAGCAGATTATCTGCTCAAGGATGGCCAACGCATACCGTACCTCTTCACGGGGATGCGGTTTGAGTACGACGGCAGGCAGGGCTTCGTCGGCGTCGGCACCGACATCTCCGAGCGCAGGCGCATTGAAGACGCGCTGCGGGAGAAGACCGCGCTGTTCGAGGCGCAGCTCGAAAGTTCGGAGGAGGGAATTCTGGTGGTGGACCGCGGTCACCGGAAGGTCATCCAGAATCATCGTCTGGCCGAGGTGTGGAAGATTCCGGCCCACATCGCGGACGATCCCGATGGCCTGCCGCAGCTCGAGTTCATTCTCGGGCGGGTAAAGAGTCCGACAGAGTTCCGGGCGAAGGTGGACTGGCTCATCGAGCATCCCGAAGAGATCAGCCAGGACGAGATCGAGCTTCTCGACGGCACGGTCCTGGATCGCTACTCCGGTCCTGTTCTCGACGGGGACGGCCGGAACTATGGACGCATCTGGACCTTCCGCGACATCACCGAGCGGCGGCGGGCCGATCAGCACATCCGCCAGCTCGCCCACTACGATGTCCTCACCAGCCTGCCCAACCGGATCAGCTTCCTTGCCCGGCTCAACAACAGCCTGATGTTGAAGAGCGGCCGGGTGGGCCTGCTGTACATCGATCTCGACGGCTTCAAGCTCATCAACGACACGCGAGGCCATCCCACGGGCGACGCTCTGCTTCGCCGGGTGGCAGAGCGGCTGAAGAAGGTCTGCGACCGCCTGGCTGTGACCGCGGGACGGCTCGGCGGAGACGAGTTCGCCGTGATCTTCCCGTGCGGACAGGCTGAGGAGGCTGCCGCCTTCGGCGCTGAGATCATCGACGCTCTGCGCGTGCCCCACGAGCTTGACCGCAGCCGAAACGTTCTGATCGGCGCATCCATCGGCATCGCCCTTGCGCCGGACCACGGCAGCGCGGCGGACACCCTGCTCACCCGTGCGGACATCGCCCTCTATGCAGCCAAGGCGGACGGCAAGGGCGTCTGCCGAATCTTCGAGCTCGAGATGGAGCGGCGGATACAGGAGCGCATGTCCCTCGAAACGAGCCTGCGACTCGCACTCGAGAACCGGAAAGGGGTATTCGTCTTCTATCAGCCCGTGGTGGAGATCAGTACCGGCAGGGTGACGGCGCGCGAGGCCCTGATGCGCTGGTGGCATCCTCTCCGGGGATGGATCTCTCCCTCCGAGTTCATTCCTGTGGCTGAGGAGAGCGGCCTGATCGACCGGCTGGTTCTGTTCGTGCTCGGTCAGGCTTGCCGCGATGCCGCCGCATGGGAGGATGATGAAGCCAGCGTCGCGGTCAATGTCTCCACCAGCCAGCTTGGCAAGGGAATGATCGTGCCTGCCATTCAGCAGGCGCTCGCCGAGGCTGGACTGCCGCCCGGCAGGCTGGAGATCGAGGTGACGGAGACAGCGCTTCTCTCGGATGAGCAGAACGCCATCGTCGATTTGCAGCGGATTCACGACCTGGGGGTGCGTGTCGCGCTGGACGACTTCGGGACCGGCTACTCGTCGCTTGCTCACCTGCGCGCCTTTCCCTTCGACAAGATCAAGATCGACGGCTCGTTCGTACGGGACGCGGTGGACAGGCCGGACTGCGCCGCCGTGGTCCGGGCGGTCGCGGACCTCGGCAAGCGGCTCGGTGTGACGACTGTCGCCGAGGGCGTAGAGACGCAGGAGCATCTCGACTGCGTTCGCCGGGAGGGTTGTCTCGAGGTGCAGGGCTACTTTTACGGATGGGCAGAGCCGACCGCGAGCGATGCGTACACCATCTCGGTATTGAATGACGCGGCCGGAGCGGACACAGACGTCAGGCAGCGCCAGCAGCTCTGATCCCGCCCGCAGGCTGAAACGCCGCTGCTGTCTTTGGCACTATGTCCACGACAGGAGTATCTGCATGATCGTCACGCTGGTACTGACACGCAAACCGAACGACCTCTTCCACGATCCCGACTTCAATCTGAATGGCCGCTTCGGCACGCTCGTCGCGCTCAGCGGACCAAGACTGGCGAGTGTATCGATTGTGGCGCGGGGCGCGGGCGCTGCCGGAGCGATCACGGTTCCCACGGGAGTTCTGGAGCTGGTCAAAGCCTCCGGCGAAATCGGGGATGTCCGCGAGGTCGGACGCTTTACGACCATGGAGCGCATGGATGGCTTTATTCAGCTTCGCCCGCGTCCGGCAAAGGCCTATCCCATCCTCTTCGAGCCCGACAACAGCGCCGTGCAGGAGCTGGCGAAGGTGGAGAAGTCGACCGACGGACGATGCTTTCATGTGCAGATTCCTCATGTGTCCGGCGAGGGGAAGCTCCCGGACAAAGAGCAGTTGCGCCTCAAGAAAGAGCGGGGATTCTGCTGCACCGGGCGCCGCATGTGGGCTGGCTGACCGGCTGCATCAGCCCGAGGATGTGGAAGGATAACCATCCCGAGACGGAAACCTCTGCTGCGGCAATGGAGCAGTTGTACAAGATCGTCGGTAAGATAGGCGACCTCTTCGTATTGGACTGGTAGCTCCTCGCAGAGCCGGTTTCAAGACCCGGCCGGTCTTTTGGGCTAAGCTATAACTTCTTCAAGAAGAAGTTACAGACTCATGCAGACGACCGGCGACCCCATGACCGAGATCGGCGACCAGTACCAGCGCCAGGTGCTTGCGATCCGTGCTGCCTTCGAGGCCGGAACAGCCACGGGCAGTCAGACGATCGCCGCCCGTGCTGAGGCCATGGATACGCTGGTGCAGGCGCTCTGGAATGCAGCGGCTGCGCAGAGTCCTCGGCTGGCCTCGGGCGTTGCCTTGCTGGCCGTCGGTGGCTATGGGCGGCGGGAGCTGTTCCCCTATTCGGACGTCGATCTGCTCTTCCTGCTTGACAGCAAGGTGGCCGAGAAGGACGTCAAGGACTCCATCCGCAAAGTCAGCCAGCAGCTCTGGGACCTCGGCGTACGCATCTCTCCGACGACGCGCAAGATCACCGAGTGCGAGCGATTCGATCCCGACCTCGCGGAGTTCATGTTTTCCCTGATGGATGCCCGCTGCCTCGCCGGAGACACCGCGCTCTTCCAGCGGTTGTCGCAGCAGATTCTTCCGCGGGTCCTGCAGCGCGACAACAAGGCGATTCTGTCGCGGCTGATCGAGCTGACGAACATCCGCCATGCCCGCTACGGCGACACGCTCTTCCATCTGGAGCCGAACATCAAGGACTGTCCCGGCGGCCTGCGCGACGTGCACGTCTGCCACTGGATTACGATGCTCGAGGCAGCCCGCGACGGCGGCCAGCCTGCCTCCGGACCAGCCTCGATCAGCGAGGAGGAGTATCGCTCGGCGGTGGAGTTCCTCTACCGCGTGCGCTGCTTCTTGCACTATCGCAACGAGCGTGACAACAATACTCTCGACTGGCAGGCGCAGGATGCCGCGGCAGCGGCCGCCATTGGGCTCGACGGCGGGCGGGCGGGCGACGCCGCCTACTGGATGCGGATCTACTTCCGCAATGCGCGCTCCATCGAGCGCCGCGCCAGCCGCATGATGGAAGAGGTTTCCGTGGTGAACGCGCCTCCGGGGCGGTTCGCCCTGCTGCGCCGGAAGAAGGCCGCCGAGGTCGTAGGGCAGGGCTACCGGCTCAACCAGGGGCGCATCGTCTTCGATCCGCCGGAGAGCGCGAGCGACCCGGCGCACGATCCCGACATCGTGCTCGGAGCCTTCGCCTTTGCCGCCGAGTCCGGCGCCGTGTTGAGCCACGAGGCCGAGGAGCGCCTCTCGAACGCGCTGCCCTATCTCTCGGCCAACCTTGAGGAGGGCGCGGCGCTCTGGAACCCCTTGCGCCGCATCCTGACCGGCCGCCGCGCCGGGGCGACGCTGCGCTCCATGCACGCGCTGGGCATCCTTGACCTGCTGATTCCCGAGTTCCACGGCATCGACGCGCTGGTGATCCGCGACGCCTACCACCGCTACACGGTGGACGAGCACACCTTCGTCCTGATCGACACGCTGCACCACCTAGAGTCGCCACAGGAGGGCAGCCTGTCGGAGTGGGCCTCCAAGCTGCGCTCGCTGCTCAGGGACATTCCCCACCCGGAGCTGCTCTATCTCTCGGCTCTGCTGCACGACACCGGCAAGGGCCGAAGCTCCGACGACCACGCGAAGGAGAGCGCCCGCATGGCCGCTGGTGTGCTGGCGCGGCTGGAGCTGGACGCCTACGAGAGCGGCCTCGTGCTGGCGCTCATCGAGAACCATCTGGCAATGTCGGCCGCGTTGCGCCGGGACATCTTCGACGCCGAAACCGTCGAGGCCTTTGCGGGCAAGGTGATGACCCCCGAGGCGCTCCGCATGCTGACCCTCTTCACCTACGCCGACATCAACGCCGTTCACCCCGACGCGCTGACGCCGTGGAAGGCCGAGAACATCTGGCGGCTCTACATGGCGACCTCGAACTACCTCGACCGCAGCGTGGAGGACGAGCGCATCAGCTCGCAGGACGAGAGCGAGCTGGTGCATCGTATCGCGGCGCTGCTGCCGGGGCGGCGCACGGAGCTGGGGCAGTACCTCGAAGGATTTCCCGAGCGCTACCTGCGCACGAAGAGCCCGGAACAGATCCGCCGCCATTACGGGATGTCGCTCCGCTTTGCCGAGGACCCGGTGCAGCTCGACTTTCGCTATGCGCCCGCGGTGAGCGAGATCGCGCTGGTGACGATGGACCGGCCGCAGCTCTTTGCCTCGATGGCTGGCGCGCTGGCCGCCTGGGGCATGAACATCGTCTCCGCCGATGCGTTCTCGAACAGCCGCGGCGTCGTGGTCGACAGCTTCCGCTTCACCGATACCTTCCGCACGCTGGAGATGAACGCCTCCGAGCACGAGGCCTTCGTCCAGAGCGTGCATGACGTGATGAGCGGGACAGTCCCGCTCGACCGGCTGCTGAGCGGACGCCGCCGAGCCCGCCGCCGCGCTCCGATGGTGGTGGTGGAGCCGCGGGTCGACTTCGACGACGAGGCCTCCTCGCACAGCACCCTGCTGCAGGTGGTCGCGCAGGACGTTCCCGGTCTGCTGCGGGCGCTCAGCCTGACGCTGGCCGCGCACGGCTGCAACATCGAAGCTGCCCTGGTCGATACCGAGGGCGAGACGGCCATCGACGTCTTCTACGTGACCAAAACCAGGGCAAAGTTGCAGCCAGAGGAGCAGGAGGGGCTGCGTCAGGCGCTTCTTGAGGCGATGGAGGCGAATCAGCGATAGTTACTTTTTGGTACATGGCTGATATTCGGCCATGCAATTCCGGAATCGATGCACAGATGATGAATTTCCGAGCCAACCTTTCCCAGCCCTTAGACGTCAGTACGTTAGTAGCTTAGAAATCAGCTTTTTCTCCATCAGATTTTCAGAAAACGGTTTTATAGTATCTGCTATGAGTATTTCTGCCAGCGAACTGACAAGTAACGGACGTCCTACCACACCTGCGGGGAGTGACCGCTACCTGTTCGGGTCTTTGGAGAGCTCCGCCAAAAACCGGGAGAAGCTTCAGGAGGTCAGCTGGGGATACGATCAACCGGAGGGGATCGTGCTTGCATCGCTCGATGCGGCGATCAACTGGGTTCGCAAGAACTCGGTGTGGCCGATGACCTTCGGGCTTGCATGTTGTGCAATCGAGATGATGTCGATGGGCGGTTCGCGCTACGATATCGCCCGCTTTGGCGCTGAGGTCTTCCGGCCCTCTCCGCGGCAGAGCGACCTAATGATCATTGCCGGACGTGTCTCGCAGAAGATGGCCCCCGTTATTCGCCGTCTGTACGAGCAGATGCCGGAACCGAAGTGGGTGATCTCGATGGGCGCATGCGCTACCTCGGGAGGGGTCTTCAACAACTACGCCCTGGTACAGGGCGTCAATCAGGTTATCCCGGTCGATCTGTACGTTCCCGGATGTCCGCCACGGCCGGAACAGCTTCTGTACGCCATCACGCTGCTGCAGGAGAAGATCCAACAGGAGCGCGGATCGCTGAAAAAGACGTTGAATCTGGAGTAGGGGTGTCTGGCGGCGGAGGATTGCTGCCCAGTTACCTTGCAGTTAAGAGTGAACGAACTGATTCCTCGTAAGGCATTTAGTTGGTTCTCTTTTGGTGCAGTCGTAGTAATATTTTGTTCGGTTAAGGGCACCGAGGCAAGCATTCTGGTGCGTACGAAAGTAAAGCGGGAAACATCGTTTTGTTTAAGGTAAGTAATTCAGTGGAGGACAGTCGAATGGTTCATCGCCCGTTACACAGTTTAGGCCGGTTTGTACTGGCTGCATGTGCAGTCACCCTGGGAGCAGCTTCCCTCGGCGCACAGACCGCACCCAGCGCATCCAGCGCACCTGCCCCTGGTGGGCCAGTCTATTCCCGTTTCGACCTCTATCTGGGCTACTCGTACTATGGGGCGCACGGAATGCTGAAGCCGGCCGGGATCAACTACTCGTCGGTGGACGTGGGTGCGATCGCAAGCGGTGCGTACTACTTCAACAAGTATGTTGGTCTTGAGGGCACCTTCGTGGCGCACCCGGACGGTACGAACGATTCGCTCTACACGGCCTCGGCTGGTCCGATCTTCCGCGCCAAGATGCAGAACTACACCCTCTTCGCCCACGCGAACGCGGGCGGTGTGCGCATCGGCGGACCGAACCGGAACGACGAGACCGGCGGGCCTCCGCCGATCTACTACAACCCCAATGTCTGGGGCCCCACGCTTGCGGTGGGCGGCGGCATGGACTATGACCTGCCCTGGATGAACAACCGCTTCTCGCTCCGCCTCTTCCAGGTGGACTACCGCTACGTCCATGCGAACTTCGGTCCTCAGAACGGAGCCATGCTGGGCGGCCGCGCCAACATCAGCGCCGCTGAGTTGAGCGCTGGTATCGTCACGCACTTCGGCAACATTGCGCCGCCGCCGCCGGTCACGTACTCCTGCTCGGTCAGCCCGGCGACCGCCTTCCCCGGCGACCCGATCACGGTCACCGGTACGGCTCTCAACCTGAACCCGAAGAAGACCGCCGCCTACACCTGGACGGTTGACGGCGGCACCATCAATGGCACCTCCGGCACCGCGAACATCGACACCAAGTCCGCGGCTCCCGGCACCTACACCGTCAAGGGCCATGTGACCGAGGGCAGCAAGGTCACGGAGGCCTCGGATTGCACGGCCCAGTACACGGTCCGCGCCTTCGAGCCCCCGACCATCAGCTGCTCGGCTGCTCCGTCGTCGGTGAACCCGGGCGATTCGTCCACGGTTACCGCCAACGCAGTCAGTCCGCAGAACCGTCCGTTGACCTACAGCTACAGCTCGACGGCCGGCTCGATCAGCGGCACCTCCTCGACGGCGACCCTGTCGACGACCGGTGCGGCTCCTGGAACCATCACCGTCACCTGCAACGTTGTGGATGACAAGGGCCAGACCGCGTCCTCGACGACCACCGTTGCGGTCATCGCTCCTCCGGTGCAGAAGCCGCAAACCTCCAACCTCTGCTCGATCAACTTCGATCGTGATCCTCGCCGTCCGGCCCGCGTCAACAACGAGGCCAAGGCCTGCCTGGATGACATCGCTCTGAACCTGCAGCGCTCCTCCGATGCGAAGATCGCCGTCGTCGGCAACTCCGCTTCCAAGGAGCGGATGGGCAAGAAGCTTGCCTCCGACCGCGCCATCAACACGAAGGAGTACCTCGTGAAGGAGAAGGGCGTCGATGCCTCCCGCATCTCGCTCTACACCGGCACCGAGGATGGCAAGACGGTTCACACCACGCTGGTTCCGGCGGGTGCGACGCTTGACAGCGGCTCCTGGGCTCCCGTTGATGAGTCTGCCCCGGCTCCGCGCCGCGGCCGCCGTCGGTAGTCTGACCGAAGCACAATAACCACAGAGGCTGACTGGGAATCTCCCAGTCAGCCTTTGTGTTGCTGGATACCTCCTGGGTGGATTCCACAACGCATGATCCGCAGTATCTGTAACACTGGAACTATGTCGAACGGCCTTCGCAAGCTTTGTCTGTCGGTATCTCTCGCTCTGTGCCTGGCGGGCCGGGCGAGCGCAGTCTCCTGGTTTCCCTTCGGTCCCGACGGTGGCGACTCGCGTTCACTGGCCGCGGACCCGCACGATGCGAAGCATATCTACCTGGGCACCGCGACGGGGACAATCTACGAGTCTCATGACGGCGGGCAGGAATGGAAGCGGCTGACGCGCATCGAGCGGCGCGACGACCTGGTGCTGGACAACATCGTGATCGACCAGAACGATGCCCGGCACATCATCGTCGGCGCGTGGGTGGTGGACCGGCCGGACGGCGGCCTGTACGTCTCGAAGGACGGTGGCCTGACGTGGACGAGCCCGCTGCAGGGGCAGTCGATCCGCGCATTGGCGCAGTCGCACTCCGACCCGAAGATCTGGGTGGCGGGCAGCCTGACCGGCGTGCAGCGTTCCGAGGACAACGGCGAGCACTGGCACCTCATCAGCCCGGAGAAGAGCACTGAGATTCACGAGGTCGAGTCGGTCGCCATCGACCCGGCCAATCCGAAGATGATCTATGCGGGCACCTGGCACCTGCCGTGGAGGACCACGGATGGCGGCGCGAGCTGGCACAGTATTAAAGAGGGCGTGATCGACGACTCGGATGTTTTCTCGATCATCGTCGACCCGGTGCAGACCAGCACAGTCTATGCCAGCGCCTGCTCGGGCATCTACAAGAGCGAGAACGCCGGTCTGCGCTTTCAGAAGGTGGAGGGCATTCCCTCCTCGGCGCGGCGTACCCGCGTGCTGATGCAGGACCCGAAGAACCGCGACATCGTCTTCGCGGGCACGACGGAGGGCCTCTTCCGCACCAGTGACGGCGGAAAGGTCTGGATTCGGATCACCGCTCCGGACGTGATCGTGAACGACGTCTATATCGACAGTGCCGACTCGAACCGCATGCTGGTGGCCACTGACCGCGGCGGCGTGCTGGCGAGCAACGACGGCGGCTCGAGCTTCTTCAGCGCCAACAAGGGATTCTCGGCGCGGCATCTCTCCGCATTCATCGCGGACGAGCGGCATCCGGCGACAGTCTACGTGGGTGCGCTGAACGACAAGCAGTGGGGCGGCGTCTTCCAGAGCCAGAACGGCGGCCTGACGTGGGCGCAGCAGAGCGCCGGGCTCAACGGCAGCGATGTCTTCAGCTTGGGGCAGGCTCCCGACGGCACCATCTTTGCCGGAACAGGGCATGGACTCTATCGGCTGGGCGATGGCCTCTGGACACAGGTCGCGGAGGTCGGCTTCTCGAAGGGGCCAGCTCCGGCCGTGCGTGCTGTGGCGGCAAAGGGCGCTCGCCCGGTGGCGAGGAGGCCGTCGGCTACAGTGAAGAAGGCCTTCGACGGAGCGGTCTATGCGATGGCGACGAGCGGTGACAGCTTCTTCGCCGCCAGCTCGCAGGGATTGCTGGTCAGCGCAAACTCGGGAGGCGCCTGGAACACAGTTGATGGACTGGGCGGGGAGGAGTTCTTCTTCCTCGGCAGCTCGCGGGGCGAGATCGTCGCCGCCGGATTGAAGAGCATGAGCCTGTCGAAGGATGGCGGCAAGAGCTGGAAGCCGGTTGTCTCTCCATCGCAGGTGAGCCAGATCACGGGGGCGGCCATCGATGGGGACGGCGGGCTTTGGGTAGGCGGACGCGAGGGAGTCTTCTACTCTCTGGACAACGGCATGAGCTGGCAGGCGCTTACGGGCGTCGTCATCAACGATGTGAATAGCGTCTTCTACGATGCGCGTGGCCAGCGGGTGCTGATCACCAGCGCGGGCCGCAGGACGATGGCCTACGCGGTGCATCTGCCGGATCGCAGGACGACCTTCTGGGATACGGGCTGGAATCTGCGTTTCGTGCGGCCGGTGGGCGATCATCTGCTGGCGGTCACGCCCTTCGACGGAGTGGTGCTGCAGCCACGAATGATCGAGTCGACGGTAGCCGCAGCGCGCTAGACTAGAATGGAGCTATGAACGTGCCTGAGTTGATGGATGCCGCTGGCCGGTCGTTTCGCACGGATGATCCCGCGCTCCTGCCGATCGCCGCAAAGGTGATGCAGGGAGAGCGCCTGTCCTTCGAGGACGGGGTCGCGCTCTATGCCAGCGGGGACATTCTTGCCGTGGGCTGGCTGGCGAACATGGTCCGCGAGCGGATGCACGGCGATCTGGCGTACTTCAACGTCAACCGGCACATTAACCCGACGAACGTCTGCGTAGCCTCGTGCCGCCTGTGCGCCTTTGGCCGCAAGAAGGGCGACGAGGGCACGTACACCATGGCGCTCGAGGAGGCCTGGGAGACGGCGGGCAAGGGACTGACCGAGGCGGTGACCGAGTTCCACATCGTCGGCGGCCTGCACCCGGATCTTCCGTTCCAGTACTTCATGGACCTGGTGCGCGGGCTGAAGGAGCGTTATCCGAAGGTCCACATCAAGGCATTCACCATGGTCGAGGTGGCGTTTCTGGCCAAGCGCGGCAAGATGACGATCATCGAGACGCTCGAGAAGATGAAGGAGGCCGGTGTGGACTCCTGCCCCGGCGGCGGCGCGGAGATCTTTGCAGACCGCGTGCGGCACATCATCTGCGACCACAAGATCGACGGCGGCGAGTGGCTGGAGACGGCGCGGCTGGCGCACAAAATGGGCCTCAAGTCCAATGCGACGATGCTCTACGGTCACGTCGAGAACGATGAGGACCGTGTCGATCACCTGCTGAAGCTGCGCGCTGTGCAGGACGAGACAGGCGGCTTCCAGACCTTCATTCCGCTGGCCTTTCATCCGGAAAACACGGCGCTCGGGCATATCCCGAAGACGACCGGCATGACGGACATCAAGCAGATCGCCGTGGGTCGCCTGATGCTTGACAACTTTCCGCACATCAAGAGCTACTGGCAGATGGTCACGCCGAAGATGGCGCAGATCGCGCTGCGCTTCGGGGCCGATGATGTCGACGGAACCGTGATCGAAGAGAAGATCTACCACAACGCCGGGGCCACGACCCCGCAGGGCATGCGGCGGGCTGATCTGGTGCGCCTGATCGAAGAGGCAGGTAGGGTGCCCTTCGAGCGGGACACGCTCTATCGCGCCGTGACCCGTAGCGAGGATACATTTACGGTCGCAGTCTAGCGGCGTCCATTGTGCTTCTGCCTTCTGTGCAACCAGGGGGCGCTCTGGATGATGGAGCGCATCCTGTGGTGGCGATGAGTCCCGGATTGTCTCTGAAAATGACCGCGAATCTTTCGGAGCACCGGTAGCGAATCCCCCGGAAACCATGTACTGTAAGTCTTCCAGAGACTTTTTGAGTCAGAGCAAGACGGCGCAGTATCTTCCCGGGCGATTACGAACGAGAGGGTGGGCGATGACGGCGACACTTTGTTCCCGATGCGGTAGCAATACTATCGTGCGGTCGCGGCGGCGATGGTTCGAATATCCGCTGAGCTTCTTTAATCTATGGCCGTTCCGGTGCAAAGAGTGCAACGCGCGGTTTCTGAAGAAGAGCGCAGCCTCCTTCAAATAGTGCCAATCGTGAGGTTCGGCCTCGGCTTACTGGACATCGTGCCGCGTATGTGATTCGCTTGTGTGTATTCGCAATGAATACACAGACAGGTAAGCGGATCAATACGCCGGGGCAGGTGCTGTTTGCCAGCCTGATCGGCACGACGATTGAGTTCTTCGACTTCTACATCTACGCGACGGCCGCGGTGCTGGTCTTCCCGAAGATGTTCTTTCCGGCGACGGATGCCGCAGCGGCCGTACTGGCCTCGCTGGCGACCTTCGGTATCGCCTTTCTGGCGCGGCCTATCGGCTCGGCGCTGTTCGGGCACTTCGGCGACCGCATCGGCCGCAAGAAGACGCTGGTGCTGGCGCTGCTGACCATGGGCCTCTCGACGGTGGGCATCGGCATACTGCCGACCTACTCGAAGATCGGCGTGCTGGCTCCGCTGCTGCTGGCGCTGTGCCGGTTCGGGCAGGGTATCGGTCTGGGCGGCGAGTGGGGTGGCGCTGTGCTGCTGGCCATTGAGAACGCTCCTCCCAACAAGCGGGCGTGGTACGGCATGTTTCCGCAGCTTGGTGCTCCGGTGGGCTTCCTCTTCTCGGGCGGCGTCTTCCTGGTGCTGTCTAAATGGCTGACTAACGAGCAGTTCTTCGCCTTCGGCTGGCGTCTGCCGTTCCTGGCGAGCGCGGCGTTGGTGATCGTGGGACTATACGTGCGCCTGACAATCACCGAGACGCCCGTCTTCACCGAGTCGCTGGCGCGGCGCGAGCAGGTCGAGGTGCCTATGCTGACGATCTTCCGCGACCACACAAAGGCGCTGGTGGCAGGCATCCTCGTATGCCTTGCGACCTTCGTCCTCTTCTACCTGATGACGGTCTTCGCGCTCTCGTGGGGTACGACGGCGCTCAAGTACAGCCGGGAGCAGTTCCTGCTGATGCAGCTTGCGGACATCTTCTTCTTTGCGATCATGATCCCGATCTCGGCGCTGCTGGCCGAGAAGGGACGTAAGCGCGTGATGTTCTGGGTGACGGTGCTGATCGGCCTATACGGTTTTGTGCTGGCCCCGATGTTCACCGCGGGCACAGCCGGGGCTGTGGGCATGATGGCGCTGGGCCTCGCGCTGATGGGCCTGACCTACGGCCCGCTGGGCACCGTCGTCTCGGAGCTGTTCCCGACATCGGTGCGCTACACGGGAAGCTCGCTGGCATTCAACTTTGCGGGCATCGTGGGCGCGTCGCTGGCACCGTACATCGCAACGTATCTTGCAAAGACCTATGGGCTGCAATATGTCGGCTACTACCTTGCGGCCTCGGCGGCGCTGACGCTGGTAGGCGTGGCGCTGATCCCGGAGACGAAGGACGAGGACCTGCGCGCAGCGAAGGAGGTTTAGCTGCGCGTGTGGTCCGGTTGCACAGCCTCCGGTGCTGTGATATTCCTTAAACATTCCAGTCTGCTTCGGCAGATTTGAATTTCATGCAGAGTGGTTGAGGGACGAGCCCTTTGACGCCACGACAACCGGACAGAACAAACGCGTACCGGTGTCAACTCTCTCCTGAAGGCCATTGGCCGCAGGGAACATGAGATTCGGAGCAAGTCGCCCAAAAGGCCAGCCCCGCATTTCAATTCCTGGCCAACCTCTAAGAGAAAAGTCAAAAAGCTCATCGCTCCTCCGCTCGGAGAGAGT
>DASWOV010000013.1:0-2239 GCA_036398595.1 Granulicella sp.
GCTTCATCGCCTCGGGGACGACGCGCTTCAGCTCGATCGAGAGCAGGCCGTTCTCGAAGCGGGCATTCCACACTTCGACGAAGTCGGCGAGCTGGAAGCGCCGCTCGAAGGCGCGGGTCGCGATCCCACGATGCAGATACTCGCCCTTGTCCGCGTCCTCGGCGCGCTTGCCGGTAACATTGAGCTGGTTCTGCTGGGCGACGATCTCGATCTCGTTGGGCGCGAAGCCGGCGACCGCAAGCGTGATCCGGTAGCTGTCCTCGCCCTCACGCACGATGTCGAAGGGCGGGTAAGCGCCGACCACAAGGAAATCCTCGCTTGCCTCCGTTTGGCAATGGCCGGTGCCCGCCGGGAGCACCAGGGCATCGCCGGCAGCAACGTCCACCGCGCGGCCGTCAGGACCGCCGAGGATCAACCGCGCCGAGCCCCCGGCCACGCCGAGCGCCTCATGCGCGGTCGAGTGATAGTGATGATAGTCATAGACGCCGTCCCGCCATTGCGGGGGCCAGCCAATTGTGGACTGCCCGCGATGACTGGTCCGGGTGCATAGTTAGTTGATGGGCGGTTGCGATGCCAGCCTGGACGGGAGGCGGAGCGCAGCGGAGCCGAGCGGCCAGGCTGGCATCTTCACAGGCTCCGGTGCCGGCGGGCGATAGCCCAGACTGCTATGCGGGCGCAGTCGATTGTAATGGTCGCGCCACCAGCCGGTGACGATCCGCACCTCTTCGAGGCTGTAGAAGATCTCGCCGTTGAGCAGCTCATCCCGCAGGCGGGCATTGAAGCTTTCGATATAGCCGTTCTCCCACGGGCTGCCCGGCTCGATGTAGAGGGTGGTAACGCCGAGACGGCCGAGCCACTCACGCACAGCGTTGGCGACGAACTCGGGACCATTGTCGGACCTGATATGCTCGGGCGGCCCGTGCTCGATGAACAGATCGGCCAGCACGTCGATGACGTCGTTCGACCGGAACCGTCGCAGCGGCACCATTGCCAGGCATTCGCGGCTGAACTCGTCGATGATGTTGAGCATCCGGAACTTGCGTCCGTTGTGCGTCTGATCCTCGACGAAGTCGTAGGACCAAACATGCCCGCGATGCTGCGGGCGCAGCCGGATGCACGACCCGTCGCCCAGCCATAGCCGACGGCGCTTCGGTTGCCGCTTCGGCACCTTGAGACCCTCCCGCCGCCAGATCCGCTCGACCACCGACAAACTGACCTGCCAGCCGGCATGGCCCAGCAGCGCATGGATGCGGCGATAGCCGTAGCGGCCATAATCCTTGGCCAGTGCGACAATGTCCGCGGTCAGGCGCTGCTCGTCGGCATCGTCCCTGGGGCGGTGACGCTGCGTCGAGCGATGCTGACCGAGAACCTGACAGGTCCGCCGCTCCGATACCGGCAACGCACGGCGGACCTGCTCGATCGCCTCACGGCGGCGGGAGGGGCTCAAAAAGTCAGCTTCGACGCCTCTTGCAGGATCGCCCCTTCGGCGAAGCTCAGGACAGGCTTGTCGAGCGAGAGATCCGCCACCAGCTTCTTCAGCCGCGCATTCTCCCGCTCCAGACCCTCATCCGCCGCGCCTGATCTACCTTCAGGCCGCCATATTCCTTGCGCCACCGATACAGCGTCTGCTCCGAGATACCGACCTGCCGGCAGGCCTCGACCGCTGTCGATCCACGGCCGACCAACACATCCACCTCACGCAGCCTCGCGATGATCTGCTCCGGCGTAAATCGCTGACGTCCCATACGTTTCTCCAACTCCTGTGCCCCACGGGGCTCTCTTCAGAATTGGACCAGTTTTTCCAAGGCAGACCAGTGGGACGGCGCTGATCGCATCACAGGCTGCTTGGGCGCTGCCCCTGCTCGCTAAGTGGCGTGGCCTCGCCTTCAACGAGGGAGCGGGAATATGAGGAGCGCTCCATTTCCCGGCATCGCCAAGCCGATCCCTAAGGGATATGGCAGGCAGCATAGCGACATCGTTCGCACGGCTCGGAAATGGCAGTTCTGCCAAGGCGGTTCATGGCATCCCTCTTGCGGACGCGTGATTGAGGCCGGCGAGCCGTATCTGTCTCTTTATCGTGGTGGCCTCGCCCGCTTCTACGTCTGCGCTGCTTGCACCAACCTCCAACCCGATATTCCCTGATGAGGAACTGTCAGTGCCATGCACTCTTCAACCCGATATTCCCGAGAGCCGTTATTCGCAAGAAAATAGCTGAGGGTGACTGGTTTCTATTGGAACG
>DASWOV010000014.1:0-13126 GCA_036398595.1 Granulicella sp.
AACATCATGGGCACCGTCCGCGGCGTCAAGGATCTCGGCCTCTTCCGCGTCATCGGTCAGCCCAACCTCAACTACACCGTCGATCGCGTCGCCGCCGCCCGCTACGGCATCAACGTCTCCGACATCCAGGACGCCATCCAGACCGCCGTCGGCGGTAACGCCGTCACCCAGGTCCTCAAGGGCGAGGCCCGCTACGACCTCACCGCCCGCTACCAGGATCAGTACCGCAACACCCCCGAGGCCATCAGCAACATCCGCCTCCTCTCCCCCTCCGGCGAGCGCGTCTCCCTCGCCCAGCTCACCCACGCCAGCACCGAGGACGGCGCCGCCGAAATCTACCGCGAGGCCGGCCAGCGCTACGTCGCCATCAAGTACAGCGTGCGCGGCCGCGACCTCGGCGGCGCGGTTGAAGAGGCCATCCACAAGGTCACGACGCAGGTGAAGCTGCCGCCGGGCTATAAGCTCGACTGGGCGGGCGAGTATGCCAGCCAGAAGCGCTCGGCGCGCCGTCTGGCCATTGTCGTGCCCATCACGGTGGGGCTGATCTTCTTCATCCTGTACTCCATGTTCGGCTCGTTCAAGTGGGCGATGCTCATCATGGCGAACGTGGTCATCGCGCCTATCGGCGGCACGCTGGCGCTGTGGGTCACGCATACGAACTTCAGCGTGTCCTCCGGCGTGGGCTTCCTTGCGCTGTTCGGTGTCTCCGTGCAGACCGGCGTCATCATGCTTGAGTACATCAACCAGATGCGGGTGCGCGGCCATTCCATCGAGGAGTCGGCGGTCGAAGGCGCGGTGCTGCGCTTGCGGCCGATTATGATGACGATGCTCGTCGCCACGCTCGGCCTGCTGCCCGCTGCGACCTCGCACGGTATCGGGTCCGACTCGCAGAGGCCGTTTGCCGTGGTCATCGTCGGCGGTCTCATCTCCGACCTCATCATCAGCCTCTTCCTGTTGCCGACGCTCTATGTCTGGATGGCCGGACCGAAGGATATCCTGCCGAAGCCGGAGATGGAGTTCGAGGCATAATCCCGCAGTAAGCAAACAAAAAGCCCTTCCGTAAGGAAGGGCTTTTTGTTTGCTGTAGCGTGAACTACCTACTTCTTGCCGAAGACATCGCCCATGCGGCGAATCTGCGCGCCGAGGCCGCGGAGCTTCTCCTCCAGCCGTTCGTAGCCGCGGTCGATGTGGTACACGCGGTCGAGGATCGTCTCTCCATCCGCAACCAGCGCCGCAAGCACCAATGCGGCCGAGGCACGCAGGTCCGAGCACATTACCGCAGCCGACTGCAGCGGCGTCTTGCCGCGCACGGTGGCCGTGCGGCCCTGCACCGTGATGTTCGCGCCCATGCGGATCAGTTCCTGCACATGCATGTAGCGGTTCTCGAAGATGTTCTCGACGATGTTGGAGGTGCCCTCGGCCTGCGTGGCCAGCGCCATGAACTGCGCCTGCATGTCGGTGGGGAAGCCGGGGTACTCTTCGGTCGTGATGTCGGCGGCCTTCAGGCCGGTGCCCTCGGAGCGCACGCGGATGTGTTCCTTGCCCACGTCGATACGGACGCCGCACTCCTCGAGCTTCGAGATCAGCGCGCCCAGGTGCTCCGGCTCGCAGCTATCCACGTTCAGGTCGCCGCCGGTGATGGCTCCGGCGATCAGGTACGTGCCTGCCTCGATGCGGTCGGGGTTGATGCGGTGGCGAGCGCCATGCAGCTTCGAGACGCCCTGCACGCGGATGGTCGAGGTGCCTGCGCCCTCGATCTTCGCGCCCATCGCCGTCAGCAGCGCAGCGAGGTCGGTGACTTCAGGCTCGCGGGCGCAGTTCTCGAAGAGCGTCTCGCCATCGGCGAGCACGGCGGCCATCAGCAGGTCTTCTGTGCCGGTGACGGTGATCTTGTCGAAGACGATGTGCGCGCCCTTCAGGCGATCTGCTCTGGCCTCCAGATAGCCATGGTCTTGCGAGATTGTCGCGCCCATTGCTTCAAGGCCCTTGATGTGCAGGTCGATAGGACGTCCGCCGATGGCGCAGCCGCCGGGCATGGCAACGCGGGCGATACCGGTGCGGGCGATGAGCGGCCCCAGCACCAGTGCGCTGGCGCGCATGGTCTTGACGATCTCGTACTTGGCCACCGGGTCCGAAAGGATGCCGCACTGGATGCTGGTGCGATGCTGCGCTCGGCCATAACCTAGCTCCACCTCGGCGCCCATGCTGACCAGCAACTTGCGCTCCGTCTCGATGTCGTGGACCTGGGGGATGTTCTCGAGGATGACCTCGTCCTCGGTGAGGATGGCGGCGGCCATGCAGGGAAGCGCGGAGTTCTTCGCGCCGGAGATCTTGACGGTGCCGAGCAGCGGATTGCCGCCACGGACTACAAACTTATCCATTTTGTTAGTTTATGGAGATTTTATGTGGAAAGGAGTGGCGAAGAGGGTACAGGCAGGGGCCGGAGAGCTCCGGCCCCTGATGGAGATTGCCTAGGCATTCATGCTGACGGATTCCTGCGCCTTGGCGGCGTTGGCCTGCTTCACGGCCTTGTTACGCTGCGAGCGGAGCTTCATAAAGCTCTTCGCCTCGTCGTATAGGCGCGGCACGTCGCGGTTGACGATGGCCTGCCAGACGACGCGGAAGGCGGCCTTCGGGCGGAAGTAGTATTCGTCGTAGAACTTGTGCACCATCTCCATGACGTATTCGACCGGCAGGCCGGGGTACTCGATGTGCGCCATCTGGTGGCCGCCATCGTCGTTCATGGCCTCGTTGGTGATGAAGCCGCGCTCCTTGGCGTAGTCGAAGAACTCGGTGCCGGGGAAGGCGTGCGCGATGGAAACCTGAATGGTTTCGCAGTCGAGCTGCTTGGCGAACTCGATGGTGTTGCGGATGGACTCCTTCGTCTCGCCGGGCAGGCCGAGGATGAAGTCGCCGTGGATGACAAGGCCGAGCTTGGCGCAGTCGCGGGCGAAGTCGAGCGCACGCTGCACGGTGGCGCCCTTCTTGATGTTCTTGAGGATCTGCGGGTCACCGGACTCGAAGCCGACGATCAGCAGGCGGCAGCCCGCGTCCTTCATCGCCTTCAGCGTGTCGTAGTCGGTGGTCACACGCGAGGTGCAGGACCACGTCAGGCCGAGCGGCTTCAGCTTCTCGCACAGCTCGATGGTGCGCGCTTTCTGGATGTTGAAGGTATCGTCGTCGAAGAAGAACTCCTTGACGTGGGGGAACTTCTCCTTCGCGGACTTCATCTCGGCGGCGACGTCATCGGTAGACCGCTTGCGCCATGCGTGGCCCGAGAGAGTCTGTGGCCACAGGCAGAAGGTGCACTGCGCAGGGCAACCGCGGGTCGAGTAGAGCGCAATGTAGGGATGCAGCAGGAACGGCACGTTGTACTTGGTGACGTCGAGATCGCGGTGGTAGATGTCGGTGGCCCAGGGCATCTCGTCGAGCTGCTCGGGTGTGACCTGCGGGCGGTCCGGATTGTGCTGGATGACTCCGCTTGCATCTTTATAGCTGATGCCGAGGATCTCGTTCAGCGGCTTGCCGTTGGCAAAGTCCACGACGGAGAAATCGAACTCGCGCCGGCAGATGAAGTCGATGGCAGGCTGATCGTTCAGCGCCTTCTCGGGCGAGGTCGTCACCGGCGGGCCGACGAAAGCGATCTTGATGTTGGGATAGGTCTGCTTGATGATGCCAGCCATCTTCAGATCGCCATCCCAGCCCATCGTGCTGGTGAAGAGCACAAGGAACTCGTAGTCCTTCAGGATGCCGACGACATCCTGCCAGGAGAGGTGGTGCGGCGGAGCGTCGATCAGACGGGAGCCCTCGAGCATGCCTGCGGGGTAGGTGAGCCACACAGGGTACCAGTAGGACTCAATCTCGCGGGTAGCGGGCCAGCGGGAGCTGGCGCCGCCGTCGAACTTCTCGAAGGAGGGCGGGTTCAGAAAAAGTGTCTTTAGGGGCTTCATCGCTACCTTATAGTTTACCACTCAGCAAACGGGGGACTGTCGCCTGTGCTGATTCCTCCCGCTAATGCGGAACCTGCCGCGAGGTAGCCTGCATCTTGCCTGCGGCGTCCACGAAGACCAGCCAGTAGCGGGTCAGGATCGGCGCAAACGAGGACCGCCAGACCAGCACGTGATCGCAGTGATCCTGCGGCCTCGCGCCATAGGTCGCGCAGGAGCCGTTCGTCTGCGAGGGGCGGCCGAGGCTGGCCAGAACATCCTGTGCCGCGGCGCCGGTCTGCAGCGCAACGAAGCCCGACTCGACACGATGATCGCGGCGAAGGCCGACCGCGATCACCGAAAGCAGAAAGACCGCCGAGATGGCGAGCAGCACGGAGCGGATGCGGACGAGCAGCCTGGGTGTCATAACGGAATCGCGTTCTAGGGCCGCGTAAGCTCGGCCGTAGCCGAGGAGGTTGAGGCGGTAATGAGCGCGTGTACCCAGCCCTCAAGCTGCCCTGTCTGGCGCAGCAGGCTGATCTGCGTCTGCCGGAGCTGCAGCGTGGTATCGAGCAGGCCGATGTACTTCTGCCGCTCGGAGATGCGGGCGTTCTGCTCGTCCTTGGGGGTCATCAGCGGAGCATTCGGGTTGCCGCTGCCGGACTGAAGCTGCACGCTCATCGCATCGAGCTGTTGCTGAGCGAGCTGCTGATCCAGCTCGGCCACCTGCACGCGGGCAGACAGCTCCTCGGCGGCGTGGCGCAGGCGCAGGCGTCCGTTCAGGAACTGGTCGCGCTGCATGTCGGCGTCGTGTAGCGCGTGCGAGGCGTCGGCGGCGGACTCCCGCGCCTTGGCCCGGTGCACCATGTCGAAGATGGGCAGCGTGATCTGCACGCCGATCTCGGCGTTGTTCTGCTGGAAGTGTGAGTAGTAGTCGGAGTAGTTGGCGTAGTAGGCGAAGCGGCTGTACTGCGCTCCGAGCGCGATCTGCGGCCGCCACTCATAGCGGGCGTCGCCGAAGGCCTGCTGCTGCTTGGCGCGGGCCTGCTCGTACATGGCCTTGATGCCGGGGCTGTTCTCGAGGCCGCTCAGGCTGGAGGAAGGAACCGGGCCTTCAATCGCGGGAATGCTGCTGCTGACGGTCGTCAGCCCTTCAGAGGGCAGGCCGGTCAGCTTAGCGAGGCGGTCGCGGTCGATGTCGGTTTCGTCCTCATCATGCAGGCGGGAGAGGTGAATCTGCGCGTCGGTCAGTTTGGCGGTCGTCAGGTCGATGCGGTTGTCCTGCCCGGCGTCGAGCCGGTCCTGCACGATCCCGACCAGCCGCGTGGAGTAGCCGTTCTCCTCGCGCAGAGCCGACTCGCGTTGCAGGTCGCGGTCAAGCGCGAGATAGGTGTTGGCTGTCTCCTCGGCTACGGCCAGCCGGGCGTCCTTCAGAGCGTAGTTCGCGGCGTTCAACGCGGCGCGCGCGGAGCGGATGTAGTCTCGTTGCGAAAAGTTGAAGACCAGCGACGAGGCCTGAACGTTGTAGATGGAGGGCTGTCCCAGGGGGAAGCCGTACGGCGGCGGTCCGACGCCGGAGCCGATCACCACGCTGGGGATGTACACATCCCGCGTCTGCGAGAGCGCCGCCTGCGCCTTGGCGACGTCGGCCTCGGCGGCCTTGATACGGGGGCTGTTGCCCAACGCAAGATTGATGGCCGAGGAGAATGTGAGCTGCGCCTGCGCGGGAGCGCACGAGAAGGCGACAGCGCAGGCAAGGGCAGCGGTGCGGAGCATGAGCGACATTCGTCGGTAGAGAACCCCTCGAAGACAGTCAAGGTCCATGGTATCGCGTTCGGGATTACCCACCTTCGAGCGCCTTTCTGGCTGGAGCATAGCCGCTGGCGAGCGCAAGCGCAGCCTGATACTCCTGGCGCGCTCCGTTGTGGTCACCCCTCTGCGCCAGCAGCTTGCCAAGCTGCACGTGGACGCGGAAGGCGGGAGCCTCCTCGGACTTGTTCGGGGAGGCAAGGTAAAGGCGAAGCGCACGCTCTGCCACGTCAGCAGAGCGATTCGCATCGGAAAGGATGCTGGCAATGTCCATCAGGGCCGCGTCGCGGGCGCGGTCAGCGTCAAGAGCCGACTGCATTGCGCTGACAACCTGGTCCGGCTGCTTCTGCCGCTGATAGAAGTTGCCCAGATCGACCCACGCCTCCGCGCTGTTATGGCTGGCGGCGATGGCCTGCCGGTACTCGTCCTCGGCTTTGGCGGTGTCCTTGCGCTTTTCCGCGATCATGCCGCGCAGACGGTGCGCCGCCACGGGGGATACACCCTCGACCTGCGAGGCGAGCCGCTCGGCCTTGTCGAGGCCGCCGCCGACCAGTCCAGGAGCCTCGACGTAATACTCGCCCAGAGCGCTGGCCGCGGCAATATTGCGGGCGTCAAGCTGGACGGCGCGCTCAAAGGAGGTGCGGACCTTCTTCGCCAGGCTCAGACCGGCGAACGGCCCGGCGCTCGAGGCCTTCAGCCCGTAGGCCTTTCCGGCCCAGAGCTGGTTGCCGCTGTCATCCGGTGCGAGCGAGACGGCCTGCTCGCACTCCTTGATGGCCGCGTCCGCCATCTCCTCGGCGTAGTAGACGCGGCAGAGAAGCTGGTGCGTCTGCGGATCGGAGGGCTGCGCGGCGACCAGCGTGCCCAGCTGCCGGGCGGCATCGTCGGCGCGTCCCTGCGCCAGCGCCTTCCCGGCGGAGGCCATGTCGGCCGACGCGAACGGCGAAAGGCCGGTCAGGAGCAGGAGGCACACAGCAGACCGGCGTAATGCAGACCCGGTCCTGGGGGGAATGCTCATTCGACAGGCTTAACCTCGAGGCCGTTTGCAAGATCGCGGTTGCTGGTGGCGCTCAACGCCACGGTGTCCTTCTCCGTCAGCCCGTCGGTGATCTCGACGCGGTTCAGGTTGACGACGCCGATCTGCACCGGCGTATACACGAGCTTGTTGTTGACGACCCGGAAGACATAGTTGCGGTCGCCATCCGTATGCAGTGCCTCGCGGGGGATACTGAGGACGTTGAAGCGCTGCGAGGTCGTGACCGTCACGGTCACGTTCGTATTCGGCAGCAGGTCTTCCTTGGTGTCGTCCACGGCGATGAGGCACTCGCCGACGTTGCGCGTGTTGTATGTGATGACCGTCGTCGGGGCGCGGCTGATATGCCCGTGCCACGTCTGCAGTGGCTTCGCGTCCCAGACGATCTTTACCGGCTGTCCCACGGCCAGCTTGCCGATCTCCGGCTCGTCGAAGTAGGCGCGCACCTGGATGCGGTTCAGGTCGGCTACATCGAGCAGGTCCTCGCCGCCGGGCACAAAGTCATACTCGGAGACGGGGATGGAGTACACAGTTCCGGCAAAGGGTGCGCGGATGTTCGCGCTGGCGTAGCCGCTCTGCGCCGAGGCGACGGCGGCCTTCGCGTCCGCAAGCTGCGCCTGCGCGCGAGCTCTGTCGGTGTCGCTGTAGCGATCCGCCGAGCGCTGCCGGAGGCTCTTCAGGGTGGAGTCGGCCATTTGCAGCCGCTCTTGCGCCGCCTGCACCTCGCCCGGCGAGGCCGCGCCCTTCTGCTGGAGCGCCTGCAGCGCGGCAAGGTCGCGTGCGGCCTGCTGCTGCTGAAGCTGCGCCCGGTTCAGGTCGCCGGCCATCTGCAGCCGCTCTTCCTTTGAACCGCCCTGTGCGAGGTCGGCGTTGGTGGCCTCGGCGTTGCGCAGGGCGGAGGTCGCCGTCGCCAGCCGGGAGACAGCATCGGCGTCCTGCATGCTGAGGAGCAGATCGCCCGACTTTACCCTCTGGCCGACGTTGACATAGATCTTGTTGACGATGCCGGGAGCGGAGGCATGGGCCTGAAACTCCTCAATCGGCTCGACTTTGCCGTTGGTGGAAACCGTGCTCAGCAGGTCCTGGTGTGTCACCGGAGCGACACGCACTCCCAGCACCTCGCGGGTGAAGGAGCGGATCAGCACAACGGCAAGGATTACAGCGACCAGGATACCGCCCCACGTCACCGCCGGATTGAGCCGCTTTTCTGTTGTCGTGGTAGGCATGTGTGTCCGTAAGGTAAAGAATCCAAAGGCCAGTATATAAGACGCGGATGCACCGGAAACGAAGCAGGTCTTTTTAGGATACCCAGAGATCGATGAGTTCAAGCTGAAGGCCGCCGAAGTTTGCGTGCCTGTTCTCTGTGATGCGGTAGACGATGTCGACGATGGAGTTTTGTTGCAGCCCCAGTTGCACACAAAGGTCCGGCCACCCGGTCCTGCGGCTGGCGCGGCTCCAGCCGACGGCGCTCCGCCGGGTACGTCCGCCGTCCTCGGCCACCTCCAGCCCGATATGCCGCTCTTTAAGGATGCGTACCGGACCCGTCAGCGTTACTGCCCGCGTTAAAAATACCGGCTCCGGGTGAGCGTTCCCGAAGGGGGCGCAGCGGTTCAGCCACTCCCACAGCCCGGGCGTAATCTCCGCCAGCCGGATCTCGGCGTCGCACTCCCTCTGCGGATACAGCGCTTCCAGCGAGAGCGACTCTCCGGTGATTCCATTCATGCGCCGCCGCAGCTCGGGCAGGTTGTCGGAGGGCAGGGAAAAGCCTACGGCGTGCGCATGTCCGCCGAAGCGCGTAAAGATCGGCCCGTCCGTGTGTCCGTCGGCGATGGTCAGGGCGTCGAGCAGGTGAAAGCCCTCCACTGATCGGCCCGACCCATGCGCCTGCCCCTCATCGTGCGTGACGACCAGCGCGGGGCGCCCGGTGCGGTCGACCACCCGGGACGCAAGGATGCCGATCACCCCGCGATGCCACTCGGGATGGTCGAGGATGATGCACTCGGCGGGGAACTCGCCGTCCTTGCCGCAGCGATCCGCCAATGCCTTTTCGATGGCGTCGAGCGCGGCGGCCTCGGTGGCGCGACGCTCCTGATTGAGTTGATCCAGCCGCTCCGCCAGCTCACGCGCCCGCTCGGGATCGCGGGTCAGAAAAAGCTCCACCACATCATCCGCGACGTCCATCCTGCCCGCCGCATTGATGCGCGGAGCCAGACGGAAGCCAACCTCGGTCGCGCTGGGAGCCGCATCCAGAGGCAACTTGGCCACCTCCATCAACGCGCGCAGCCCCGGCTGCACCGGATTGCGCAGTTCGCGCAGGCCAAGCCATGCGATGGTGCGATTTTCTCCCACCAGCGGTACCGAATCCGCAATGGTCGCAATCGCAACCAGCTTCAAGAAAGAGGGAAGCAGCACCGTTTCGAGCCTCTTCTGCTGCTCGGGCGTCTCCGCAGCGGAGGCCAGCAGCGCATGGGCAAGTTTGAAGGCGACCGCCGCTCCGCAGAGCGATTTGAAGGGATAGCCGCAGGCCGCCTGCGCCGGGTTAATGACGGCAAGCGCCTCGGGAACGCCTTCGACCTCGTCCGGCAGATGGTGATCGGTCACGATCAGGTCCAGCCCAAGCTGCTTCGCTTCGGCGGCAGCGGCAAAGGCGCGAATCCCCGTATCGACGCTGATGACCAGCCGGACCCCATCCTCGGCAGCCTTGCCGAGCACGCCAGCCTGCATCCCATAGCCCTCGCGGATGCGGTGCGGCACATGCCAGCTCACGCGGGCGGGTGTTTCTTTGGGAGCAATGCGCTCGATGGCCGTCATCAGCAGCACTGTGGCAATGGTGCCGTCCACGTCGTAGTCGCCGTAGATCAGCATGGGCTCGCCGCGCTGCACAGCCAGCCGGATGCGCTCCACGGCCTCGGGCATGCCGAGCATCGCCAGCGGCGGATGCAGATGCGCCAGCGACGGCCGCAGAAACCTCTCCGCTGAGGCTGCATCCGCGATGCCGCGAGCCGCAAGAATGCGCGCAATCGCCGCCGGGCAGCCGATCAGCCCGGCCAGTTGCGAAACCGCCGCGTCCTCGACCGCGATCTCGGACCACCGCGGTTGTGTTGGATTACTCGTCGTCGCTGTCGTCTACGATGACGCCGCCAAGCTCCGTCACCGTCTCCATCAGTTGCTGAAACCGGTCGTACCACTCGGTCGAGGTTTCATAGAGGAACATCACGCCTTGGTGGGCAAACCCAAGCTGCAGGTAGCCGACCTTGCCGACGTGGTGAATCAGGCTCTCGGCCTCTTCGATCTCTCGGCTGTCGTTGTCCGGGAAGCTCTGCTCCTGGATGTGCTCGAGCAACAGCACAACGTCTGCCTTCTCCAGCACGACCTCGCTCATGGTGACGAAGGCGGCGCCCGCCTCCTTCGCATGCTCGACGAAGTCCTTCCAGCCGTCCGCGTTATCTTCCTCGAAGAGGACCGAAGGGACCTCCTCGTCGACATAGCCCGTAAACCGTCGCAGGCCGTGCCCGGCGATAAAGGCCACCATGTCGTCTTTGATCGTGATGAGATTGTCAGGTTGCATCGATGAATGATTGTCGCAGAAACACATCGATCCCGCATGAGCAAAGCGCCGGAAGGGACTCGGATTGCTATCCTTATGCGTGGTATAGTCAAGGAAAGTCAATGATTTTCTCGAAAGATTACGTCGGATACCTGGCGCGCCAGACGGTCAAGCATCTCCTCGAAGCGAAGATGATCGAAACGGCGAAGCCTGCTCTCGTCAACGAGCGCGTCGCCAATGCCCTGGTCGACGAGCTCTCGCTCGAGGACCGCATCAACGATGAGGTGCGCGTCATCCTCGAGGCCTTCCAGGAAGATATGCGGAAGACTGGCGCGAGCTATCCGGAGATGTTCAAGAAGGTCAAGATGGAGCTCGCGCGCAAGTACAAGGCGGTGCTATGAGAATCTCCCGCGACAAGCTGAACAAGCTGGCGCATACGGTCGCCGACACGCTCGCCGAGATCGACGAGGTAGGTTTCCTCGAGGATCGCAACACGATCCGTCAGGAGGCCCGCAAGGCGCTCGAGAAGCTGCTGACCGACGAGCTGAAGCTCGACCAGGGCGCTCGCCAGAAGATCGCCTCGCAGCGCAAAATCATCGTCGAGGGCTCGCAGGAATGGGACATCCTGTACCGCAAGTATTACAACGACGAGGTCAAAAAGCTCGGCCTGTAACGTGGCATTTTTCTTCCGCCGCTGTTATACTGAATGAGTCGCTTCTGCCGTAGATGCAACGTCTGCGGAACCTACTTTGGCGTTATGGTGTAACTGGTTAACACGTCGCCCTCTCAAGGCGAAGAGTCCGGGTTCGAGCCCCGGTAACGCTACCAAAATCAAGTAGTCTGCAAGCGATCTCTTTTTATCCCCTCTCTAAATTATTGTTTTGCACAAGGCAGACATCTCCGGCATCGGAGTCTTGAATTGCTTATTGCTTATTGCCGAATGGTCTGAGCGATGCTTTAATGAGCGCATTGACGCGACTCCTTGCCATTGTGTTGCTGGCCGTCTTCGGTCTGCCGGCAGTTCTGCCTCTGTTTGTCCTGGCAGAGGGCGATGCCGCTGTGCCTGTGTGTTGCCGGCGCAGTGGAGCGCATCACTGTATGGGCAGCGCAGAGGACAAGGATCAGTCGGGTAATCATGATCCGTGGTTCCGTGCGCCCGCCGTGCGGTGTCCATACTCTCCTTCCGTGGTAGCCGACGGTCACAGCCATGCCTTTGGACCTCCTGCGGCTCAGGCCATCTTTGCCGACCTGGTGGCGCATCCGGCCGTAGCCGCTCAGACCGAGTCGAAGCTCCGCATCGCCCGCAGCCGCTCCCGTCAAAAGCGCGGTCCTCCCATCTCCTTCTTCCTGTAAGCCCGGTTGCTTCCGCAGAGGCTGTCCTGCCGATCCGGCGTGTGACTCTGCCTGCTCGTCGCCGACGAACCTCGCCGCATTTCACCAATACAGGAGATCGACCCATGAATCGCTATGCCAAGTCGCTGGTTTTGATTGTTTCCGCTATTGTGTTCACGCTGTCCTCCGCGCAGACGGCTCTCGCGCATGCCCACCCGAAGGTTATGACCCCCGCGCCGGACTCTGTTGGCCAGGCGCCCACGACCATCTCCATTACTTTTTCCGAAGAGGTCGAGCCGCGCTTCAGCTCGATTCAGCTCACCGATGAGAAAGGGAAGTCTCTCAATACGGACGTTTCAAAGCCCGCTCCGGGCGATGCAAAGACGATTGTGCTGATGGCTCCGGCGCTGCCCGCCGGTAGCTATGTTGTGCACTGGGTCAACGTGGCCGTCGATGGACATCGCATGGAGGGCGAGTACAAGTTCACCGTGCAGTAGATCGTATCTGCGCTTTTGGATCACCTGCGGACATCTCCTCCACGCGCGGGGGAGATGTCCGCAGGTCGTCGTTTAGGCGTATTTCTTTGACTGCCCTTTTACCGTAGGGGAGTGACCTCGGTGGCTACACTTCTGGCCATGGAGATTCTCTCCAGTGGCTTCGACCTGGCGGTGTATGCCGTGACACAGCTTCTCCGGCCGGGTACACCACATGTACCAGCAGCACATGGCTCGTAGCGGCGGCGCGGCCGGAGCCGAGGTCTTGCATACGCCGGGCGTGAGCGCGGGTCTGTGCAGCCCATTGCCGTAAAGGACGGGCGAGGAGACTCCGTGCGCATCTCCTTTTTTGAAGGCCCCTGCACTTTTCTGTTTACAAGCTGTGAAATTCCAAGTAGCTTTGGCGGCAAGCTTCTACATTTTTTTTTGCCACTCATTTGAGGATTATGGTTTTTTCCTCCGGTGTGCGGCGTTTTGACCGCTTGATGTTCAGGGTTCTCCGGCGGAACGATGGGTGTTTTCCCGCGTCAGGAGAGCTACATCTTGAATCCGTTCTCTACAGCTTGGACCTCGGACTAAATTTCTTTTTGCACGATCTGGAGAATGAGCAATGCGCGTTCCGTGTGCAGCAGTTCTGTTGACCGGCATGGTAGTCGGCCTGACCTCATGCAATGCCAAACCCAAGTCTGAGGCGACAACTCAGGAGAAGCCGAAGCTGGGCATCAATCCTTACGGCACCGCCGGACAGAAGCCGGACTACAGCAAGGTTCCACCCGAGGTAATGAAGGTATTCGATTACATCGACCAGCACATCGATGAGCACGTAGAGAACCTTCAGCACTGGATTCAACAGCCATCGATCTCGAACTCGGGTGAAGGTATTCCCGAGTCCGCCGAGATGGTGAAGGGCTTCTTCGATAAGCTGGGTTGTCAGACGACCCGGGTGTACGACGTAGGCACGACGGAGTACGGCTCGCAGGGTAAT